>JANOXA010000031.1:0-45351 GCA_031418195.1 Hyphomicrobiales bacterium | reverse complement strand
ACCCCAACAACACGTGTCCGAAGATCAATTGAGTAAGCTCTAGCCATAACTGCCGCCTCCAAGCCCGGCAGACAGCTTGAATCACTTTAAAACTGATTTGGGAATCCCTCTCGATTCAGACAGTTCGGAAAACGCTCTAACGTGCATAGAAAAAAATGTGCTGATTTTGGAAGACGATGCTATTTTATCAGACGATCTCGCTAACATTGTGCGGCATGCATTGGTGGGCATCCCCAGAGTGACTGCTTCGTGCAGCATCGCCATGGAGATGATGAGCGAAAATATTTCATTCGCACTTCTTGACATAAAAGTATCCGATGGCACCACCCACGACATTGCGCGCGCCTTGCGCGCCAGGCACGTCCCGGTGCTGTTCCTATCCGGAGGGGACCAGCGCGACATGCCGGAAGATCTCAGGTCTATTGGGTTTGTCAGCAAGCCCGCAAATCCACAGATTTTGATCAGAAAAATCAAAGCTCTGACGGCCGATTTCGATCTGGGATATTAAAAGCCCACTTCCTTGAATTGGCGACATTTTCACATCAATGCGCCAATTGTCTGCAATGTGTCCGCTTCAATGGCGGGCTTGTCCCAACGGATGCGTGAAATGCGTGGGAAACGCATGGCAATGCCGGATTTGTGCCGGGTTGATTTTTGAACCGCGTCGAAAGCAACTTCAAGCACGAGCGCGGGCCTTACCTGCCTGACCGGCCCAAATGTTTTGGTTGTGTTGTGGCGAACAAAATTGTCCAGCTTCTTAAGTTCTTCATCTGTGAAACCGGAATATGCTTTGCCAACCGGAACAAGTTCAGGTGGTGTTTTGGTTTCATCCCAAGCCCCGAACGTAAAATCAGAATAGTACGAACTGCGCTTGCCCGACCCACGTTGTGCATAGAGCATCACGCAATCCGCTGTCAGTGGAGCACGTTTCCATTTCCACCAAAGTCCTTTTGGCCGTCCAGCCACATATCCACTGTCGCTGCGTTTCAGCATCATCCCCTCAATAGCCTCGGCGCGCGAGGCCGCCCAGATGTCTTTCAGATCGCTCAACGAAGCAGGGACTATGATTTCAGAGAGGTCGGCCCAGGACGGTTTGACTTGTTGGAACCAATCTTCCAATTTTTGCCGGCGCTTCAAGAGGGGCAGGCCTCGAAGATCCTCATCCCCGATATCCAGCACGTCATAGAGCCTGACAAACGCCGGATATTGATCCAACAGTTTGCGGCTCACTGTTTTTCGGTTGAGCCGCTGTTGAAGGTCCTGGAAAGGAGCCACAACGCCGTTCCGCCCTATCAGCAGCTCGCCATCAAGTGTGGCATCAAAGCCCGACCCCGTGATTTCCGGGAAACTGCCATTGATTTCATCGCCCGTGCGCGAAAACATTTTGAAACCATTGGCGCGACTGCTGATCTGCACACGAATGCCATCCCATTTCCATTCAACCTGATATTTTTGTGGTTCAAGCAATTCGAGTTCCCGGTCTTCCAAAGCATGCGCCAGCATCAATGGACGAAACACGGGACCATCCTGAGTTGGCAGGGCATCTGTTCTGCCTTCCAGCCAATTAAACAAAGCGGTATATGGTAAGTTGAGGCCATGCCAGGCTTGCTCGATATGGTCGACATTCTTTCCAAAGGCTTGCGCAACGGCAAGCTTGGCAAGCCGTGCTGAGACCCCTGTGCGCAATGCTCCTCCAACGAATTTCAGGAGTGCCCACCTGCCCGTCGCATCCAATTGATCGAGCCAACCTGCAATCAGTTCATCGGCATCACTGCGACTGACCGCCGATAACTGTCGAAACACTTCACCGAGGCTTGGTCCTTCCCCTTCCAATTTATTTGGCCAGATCAATGCAAGGGTTTCTGCGCTGTCTCCAACATAGTCGCGTGAAATCTGAAACATGTCAGCGGAGACATGCCGCGTCGCAAGACTTTGGATAATTTTCCGCGAAGCCAATGCAAACTGAATTTCGTTGGTCAATGCTGCCAGAGCGTATCCCCGGTCTGGGTCTGGAACTGACAGAAAATAGGCGGCCATGAGCGTCATTTTTCCGGTTCTTGACGGGGTATAGCTCAATCGATCCAGCAGCATCGCGAATTGCTTCATTCGGCGTCCTCATCAAAACCCACCATGGCGAGGGCCTTTGCCTTCAGCCCCATGGACCGCGCCTGCATGATCAAAGCGTCTTCGCGGCCGTGCGTGATCCAGATTTCGGGGGCTTCCACATCCTTGATGGTTTGAACAAGTTCAGGCCAGTCAGCGTGATCCGAGATGATCAACGGCAGTTCAACACCGCGCTGCCGCGCACGCGCCCTGATGCGCATCCAACCCGATGCCAGCACCGGGATGGGATCGGAAAACCGTCTGCTCCACCGATCGCCCAGTGTTGACGGTGGGCACAATACAATTTCCCCCGCCAATGGTTCATTGCTATCTGAAACAAGCCGCAAATCGCCAAGCCTGACACCCAGGCTCTCATACAAATCGCACATGGTCTTCATTGCGCCATGCAGCCATATGGTTTTTGTGTATCCTGCCTCACGCAACAGGGCAATCAACCGCTGACATTTACCGAGTGAGTACACGCCGACTTGATGTGTGCGTTCAGGAAACAGTTCGAGTGAGGCCAAGAGCTTGGCAATTTCATTGATATCAGCTTCATGAATGAAGACTGGCAGTGCAAACGTGGCCTCGGTTACGAAGACGTCGCATTTCACCACTTCAAATTCTGCACATGTCGGATCGCGGCGTCTCTTGTAGTCTCCGGACACGACAACCCGTTGCCCTGCATGTTCCATGACAATCTGGGCAGACCCAAGAACATGACCAGCAGGAACGAGATGGACAGAAACATCGTTGATGCGGATATTCTCCCCGTATTGGAGTGATTGTTTGTGATCGCCTGACCCCGATCCCAATCTGGTCGACATCACCGCCAAGGTTTCGGGCGTTGCCAACACATTTCGATGTCCGGCATAAGCATGATCGGAGTGACCGTGGGTAACAATTGCTTTTCCAACAGCAGAGCGCGGGTCGATATGAAAATCGCCCGGAACACAGTATAGCCCTTCAGGCTTAGGGAGCAGCCAATTCACCACGATATACGCATCCGAACTCGATCACATTGCGCGTGCTAAAAATCAACCTTCCCAGACATTGCATTTTTCTGCAATGCCGGGAAAGTTTTAGACAGTTTTTGTCAATCGGCTCAAGCGACCTTTCGTTGGGAAGGCTCGCCTGCTGTTTCGTCTTGTTCGTTTGCAATGCTGTTGAACGAGCCTTCAGCCAAAGCAGTCATTTTCTCGTCTGCTGCTCGTTCTTCATTCCGGATCGTGGCCAAAATCGCCTCAATGTCAGACCAACCGAGCTCCTCTGCCCAGACGCGCATCGTGCCGTAACGCGTGATCTCATAGTGTTCAACAGCCTGGCCAGCATAGACGATGGCTGCATCGCAACCTGATGTGTCACCAAAGTCTTCAATGGCGCTGGAGACTTCTGCCAAGATGCCGTCAATCGCCTCGCACTTTTGGCCTTTTGCAGGGACGCCCAGTTTTTCAAATATTCCTTCGAGGTGTTCAATCTGGCCAGCCGTCTCGTCACGATGTGCAGTCAGGGCGTCTTTCAACTCCGCGGATTGCGCGGCTTTGATCACCTTTGGCAGCGACTTGTGGATCGCCTTTTCAGCGTAGTAGATGTCTTTCAAAGCATGTTCGAACATGTTTTCAAGCGTGGTTTTTTGGTTCTTGTCGCGTTTTTGCATAACTATTTCTCCATTGTCAGTGATTGGCTTCAGGTGAGCCTTAAGTTTTGGTTCTGGTGCGGTCCGGCAGCTCGTTTACGCCGGCGGTTTCAGGGTCCAACTTTTTACCCTTTGCACCTGCATTCAGCAGCGCTTCAGCCACCTCATGTTTCTTCGCATTTTGCGTTGGAATTGGCTTGGTTTCGCGATCTGCTTCCATCTCTTGAGGTCCTTCACCTGGAGTTTTTTCGCGGGTCGTCTTGGCCAGTTCTGCCAAAGCTTCAGGTTGTTGTCCGTGCGTCTGTATTGTTTCGTGCATCGGTTTGAGTGGGTGCGCAGCGAATGACAAAATTGCCACAAGCAGGACACTGAAAGCCGCGTTGAAATCCTTTTAAAAGCGTTGTGGGGTTGAAACGCTCTGCTTTGGGTTTTGTTCCGCTGGAATTTTGTCAAGTACAGTGCGAGCCTGGCAAGTCGTCAGTCCATTGATTCAGATTATCGCCGCAGGTCGATTTTAAGGTTGCATATGGCATTGGATAACACTAGAACATAAATAGAACAATGACACAGCACACCCTCATTCAAAAGCTCGAAATTCTGAGTGATGCTGCCAAATATGATGCGTCGTGCGCGTCGAGTGGCACCACAAAACGAAACTCCGCTGACGGCAAGGGATTGGGGTCCACGGAAGGTCATGGTATTTGCCATGCCTATGCCCCGGATGGCCGTTGCATTTCGTTGCTCAAAATACTGATGACGAATTTCTGCATTTACGACTGTGTATTTTGCATCAATCGCGCCTCCAGCAATGTTCAACGTGCGCGCTTCACAGTGGAAGAAGTTGTTGGCCTCACGCTGGATTTCTATCGTCGCAATTACATTGAGGGTTTGTTCCTGTCATCCGGTATCATCAAGTCGTCTGAAAAGACCATGGAGGATATGGTTCGGATTGTAAGGGAACTTCGCACCACTCATAATTTTCGGGGTTATATACATCTCAAGACCATTCCCAATGCTTCGCAAGACGTGATATCCGAGGCGGGGCTTTATGCAGACCGACTGTCCATCAACATCGAATTGCCCGATGATGTATCATTGCAAAATCTGGCTCCAGAAAAAGACGTTGTGACCATCAAACAGGCCATGGCAGGTATTCGTTCGACCATTGACGAAGCTCGCGAGCCAACAATGGTGAGCAAGCGACAGAAGGTTTTTGCGCCTGCCGGGCAAAGTACACAAATGATCGTGGGGGCCGATCAATCCAATGACGCAACCGTGTTGATGCGCAGCGCCTCACTTTATGGAAGCTATAAACTGAAGCGGGTGTATTATTCGGCCTTCAGCCCTATTCCTGACGCGTCAAAAATCCTGCCATTGATCAAGCCGCCACTCATACGTGAACACCGTTTGTATCAAGCGGACTGGTTGATGCGGTTTTATGGTTTCAATGTTGATGAAATCACCGCCACAGCTGACGGTGGCATGTTGGATCTTGCCATTGATCCCAAACTCTCTTGGGCTCTGAAAAATCGCCATCAATTTCCGCTTGATGTTCAAACTTCTTCCAAGGAAATGTTGCTGCGCGTTCCAGGTTTTGGGGTGAAGACTGTGAAACGCCTGCTGCAAGCAAGACGCTCCTCAGGGCTTGGGTATGCCGATATGCTGCTGATGGGCGCCAGCATGAGCAAGGCCAAGCTGTTTATTGTTTTGAAAGACTGGCATCCCGGAAAATTGACTGACGTTTCTGACTTGCGGGCACGCTTTGCGCCGCCCGCCGAACAGCTTTCATTGTTTTGATGATTTACAAAACCATTCCCAACCTTGGAGCATTTCAAGCATGGCGAGATGAAGCTCGCGACCTGCTTGCTCGCAAGGTATCGCCACATCAGGTTCATTGGGACGATCATGCAGCGCAAACGTCGTTGTTCGATGAAAGCCTTCCTTCATCCGCAAAATCCGATACAAAAATTACCGTGCCCCAAGAATTTTTGGATCTCGCCCAAAAAGTGCTTGCCCACAATAACAGCGAACGATTTTCGTGGGCTTACATGGTCCTATGGCGTTTGCAGGAAGGACCCCATCTGTTGGCAAATCCTGCTGACCTGGACGTGCATCAATTGCATGTTCTGGCAAAAAGCGTGAGCCGCGATTGCCACAAAATGAAAGCCTTCGTGCGCTTTCGTGAATTGGAAAGCAGCGGCGAACGCAGATCATTCGGTGCGTGGTTTGAGCCTGATCATCACATCGTTGAACTGACGGGGCCATTTTTTGCCAATCGCTTTGCCGATATGGACTGGGTGATTTCTACTCCGAAAGCCAACGCCATTTTTGCAGGTGGGCAGTTGTCTTATGCGGAACCAGATGGCGAACGCCATGTTGTCAACGACACCACGGAAGATTTATGGCGGACATACTATTCAAATATTTTTAACCCCGCGCGGCTCAAGGTAAAAGCGATGCAAAGTGAGATGCCGCGCAAGTATTGGAAAAATCTTCCTGAAGCAGCGCTCATCCCGTATTTGATTGCGGGGGCCGCGCACCGGGTCCAGAAAATGCGCGACCAGATGCCAAGCATGCCCTCTGTTCATTTGGACAAGTTCAAGGCACCTGCCGTCGAGCGTCCGTCTGCCACCGACAACAAATTCGATACAATCGAACAGCTTCGCAGTGCGGCGGGAAGCTGCAAAGGTTGCGCGCTTCATTGTCATGCCACACAAACTGTTTTTGGTGAGGGCTCGGACAACGCCAGCGTCATGTTTGTGGGTGAACAACCGGGAGATCAGGAGGACATTTCAGGCAAACCGTTTGTTGGTACTGCGGGACAAATTTTTGATGATGCGCTCACGGCCGCTCGCTTCGACCGATCCGGAATCTATATCACCAACGCTGTCAAACATTTCAAGTTCTCCCCACGTGGAAAACGCCGCATTCATGAACGTCCCAACCGTTCCGAAATCCAACATTGCAAATGGTGGCTGGACAAGGAACTTGACCTGATCCAGCCAAAAATTGTGGTGGCGATGGGTGCAACTGCGATGTTTGCGCTGACGGGACGAAACGACAGCATCAAGACTATACGGGGTATGATGCATTCATCAGCTCAAGGTCTGAAGATTTGGCCGACATATCATCCGTCGGCAATTTTGCGAAATGCAGCCGAGGCTGATGCAATACGCCGCCACTTTTTTGCGGACATCGCCCAAGTTTCTACATTTACATCTTAGCTTTGATAGACCCTGCCCGCGAACTTTCGACTGAGAAAGGGCGAGGCTCGTATGCCAAATCGCCATGGTAGATCGACTGCCTTGGTAATGCCAATACGGGGACCGGAGACGATATCCGGAGATTGACAACCTTCTATTTCAAACGGCGCACCAAGAACATCCCGTCCGTCATGATGCGCATCTATTGCCAGCGCCTGTGTCAAGCGGCCCGGTCCCGAACAGAGGAGTTTCATATCCGGCGTTTGACGTCGCGCGCGCATTAACTCAAGTTTTTGTTTCGGTTGCAGTGCGCGTATCAAAACAGCGCACCCTGTTTGGCAGACGATGTTGATGCACCAGTGCAAACCATGGGAACGATAGACATAGGCAAACCCAGGGGCGCCGAACATTGAATTATTGCGCAATGTCCTTCCGTTGAAACTATGCGCCGCCGCGTCATTCAGCCCATAAGCTTCGGTTTCAACAATCATGCCACCCACGCCGTCTACACAAAATGACAGCCCCACCAGATCATGGGCGACGACCACCACATTGCGATCAAAAAAAGCCCGTTCAAGTTTCATGTCCGTGCCTGTAGCAAGCCTTGCACCAAGAAGTTTCATTTAATGTGGAACCAAATGGACACATGTGTGTTCTTAAAAAGGCGGGCTGCATTTGCGCAGTTTCCCCATACTTTTAAACAGGAGAAATGTCGGATGAACGGGATCATTTACCTCGTCGGATTGGTTGTTGTCGTATTGTTTGTACTCAGCATGTTGGGATTACGGTGATGACTTATGCTGCAGTGACTCCAACAGACCCATCCTACACAACAGGACTGAATGAAAGCGAATTGCGCAGCGGTTCCTACGTGGATTGGTCGTGCGCACTGGGTGGTGCAACAATCGCAGCGGCCACTTCTTCACTCCTGCTTGCATTTGGATCAGGTCTTGGCCTTTCCTTGCTGTCGCCTTGGCCTTCAGATCGAATGAATGGCACATTGTTTGGTGTTATCATGATTGCCTGGACGGTTTTTGTCCCGCTGCTGTCTTTTGCACTTGGCGGCTACTTCGCGGGACGTTTGCGTCGCCCTTGGCAAAACCTTGTCACTGAAGAAGTTGCTTTCAGGGACGGAGCCCATGGTGTGCTGGTCTGGGCGGCAAGCCTGTTGATCGGCGCAGTTGTGCTGGGAATGTTGGCATCGGGTGCTGCCAATCTGGCAAGTTCGACGATGTCTTCAACAGCCAGCATGGCATCCGCTCCGGGAATGTCGCGTACCGTCGATGATCTTTTCCGTTCAGATAAACCCGTGGACGAGGCGATGCGCAATACACGCGAGGAAGCCCAGCGCCTGGTGGGCACAACGGGTGCGGTAACGTTGTCGGAAGCAGACCAGACATACCTTTCTGGCTTGGTTGCAAGATCAACGGGATTGCCAGAAGCAGAGGCCACACAACGCGTCAATGACGTTTTGACCCAAACTCGCGAGACCGCGGAAACAGCGCGGAAGGCGGGCATCGTTGCGGCGTTCTTTGCTGCTGCCACCATGTTGATGGGACTGGCCGTAGCATGGTTTGCTGCCAAAAAAGGCGGTGAAGTTCGTGACAAGGGTTCCATCCGGCTCCAGCGTTAGTCCCCCCAACGACGGAGTCTTAACTGAGTGGCTGGTACACAATCTTGTTGTGCTCCAGCCACTTTTTTCTGTACTTAAATAAAAAGTGGAGCGGGTTCATACCAACGTTCAAATGAAGTGACCCTTACTTCTCCCTCCCCCTTGTGGGGAGGGAACTTCACTGGAGTTTGGTTTGAGAGCAGAGAGTCAAGTCAAATGATGGTTGGTATCAGTTGCGGGTTATGTTTCGTATGAGCAACACATAAGCTGAAGTTGAAAACCCATGGGGCAGATCGATGAATGCAATACGGAGTGATGATAATTTCAGCAACCGTGTCTGGCTGGCACGACCGACCGCTTTTCACCTCGCGCTGTTTTATGCGTCCTATGTACTGGCCGGCGGCTTTAGCCAAGGGTTGGCCATCATTCCAGGGATATCGATTGTATTCTGGCCGCCTGCGGGTATTTTTGCCGCAACGCTGCTGATCACTGCCAAGCGAAGCTGGTGGTGGTGGATTGCAATCGGCTGCCTGGCCGAGCTTACATGCAACGCCATCTGGTTTCACAGCGCCCTTCCTTTGGCTCTCCTCTATTTTACGGCCAACGCCCTGACCGCTCTTGCTGCCGCAGTGCTTATCAGAAGGTTCACAACCAAACCGTTTCGCCTGGAAAGCCCGAGAGAAGTGGCAGCGTTGATCGTGCTCGGGGCGGGCCTGGCACCGCTCGTCAGCGCAACGCTTATCGCTGCTACGGTTGACGCAATTGGCAAGAATCCGTTTTGGACGGCTTGGCCCCTGGTGTGGCTGGGCGATGGATCGGGCCTGCTGATTTCGATGCCTTTGACGCTGGTTGCAGTCCAGGTCTGGCGCGAGAAGGCAAGGACCAGCATTCCACAGCTTGTTGAAGCGGGTGCCACAGCTGCAGCTCTACTCGCAATCGCCATACTCGCGTACCAGGGCACGCTGCCCACGGTTTATCTGACGTTGCCCATGCTGTTGTGGATTGCCGCCCGTTACCATTTCAGAGGAGCGGCGATCGGATTGGCAATGGTGACGCTGGCGGCAGCATTTTTCACCGCAGGCAAATCGGGGATTTTTGCAGGTGATCCCGCGCTGCTTAAAACGAAACTGGTTGCATTGCAGGTGTTTCTGGGGATTTCGGCCATATTGACGCTGTTTGTCGCAGGGCTTTCACGCCAGCATGACAGCGTCATGTCGGAACCGCAGCCCGCAGGGGCGGTGCAGAGGGGCGTCAGCGTCCACAACATCGTACTCCCCCGCATCTGCGGTTTGCTGGTGATGGTGCTTGGCGCAGTTGTGCTTTTGGGGTGGAGCCTTGGAATTGACAGTGTAAAAACTGCGGGCACAGGTCTTGCCACCATGAAGCCCAACACCGCGCTTTGCTTCATGGCCAGTGGATTCGCCTTGGTGTGGATAACCCGCGAAAGGTCAAAAGCATCCATCAGCCGTTTCACAACAAGTGCTGCAATTTTTACTCTGGCCGTCGGTTTGGCAACCCTTGCTGAATATTTTTACGGCGTCAACTTTGGCATTGATCAACTGTTGTTCCGTGACGATCTCTCCGCAACCGCAGCGGGCCGCATGGCGCCGGCTACTGCGGGTGCCTTTTTCATCGCAGGTGTGGCACTCCTGTCTCCCCGGTTCCGTGCTGATGCTTTCAATGCCGAAAGTCTGCTGTGGGCGCTGGTGTTGACTGTGGCACTGGTCGCGCTGGCAGGTTACGCCACAAATACAACAGCGCTTCACCAGATCGGCGCGTATTCCAGCATGGCACTCCACACGGCCTTGGGTTTTGCCGTTCTTGCGCTGGGCGGACTGGTACGGAGCTGGCCCCGCAAGGACTTGGGTGACTTGATTGCGGACAACGCGGTGAAACAGGGTTTAAGCCGCTATCTTTTTGTTGCAGCACTTGTGCTGTTTGCCACCTGGTTGCGCTATGTGCTGGGCGAGACCGCCGAACTCAAGCTGCCCTACGGAACCTTTTATATGGCTTTGATAATGGCAGCGCTGCTCGCGGGCTGGCGGGCTGGTGTTGCCGCAACGCTGGCCTCGGCATTCATTGCGGACCTGTATTTTATACATCCCGTGAGCAGACTGTCTTTCGACAGTGGCGAGATCGCCGGACTTTTGATCTTTCTTCTTACTGGTGTGGCCGTCAGCTTTTTTGCCGGTCAATGGATCAAACTCTATCTTCAGACCTCCGCAGAGCGGGATCATCTTGACAGACTCGTCGACAAACGCACGACCGCTCTCAAGCAAGCCAACAATCAGTTAAAACTGGCTCTTTCAGCCGCCAAGATGACAACCTGGCATTATGCGCCAGACAGTGGAATGGTAACCCTTGCCGACAATGCGGCTGAAGTAATGGACTTGCCGGCACCAGACGCCATTCGCGTGGCTGACGACGGCTATGCGTTGATCCATCCCGATGATAGGGAAATTCACCGGGCCAAAGTGAACGGTGCGCTGGCGGCACAGGGAAGTTATGTGAACCAGTATCGCCTTGTGCATGAAGGCAAGGTCATCTGGACAGAGGAACATGCTCACGCTGTCATAAATCCTGATACCCAGCTTACAGAACTTGTCGGAATCACTGCCAATATCACGGCGCGCAAACAGATCGAGGAGGCCCTGAGGGCAAGTGAAGAACTGAATCGCAGCACGCTGCAGGCGCTGCCAGCGCACATTGCAGTCATTGATGGCCTCGGCCAAATCATCACAGTGAACCAGGCCTGGAGCGAATTTTCAGCCAACAATGCAGCCGAGAGCGGTGCGATCTCGACAGTGGGCACCAGTTATCTCGATGTCTGCCGACGCGCCTTTACTGAAAATGGCGAGGCCGCAAAGGCGCTTGCAGGCATCGAAGCCGTGCTGGGCGGCACAGCGCGGCAATTCTCCATGGAATATGCCTGCCACAGTCCGCTGGAGCAGCGATGGTTTCTGATGATAGCCGCGCCGTTTGTCAGCGACAGTCAACGCGGTGCCGTCGTTTCGCACCTCAACATCACTGACCGAAAACTGGCCGAGATAGCCTTGCAGACGAGTGAGACTTTCAACCGCAGCGTACTGGAGGCCAGTCCGGACTGCGTCAAGGTCATGTCATGTGAGGGAAAGATTGAGTTCATGAACGGCAACGGCCAGAAGCAAATGGAGATCGATGACATGAGCGTTTGCGTCGGCGTGCAATGGAGTTCATTCTGGCCAAAGGAAATCAGGCAAACTGTGGCGCATGCACTTGACGCCGCAAGAGCTGGTTCAGAAAATCATTTTGAGGCCTTTTGCCCGACGCTGAAGGGATCGCCAAAATGGTGGGATGTCGCCGTCAGCCCGATTCTGGATGCTGGTGGCAAGTGCACCCGCATCATGTCGGTTTCCCGCGATATCACGGCCCGCAAGCACACCGAGGACGCTCTTGCTACCAGCCTCGAAAGGCTGGAATCGGCGGAATATGCCACCAACGCGCTAAGCTACGATACCAGGGGTGGTACGGTATGGCGCGGCCCCGGTCTGACACGCCTGCTGGGCTGGCAACAAGATGAAATTCCAGCCACGATCGAGGGCTGGGTGCACCTTCTGCACCCTGATGACGTGCCGGAGGGCAGTGGCGGCAACGTCATGCCGTCCAACGATGGTGAAGACCGTTATGCTCATGAATACCGGGTGCGCCACAAGGATGGCCATTATGTCTGGCTCATGGATCGGGGACGCAAAGAACGCGATGCCGCAGGGGACGTTACAGGCCTGGTGGGTGCAAGTTTTGACATCAACGAGCGCAAGCAGATGGAAAATGCGCTGCGCAAAAGCGAGCGCAATCTGGCCGCCGTGTTTGAAACCTTGCCTCTTGGTGTTGGGTTGGTCGACCCCGATGGTGCGCTGGTGGTTGCGAACGAAGTCTTTAAACGATTTATCCCCCAGACAATACCTTCGCGTGATGACCTGCGGTTTGACCTGTGGGAAGCTTATCACCCGGATGGTCGTCGGCTTGATGGGAAGGATTTTCCGGGTGCACGCGCCTTGCGCGGTGAACGGGTGTGGCCAGGCCAGGAGTTTCTGTATCATGGCGAAACAAATCGGGGACCCATATGGATCCGTGTTGCGTCCGTACCGATCTACAATGAAACAGGAGAAATCGTCAGCGTTACGGGAGTCATTTCGGATATCGATCAGGAGAAACGTGCCGGTGATGGCCTGCGCGACAGCGAAGCCAGATTCAACCACGCCAGCAAACTCGCCCGGTTTGGTGCTTATACCTTCGATGTTGCAGCGCAGCGCGGCACGTATTCACCGGGCTTCTGGTCCATGATGGGACGGGAGAATGTGTCAGAGGTTCCGCTTGAGACATTCATGAAATTTGTCCATCCGGATGATCGCATACGCGTCAGTGAGACTGTGTCTGCTGTTCTCAGCAAAATTGGACCCTATGAGGCGGAATACCGGCTGACGAGGGACGATGGAGCGGAAATATGGGTCATGGACCGAGGCGAGACCACGGGTCCGCTTGACCCAAACACCGGTTTGGCTGCCCGCACTACTGGCATGGTGCTTGACATTACCGAGCGCAAACGGAACGAACAGCAACAGGCTCTTATGATGAACGAACTGAATCACCGGGTGAAAAATACGCTTGCTACCGTTCAGTCAATGGCGTCGCAAACCTTGCGCTCAAGCCCCAGTTTATCCGAAGCAAGAACACGCTTCGAAGCAAGGCTTATGTCTCTCTCCAAGGTTCATGACGTGTTGACCCGTGAGAAGTGGGAAAGCGCTCCTTTCGCTGACGTTGTGGACCGGGCGATTGTCCCCTATCGTGGAACGAATGCTGATCGCTTCACTGTGAGCGGACCAGACGTCAGGATATCAGCCAGATTGGCACTGGCTTTCGCTATGACACTGCACGAATTGTGCACTAACGCTGTGAAGTATGGTGCCTTGTCGAATGACAAGGGCATGGTTCTCATCAGCTGGAGCGTTTCGGGACGCAAAAAAACAAACCCTCGACTTACGTTTCGCTGGAGCGAAAAAGGGGGGCCTGCAGTTACACCTCCAACCACAAGAGGCTTTGGCACCAAACTCATTGAACGAAGTCTGGCAAGTGATTTGGGCGGTACCGTCAAAATCACTTTTGCAAGCAAGGGTGTGACATGTGTGATCAAGACTGCTTTGGATCACATCCCAGAGATGTGAAAACCACACGCAATGTCCACTGCAATTAATACGATGTAACGTAGACGCTCAAGCTGCATTAAAACTTGATTTTTGCTATGAGTTGACGCAGAGAAATTGCCTAGTAAAGTAGTTCATGACTGAGGGGTCAATCAGCCTCCGAGTTGTGCTCCTTAGAAGTAATCAGTATGTCAGAACGGGTTAAAAAAATTTCTGGGTTAAACGCCATTGCGTTTCCACTGGCGGGTACGAAAGTGCTTGTTGTTGAAGATGAATCGTTGATTGCAATGTTCATTGAAGACACTTTGTCAGATATTGGATGTGAAACAGTTGCCGTGGTATCCAGCTTGGACGAGGCGATGGCCAAAGTCACCGAAATTGAGTGGGACATCGTAATGCTGGACGTAAATCTGGCGGGCAAAGTTACATTTACGCTCGCAGAAGCATTGTCCAAAAAAAATCGACCGTTCATCTTTTCCACTGGTTATGGAAACGCTGCCATACCTACTCACCTGCAACATGTGCCCGTTTTGCAAAAGCCGTTTCGTGAAAGCGATCTTCAGGAAAAGCTGCAAATTGCACTGAGCATGAACCGCTCATAAATTTGTCGACATCGCTCCCGCAGGCTTTCGTCACATTACATCCGCATAAACATGAAATCAGAAGGAACTTGGTGCCGCTGAACTTGTTCAGATAGTGGACAATTACGTACATACAAGGATACCCAGCATGATAAAGTTACTGTCAGGCGCTGCACTTCTTGCACTGATTTGTGCAGCTCCAGCAAATGCGCAATCTGCCGTCACATGCGATGAAGCAACCATGACCCAGATGACAACTGACATGGATGCCATGGGAGATCCCGCGACGAAAGCCAACAAAGACATGGCTATGAAATACATGGGCATGGCGAAATCCGCCATGACAGCCAAGAACAATGAAGATTGTTCAGCCCAGTTGAACATGGCAAAAATGAGCATGACGATGAAGTGTGACGACGCTTCAATGGCCATGATGACATCTGAAATGGACAAGATGTCTGACCCGGCAATGAAGGCAAACAAGGATGAGGCCATGAAGCATATGGATTTGGCCAAAACATCCATTAAAGACAACAAGGCCGATGAATGCATGGGCCACATGGGTGAAGCCATGGAAGCCATGCACAAGAAGATGTAAAGCCAGCAACTGTTTTGAAGTGCATGGGGCGGAGCAATTCTCCCCATTCAAATGTGGTCCTGCTCGTCTGCGTATAAATTGCAGAACCATCGCTTGGCTCTTGGGTGGTTAAGGTTATGGCTCCGAAACAGGATTTTTATATCATGGATGATCGTGATCGTTTGATTTTGTCATTATCTGCACTTTTGCGTGCAGAGAGAGAAACGCGGCACTATTACGAAGCATGCATTGCAGCTGGGCAATTGGATGCCGAAATACTCCGGGCAATTGTCGCGCGATAACTGCTCAACCTCATCTACAGAAAGAATAAATTGTGATGCCAATCGATATGAACACTGTTTTGCGTTTGACACGGGCCGGACGGCTGATGGACGCAACTAAATTGATTCAAAGTTCTCTGTCTCCAGATTCACACGTCACTGCAAAAGATGAGAACCTGACCGGAAAAGTGCGTGCTCCCACGCGTCGCTCTCGGCCGCTTGGTGAAGTCATCACAAAACTGCGGGAGCATTCTCCGAAAGTCCGTCGGGCCGTCAAAACCACCAAAAAGAAACCACAAGACCCACAGTTTCAGGATGGATCGTTTACATGTGCAGCTGGAACACGCAGCTACAAGATCTATGTACCAAAGTCGCTCCCTGATCAGGGGCGTGGACTCATCGTGATGCTGCATGGCTGCACACAAAATGCCGACGATTTTGCCGCTGGCACGCGGATGAATGAAATTGCCGAACACGAAGGCTTGCTTGTTGCCTATCCAAACCAGACAAGGCAGTCCAACAGTTCAGGATGCTGGAACTGGTTCAGTCCGCGTGACCAGAGCTTTGGTCAAGGTGAACCATCAATAATCGCAGGACTTACGTCTGAAATCATAACAAGATTCAACGTTGATCCAGGCAGCGCATACATTGCCGGAATGTCAGCAGGCGGTGCGATGGCCGTGATCATGGGGCACACCTATCCGGACTTATATTCGGCAATTGGAGTACATTCGGGTTTGCCTTATCAGTCAGCCCACGATGTTATCTCCGCCTTCGCAGCCATGAGCGGTAAATCCAAATCAGCTCCTTTCGCACTTAAGCCGAGAGTCATTGTGTTTCATGGCGAAGCCGACGCAACCGTACATCCATCCAATGCAGTTGCTATTCTCGCCTCTGACAACACAAACAGAACAATAGCTACTACAGGTCATTCAGTGAATGGAAGAAATTACAAGCGAACGCTTGTTGAAGATCACATAAAATTGCCATTGTCTGAATTATGGCTTGTCGAAGGGGCAGGTCACGCATGGTCCGGTGGAAGCGTTGCGGGCAGTTACACAGACAGCAAAGGTCCGGACGCATCCAAAGAAATGATAAGATTCTTTCTGAGTGGTAGAGAGCAGGCTAAGCACAAAAAATGAATTTGCGGGTAGCAACCAAAGTCGGTCCGACAGCGCTTTCAGGTTTTTACTGGCATTTTGCGTTTTCCACCTTTGGTCTCTTTCTCCAGTTGTTGTTTAATGGCATCTATCTCATTCGAAGTGAGATGCTCGATTCCGATAAATTGTTCACGAGCACCGTCCAGTGCTGAAATCAATTCATCAAGTTTGATATGCAATGAAGCTGTGTCGCGGTTTTGTGAATTCTGTATGAGAAAAACCATCAGAAATGTTACGATGCTTGTGCCAGTGTTGATGACGAGTTGCCACGTTTCGGAAAAAGAAAAAACCGGCCCTGAAATGGCCCAAACGATCACTGTAAGGAAAGCCGCAACAAAGATAAACGGCTGCCCGGACATGCTTGCTATCCAAGTTGCTACGACCGTAAACCTTTTATCGAGTGTCTTGAACATTTATAACTCACGTCTCATTGCCAAATCAGATGAATATGGATGCAAACCTGTTCCTGCTTCGTCAGGTGGCAATTGTCCACGCGTTGAAACCGAGGCAACAAGATTTTCCACGACTGTCTTTGCCACTTCGGAACAATTCTGCAGTCCTTGCGAGAAGGGATGCTTTTCCAACAATTGCGGCATCGAAACACAGTAAACAGAGTACCGCTTGCGGGAACCCAAATCCAGTCTATAGGGCGCAGTAATAGGTTTTTCACTATCCCTCAACAATGCAACAAGACTCGGAAACGGCAGCTCACCAAGCTTGGCTGATGCTTGTCCCCTCGCATCAATCAAGACATCACACTCGAATTCCTGATCACCGGTCACAATCGCAATGCGGTTATCCGGCAATTCATTAAACTCCGCATCATTGCCAGTATCTACAAGTGACAGAACACCTGCGTCAAACATGGCAATGATTCTGGCAATTGAGAGATGTGGTACAGCGGCGTAGCAGTCCGCAAACACAGGAAGCAGATTTTCCCTGAACATTTCCCAGTCATTGTCGTCAAGCGAACGCAGGGCCAAATCGAAAATCTCATGTGCACGCAGCAGAACATATCGGTGTGGAATTGTCTGCCGATCTCGCATAGACCTGCGCACGTGGTCAAAATCCTTTTTTACAGCGGGCAATCCACCAAGTTGCCAGCGCCGCCGGAAATATGCGGAGCCAAATCCTTCAATGCTATTGGCATCACCTCCAAGCTGCTCCAAATAACTTGGGTCTGCACTATTCAGTTCCGAGAGCAGCAAATTGAAAATACGATTGAGCAACCCGGCGCGACCCGCATCTATCTCTTTTTGAACAGCATTTGCTGTAATAAATTCAAGCAATTCGTATGGGTACTTATAGTAGAAGTCGCCTTCTGGCATAATCCCCATCTTCGAATACATGGTTGCTTTGAAATCCTGTTCATCAACATGAGGCGCCCATGTCACAGCACCAAGTGTCTCTGAAAATGTCCCTCTGGCAAAGCCCAAGGCAACGACGCAATCTATGGCGGAAAGCGATGAACCCAGAATTCCCACATTCGGAACCCGCAGGCTGGCGACTTGGGAGTAAGGCCAAGGTGAAGTCAATGTTACATTACCAATCACCGGTCGCGATGGCCACACATGTCCTGTGGCGATGACCACATGATCAAATAGCTCAAGAGGTAATTGGACAGCGGTTTGAACGAAAATTTGTCCTTGTTCGGACTCGCCGATATCAACAACTTTCTCATTGCACCGTACGACAATTTCCACACCGGACTTTTCAGCCAGACAAACCATTTCAGCAAACTCGTGCTGCAAAAATTCGCCGATCAAGACTCTGGGATAGAATGCTCTGGCATGGACATCATTGGTCGACAGTTCCCATTCACTGAGTTCGGCTTTCGGCAATGAATGTAACCAACTCACGAGACTCTGGGTCACAACGGGAATTTCTCTGCTGAACGCATTACACAACATGTATTCTGCATTTTGCTGGCTGGAATAGGGCATGCCTGATCCCGGAACCGAATTCGCTTCGTAAATCACCAGGGAAAATTTCAGTTTAGTATTGAGCAACTCTTTCACAATGTAGAGGGATGTTGCCCCCGCTCCGATTATTCCAATGCGCATATGTGCCATTACTCTAAAATTTTCCTCCAGTGGTCTTCCCCAATCTGTAAAAACAGGGAGGGTTGATTAGATCCAAGTCAATTCAACTGAATAACGCGCAACTTCCATCCGAGTTCCGCCAAGTGAAGCAGTTGCACGTCAACCGGCCGCGGCAGCAGCAGTCTGGGAGGTGCTCAATGTGAGTTCCTCGGCATTGTTCCAGCTTTCAAAATGCGGGCCCCCACAACATCGGCAACTTCGCGCACAGGACTGGAGTCAAAGTTTACATACTGCCCTGTGGTCGAAATGTTGGCGTGCCGCAAAAGATCGCGAATGATGAACCCTGAGACCCCTGCCTGTGCAGCGTAGGTCCCTACGGTGTGGCGCAAGTCGTGGATATGCACGTCCTCGATCTTGGCTCGCCAGCGTAGTCGCTGCCAGGCACTCTCCATGACTTCCTTGGAAATCGGAACAGTTTGGTCATTGTTGCGAGGAAATACAAAGGCTGATCCCGCTATTCGAGGCAATGATTTTAAAATATCGAGAGCCGCAGCAGTTGCGGGAAATGGTTCGCGCTTCTTTCCTTTAAATTTTTGAGGGGCAATTGTAAGGAGCCCGAAATCGACATCGGACCACTTGAGCAATGTTATTTCACTCAGCCTTGCTCCTGTTAGCAACAGCAGTCTCAGTGCACCGATAACTTGCCAGGAGAGTTGCGTCCGCTGATTGGGTTCCTTGGCCAGATGCTTTGATAAGTTTCCTTCAACATTCCATGGCAGCCCAATCGTTTCTGCTTCATTCATTGCTTCAAGCAACCGAACCAACTCGCTTTGCCTGAGAAACCGAGTCCGGTGATTTTCGCGATACCGTTTGATGCCAATGCAGGGATTGCTATTTTGTGCTCTCAGACCCCAAAGTTCAGCCAGTGAAAGAGCTTTAGAAAAGATGGCTAAAACATAGTTGGCCCGGCGTGGCGTGTCCCTCATTGCATTGTGAAGTTTGGCGACATCTGCACGCGTCAGATCGTTGACCTTGATGTTTCCGACTGCTGGCACCAATTTTTTAGCGATGACGACTCTGATGTCTTTTTGTGTAGATTCCGCATTGTGGGGAATAACATGGTCACTCAGATAACGCTCTAGAAGTTGCGATACAGTCGGCGCTTCGCGGTAACTTCGTTTGCTGGCAACAGGATCATTTCCTTTGGCAACTTCAACTGCCGCTTCGTGCGCTATCTCACGGGCTTCGCCGACGGTGAGGGAGCCTTGCCGACCAATTGTCAACCGTCTCGACCTTCGCGCTTCATTCCTATATTGGAAGACGTAAGTCTTGACTCCACTTGGCAGCACCAGCAGCCCAAAGCCGCGCAATTCGCCATCCCAAAGCAGATAGGGCTTTGGCAACGTGTCCGCATCATCGACTGATTTCTTTGTAAGTTTGGGCATACTTCCACCGCGTATAAATTCAACAACGGAAGAGTGCGGTGGTTCTGGGTAGTTCGTTCTTCAGGTGCTGATTTTGCGTCAACACCGACTCTTCGATGTAAGCACTATGTAAGCAAATTGTGGAGATTTCTAGAGGAATTCCGAGCAAAGTTATGTGTTCGAATTTGACATAAGCTATTGATTTGTAGAGTTTCTTGGTAAAATCGTGAAGTTCACTGTTTCATTCAAATATGGACTACGAATCTAGGGGTCAGAGGTTCGAATCCTTTCGGGCACGCCATTTATTCAGTTGATATTGTTGGTTTTTATTTTTGATGCTTTGGAGGCTGACGGTTTAACGCGCCGCCGTGTAATACCAAACGCCTGATGGAGTGACTCGGTTTTGGCGATTGCCATTTTGGCGATTGTGGTGTTGGCAGTATGCTGGTTCGGTATCCGCGAACAATGGGGAGTAGATGACCGCCAGTTCTTGAAATCAATGATTCCGCATCGTGCAGGTGCCATTTTGATGTGTGAGCAGGCCCCGCTTCAAAGCTTGGAAGTGAAGGCATTGTGCTCTGGAATCATCCGCAGCCAACAGGCGGAAATTGCTGAAATGAAGGTTTTGTTGGCTGGCCAATAAGTTGCTCACGCAGTTTTGGAATGCTTAACAATCATGTGGCACGGTCACCCGCGTGATGACTGCTTCTTATTCAACCTACACAATGACCGCGAAGGCTCTGCATTGGTGCATGGCGATTGCAATCATTCCCCTGTTGCTGACGGGTGAACAAACCATGGGCAGCCATGACGCGCGTTTCCTGCCGACATTGCATGCCAGTGCAGGTTTTGTATTGCTGGTACTTTTCGCGCTCCGTCTATGGTGGCGCTGGAAACATCCGCCGCCACCCCCTTTGTCGTCGTCAAGGCTTGAGCGTCTTGGCGCAAAACTGAGCCATTTTGCGCTCTACACCGGGATGGTTTTGATCCCGCTGACGGGCTGGCTTGCCTACACCGAGCATGTGCGAAGATCACTTGGAATGCGCCCGGCAAGCCTGTTTGGTTTCCGCATTCCATTGCTGCCTGATTTCGGCATCAATTGGCACCTCATCCACAACTGGGGCGGCAAGTTGGTGTTGGCCATCATCGCATTGCATGTGGCCGCAGCCTTGAAGCATCATTTCTACGACAAGGATGCTACCCTTAAGCGAATGCTATGAATATTTCCGGAGACAGGAAAATAGCGAAGTGCATAGCAAGTTGACGCAACATCAATTTGCCCAATTTATAACCGTTCAAAGAGTGAAAACAAACCCTTTCGTTTGCGAGGGCCAGATCGCCCTTCATTGTCAAGTCGCGGCGCATTCTGCAGGACGATCACTCTCGTACCTGTTGGAACCCGATTGAAGAGATCGACGATATCAGTATTGATGAGGCGAATGCAGCCTGACGACACGGCCTTGCCGATTGACGATGGCACGAAGGTGCCATGGATCCTGTAGAGGGTGTCAACTTTTCCTTGATAGAGGTAAAGCGCCCTCGCGCCGAGTGGGTTTTTCGGGCCTCCTGGCATGCCGTCAGCCCATTTCGCTGCAAGCGGGTCTCTTTCCACCATTTCTTTTGGTGGGGTCCATGTTGGCCAGTTTGCCTTGCGCCTGATCACAGCATCACCCGACCAACTGAAACCTTGTTTGCCAACGCCTATGCCATAGCGGATCGCCTTGGCATTTGCTTGCACCAAGTAAAGATATTTTCTGTGGGTATCCACGACAATTGTGCCCGGAGCATGGTTACCCAAATAGCTGACAGTCTTTCGACGAAACTGGCTTGGCACGGCATTGACATCGTTAGAGTTGATATGAAACTCTTCTGCATAGGCCTGCCGAGGCAAGCCCAAGGGCAGGATAAAGTAGACCGCAAGTTTGACTATGAAACGTCGGTTCATGAACAATTACAAATACCCTGTTGACGAGAAGGAATAATCGGAGAGGGGCCGTCTGCATTTACAAAATTGCAAGCGGCCCTTTCTAATTATTGAACTTCAGTAACTGTCAAACGACCATTAACACGGTCAGCTGTAAACTTGATTTTGTTGCCAGCTTTGAGTTTGGCAAGCATTGCGGCATCGGCAATCGCGAACACCATTGTCATCGAGTCCATATCAAGGTTCTTCAGTTCCTCATGCTTGATCGTGACCTTCATCAGTTTTTCATCGACTTTTTTGACCACGCCATTGGTCATTTCAGCAGCCCATGCCGGGGTGGCGATTGAAAAGGCAAAAAGCATGGCAGCAGTCATCAGTTTCGTTTTCATTGTAGTTCCTTTTGGTTGAAGTTAGGAGTGGTTTGTGTTGCCTCGAATATCGTGACGATTATTTTGCTGTGACTTTCAAAGGCCCATGCATACCGCCTTCATAGTGGCCGGGAATCAGGCAGGCAAAAGCGAAGTCACCGTCCTTTGCAAAAGTCCAAACAATTTGGCCTCTTTCACCCGGAGCAAGGCGCAGCGAATTGTCATCAGCGTGTTCCATGTCCGGATTTTTTTCCATTTCCACCTTATGCGCAAGCACCTTCTCCACCGTGTCCATCACAAACTCATGATCCGCCTTGCCTTTGTTGATAAAGTAAAGTGTGGCGGTTTCACCTTTGCGAAATTGGAGTTTTGTGGGTTCAAAGACCATTTTTCCTTCGTTGTTTTCGCGCATGGTGATATAAATTTTACGCGTTGCCTTCGCCTTGTCGCCCTTCATGCCAATGGCATATTCCTCATGCCCGCCGTCATGGGTGCCAGCGGCAAAAGCGGTTTGTCCCAGTGCCAAAACGGCAGCCATGGATGCAATCGTCAGTAACTTCATCATGTTCTCCTTGGTTGATGAATTTTTCAAAACGTAAATGTGTGGATGCCGAAACTATCCCGCCGTTTTTTTTGCAGGTGGCATCGTTTTGGCGTCGCCAGATTTAGCAGGCTCCGGCACATCGCCTGTCCATTCATAGGCAACCGTGCCTTCAGGGTGATTGTACCAACCCGGATCAGCGTAATCGCCGGCTGACAAACCTTCACGCACTTTGACAACCGAGAACATGCCGCCCATTTCGATGGCTCCGAACTGCCCAAAGCCCGTCATCATCGGAAGCGTGTTGTCCGGCAGTGGCATTTCCATCTCGCCCATGTCGGCCATGCCGTTTTCGCCCATTGGCATGTACTCTTCCTGGAGCTTTCGAATCTTCTTGGCGATTTTGGATTTGTCGGTGCCTATGAACGTCGGGATGTCATGCCCCATCGCATTCATGGTGTGATGCGACTTGTGGCAGTGGATGGCCCAGTCGCCTACATATTTTGCATCAAACTCGTAGGCCCGCATGCCACCGACCGGAATATCAATTGTCACTTCCGGCCATCTCGCTTCGGGCCTGACCCAGCCGCCATCAGTACAGGTTACTTCAAAGTCATAGCCGTGCATGTGAATGGGATGGTTTGTCATCGTCAGGTTGCCGACGCGGACGCGCACCTTGTCATTTTTGCCCACAACCAAATGGCTGATGCCGGGGAATGCGCGGCTGTTCCATGTCCACAGGTTGAAATCAGTCATGGTCATGATCTTTGGCATGTAGGAACCGGGATCAATGTCATAGGCATTGAGCAGGAACACAAAGTCACGGTCCACCCGCATGAACTTCGGGTCTTTGGGATGGATGACAAAAAAGCCCATCATGCCCATGGCCATCTGGGTCATTTCGTCCGCATGCGGATGATACATGAAGGTGCCGCTTTTCACGAGATCGAACTCGTAGACAAAGGTCTTGCCCGAAGGGATGCCGGGTTGGGTCAAACCTGTAACGCCATCCATGCCGCTTGGCAAAATCATGCCGTGCCAGTGGATGGAGGTATGTTCCTTCAGCTTGTTGGTGACGAAGATGCGGACACGGTCGCCTTCCACGGCCTCGATTGTGGGACCGGGTGATTGACCATTGTAGCCCCACAAATGGGCCACCATGCCGGGTGAGATTTCACGGTTTACCTGCTGCGCCACGAGGTGGAATTCCTTGACGCCGTTGTTCATGCGATGCGGCAGCGTCCAGCCGTTGAGGGTGACAACGGGTTGATAGTCAGGGCCGCTGGTTGGAACCAGCGGTGGCTGCATGTCCGGTGACTTCATCAAAGCCGCTTCAGGCAAAGACTTCGCCATGGTTTGGGTCCAGGCGGCAGCACTGGCGAGAACGGCTCCGGCACCAATAATACTCCGACGGTTGATCATGATTGCTTCTCCAAGATGTGAATGTGTTTCAATGGCCGCCTCCGCCGCCTTCGGCGAGCGACACGCCACCGCCTTCGCTGGCGCTACCTCCGCCGTAACCACCATGAATGGCAGAGCGCAGATCAATTTCCGCAAGCCAGAAATTCTGCTTGGCGTTCACCGACATGAGTGCCGCATTGGTTGCAGCACGTGTGTCAGCCAGCAATTCAAAGGTGCTTGAGATCATGCCGTTATATTCAAGCAGCACTTCCTGCTTGATCACATTCCGTAGCGGCAAGACCTTGTCACGATAGTGCCGCGCAAGTTCATGGGTTGATTTGTACTTGTCATAGGCACCCCGCGCTTCCGAACGGATATTGACGGCTTTTTCGGCCAGTCTGTTAGCTGCCTGCATGTACATGAATTCAGCTTTCCGCAGCCGTGCTTCACCCGAATCGAAGATGGGGATGGCAAAATCCAGTTCAATCCGCTTAGCGATTTCGACAGCCTCACCATCCTTTGGTTTGGCAAACTCAACACCGGCCAAAAGTCCGAGATCAGTGACGTGGCGCGTCGCGTTGGTCAGCTTGTAGCTGCGTGCGATGCCTTCGAGTTCCAGTTTGGCAATTTGCAGATCGACCCGCTTACGCAATGCCTCGCGTTCAATTTGTGTTTTGACCTGGGTCTTTGCAGGCAACTTCGGCAATGCAGATGGCAGCTTGTAGTCAATATCTGAGCCCCAAGCCCCCATCAAGCGTGTCAGTTCTTCGCGGGCAGAGCGTTCGTTGATCCGCGCGTCTGCGATTTGGCCCGTAATTTCTGCGAATGAAGCATGTTCACGCGCTTGGACAGCCTTGTTGAAAGCTCCGGTGCGCCCCAATTCTTTCGCCAGATCTGAACTGGCATCCGCTGCGGTCTGCGCCTGCGTAAGATAGGTGATGGTTTCTTTGGCAGCGACAGTCTTGATCCATGCACGTTCGGTATCAAATGCAAGGCGCAAAAGGGAATTCGCAGCGCGATGCTGAGCGGCACGGAACTGTGCTTCTGCGATGTTGACCCGCTTTTCTCTGGTAATCAGCGTCAGAATATTGGCTGCAATTGTCGTCTCAAAAAGCCGTTCGACGGGATTTACGGCATAACCAAGGGAGATGACGGGATTGCTGAGCTTTGTTTCCTGCCACATTTCAGCCGAGGAAATGCCAATCTCGGCCAGATCGGCTTGCAGACCTTTGTTGTTAAGGATCGCAGCGCGCACGGCCATATCTTTGGAAACGACTTTGCTGTTCAGTATGGCGCGAGTCTGGGCAGCTGCCCGTTGTGCCTCCTCTTGGGACAGAATCCAAACCGGACGCTTGCCAATTGCTGCTACACCGTGTGCAGACGCACCCTGCAATCCATACTTCGGATCTTCCAACAACCTCCAGTCGGGATTGGAGGTACAGCCTGCGAGCAACGCGGATGCAAGGATTGCGATGACAGATTTATGGAGTGGGGCAATCATCGCTTGCTCCTTTTGTTTTCTTGCAGTCTTCCTTTTTCGTTGCAACATCCGGTGCTGCGGCATCATCTTCCGTAACCCAAGCTTCAGGAGTCACCGGCTCGCGGTGTGTGTAACCCGTGAGCGTGGTGTGGTGATGCGTCTTTGGCACTTTGGCGCCAGCAGATACGGGCGACTTATAGGCCGTGACCCGGGGCAGAGGACTTGGCGTCGTGCACCCAGCAAGCAGCAAGGGTACAACAACGGCAAATAACGTTGCTCTCATGATTATTCCGATTGTGTAAAGACTGACAAAGTCGAGTCAGGACAAGCCTAACTCAAGGCGGATTCCGGGCGTGGAATCAGACGCGAGGCGGGCGCATAAGCCCAAAAATAATGCGCGAGGTCAGTTGCTCCGCATCGATTTCAAAGTGATCAGCAGTTTGCAATTGAACAGCAAGTACATCTGTTGCTTCAAAAGCTGCAAGGTTTGAGCAGTTCATGTCACAGCAATCCATCTGCATGTCAGATGTTTGTGTTTTTGATTTTTCCGCACATGAGCCAGATGAATGCTCTTGGCCGTCAGCAGTCGTGGCGAGATTAATCGCATCTTTGACGTGATGGCCAGCCATGGCTTGCTGTGAAAGCATGGGCAAGAAAGCAAGCGACAGAGTGACAAAAACTGCCACCATGAATCTTACCAACCTGATTTGCTTCAATCGCATGGCAGCTTATTTACAGAGAATTATGGCGAGGTCAAGACTCAAGACGATCACATTACAGTTATGGATTCGCTGCATATTTGGCAAAGACGCTGCGGGTGCCATCTGCTGCAAAGGCCACAACATCATATGCATCACGACTTTCTCCCATTTCCATGCCGGGAGAACCCGTGGGCATGCCAGGAACAGCAATGCCTCTGATTTTTGGTTTCTCCGTCAATAGACGTTGGATATCAGCCAGCGGAACGTGGCCTTCAATGACATAATTTCCCATCAAAGCTGTGTGGCACCCGGCGAGATCGTCTGGAACTCCAGCCGCTGAACGACGGGATGCGAGGTCTGGATCATCCTGCATATTCACTTCAAAGCCAGCGGCCTCTAACTGTTCTGCCCACTTCTCACAGCAGCTACATCCCGGATTGCGATAGGCGGAAATTACGCCTTTCGCCTGTGTAGGACCAGCCAGTCCAAACGGAATGAGCGAGGCAAGTGCAAATTTCAAAAATGAGCGCTTATGCATGTCAAGTATCCTCGAAACAGTATTGTGATCGCTTCGCCCAAGATGAACGAACTGCTCATCAGATCAAAGTCATATTGCTGTTACCCTGAGATGGTGCTGCTTTTGTGACCGTCGGCAGAATCAATGCGGGTGCAAGCCCGTGGCCATCATCCAGTGATGTTCTTGATGGTGCATGCCCCTGGTCATGATTCCGATGAAGCCAAGACCGTCCAACTTGGCCATATCAGCGGATTTTGGCGGTTTCACAACCAGTACGCCACCGTTGGCTGTGGGCTCCGCAGTAAATCTCCATCCGTCCTTGCCATTCATTGTTTCCGCATGGCCAGTCAACATGCGTTGGATGGACAACACGACACGGCCCTCGCCGTACACTTTGAACTTACGACCATCAGGTAGTTGCTCGGCTTCAACTACTGCGTTCAACGTTACGGCATCCATGTCGATCAAATGCTGTCGCCGCACTTCAATATTGATGTTACTCCAATCAGTCGCTGGATCAGCCTCTAGTTTCGAAACAATCTCCTGGATTGCAGCAAAGGCAGACTGCCCGGTTTCCAATGGCAAGGCTTCTGCCTGCATATCGCCATGTTGCATCTCCGGTTTGTGTTGGTGGCCGTTGGCTGGAGCGTCTTTAGCCACAGCAGGATTGGCGAGCGCGCAGATGAGAACAAGTGTCGAAAACTTGGAGTGTTTCATGTGTGCAGTCTCCTCTGGATGATTTTCAGCTTGCCAAAAGAAATCATATCCTCACATGATAACTGTCATGTCGGACAGCTTTTTCGATCTTCCATCAACAGAGCGAGTGCTTCGGAAAGGTCGCTACCTTTTCCATCAAAGTGATGCTGTCCAATACATGTTTCAAATCGTCGAAGGCGAAGTGCAACTCATCAGGCGGCACAGACAATGTCACAAACTCATCTTGCAACGCGGTGGGCGGGGCAACATCCTTGCAGAGGCGTCACTCTTCACGGACACCTGCCATTGCGATGCAGTGGCCGCAGAAGTTGCCAAAGTGAGATGCTTCTCGCGGAAAGATGTCCTCACACAATTCGAAGATAACCCCGCCTTTGCCAAAAGATGGGCAATTCATCTTGCAAACGAAGTGCGTTCAGCGCGCTTCAAAGCCGAAGTACTATCCCAGCACAAGGTGGCGCAACGTCTTGACATGTGGTTGTTGCAAAATGGCGTCCTGCCGGACAAGGGGACTTGGAAACAATTGGCGGCAGAGATTGGGACAAGCCCCGAAGCGCTTTATCGCGAAATTGCGAAGCGCAACTGAAATGAAACTACCGAAGCACTTCCCACAGTGATAGCGTCAGGAGCAGAATGCCCGAAACCAATTCAACTGATCGGACGCCCAAGTAGATTTGCTGATCACGCATCTGCATGAAGCGAATAATCTGTTCGCGGGCGAAGGCGGCAATCAAAGCTACGCTAACAAGCACGGCACTCACACCGATGAACATCGACACCGAAAACGCAAGTCCCGCTTCAGGCACGCCCTGCGATATAGCGAACACCATCACAAACAACGTGAGCGGACAGGGCACCAGTCCCGCAATAAAACCAACGGCGATGCCTTCACCGTGAAAATGAGGGTTTTGACGCAAGGCGCGATAGATGAGCCAAAAACCGATTGCTGCCAGAGAAAATCGACTGACATACTCAAGCGCAGGCGCACGACCCGCTCCCACCAGTGTTCGGGTGATGAGTGAGTTTGTAATGGTGGCCAGTAGAATTGCAGATGCGATATGGGTCGCGGAAAGTGCCACGGAGACCAATGTCGCCCGCAATGGCTTCAAGCCCGATCCAACGACATAGCTTGCAAGCACGGCTTTGCTGTGGCCCGGCGTCAAGGCGTGGGCCATGCCAAACAATACTCCGATCGGCAACATGGCCAGCAGCACTTGTCCATTTTCCGACGCTGCATAGGTGTTGATGTCTGCCGTCAATAGGGACTTGATGGTGCGTTGAACGTCGAACAGAAATTCAAACATTGTGGCGCGTTAGCTGTGGCGATGACGATGGTGAATATCAGGATAGTGAGCGTGGGCGTGTTTCACTGGCGCATGATGGTGAGCATGTGAATGCGGCTCCTCATTCGAGTCATCTGGCCCGTGTAAGTGCTGGTGATGTTCATCGTGCGTGTGACGGTGGCTATGGTCCAACGGATCGTGTTGGTGATCATGGACATGGCGCTCAGTCAAATGTAACCATGCCCCAAAGGCCATCAGCAGTCCCGCGATCACTAGTGTAGGCGTAAGCGTGTCACCCAGTATGACTGTGGCGGCCAAGGCCCCAATAAAAGGGGCGGTGCCATAGTAAGCTCCCGTTCGCGCCGTTCCCAATAGCCTGAGTGCCATGATGAAAAGCACGAGACCAAGTCCGTAACTTACAAAGCCAAGCAGCATGGCACCCGCAAGTGGCAAGATGTCCGGTACATTTGCTCCCATGGCATAGGCCAGAACCGCATTAACCGACCCCGCAACCAATCCCTTGATCGACGCCAGAACGAAGGGATCTACAGCTGAAATCTTGCGTGTCAGATTGTTGTCGATGCCCCACGATAAACAAGCCAGTGCAATGAGACCCACGCCAAGGCCGGCTTCTCCCAAACGGCCTTGCCATGACAGCAGCACAGCCCCTGCTACAATTGCAACGGCCCCTAAGAACAAGCGCTTATCTAAATGTTCCCCAAACACTACCCAAGCAAGTAGCAGAGTGAATACCGCTTCTAGATTCAGCAACAGGGATGCGCTTGCGCCATCTGTTGTGGTGAGGCCCAGTAAGAGCAATATAGGTCCGGCAATACCGCCAAAAAATATGGTTCCCAATAGCCAAGGTATATCTGCGCGGCTCAACCGCGCTTCCGAGGTTCCATCTTTGCGGCGGAACAAAGTAATCAGCCCCAGCCCAATGCCTGAACCCAAATAGAGCAAACTGGCCAATGCCCATGGGCTCATGTCATCCAGCAGAAATTTTGCCAAAGGTGTCGACAGGCCGAATGCTGAGGCGGCCAACAGCGCTATCAGAGGGGCGTTTTTATTCAGTTCAGACATAGCATTCTCACATCGGAAATTCTGTGGTTCCTTCTAGCGCAATTTGGCGGTTCTGACAGCCTGTTCCAATATACGAAATACTTGCTTCAAGGATGCCAACCGGGAAGCCTTCCACATTTTCGCATGCGGCCCGTTGGTGCTGTTGTTGCAAACGAAGGGGCCGAACGCCAACTGGCTGGCGCATGGAGAATACCGAAAACACTGCCTTATGTTGAGCAGAACAGGTCGAGGCGTTTGCCGACTGCGGTATTTCCTGCGGAACTTAAGAGGCGGTGGGGCGTTGAGGTTCTGGTGTAACAGGCTGTGCGAAAACAGCTGTTGCCAACGCCGCGCGGTACAAGAGGAACAAACAATCATGCAAACGCTGACAATGACACGCCGCCAAAGTTTTGCGGCGCGATCATGACTACGAGCACACTTGACGTCGGCGACCTGTTCTCTGTTCTCGGAGCACAGGGAATTGAAAAACAGCTAGGGCGCATTGTCGGGGTGGGTCGTGTTTCGGTGAACCCCGTCTCTGGATCGACGACCGTTGCCTATGATCCGGCGAAGACCAGCCTTGCCAAAATCAAAGCGGCCATCAAGGAGTGTGGCTTTCATTGCGCGGGCGAAGCGCTGCCCAAGCATGTTTGCGTAGCTCACACGGATGCGCATGAAGCTGGCATTCCCACCACAAAACCCACCGATGCCAAGGCAGAACATAAAGCGCATAGTGGTGAGAAGAGTGATGCAATGGCGCATGAAATGGGTCACGGCGCGGGCATGGACATGCAGGCCATGGCGCGCGACATGCGCAATCGCTTCTGGATTGCTCTCGGTTTCAGCGTGCCGATCTTCTTCCTGTCGCCGATGGGCATGGACTTCATCAAAATCTCGCCACCCTTCGGACTGCGGCTTGATCTCGTGTTGTTCATTCTGGCCAGTGCGGCCATTCTTTATCCGGTCTGGCCCTTTGTTGTTGCAGCTTACCGTTCGCTTCGCAGCGGTGTGGCCAATATGGCGGTGCTCGTCGTCCTGAGTGTTGGCACGGGATATCTGTTCAGTGTGGGCTCCACTTTCATTTATGGTGGTCAACAGTTCTATGAAGCGTCGGCAATTCTTTTGGTCTTCATCCTGCTCGGGCACTGGCTGGAAATGCGCGCCCGTGCAGGTGCGTCGGAAGCGATGCGTGCGCTGATGGATTTGGCACCGCCAAAAGCCACCGTATTGCGGGACGGCAAAGAGCTGGAAGTTGCGACCGCCGAGATCATCGCAGGCGATGTTGTGGTGATCAGACCCGGCAACAAAATTCCAGTCGATGGCACAATCATCGAGGGCGAATCCCAGGTTGATCAGTCGATGCTGACGGGTGAATCCATGCCGGTGACAAAGAAAGCTGGCGACACGGTCATCGGGGCGACGATCAATGTGAGCGGCACGTTCCAATACCGCGCCACCAAGGTTGGTGCAGATACTGCACTCGCCCAGATCGTCAAGCTGGTCAAGGAAGCACAGAATTCGAAAGCACCCTCGCAACTGTTGGCGGATCGCGCCGCGCAATGGTTGGTGCTGGCCGCCGTCGTCACCGGACTTCTCACCTTTGCAGTGTGGTATTGGTGGATAGGCGAGACCCTGCTGTTTGCAATCAGCCTCACGATCACGGTTTTTGTCATCGCCTGCCCCGATGCGCTTGGGCTGGCAACGCCCATGGCGATCATGGTGGGAACCGGTCTTGGTGCGCAAAACGGCATACTGTTCAAGAATGCCTCGGCTCTGGAGGACGCGAGCAAGCTCAACGTCATCATCTTCGACAAGACGGGCACACTGACAATGGGTCAGCCGGAAGTGGTGGAATTGGTGGTTGCAGCCGGTGTGACTGAACAGCAACTGCTGGCCGCGGCCGCCTCGGTGGATGCAGGTTCTGATCATCCCCTCGCACAAGCTATTTTGCGCCGGGCGGCAGATATGAAAGTGACCAAGGCAACAGCATTCAAGAATCTCGAAGGCAAAGGTGCTGAAGCGAAGATCGGCGGCAAAACCGCATTGCTCGGCAACAAGCGATTGATGACCGAAAACAAGATTGACCTCGGCAAGCTTGGTGCGAAAGCTGCCGAATTGCAGGGTGCAGGACGCACCGTCGTTCATCTGGCATTGGGCGGCAAGCTCTTGGGGTTGATTGCCATCGCCGATGCTATCAGGCCGTCGGCAATAGAAGCGGTCAAAGCGCTTCGCGGGCGTGGTGTCGAGGTCATCATGCTGAGCGGAGACAACCAAGCCACAGCAGAGCGCATTGCCAAAAGCGTGGGGATTGAGCGGGTGTTCGCCGACGTGTTGCCCGGCGATAAAGCAAGCAAGGTCAAGGAACTCCAGGCCCAAGGCAAAAAAGTCGGCATGGTGGGTGATGGCGTCAATGACGCGCCAGCCCTGACCCAGGCCGACGTCGGCTTTGCCATTGGTGCGGGCACCGATGTGGCGATCGAAAGCGCTGATATCGTGCTGATGAAAAGTGACCCGCTCGACGTGGTTGGTGCCATCGAACTGTCGCGTGCGACGCTACGCAAGATGCATCAAAACCTGTACTGGGCGGTCGGCTACAACGTCATCGCGTTTCCGCTTGCGGCTGGCGTGTTGTATCCATTTCTGCTCAGCCCGACTATCGCGGCTATAGCCATGTCCGGCAGCTCGGCACTCGTTGCCGTCAACGCCCTCCTGCTGAAACGGACCAAGCTTGTCGGCATCCATAGTCCGAATGCTGCCGCGGCAACCGCTTTACTAAAACCGGCGATGGCAACAGCATGAGTGGCTCAATGCCATTGAGTGTATCACTTGGCACAACAACTGCTGAGCTGCCTGCGCTGCCCTTCCATTTCGAAAGCAACATAGATTTAAATGCTGCTGTGAGTGACATTTTTTCTCTCTTGGATGATCATAGCCGCCTATCGGCTCATATGACCAAGCCGTCATGGATGATGGCGGGATCGGTTATGACGCTTGAGTTCGATGCATCCGGGGGGCGCTCAGTGGGCGCAATCATTCGGCTAACAGGCAGTGTGTTAGGAATTCCACTTTCTGTCGAGGAAGTTGTCATAGAACGAAATCCCCCTCTCCGCAAAGTCTGGAATACAATTGGAAGGCCAAAACTTATGTTGATTGGCGCGTATCGAATGGGTTACGAGATCACGCCAACATCCCCGCCCTCGCACCTTCGCGTGTTCATCGACTATGCCCTGCCAGACGGCCCCGTCTCTTATTGGCTTGGTCGCTTGTTCGGTAACTTTTACGCTCGCTGGTGCACCCAACGCATGACCAAAGATGCGGCAAAGCATTTCCGAAACCGAGAGTGAATATTTTGACACATAAACCAAACTTGAACATCCTCAATCCTGATTTGCTTCGCAAGCTCGATGCCTATTGGCGGGCGGCGAATTATCTCTCGGTTGGGCAGATTTATTTTTATGACAATCCGTTGCTGAAAGAGCCACTCACATTGGCGCATGTGAAGCCACGCCTGCTCGGCCATTGGGGGACGACACCGGGGCTCAATTTTATCTATGCCCATTTGAACCGTGTGATCAAGGCTTACGACCTCAATGTGATCAACATCACCGGGCCGGGTCATGGCGGACCCGGGCTTGTTGCAAACGCCTATCTGGAAGGCACCTACAGCGAAGTTTACCCCGAAATTTCGCAAGACGAAGCCGGCTTGCAACGACTGTTCAAACAGTTCTCGTTTCCCGGTGGCATTCCAAGCCATGTCGCACCCGAAACACCGGGATCAATTCATGAAGGCGGTGAATTGGGATATGCCCTGTCACACGCCTATGGCGCGGCTTTCGACAATCCGGACCTCATCGTTGCCTGCGTTGTCGGCGATGGTGAAGCTGAGACTGGTGCATTGGCGACGAGTTGGCATTCCAACAAGTTTCTCAATCCGGTGCGTGATGGCGCGGTGTTGCCGATCCTGCATTTGAATGGTTACAAAATCGCCGGACCGACGGTGCTGGCACGCATTCCCCACGAAGAACTGGAATCGTTGTTTCGCGGGCTTGGCTACACGCCGTATTTTGTCGAGGGTGATGACCCAATGACGATGCACCAAATGATGGCGTCCACGCTGGACACTGTCGTGACTGACATTCAAAACATCCAACAAGAGGCGCGGGCAACCGGCTTCAAGACGCGCCCAAGCTGGCCGATGATCATTCTGCGCTCGCCGAAGGGTTGGACCGGACCGAAGCTGGTGGATGGCAAGCCAACCGAGGGCACCTTCCGTTCGCATCAAGTGCCGATGGGCGATATGGACAAGCCGGGACATCTGGCGCTGTTGGAAAGCTGGATGAAGAGCTATCGTCCCGAAGAATTATTCGACAGCGCAGGCCGGTTCCGCGCCGAACTTGCGGACTTGGCTCCCAAGGGCACAAGCCGCATGAGCGCCAATCCCCATGCCAATGGCGGCCTGCTGTTGCAGGATTTGCATCTGCCCGATTTCGCGGACTACGCCGTTGAGGTGGCATCGCCCGGCGCAGTGAGTGCCGAAGCCACCCGCGTGCAAGGGCAGTTTATCCGCGATGTGATCAAACACAATCCCAACAACTTCCGCGTCTTCAGCCCGGATGAAACCACGTCTAACCGCTGGGGTGCCGTGTTCGAGGTCACGAACCGCTGCTCCACCGCCGAGATTTTTGAGTTCGACGATCATGTTGCACCCGATGGCCGCGTGATGGAAATGCTGAGCGAGCACCAGTGCGAAGGCTGGCTGGAAGGTTACCTCCTCACCGGACGTCATGGTTTCTTTCCTTGCTACGAAGCGTTCATTCACATCATCGATTCAATGTTCAACCAGCACGCCAAGTGGCTGAAGGTGACACGCGGCATTGCCTGGCGTCGGCCCATCGCCTCGCTGAATTACCTGCTGACGTCACATGTCTGGCGGCAGGATCACAACGGCTTCACCCATCAGGACCCGGGCTTCATCGACCACGTCGTCAACAAGAAAGCTGAAGTCATTCGCGTTTATCTGCCGCCTGATGCCAACACGCTCCTCTCTATTACCGACCACTGCTTGCGGAGCCGCAATTACGTGAATGTCGTCATCGCTGGCAAGCAACCCTCGCCGCAATGGCTCGAAATGGACGCCGCCATCCAACACTGTTCAACAGGCATTGGAATTTGGCATTGGGCGAGCAACGACAAAGGTAGCGAACCAGATGTTGTGATGGCGTGCTGTGGCGATGTGCCAACGCTCGAAGCAATGGCGGCTGTCGATCTATTGCGCACGTATTTTCCGGGACTGAAAATCCGCGTCGTCAATGTCGTTGATTTGATGAAGCTCCAATCACAGAGCGACCACCCGCATGGTTTGAGCGATGCTGAGTTTGACCAGTTCTTCACAGTCGATAAGCCGGTCATCTTCGCCTACCATGGCTATCCCACACTGATTCATCGGCTCACCTATCGCCGCACCAACCACGGGAACTTTCATGTGCATGGCTACAAGGAGGAAGGCACCACAAGCACGCCGTTTGACCAGGTTGTGATGAACGAACTCGACCGCTTTCACCTCGTGGCCAACGTTATTGATCGCGTACCGCAACTTGGCGCGAGCGCCTCCCACGTGAAGAAGCAGATGCACGACAAGCTTGCCGAACACAAACTCTACATCGCCGAACACGGCGAAGACATGCCGGAAATCCGCAACTGGCAATGGCCTGCACATGCTTAGTTCCCCGCCATTGCTCCAGCGCATCTATCTGGTTCGACACGGACAAACGCAATGGTCTCTTTCCGGTCAACATACGGGCCGAACTGACATTCCGTTGACAGCAAAGGGCGAAGCCGATGCCCGCACACTGAATGAACGACTGCGCACCCATGTTTTCAAGCGGGTATTTGTCAGCCCGCTGCAACGCGCACGGCAAACAGCCGCTTTGGCAGGGATCGCAACACCTGTAGAAATTGAACCTGATCTCGCGGAGTGGGACCATGGGGCATACGAAGGCCTGCGCAGCGCTGAAATCCGCGCGATCAAACCGGACTGGAACCTTTACCGAGATGGCTGCCCGGGCGGTGAATCGCCAGCTCAGGTTTTTTTGCGGGCTGACCGAGTTATTGCGCGGCTGCGGGCTCTTGAGGGTGATATCGCCATTTTCTCGCACGGCCACTTCGGCTGCGTTCTGGCGGCTCGCTGGATTGGGCTGGAAATTGAACACGCATCGCATTTTCTGCTCGATACGGCGTCAGTCAGCATTCTGGGTTACGGCCATCAACGCGCCGCTGAGCCTGCAATCATGCTATGGAATGCGCGACCTGACGCAGCGCCCGAGCCATGAACATGCCAGCAGCCGAACAACTCGAACTCTCTGACCGTCTGAACCAGCGCTGCCTCTGCACAACGCTTGACCGCAATCTGCTGGCGGACACTGTTGGTCGCGCGGTGGATGATCCGGCATTCAACGTCGAACAGCTTGAGAGCAAGCCAAACCTGCTTTCCAATGTTCTGGTGTTCCTCTCGTCGGATGATATTGCGCACATGCGCGGGATCGTTGAGGCCATCGAGGCGGCGGCACGATTGCCCGGCTACTTAAATACCGTCCTCGCATGGGCACCTGAATCGGCACAAATGGACTTTGGTCCGCTTGGCGCGTTCATGGGCTATGATTTCCATCTTGATGACAGCGGACCTCGGCTCATCGAAGTAAACACCAATGCCGGCGGTGCCTTCATCAACGCCCTGCTCGCCAAGGCCCAGAAAGCCTGTTGCAGCGAAATCGAACGTGGGATCATCGCCATGCAGGCAGAAGACTTTGATACGCAGGCCCTCAACGTGTTCACAGCGGAATGGCGGCTCCAACGTGGCACGGCAGCACCCCGCCGGGTGGCAATCATTGATGATCAGCCGGAAGATCAATATCTCTATCCCGAATTCATTCTGGCGCGGCAGTTGTTGCGCAAACATGACATCGACGCTGTGATCGGCGATGCATCAGCGCTCACCTATGAGGCGGGGAAGCTCATTCTGGATGGAGAAGAAATCGATCTCGTTTACAATCGGCTGGTTGATTTTTCATTTGCGGAAACCCACCATGCAGCACTCGCTGCGGCCTATAAGGATGGCGCAGTTGTCGTGACACCAAACCCGCACAACCACGCGATTTATGCAGCCAAACGAAATCTGACTTTGCTGTCCGATCAGACATGGCTGAAGGCGGCTGGCTTGCCGGACGAGTTGAGAACAAGGCTGGCAGGCATTCCAAAAACCACATTGATGACACCTGAAAATCTTGATGCGATGTGGGCTGACCGGAAGAACCTGTTCTTCAAGCCGCTCTCCGGCCATGGCGGCAAAGCTGTTTATCGCGGAGATAAAGTGACCAAAGGCGTATGGGCTGACATTGCGGCTGGCGGATATGTGGCGCAATCTTTTGCGGCACCGGGTCAGCGCATGATCAATCTTGATGGAGCAGCCGTCGAGCGCAAGATGGATATCCGGCTCTACACGTATGCAGGGCAGGTTTTACTGACGGCGGCGCGGCTCTATCAGGGCCAGACCACCAATTTCAGAACGGCAGGCGGCGGGTTTTCACCGGTGTTCATTATTTGATTGGCAGAGCGGAGGCACGCATGAAGATTCTGGTCTATGGCGCGGGCGTCATCGGCACACTCTATGCGGCCCGGCTGTTTGAAAGCGGCCACCGCGTCACTGTGCTCGCACGTGGCACCCGGCTCGCGGACATCCGCCGCCATGGCCTCGTGCTTGAGGACTTCGTCAGCGGCAGCCGATCGGTAACGCAAGTGGAGACGACCGGGCGGCTTGGCCCTGATGACCCATATGATGTTACCTTGGTCATGGTGCGCCGCGATCAAGTGGCGAGCGCCATGCCGGAGCTGATCGCCAACCGGCGCATCCCCACGCTGCTTTTCATGCTCAACAATCCGACTGGTACGGCCAGCCTTGTCAAAGCTTTGGGCCAAGAGCGGGTGCTGCTTGGTTTTCCCGGAGCGGGCGGGGCGCGGGAAGGGCACGTCGTAAGATACGCCTTGATCGCGCAACAGCCCACCACGCTGGGCGAAACCGGCGGACGCCGAACTGTGCGGCTGCGCCAATTGGCTGCGGCATTCCACACGGCAGGATTTCCGGTCAGGATTTCTGGGGACATGGAGGGTTGGCTGAAAGCCCATGCATTCTTCGTCACCGCCGTCAGTGGCGCGATCTACTTGGCCGGAGGCGACTGCCGCCGGCTATCGAAGGACGCCTCCCTACTCGCGCTCATGACGACAGGTGTGCGCGAGGGTTTCGCAGCAGTGCGCGCGCTCGGACATACGGTGGCCCCCTTCCCGTTGCGGGTGCTTCTTACTTGGTTGCCGCAGGCCTTCGCCATTTACTACTGGCGCCGCTTCTTTGCGACCGAAATGGCCGAACAGGTTTTCGGCCAGCACGCACGCGCCGCTTCAGGCGAAATGCGCGCGGTGGCAAGCGACTGCCGCCTGATGCTGGAAATGAGCGGCGTCGAGGCGTCCGCCCTCCCTCAACTCTACCACGCCATCGACGCCAAGACGGAGGTTTGACCGTTCACTGTGGAATTTTTTTCCCGCCAACCCAAGAAAGTGTCAACGCGACCACCCAAGGCAGCGTAAATGCAAGCAGCAGCCATTTGAAATCAGAGTCGATTACGAAGTTGGTGATCGCCATCCAACCAATCGACGTCAATCCCGAGACCAAAACCACAGCGACCACCCCAGGCCGTCCGGTCCTGAAACCCGCTGCCGCGATATAGACAGTGAGCAGACCAGTGGCAAACATGTAGCCACCGAGCACTCGAAAAACGCGGGCGAGCCATAACTCCAATCCGGGCAAGGCGGTTTGCACCTGCATGAGAGATGCATCCATGTAGCGCAAATCCTCCAGGAGCAGCGGCGGTCGCAGAAAGCCGAAATAAAGCGCCATGCCCATCAAGATTACGCCGCCCAGCGCCAGCGTCACCGATGCTATGCGTTGCGTTTTCATTTTCCGGCTCCTGTCGCGTCCTCGGCCAACCATCCTCCGAAGAATCCCGCCCGCCGCAGCCCGATACGAGTATGGGGACATTCGCGCATTAACCGCCACAGTTGGCCGCTGCGATAATTTTCGATCATCAATACCGTGGGTCCGATGTTGAGCCCGAAGTGCCATGGCGATACCCACCAGCCAAAAAGATTGCCGGGTTCACCCGGATGCGTCGGATTGAACGCGGCCTTGAAACCATAGGCGTTGGAGTCTGTGAGTTTGGCTTGATGAATGCAGTAGCGGATCGACGGCAGAACAATCTCCGGTGCAAAGGGGAGACTCGCGACAACAGCCCAAGGCGCCAGCGTGCCGTCATCGGGACCATAGGGAACACCGCGCCCGAGGTAATCGAAAAAACTGCGTTCGACGCCCTCGAGCTTGAGCGTTTCTGGCCCCGGCCCTTCGCTGGCCGTAATGCCCCAGCAGTGTTCACCATAGCCTGCAAACTTGCGCGGATTTTCCATGGCGTAGCGCTGTTGCACATAGCTGGCACGCCTACTGTTCCCGAAGTAATCAATGCCTTTGTCACGCATGAACGCGTCTTGAATGTAGCGAAAATCGATCCAGACGTGAGAGAGCTGGTGGGTGAAGAGTGAGCCCGCATAAAGATAGTCATAGTCATAGCAGCTCTCCCATCGATAGGTGGACAACCATGCGTCATAACTCGCTTGCGGCAAGGGATGAGTGGGAGAGGCAAGGCCCAGAATGTACAACAGCAGCGCTTCGTCATAGCCTTCCCAGCGATAGTTGATGAACCCGCTTTCGGGTCGCCAGCCATGCGTCACCGTGGCTTCACCGTTTTGTGCCCATACCCAATCAGCCCGGCGATAGAGCGCTTCGGCGAGAGTGCGGATTTCTTGCTCTTCGCTGGTATCCGCATCAAAATATACGCCGGCCGCCAGAGCACCTGCCAACAGAAACGTGCTGTCAATGGTTGACAGTTCGCATTCCCATGCACGCCGTCCCGTCTGCATGTCGAGGAAGTGATAGTAAAAACCTTTGAACCCAGTGGCGTCGGGCTCCGGCCCCTGCGGACTGTTCCAGAAGAAGCGCAAGGTCGTCAGCGTGCGTTCCACCGCTGCGCTGCGTGTCCAAAAGCCACGCTCAACACCCACCGGATAAGCCGCGAGCGCCAGGCCGGTGGCAGCGATGCTGGCAGGCCAGTTCGCCGCCGTCTTGTCGATGATCAACCCATTGTCGGGGTTCGCCTCATGGATGAAGTACGCGAAGGATTCGCGCTGCAACTGCTCGAGTTCGGCATGCAAGTTTAAAGCGGCGCTCAGGGGCTTGCTTCCGACACTTCTGTAAGTTTTCCATCCTTGAGCTTGAAGTGGAACTTGGCGCTGACTGGTGCGGGCCACAGATCCTTGTCTTTCAATTCGCGCTGGAACGTCGGCACATCGACCGTCAACGTGGCAGCATAGGTGCCGTCGCCAAGAAGCGCGCTGTTGTCCGAATAGTGGAGGCCGCTGCTGCCCCACATCGGCGGCAGGGACATTGACATGGTCTTGCCGGTCTCTGCGAGCGTCGCAGCAAAGGTGATGCCCGCATAGGGGATGCGCGTCTTGGTCTCTGGATCAGTCACCTTGACTTCGACGTGGTAGCGCTCGTCGGCGCCTGGTTGGTGTTCATTCCATGTGGGAGGAGACCCCATCTGCATCCACATTGGTTCCGATCCTTCAAGTTCCAATTGCAGAACCATACCGTCTGCCGCGACACGACCGACCAGCACCGCTTTTTCCACTGGGTCCGCCTCCACCGCAAGCGTCTTGACCACTGGCTCCGAAATTTCCGCTGCCGCGCCTCCGGCAAGCAGGAGGCAAATGACTGGCGTCGCGGCGCACACAATTGCCGACATGAACGTCCGCCTACCAGCGGATCCTCCACAAGTCTTGACGATTTTACCATCATGGAATTTCGTGCCTTGATTTGTCATGTCAGTGTTCCTTTTCAATTTCGTGCAATTGTCAGCAACCCGCTTGCCGTTGGCGACGTTCGGTACAAGATTGCAGGAGCGACCCAATAATCTGCAACGCGCCGGTGCCGTGAAAGGTTCCCGCGCGGACAGAACATGACGGTCAAATCGCGATCTGCCCAAATGACGCACACTGGTCCACGACCAACAAAGCCGTTCGGGATAGTTCAATCAATTGTCTATGCGCCTGCGCCAGAGCCAAATCGCCGCAAAGCCGAGCATTGGCACGACGATCCATTGCAGCAGTGGGGACAGCCCGGTGCCGAATGGCGGCAGTGTTGGCATCAAGTCTGAATAGGACCAAGTCTTGCGGACGGCGGTGTTCAGATATTCACTGTAGACGGTGTAGCCGATGCCAGTGACGAGCGTGGCCACCATCACCTGTGTGAACCGCTCGCGTGGCCATGCCGGGCCGCCGAAACACATGAGCGCCAAGACCAACGACAGTGTGGTGATCATCAGATCACCAATGGTGCAATGAATTACGGCGAAGGCGATTCCGCGCGGGGTTCCCGTGCGCCAGATTGTGTAGAGCGGCAGTTGTGCTGCTTCCCAGATCAAATGCAAAGCGATAATGAATCCGAGATAGACCCTCAGCCCACCCAGCCAATGCCGCTCCGTGTTCAACTGATGCGCACTTCCGTCATCATGCCACCCGCCATGTGATAGAGATGGTGGCAATGCAGGAACCACGCATCTTTTTGAGTGGCATCGAAGGCGACCGTGACCGGGTTGTGGGCGGGAACGATCACCGTATCGCGCAACGCACCTGAAAACCGTTGTCCGCCGATGGCGACGACTTGAAAATGATGGCCGTGCAAATGCATGGGATGCATCATTGAGGTTGGGTTCATGAACGTCATTTCGATCCGTTCGCCAAGGCGGACATCGAAGGACTGATGCCCGCCATGGGCCCTGCCGTTGATCGTCCAGCGATAGCCCGGTTCCTCGCCGAGCATCAGCATGAAGGACTGGTCGGCCGACTTCTCCGCCAAAGGGTTTGCGGCGCGCAGCAGCGTTTCAAATGTGAGATCAGTCAATTCCTGTGGCTGGTCCGCTGTGACTGAGATTTTGGCAATTGACGCCCCCTGTGTCGCCAGCATTATGCCTGTGACAAATCGGTCGCCTTCAACCTGCGCCAGGATTGGAAACGCACCGCCTTCTGGCGGAATGTCAACGACGAGATCAATGCGCTGTCCCTGTGCCAGTGGATAAGAAGCCTGCGCAGCGGGCTGGCAAAGATTGCCGTCAACAGCGATGCAGCGTGACTGCAATCCCGGTGTCGAAATGAAGAAGGCCGTCGCCGTTCCACCATTTATAATCCGGAGGCGAACGCTGCCGCCCTTTTCAACCGTGACAACGTCTGGATCATCTAGGGTACGGTCATTGGCAAGAAAGGCGTCGTATTTCACATCATTGGCGTGGGTCATGCCCATCATCATGCCGCCCTTCATCATTTTGCTCATCATGCCGCCACCGCTTCCTGCATGGGCAGCACCACCGACAAGTTCAGCCAAAATCTCCTGCGGCGTCCTGAAGGCGAAATCATGCAACATGACAACAACGTTTTGAAAATCGCCCGCCTCTTTTTCAATGGCTACCATTGGTGCCGCCAAAAGCTGCTGCTCGCTCAGGCTATGGGAATGCATCCAATGGGTGCCTGGGGTCAGCGCAAAGTCATGGGCGTCGGTCTGGCCGATGGCCAACGCGCCACCATCAGGCCGGGCGCGATCCTGAATGGCGGGCACTTTAACCTGTCCGTGCCAATGCATTTGCAGCGGTTCGTTTGAGTTGTTGAAAAGATCGCCAGAAAAGTGGTCGCCTTCTTGGGCTATTATCCCGGGCTCACCATTTGATCCAAGCACACTGAAAACCGTGGCCGCCTTCTTGTTTACCTCAAGTGTACGGGAGGCCACCGAGAGAATAGGCGTTGCTGCCAAGGCTGGCATCCAGGGAGCTCCGGCAAAAAGCGCACCGACCGCTCCAGCAGATGATGCGAGGAAGGACCGGCGATTTGGGTTCGTGAAGGTTTGGTTCTGGCGCATGGCGATCTCCGTTGGGTTAATGTCTTTCCGTCGTGAATAGCTATTACAATCCACTGGGGCTGCGGCGGGAAAGTGGCCCCAACCCACAACAAACCCCAGTCCAGCCGAAGGCAATCACCACAAAGGTCAAAAGGGCCGGAAGATCAGACTTGATTGACGGTGTCATGGCGATACCCTTTGCCTTTCATAGGCGTCTGTTGGGGCCGAGATGTCGCGCAAGCCGATCAACCAGACCAACAGCACCGCCCCGCCCACCAGCACGCCTGCGTTGATCCACGTCATCGGGCCCATCGCATCGCCCCAGGCATTGGCAATGGCATGCGGGATGATGCCCGCAATCAGAATGCTGTGTCGGGCATTCAGGAACAGCCATGTGATGAACACGGTAAAGGCAATGCCGCCCAACATGAAGATCGGCAGTGACATGTTGGATTGCGGCACGCCCGTCATAAAGAACGCGGGCAGGTGCCAGACCATCCAGATGGCCCCGAGGTTCAGCGCCGCCGACAATGGCTTCATGTGGTCCAGCAGGCGGGGCAAAAGAAACCCGCGCCAACCCAGCTCTTCGCCCAGCGGGCCAAGGGCGATCAGGGGCAGTGCAACCATGCCCGCAGCCAAGGCATGCCAGTTGGCCGTTGTTGGAAGCGGATCACCAAAGGCCAGCCCAATCAGTTCAACCACCACCATCAGCACAGGATGGAACCCTAATGCTACGATCCACACCCATGGCCGGACGCGCCATCGGAACAGACGCGAAAACAGGTCTTTGAACCCCGACCAGCCGCCGATCATCAAGGTCACGATAAGTGCCGCGATATTCGGCGACCAGACAGCAAGATAAAACATCGGCGCCCGTGCGTTTAGGCCGCCAAACACGGCGGTGAACCAGTCGGATGCCAGCATGGCCGTGGCCGCAATCGACCAAGTGATGCCAAAGCTAAGCATAAGAAAAACGGTTGTCGGGTGATCGCGAAACCAATATTTGGTCAAGACAGCAATTCCTTTATTCGCTGAGGGGCAGATTTCTCCGCCCCTGCTTTTGTGGAAGGCTCGTCCAACCGTTACATTTTCTTGTTCAAGGCATCGATCGCTTCGCCCATATGCATCATGCATTCATCTGGCTTGCTGTCCTTCATGGACGTCTTTGCCAGACCCATGTGTTTCATGGCCATGTCCTTGTTAGGCTTCATGGCGGGGTCGGCCATGGCATCCATTTCTTTTTGCATCATCATCATAGAAGCATCGTCACACTTCATTTTCATGCTCATATCGGCCATGCCCATATGCATGGAGCAATCGTCCATGTTGTTGGCTTTCATAGCTGTTTTGGCCATGCCCATTTGCTTCATGGCCATCTCCATGTTTGCCTTCATGGCAGGATCTTTCATTGCATCCATGTCGATTTGCATCTTCATCATGGAAGCATCATCACATTTCATATGCATTGCGGCATTGGCTGGTGCGGACAGAAAAAGTGCAGCCAGCGCTGCGCCAAGGAACAGTTTTGTCATCGTAGTGTCCTCAAATGCGGGATAAAATCATCCTTAATCACATAACGCGTTGCCTGCGTTTAGGTTCCACAAATAAATGTGTAAAAGCCATCCATGAAATGTTTTGAAAATTGTTCGCAGCAATATTGAGGATTTCCGGTCAGGCTGCGTTAGTTTTCAGCCCAACCTTGCAGGGCGAAGGGATCAAGAAATTGGCGGCCCCATAGGAATGTCCGGTTCACTTCAGTTAGTCCAGCTCCATCGCAAACTTGGTTCCAGTTGTTACGAATGGTTGCAAGCTGTGAAGTGATGAGTGTGCGTGCGCGATCCGCGCCCAACAAGAATTGTGGGGCAGCATCCAAGCAGAGCGTGAGCAGACTGAGCCTTTTGTTGCCAGTAATGAGCATGGCTTGCGTAGCTTCGCCACCTGTCCGCCCTTGTGGGCAAATGTCATAGGCTGGCGTAAGCGTGAGAGCGTGACCATCCCAGAAGGCTGCATGATTGCGGGCATGATCGTCGGTGTTGCCGACCAAAATGTTAAACGCCATGCGCCCAAAGAGTTCTTCGAGTGTTTGCTTGGGATCAGTGAAGCGATGACGGATCAACGTCGAAAAATCTTCGTAGCTCGCATAGCGGGCTTCGAGTTCGTCAAGTTCGAGCATCGTGAGTGCCGATACAAGCGCACATCGTTCCCAACTATTTTTGACTGGTGTGCGATCAAAGCGTTCGATCAAGAGAACATCTTTACCCAAGCCTTTGGTCAATTTCACGGGTGCAACATTGAGTCCGACAACATGCGCAAGCCGCATGGCGACAAACTCGGCTTTGACGACATTGTAGAGATCATTGCTGGACGAGAACTTTGCATTATAGCGGTTCCTCTGTTGTTTGAATCGGTTTTGTTGCCAAATCAGTCTGGTTTGTGATTCAACATGGCTGCTGGCGAGGAGGCCAGATAGCGATGCCACGACCTCATTCCATGGATCTACGTGAGCGGATTGCGGAAGC
>JANOXA010000030.1:0-2573 GCA_031418195.1 Hyphomicrobiales bacterium | reverse complement strand
GTACCAATGGCGTGAAGGTCTGGATATTCAAGGGTGAAATCCTTGAGCACGATCCGATGGGCCAGGAAAAGCGCTTCAACGAATCGCAAGAAGGTGGCTCGGCCCATCGCGGCCCGCGCCGCGACGCGAATTGAGCTGGATTATTGAATCATGTTGCAACCAAAGAAAACAAAATACCGCAAAGCCCACAAGGGCCGCATTCATGGCCGTGCCACAAGCTGCAATACGCTTGATTTTGGTTCGTTCGGTTTGAAGGCCCTGGAGCCAGAGCGTTTGACGGCCCGCCAGATTGAAGCGGCCCGTCGGGCTCTTGCCCGTGGCATGAAACGTGCCGGCCGCGTGTGGATCCGTGTATTCCCAGACGTTCCCGTGTCGAAGAAGCCTGCGGAAGTACGCATGGGTTCCGGCAAGGGGTCGACGGAATATTGGGCAGCCCGCGTCAAACCAGGCCGTGTGCTGTTTGAAATTGACGGTGTACCACGTGGCGTTGCTGAGCTTGCCTTGAGCCTTGCTGCTGCCAAGTTGCCGATCAAGACGCGCTTTGTTGCTCGTCTTGGTGAAGCGTAAGGGAGGATTGACCGATGAAAATGACCGACGTTCGCGCCCTTTCAAACGATCAGATCAAGGATGAAATCCTGAAGCTCCGCAAGGAGCAGTTGAACCTGCGCTTTCAACGCGCTTCGGGCCAGCTTGAAAAAACAACCCGTATCCGTCAAATCCGCCGCGACATTGCCCGTCTGAAGACGACGCAAACCGCGACGGCCAAGACTGCAGCCAAGTAGGAGAGACGAGAAACATGCCAAAGCGCATCCTGCAAGGTGTGGTCGTCAGCGACAAGAACGACAAGACCATCGTTGTGAAGGTAGAACGCCGCCTTCGCCATCCGGTGTTCAAGAAAACCGTTCGTATGTCGAAGAAGTATCACGCCCACGACGAAAACAACGAAGCCAAGACAGGCGAGATTGTCCGCATTGAAGAAACGCGGCCACTGTCAAAGCAAAAACGCTGGACACTCGTCGAAAAAGTCGACGCGTCAAAAGCTTAGGGAATGAGGATTTTCAGGGCGGTGCAAGCCGTCTGGAACAGGTAATGCCATGATCCAACAAGAAACAAATCTCGACGTTGCCGACAATTCCGGTGCTCGTCGTGTCCAGTGCATCAAGGTGCTTGGCGGTTCCAAGCGTCGTTACGCATCTGTAGGAGACGTGATTGTGGTTTCCATCAAGGAAGCCATTCCGCGCGGCCGTGTCAAAAAAGGTTCAGTGATGAAAGCCATTGTGGTTCGCACCGCAAAGGACATTCGCCGGGCTGATGGTTCGTCGATCCGTTTTGACCGCAATGCGGCCGTGCTGATCAATGCCCAGGGTGAACCTGTTGGCACCCGTATTTTTGGACCGGTTCCCCGCGAACTTCGCGGGAAGAACCAAATGAAAATCATTTCGCTGGCTCCGGAGGTGCTTTAGATGGCCGCCAAGCTTAGAATTAAGAAGGGTGACAAGGTTATTGTCATCGCTGGTCGCGACAAGGGCAAGTCAGGTGAAGTGCTGAGCGCCAACCCGACTGAAAACCGGGCTGTGGTTGCTGGTATCAACATCGTCAAGCGTCACACCAAGGCGCAAGGCGGGCAAGAGGGCGGGATTATCCCGAAGAGCTTGTCCATTCACGTGTCGAACCTTGCGCTTCGGGATCCGAAAGATGGCAAGCCGACCCGCGTGGGATACATGATGGTTGGCGATAAGAAGGTGCGCGTTGCCAAGCGCTCAGGAGAAGTGATCGATGGCTGAAGATAAAAAAGCAAAGGCTGCCGCCAAGCCCGCTGCGGGCGGGGGCAAGGCTTCTGCGCCAGCTGACAACAAGAAGATTGCCAAGGAAAGCCGCAAGGGCGAACGCGTTGGTGTTGAGAACGCCAATGCCGGCATTCCAGAGAACTACGTGCCACGCCTGCGCACCCACTACGAAGATGTCGTGAAGCCAGGCTTGATCAAGCAGTTTGGCTATACCAATGTCATGCAGGTTCCGCGCATCACCAAAATTGTATTGAACATGGGTGTTGGTGAAGCAACCCAGGATTCAAAACTGGTCAATGTGGCGGCTGCGGAATTGGAAAAGATTGCGGGTCAAAAACCGGTGATCACCATGTCCCGCAAGGCCATTGCGCAATTCAAGATTCGCGAAAATCTGGCGATTGGCACCAAGGTGACTTTGCGCAAGGTTCGCATGTATGAATTCCTGGATCGTCTGATCACCGTGGCTTTGCCACGGGTGCGCGACTTCCGCGGGCTGACGGATCGTTCATTTGATGGCAATGGCAATTTTGCCATGGGCATCAAGGAACACCTGATTTTCCCGGAAATCGATTACGACAAGATTGATCGGGTGTGGGGTATGGATATCGTGGTTTGCACCACAGCCAAAACGGACGAAGAAGCCCGTGCCCTGCTTGACGCCTTCAACTTCCCCTTCCGCAAAAGCCAGCGCAAAGCGGCTTAAGGAGAGATATCGAACCCATGGCAAAAACAAGTTCAATCAACCGCAACGAAAAGCGCCGCAAGATGGTGAAGCTGGCATCTGCC
>JANOXA010000029.1:0-18962 GCA_031418195.1 Hyphomicrobiales bacterium | reverse complement strand
TCTAGAGCATCGAGCGGTCGATTTGAATCTGGTTCTATGCAAATCAGATTTTTAGTGATTCAAGGTTGTTGGAGGTAACGACCATGCCACAAGCCTTGTCGAACGATTTGCGTGTGCGTCTTGTTGAGTATGTTGAAGAAGGATACTCGCGCCGGGAGGCGGCTGGTCTGTTGAAGACGGCTGTTTCCACGGCTGTCAATGTTGTGAAGCGCTGGGAAGAGACAGGCAGTGTGGCGCCTTTGCCGCGTGGTGGGTTCAGGCATGGCAAGTTGAAGCCACACCGGGAGTTTATCCTTGATGTTGTTGGCAAACGTCCCGACATCACGATGCCCGAACTGGCGGCGGTTCTTCATGAGGCCAAAGCTGTGGCAATCCATCCCTCGAACCTGTCACGGTTTCTGATTGCTTGCGGCCTCAGCTATAAAAAAAAGCCTTTTGGCAACGGAACAAGCCAGGCCTGACATCGTCACGGCGAGAACCGAATGGACCGAAGGCCGCCTGCCCATCATGCGCGACCGGCAGGGTCGGCTGATCTTCCTTGATGAGACAAGCACCAACACCAAGATGGTGCGCCAGCGCGGCAGGTGCCAGCAAGGCCAGCGCCTCAAAGCCACGGCACCCTTTGGCCACTGGTGTACCCAAACCCTGATTGCCGGACTCAGATGCAATGGCCTTGTCGCCCCCTGGATTGTCAATGCACCCAAGAACTGGGGCACCCATGAACCGGGCCATCTTCGACACCTACATTGAAACCCAGCTGGCACCGCTGCTCGGCAAAGGCGATGTCGTCATCCTCGACAATCTGGCCGCACACAAGAGCGAAAAGGCGGCGGAAATCCTGCGCGCCAAGGGCGCATGGTTTCTTTACCTGCCGCCCTACAGTCCTGATCTCAATCCCATCGAGATGGCCTTCTCAAAACTGAAGGCCTGCTTGCGGAAAGCCGCAGCAAGAACAATCGACGAACTCTGCAAGGCCATCGGCGACATCTGCATGCTCTTTCCGCCAGAAGAATGTTCAAACTATTTCCGAGCAGCAGGGTACGGATTCAAATAACCGCATGGTGCTCTAGTCCATTGATACCTATCTGTCAAAGCGACAGAACAACTTGGGCATAAAGTCGGATGCTTCATGAATATTCGCTCGTTCAAAATCGAGTTGCACCAGCGTGTGACTTTTGCGACAACGCATTGCAAACTCCTGCGTATGGGTAGTAATCCCAACTCTTCGGCTCTTGAGAATTAGCGTCACAAGCGCCGGCAACATTCGCCTCGGGGCGCAGATGCAACTTTCAAGCTCGGAGCATTGATGATTGATCTGACTTCTGTTTTGCTGCGCCATTTGGTATTTGACTGACGCGTTAGCCAGTCAAAGCAGTCCGCCTGCCTTGCACATACTTGACTCCCGATATAAGCTCACTTCATGGATTTCCATTGGTTGAACGAACCTCCGCATTGGCAGGAGAGCGAGAGCGGATCGTCTGTGCAAACCGGCGATAGAACAGATTTCTGGAACCGGACCCACTATGGTTTTATCCATTCAAGCGGGCATTTCCGCTGGTGTGAACGGGTCGGAGATTTCACGGCCCAGGCACGGGTGTTGGGTGACTACGAGGAGCTTTACGACGAGGCTGGACTTATGTTGCATGTTGATGACAACAACTGGCTCAAATGCGGTGTGGAGCTCACCGATGGGGCACAACACTTCTCAACGGTAGTCACCCGAGATGGCTGGTCGGACTGGTCACAACTGAGGCTTCCTGAAGCAGCCCGTGGTGGTATCACCGTGCGATTGACCCGCCATGGCAACGCGCTGCGTGTACAGTTCCGGCTAAACGACACAAGCTGGATGATGGCGCGCCTTGCTTATTTGAATATGCCTGAAAAAATAAAAATCGGAATGATGTGCTGTTCTCCACAGCGGTCTGGTTTGCAGGTTGCCTTCAGCGACTTTATTGTGAGTGATCCAATTTCTCCGGATCTTCACGCTTGACGGTTCAGTAGTGATCAGCCACTCGCGAATTTCCTGCTAAAGCTGCAATCACAAACGGTACCGCTGCCATCAGTAACAGTGATGTTCCAAGGCTTGTCGCATCGGCAACGAAGCCAACAATCGGTGGGCCGCACACGCTGCCCAGATAGCCGAATGTTGTGGCAGCCGAAATACCGGCCCCCGGATTATCTGGCTCAGCACGCCCCCCACCTGCAAAAAACACTGGCGCTATGGGGCCTATGAAAAAACCACTCAAGCCAAAGAATAGAAGGGCCAGCAGATTATTGGAGACTGTAACTGCCAACCCCAGGAAAACCGCTGTCATGATTGCGCAAACCATAATAATGCGTGGTGAACCAAATTTCGCCCGCACACGGTCCGCCAACAAACGTGACAGAGCAAGAAAGCCAGCAAAACAAGCAAAGCTCAGCGATGTCAGCTGCGTGGACGCGCGCCCCTCGGTGCGCAGGTATATTCCTGCCCAGTCTACCGTGGCATTTTCCACCATCAGCACGAGAAAACAAAGAACGCCAAGCCAAATGGTATGCCGCGTCGGAAGTGATATGCCACCTTTGGCTTGCCCCCGATCCGCATCAGCAGGCAACATGTGCTTGTGCGAGACCACAAGAATAAAAACGCCAAGCGCCAGTGTTAAACCGGCGTGATAAAGTTCTGGTACTCGACCTATAAGCACGGCCGCCATGGCGGCAGAGAAAAGCGCAGCGAAACCATAAATGCCGTGAAAGGCCGACATCACGGGGCGTTTCATTTTGTTCTCGACCAAGAGACCGTGTGCGTTCATGCCGACATCAAGCGAGCCCAGTGCCGCTCCTAGAAGTGCCAGATTGAAAGCAAATGCAGTCAAACTTCCGGATTGAAAGGGCAATATCAGAAAAACAAGTGCAAGCATCGCTGCCACCAGACAGACAAGGGCACTGCCAAACCGGTTTACCGCTAAACCGACGGCGGGCATCGTGACAACAGCACCCAGCGCCATTGCTAACAAGGCGAGCCCGAATTCGGATGCACTTGTCTGCAACCGCTCTTTGGCAAGCCGGATATGCGTGATCCAGGCGCCAAAGATCAACCCGAAAATGGCAAAATACCCAGTCACCGCAGCGCGGCTCCACACCAGATCGCGGTTTGGCTGCTCCACAGCCAAATTCATTTGATGTCACCAGCACTTCTGTCTCGCAGCATTATCACGCAGCCTCGAAAGAGAACAACCAAATTCGAGGCTGACAATATAACAGTGACGTTCAGCCACTCGCAGTCAATGCAAGCAAGCCATCGTAAAGCGCGGTTGCCACAGGGTCGGCATCAGGTGCTTCACTGTCCAAACGGAAGGTCGTTGCGACAAGCTTGCCGCGGCCCAGACGTTTTTCGAAAATGATGGCGGCTGGCTTGTGCACCCACCCCACGACAACACCCGCATGAACGCGACCGTGGAATTCCCAGGGCCGGAAACCGACCATCAGATGGTGCGGCACCACGCCATTGAAAGACAAGTCAAACATCGGACCGCCCGGCATATGGTCAAAGCATCCGTCACGGCGCAGCCAGCTGAAGTTGCCAACCCAGTCGCCACGCCAGATGTTGTGATGGCGATGCACAAGCTTGTATCCCGGGAAAGAAAAATAGCTGCCTGAAATCATGCCGCCCTGCTCGTCTTCGATCTGCATTGACATGGGCCCGTCGCGCAGATTCAAGTCATCGCGCAATGACAAATCCTCGGTCGACCAGCCATCTACCTTGGTCACAACTTGAAGAATTCGTCGTCCGGCATGAATAGCCTCCACCTTTGCTGCATCGATTCTGTGGGTAACAAAAACCTCAGCTTCGTCTGCAGACGTGACAGTGTGGCCAAGGGCGGCAAGCCGTTCGGCAAGGGCAGCATCATCTGTGGCACAGCGCATGGGCGTTACATCGCGACGCGCATAGACCGACACATTTTCGTCATTGCGCGCGAGAACTGTTCCGTCAGGAGCCACCAGTGTGAACTGCGCCTGCTCTCTCCGTGAGGACGCATCGGAGCCAGTTGCCGTCAGCACAGGCACACGAAGCGCCTGCATGGGACCAAGGGCAGCCAAACGTTCGTCCCCGGTTTTGCCACCAAAAGACCATGTCAACCTGCTGCCTTCAGGCAGGCTGGCACCGCCCGTTGATACCGAAAGGTCAAAACCTACAGTCTCACCGGCACGGGTGGCATGGCGGGCAAGGCCTGGCGAAATGACGATATCGGCGTTCACCTTGGGCATGGCTGGCGCAAAGACGCGCGGGTTTCGCGCCATGTCGAGAAGGCCGTTTCCTTCCCAGTGCACGTCGGTGAATTCGGTTATAACATAGCCCGCGATGGCCGCATGGCTGCGCAATCCCTCAATCTCATATTTGAGGTTCATCCATTGGTGCCACTGCACCGCGTCAATAAAAGCGTTGAAGCTGCCGAATACCTGCCACAAGCCCAGTTCGCGGTAGCGTGCTTCAATGCCTTGCGGCAGTGCAGCCCCGTCAGCCCAGCTTCCACCATAGGCCATCCACCAGGGATCCTGTCCGTTCAGGCGCAGTAAATCAGGCTGCGGCAGGCCCCAGACACCGAATTCAGAGACGATCAGCGGTTCCTTGCCACTGCGCACAATGTCAGTTGTGGTGCCAAACGTCCAATCCGCGCCACCGGCAAATTCCTGGTTCAGCGCATCCCATTCCTCGCGTCGGTCTGTAACGGTGCGATAATAGTGAAAGTCGTTGATGTCGGTCTTGACGTGGAAATTCGGAAAGCAGGCTGAATTGTCCACGACAAGGCGTGAAGGATCCTCGGCACGCAACCAGTCCACCATGTCGGAAAGCCAGGCACGGTGGTCGGCAACTTCGCCAAGCCGTGTGCCCCAATCCTCGTTGAGGATTGTCCAGATGATGATCGACGGATGGTTCCGGTCCCGTTCGAGGATGCCTTCCATTGTGGAGCGTATGCGCCGTGCTGCGGCAACAGTGAACGTTTCAATGTTTGGAATTTCGGTCCAGATGAGCAGGCCAAGCCGATCGGCCACCTCATAGTAACGGGGATCAGGCACCTTGATGTGACAACGCAGGCAGTTGAGCCCCATGGCCTTGGCCTTGTGGACCTGATCCTCCAACAGGGCAACTGACGGGGGTGCCCCGAAACCGTCGGGGTAATAGTCCTGGTCAAGCGCACCTCTGAGGTACAATGGCTCCCCGTTCAGCCACAAACAGCCATCCCTTGCTTCGATCTTGCGAAAGCCAAAGTTCTCGCTCCGGTGATCAAGGTCAGTCTCGCCCTCTGAAATCACCGCACTCAATGTATAAAGCGCGGGACGATCAGGCGACCAAGCCAAAATCAAAGGCAGTTGAATTGATTGGCGCAGTGCGCTGCCATTTGCCGGATATGAAGATGTGTTCACCACCGCTTGATCAGGCCCGATGACAGTGAATTTTATGGTACCAACAATCGGCGTCGAAAGTACAATTTCAATGCCGAGAGATCCGTCAGGCCAATTTGGCTGAAGTTGCAAATTGCGGATGTGGCATTGGCTACGCGCCTCAAGATAGACCGATTGCCAGATGCCACTTTGGGGACCGTACCAACTCTGCTTGCCATGCGGGATTTCTGCAAAATCACCGTCGCTCTGCTGGCGGCTTGCATCGGGCAGAAACGGTTCGACTTCAAGCCGGTAGGTGCGGCCCGCCTGTACGGAGGCCAGAACAACATCAAATGGCAGATAGCCTCCCTCGTGTCTGGCGATTTCAACATTGTCGAACCGGACGATTGTCGAGTCACTCACAGCACCAAAGCAAAGTGCAATTTCGCGTCCCGACCAATCTGCAGGAATGGTGATGTCGCGGGCATAGACTGCCCTGCCGAAAGCCACCGCCAGCTCGGGAAACTGCGCCTGCCAGAAACCCGGAACGCAGGCCTGGTGCCAATTGTCATGCGACTCATGACGAAAGTCCCATGTCCCGTCGAGTGATAGGCGGGCGCGCAAAGCCGCCGGGTTATGGGTGGGGAGAACGAAGTGAGCAGTCATGGCAGAACCTTGGTGTCGATCACAGCTGCCTCAAACTGGCGCTGCGGTCGGTCGGGATGAAATGAAATTGGAATGGCCCGGCCGCCCGGGAGGTGGCGGCCGGGCTATTTCGTCAGCGGTTGCGGCTCAGGATCTGATCGACACTGTCCTGCATCGCTGTGAGCACATCTGCGGGCGCAGCACCTGTCAGCCACATGGCGTTGAAATCAGTGATCATGGCGTTGAAAACACCACGCTGATTTTGCACGGGCGGAAGTGCGGTGGCATTTTCAGCAGTTGCAGCATATTCTCCGCGATGCGGAAGGGCCGCAAATTCCGGGCTGCCGATCACTGATGTTCGAACCGAAAGATGTCCCGTGCGCGACCACTGAAAATTATTGTCGTTCAGAAATTTCATGAACGCCAAAGCCGCATCGACTTCTTCGGGGGTGCGCTTGTCATCCTTCGGCATGACCCACATATGGCTGTCTGCCCAGACTTTCGATTTGCCGAATATGGTTGGAACATTTGCCACCTTGTAGTTTTTCAAAGCTGCCTTGCCGCTGGCGGCTTGGGCATTATAGTTGTCCACACCCCATGTGCCATTGATCAGAATTCCAGCTTCGCCATTGAGGAAGGCCTGTTCGGCACCCGGATAGTCCAGTGCCGTATTGGCCAGACCTTCACCATAGATGGACTTGATCAATCCAGCCGCTTTCAGTGCTTCGGGCGAATTGATGGTAGCGGTCTTGCCATCTGCGGACAGCACATCCACACCCTGCTGCCACATGAATGATTCCCACAGGCGCACCATCATGCCTTCGGCAGATTGTGACTCGGATGCGATGAAGTATTTGCCAGTCTTTTCCTTGAACTGCTTGCCCATCGAGATGAATTCTTCCGGCGAAGACGGCAACTTGACGGAGCCATCAGAATTTACAAGTCCAGCTTGCGTCATCAGGTCCATATTGACATGGAACAACAGCGCGTGAAGGTCATAGGGCAGCGCATAAAGCGTGTCTTTCGACATTGCGTTTTTCAGGGCTGCCGGCACAAAGTCAGCCGTATCAATCCCGGCTTTTTTAAAACCGTCGGCCAGTGGCGTCAACAGATCACGTTCGGCAAAGTTGGCCATCACCGAGGCATGCATCACCGCCACGTCGGGAATATTGCCAGTCGAATAAGTTGCCGTCAGCTGGTCATAAAAGGCACCCCACTCGGCGGTCTGGGTGATGACCTTGGCGCCAATCTTGTTTTCGGCATTGAACTTGTTGGTGAGCACGGTGATGATGCCGCATTCGCCATTGGCTTTGCTGACATCTGTGACGGTGCCATATTCGGTTTGGCAATCGCCAAAAAACCGCAGGAAGTTGACATCGGCTGCGGATGCAGCGCTGGCAAAACTGCCGGCGAGTGCCGTCGCCAGTGCCATGCGGGTCAGAAACTTAAAGTGTTGCATTGTATCCTCCTTGTGGATGCGTGTTGTTATTCTGGCCGGAAGGCGGAGGTCCGCTCTCCGGGGTATTGCCCCTACTTTCCCGCACCCATGGCGACACCCGCCACGATGAAACGTTGAAAGACGAGGAACAGGATGACGATGGGCAGGCTGGCAAACACGGCTGAAGCCATGACTGAGCCGAGCCCTTCGGAAAAGGCGAAATTGCCCTGGATCGACGCAAGACCCACGGTCACCGTGTACATGTCGGCGCGCGTGGCTGAGATCAGTGGCCACAGGAAATCGTTCCAGGCGTAGATGAATGTGAACAGGCCAAGTGTCGTCAAGGCAGGTACCGAGGGCGGCAACATGATCTTAAGGAAAATCTTGAGATGTGAGGCATGGTCGAGCTCCGCCGCTTCTTCGAGCTCACGCGGCACTGCACGGAAAAACTGCGTCATCAGAAACACACCGATGGGTACGGCAACCCGTGGCATCACCAGGGCGGCATGGGTGTTATGCAGGCCCCAGTCCGCAAACATGGTGAAAAGAGGAATGAAGACTGCCTGTTCCGGCACCATCAATCCAGCAATCATGATGAGAAATAAGGTGCGCTTGAACGGAAAATCAAGCCGCGCAAAGGCATAGCCCGCAGTTGAAGATATGGCGAGCACAGCTACTGTCATCGATACTGCAACAATGAAACTGTGCATGAGCCAGAGTGGAACCGTGGCAAGTTTTAAAATGTTGACGTAATTCTCAAACGTGAAGGGGATGGGAATAAAGCCCGTAGTGGAGCGCATCAGTTCCGAGTTGGGTTTTAGCGACATGGCGACGACCCAGACGATGGGGATCATCCACAGGACAGCAAACACAATCGTGGCAACAAGCAGCGTCAAGTCGATGGTACGCGCAGTGCCGGTACGACGGGCGGTACTCATGCGTCTTCTCCTCGTCGTCCGAGCCAGAGCTGCAACATGGAGAAGCCCAGCATCAGTGCAAAGAGCGCCATGGCCATGGCCGAGGCGTAACCGACGTGCCAGTCACGAAAACCAGTAACGTAAATGTATTGCACAATGGTGCGGGTCGCATTGGCGGGACCACCGCGTGTCATCAAGTGGGTTTGACCGAAAATCTGGAATTGCCCCACGATTTGTAAAACCACGACAAGAAGCAAAGTATGGCGGATGGAGGGCAGCGTGATGCGACGAAGTTTGTTGAAGCGAGAGGTGTGGTCCAGCTCGGCTGCTTCATAAAGTTCCTGTGGCACTTGGCTCAAGGCCGCGAGAAACAGCGCCATGGGCAACCCCACACCCCACCACAATGTGGCAAGCGCAATGGACGGCATGGCAAAAGTCTGATTGCCAAGGAAGTTGATCGGGGTCATGCCCAAAGCATTCCATAGCGGCATGAGAAGACCCTTGTCTGCTGACAGAACCATGGACCAGATCAGCGTTACAACGGTTACTGAGAAAACCGAGGACATGAAAAAGACTGAACGCAGAACGGCCTTGAGCCGTCCTTCGCCGTGGACAGCCAAGGCCAGCGCCAGTGACAGCAGCGTCATCGTCGGGACAGTCAGCGCAACGAAATACAGCGTATTGCGAATGGTGCGCCAGAACAGTTTGTCGTGCCAAAGATCCTGGTAATTCAGAAAACCGATATACTTGCGGTACCCGCCTGCAAGTTCCCAATCGTGCAGGCTGATCCATATGCCTTTGAACAAGGGAAACACCAGGAAGATGACATAGACGGCGAGAAAGGGTGCCAGAAACAGGAAGGCTGCTCCCGGCGCACGGCGACCGGCATATGTGACACCACGGCTCATGCTTTCGGCATTCCCGAAGCACTGTCATGCAACGTAATGGCCTTGCCGGTACTGTCAAACACATGGCGTTGACCGGGGTTCAGGGCAAAGCGTTCCACATCCCCCACCTTGGGCGACACGCGATCCCGCAATTCGGCGACAACGGCCTGCCCGTCCTGCAGGGTTGCATAGACCAGCTTCACATTGCCCAGTTCCTCCACCACATCGACGGTGGCCGTGAAGGGCCCCTTGGCCTGAAGCGTCAGCACATCGGGTCTGAGGCCGAGTTTTACCTTGTCACCGACGGCTCCTTCAGTGACGTTCACTGCAATGCGGGCCCCTGCTGTTTCGACTTCGGCCTTGTTGCCCGCGCGGCTGATCAACTGGCCATCCAGTAGATTGATCTTGGGCGCACCGAGAAAGGCAGCGACAAACGCATTGGCTGGACGTTCATAAAGCTCAAGCGGTGCCCCAACCTGTTCAATCCGCCCATCCCGCAGCACCACAATCCTGTCGGCCATCGTCATGGCTTCGGTCTGGTCATGCGTGACGTAGATCATGGTGGCCCCAAGCCTGTGGTGCAGCTTGGCGATTTCGGTGCGCATCTGAACGCGCAGCGCTGCATCTAGATTGGACAGAGGTTCATCGAACAGGAACACATCAGGCTCGCGCACAATGGCGCGTCCGATCGCAACCCGTTGCCGCTGGCCACCCGACAGTGCCTTGGGCTTCCGGTCCAGATATGGTCCAAGCTGGAGGATCTGGGTGACTTTCGACAACCGGGCTTCAATTTCAGAACTTGGTGTGCCGATGTTCTGCAAGCCGAAAATCATGTTCTCACGCACGGTCATGTGGGGATAGAGCGCGTAGTTCTGGAACACCATGGCCACGCCACGGTCACGCGCCGCGATGTCATTGACCCTGCGTCCTGCAATTTCCACATCACCCTTGGTAATATCTTCAAGCCCGGCAATCATGCGCAGCAGGGTTGATTTTCCGCAGCCTGAGGGCCCGACAAAAACCACAAACTCGCCATTCTGGATGTCGAGCGACATGTCATGGATCACGTCGACGGATCCATACTTTTTCGCAACCCTGCTTAAGGTGACACGGCCCATATGCGCCCCTCCCAGGGCAATAATTGTTCAGTTATTGACTGCTTATAATTTATGCTTTTATAACTGATAATATGAAGTCGTCAAGATAAACATGGTTGTTGAAGTATCAATCTGATGTTAATCCGTCCGGCAATTGTGATCAAGGACAGCGCCGTGCCCAAAAAAGCAACGATGACCGATATTGCTTCAGCTTGTGGCGTTTCCCAGGCAACTGTGTCGCTGGTTCTGAACAAGGCGCGGGGCACGCGCATTTCCGCCGCCACCCAGGATATGGTTATCAAGAAAGCTGCCGAACTTGGTTATACGGTGGCGCACAAATCTTCCGGTCAACGCCCGGTGATCGCGATGCTGATCAATGATGTCATCTCGACTCCGCATGTTGCCGGATTGATCGAGGGCGTGACAGATGCAGCCAACGAGGCAGGTTTTCTGGTGACTGTGTTGCCAACGTTGGGTGATGAAGAAGCTGAACAGTCGGCAATCGGATTTCTGGCGCGGCTGCCCGTGGCCGGCGTGATTTATGCACGCCTGATAACCCAGGAGGTGGTTGTCCCAACGGGCCTCAGTGATTGGCCGTGTATTCTGTTGAACAGCTATGTGGCGCGTGACCTCATATCATCAGTGGTGCCGGGCGACCAGGCAGCCGGATTGACGGCGGTGTTGTCGCTGTTGGATGCGGGCCACCGCCGCATCGCCTTCATTGGTGGCGAAGACAGCATTGAAGCCTCGCGCGAACGTTTGAAGGGCTACAAGCGTGCGTTGGCGACGCGCGATGTATCCTATGATTCCGCGTTGGTGGTGAAGGGTGGCTGGACGATCACCGGCGGTTACCGCGCCATGAAAAAGCTGCTGGCATTTGCCGATCCGCCAACGGCCGTGTTCTGCTTTTGTGACCGAACGGCCGTCGGTGTTTACAACGCCGCTGTTGAGGCCGGACTCATCGTCGGGCGCGACCTTTCCGTCATCGGTTTTGACAACGAGGCTTTCACCGCTGACATGTTGCCGCCACTCACCACCATGGAGCTGCCACACACCGAAATGGCGCGCCATGCGGTGGAGGAATTGATCGCCATGATCAGTCAGCAAAAAACGACGACACGGCCCATGCGCCTGAAATTCGACTGCCCGATGGTGGTAAGAAATTCCGTTGGCATTGCCTCCCAGAAAAAGTCAGGAAAGAGAACGACAAGCGCTTCACGAGAATTGCTGATTCACTTGGGAAAATGAGGCAAGTGCGCGACGTGTATCACTTTCACATCCCATCAGTTTGCCCTGATTGCTCGCGCTGCTGACTGGAGCGTTTCGAAGGCTTTGAAGCGATGTAAATGGATGCCCAAGGTTTTTCCACCTGCCGGTTTGAACGCGTGCGACGTTGCAGACATCACACTCATTGCTTTGCCTAAATTTTCAAAGTGACGGGATGCGACTGCGGCGAGCATGGCAGAACCCAGCAGTACGGGCTCTGCTGAGTCAGGAACTGACACTGTTACTTGCGTGGCATCTGCCAGCATTTGGCAGACGAATGCACTTTGCGCAGCCCCACCGCTTGCAACGATCAAATCTATCTCTACCTGGCTTTCTGCAAATTTATTGAGCAGTTGCTTTAGGCCGTAACCAACTCCACTCAAGCCTGCGACGTAAAATGCCATAAGATTTTCAACGCTGGTTTCAAGACCGACGCCTGCCATGATGGCGCGGGCATCAGGATCGGCAAATGGCGAGCGGTTTCCCAGAAATTCTGGAACGATGTGAATGTCTTTTGCTGCAGAAATAGCATGACTCACATCAGCAAATTGCGAAACGACACGGCTTTCAAGCCAACCGACCAAAGACAAACCATCTGCTTTTGCCAGGTGCATTGCTTCACTCGAAGCGGGATGCATCTGGACGATATGATCAAGGGCGGCACCCGCCGCAGACTGCCCACCTTCATTCAACCACAGACCGGGTATCATGGCTGAAAAATAGGGACCCCAAACACCGTTCACAAACACGGGTTTGTCGCTCGAAGCCATCGAACAGGCTGAGGTTCCAAAGATGTAAGCCAGCCGATTTTGTGTGCCGATTTCACCATCGACATGTGTGCCAAGTGTGCCCACTCCGCCGGCATGGGCGTCAATCAATGAAGCGCCGACTGCTGTTCCCGCGTTCAAGCCCAAGTCCATCGCTGCTGCGGGAGTGAGGCCTTGAGCAAGTGGAGAACCCGGCTCAACAATATCTGTGCCAATGCGCGCAAAGCTTTCGGCAGCGAGTTCGCCAAGACCGATATCTTTGAAGTATTTTTCGTCCCATCTTTTTTCGTGCGCCAGATAGGTCCACTTGCAGGTGACAGTGCAAATGGACCGCGACAATGACCCTGAAGCTCGCCAGGTTAGATAATCGGGCAAATCAAAAAAATGATCGGCGTTTGCAAATGATTGCGGCAGATTGCGCTTCAACCAGAGAAGTTTTGGTGTTTCCATTTCTGGTGAAATGCGCCCGCCGACATAGCGCAGCACGTCGTGATGTCCGGCATTGATTTCTGCGGCTTCACCCGCCGAGCGATGATCCATCCACACAATGATATTGCGTTGTGGATCGCCTGAAGGGCTAACGGTAATCGGTGTTCCGTTGTTTTTCACAACCACAAGCGAGCATGTTGCGTCAAAGCCGATGCCAGCAATATTTTCTGGTTTGATTTTGGAGGTCGCAACAGCTTCACGCACGCTTTCGCAGACGGCCTGCCAAATCTGCTCGCTGGATTGTTCAACCACGTCACCATTTTCATGCCACATCTGGATATTGCGTTTTGCTACTCCCAGAAGATTTCCAGCTTCGTCAAATACGCCAGCGCGGGCACTGCCGGTGCCAACATCAACGCCAATAAAAGCTTTTGCAGCAATCATGAAACTAGAGGTCCACACTCAAAGGCAAAATCACAAGATCGCGGATTACAACATTGCGCGGGCGCGTGAGCATAAACAACACTGAATCGGCAACTTCTTTGGGCTGCATCAAACTGCCATTGGCCAAGGCATCATCCATTTTGGCTTTGGGCCAATCGGCCAGCAGCGCTGTCACAACAGGCCCTGGTTGAATGGCCCCTACCCGGATGCCGTGTTTGGCAACCTGTCTTCTCACGGTGTGCACAAAGGCCTGCACCGCATGTTTGGATGCGGTGTAAATCGGCTCCCACACCACAGGTACAATGCCTGCAATCGAACTGGTCACCAGAATGTCGCCCGTCTTGCGTTCCACCATATGCGGCAGCACGGCATGAATGGTTCGAAACACTGCATTTATATTGAGATTGAGCATGCGGTCCCACGCGTCGGGATCACCGTCCACCACATCACCACCAATGTATGATCCGGCATTCGCGTGGAAGATATCCAACTGCCCGGCCTTTTCCAAAATCTGCGGCATCATCGTGCTCACACTTTCAGGGCTGAAGAGATCAATCACCACGGGAATGGCGTTTGGTCCAAGCTCTGCACATATTTTTCGCAAACTTTCTTCAGCACGATCAACAAGCACAACTTTGGCCCCCGCCGCCAGAAGTGTTTTCGCGCATTCGAGGCCGATGCCCGATGCAGCCCCTGTTATTGCCGCAACTTTACCCGCGAGTTCATCTGCCATGATTTTGATCTTTCTTTATTGTGACGTTAAGCGCGGCCGTGTGACACGCGCGACTTCCGTGCGAGTGAATCGATGATAACGGCGACGGCCAGAACACCACCGGTGATCATGTATCGCAGCGCGGATGACAGATCGAGCAAGGTCAGTCCGTTGGAGATCGATTGAATGACGATGATGCCAAGAAGAGCTGAATAGGCACTGCCACGCCCGCCAAACAGGCTTGTGCCACCGATCACCGCTGCTGCAATCGCATTCAAGTTTACATCACCCGTGCCCGCCTGCTCACTGGAGGAGGCGAGACGGGACGCAGCCAGCACACCACCAAATGCAGCGAGCATCGAGCAAAGCACAAATGCACTCGTGTAGATCATCCGGACGTTGATGCCTGAGCGACGGGCGGCTTCACGATTGCCGCCCACAGCAGTCATTGCGCGGCCCCATTTGGTGCGCGTGAATGCATAGTTCATGGTGATGACCAGGCCTGCAAACAGCCCGAACATCCAAGGGATTCCGCGTGACCGATTGAGATAAAACACAACGGCTTCGATCAATACTGTGATCAGGATTGCCTTGAACACCAAACCTGAGAGTGATGGCGCAGAGAGATTTGCGGCACGGCGCCGGGCAATTGACTGATACCCAGTCCACAACATGATGACCCCGGGAAGCAGTGCCAAACCGTAGGACACAATTTTGGGCATGATCATGGTTTGGCCAAAATCAACAACCCACGAACCGTAAGGCAGGTTGATGGAGCCCGTCTTGTTCAATAAATAAAGTTGCAAACCCAGAATGGCGAGCAACCCTGAAAGTGTGGACACAAAACTCGGCATGCCCAAGCGGTTGAACAGCAACGCATAGACTGAACCGAACATCGCTCCCACTGCAAGGGCAGCGAGAACGGCAAACCAAACAGGCCACCCATGATTGACCCAGAGAACCCCCAGCATGGCAGATGCAAAACCACTGACTGAGCCTACCGACAAATCGATCTCGCCCACCATCAGTACACAGACGATGCCCAATGAAATGACGCCGACAGTGGAGGAATCAAACAGCATATTTACAAGATTAGCGCTCGACACAAAGATTGGATTTAAAGCGGTGAAAACCATCCAGATCACCAACAGACCGACAATGACCGGAAGTGAACCTAAATCGCCAGAACGCACGCGATCAAAAAATGCACTGACCGATCCGCCAATCGATGTGGCATGTGTGACACGGCTATCACTGCGATCCAGGAGTGGCTTTGGAACGTCGGTCATGGGTTGGCTCCCGTTGCGCTTTCAATCGAGCGGCGGCCCGCGCGACGTGACACCGAATTATTTGATGCGCCTGTGATGGCGCTGACGAGTTCGGCATTCGAAGCATCGGGATAAAAAATACCGTTGTTGCGACCCAATCGCAGAACCACAATACGATCAGCAACGGCCCGCACATCTTCCATGTTATGGCTGATCATCACCACGCCCAAGCCACGGTCCCGCACACGCTCGATCAAATCCAAAACTTCAGCGGTCTGCGCCACGCCCAATGCAGCGGTTGGTTCGTCCAGCAATATGAGTTTGGGATCAAGCAGCAATGAGCGCGCGATGGCCACCGTCTGGCGTTGGCCACCTGAAAGGGAAGCAACAACCTCGCGCACATTGGGAATGCGTGCAGACAATTCATTCAGCAATGTCCAGGCCCGCACTTCCATGGAAACTTCATCAAGCCGCAACGGGCTCAATTCCTTGCCCAGATAAATGTTGGCCACCACATCAAGGTTTTCGCAGAGAGCCAAATCCTGGAACACGGTTGCAATGCCAAGGGACAGGGCTGATTTTGGGTCAGGCAAAGTTACGGGTTTGCCCTGAAATGTAATTGAACCAGCACTTGCCTGATGCACACCTGAAAGAATTTTGACCAAGGTGGATTTACCCGCACCATTGTCACCTACCAAGGCCACCACTTCGCCTGCGTGAACATCAAGATCAATAGCGGTGAGCGCCGACACGGCACCAAAATTCTTGGAAATTCCACGCAGCGAAAGGACAACTTCACCAGTAGGCGTAGGGTGCAATTCTGCGGTCATACTGATTTGCCTTCAAGAATATCTTTTCACTATTAAGAAGCCCGTTCGGCCAGTTGAAAACAAAGCCGAACGGGGACTTACTGTGCAGTTTTACTTGATGCCGAGTTTTGCACAACCATCAGCATAAGCACCAACGCAAAGGTCAGCAGCCTTGGCAATGCCCTTGTCGATGATTTCTGCCTTCAGGTTTTCAGCCGTTACAACGGCTGGCGTGAAAAGCTGCGACGGCGTGTCATACAACGTCATTTCAGCCTTTGGTGTTTCACCAGAGAGCAACTGGAACGCAATGTTGGCAGCGGCGGCAGCCACAATTTCCGATGGCTTGGAAATGGTGTTGTATTGATCGCCAGAGATAATCAATTGCAAGGCAGCTGTTGTGGCATCATTGCCGGTTACTGGTGGAACAGGGGATACGCCAGCTGCTTTAAAAGCGGCAATTGCACCACCACCGGTGCCGTCATTGGCAGCAACAACGCCCAGGATCTTGTTGCCAAAACGGGTGACTTGACCCGCAGCCCATTCTTGCGCCTTTGGTGGTGCCCAATCTGGCGTGTCGAATTCTGACAAGATTGGATAACCACTCGTGTCGAGGCCTGCATGAATGCCCTTCTTGATGAGGCCCGCTGCAGCATCTGTTGGCGAACCATTGATCTGGAGTATGCCTTGACCGTCAGCCGCGACTACATTCATGGCCTTCAGATGAGCAACGAGTGAATCAGCAATGGCTTTGCCAATGCCTTCATTGTTGAAGGACACGTAGTAATCAGCTCCCCCCTCTGGAATGGGGCGATCATAGGCAATCACTTTGACGCCCTGGCTTTGGGCCAATTTCACCAACGATGCAGCAGCAGCGGAATCAACAGGGTCCAGAACGATTGCCTTGGCACCTTGGGCAATGACTGAGTTGAACTGTTGTTGCTGCTTTGTGGCATCCGCACCAGCATTGAGGTAGATTACCTTGCAGCCTGGGCAAAGCTTTTGCATTTCAGCAATGAAGCCTGGAGCATCATGTTCTTCATAACGTGTTGAGCCTTGGTCAGGCATCAAGAACCCAATTGTCGCGTCAGTGACGGGTGCTGCATGGGTGACAGCAACACTGCTGCCCAGTGCAAACAGTGCGAGTGCTGCGGCACTGGCAAATTTCAAAGCGAATTTAGTCATTGTATAGTCTCCATTTTTGGTTACGGTTTTCTAGTGGTAAAGTCTCGAAGTGGGAGCCAAGGGTGCGACAAGGTCGTTTTAAACTCATCACAAGATCAGGGGATCAGGCAGCTTCAGCTGCTCTTGTATTTTCCTCCAACAGTCCTCGAAAACGCGAAGGCGGCATGCCTTTGAGTGCCAAAAATTGTCGGTTGAAATTCGAAATATTGTTGAACCCGACCTCAAAGCAAATGTCGGTAATTGAAAATGTGTTTTCGCTCATCAGCAGTTGGCACGCGAGGTTGATGCGCAGGCGATTGACGTACTGCACAAGTGCCATTCCCGTATGCCGCCGAAAACTGCGTGAAAAAGCACTGGCACTTTTATCGCTGATCGCGGCCAGATCCGTTTCAGTGAATTGTTCAGTGAGATGGGAGTTTATGTAGGAAAGCGCCTCATTAATGCCCGTCGCCATGAAGCCGGACGGGTCAGGCAGATAATTCGCGCTGGTGAGCGTGCGCGTTCCAGCGGCCCTGCTCATCACTCCAATAATATTTACAAACAGCTCGATGCGACGCACACCTTGCGCCGTGACCAGCTCTTCAAGCAAGGGCGCAATTGCGGTTGTGGAAGCAGGCGTAAACAATGCACCACGTCGGCTGCTTTCAAGCACGTCATTAAATGACGCAAGCTCAGGGAAAACCTTAAGGGCGTCGGATATGAATGTCTCTGAAAATTGCACAACACGGCCACGCAACGGAACTGACGTGCCGGCAGGAATATCGCTCACCCAGTTATGTGGAAGGTTAGGCCCTGTCAGAACCAGATTTCCGGGTTGGAACTCCCCGATAAAATCGCCTACAAAATAATGTCCATTGGTCGCTACAACATGATGAATTTCATATTCGGGATGAAAGTGCCACCGGACAGTGTGAAACGGATAGCCATGGCACCAAGCCTTGAATGACTCTCCTTGCCCAATTTGGACGACTTCCAGGTCGGGTTTCATTTAGAGCTTCTCCCTGCACTATTCTCGGCTTTGTGCCCAGTTCAAGTGCTTTTCATCGCGATCCGAAATTTCATATCGCCGCAATAAGCAGACGCTACCCCCCCTTTGTATCTTCCCGCTAGTACAGGTTTGCGCAGTTTCTGATACTTTTTTGACATTTATAACGCAGAAGTTGTCGGAATTGCGTACATTGCCAGATAAGCTCAAACGCAGTGACCTTGCGCCAAACCTCAATCCAGCTTTGAGTTTGCTCCCGCGGTTGATAATGCCTTGGGGGCTAATAGGGCAAAGGCCATTTTTTTCGTAAGTATGCGGCACGTAGACAATCATGCATCGCACCGTCATCGCCTTTGCTTTCGCAGATGTTGCTAATTTGGCAAATTCAGAGGGCCATTCGGGGGTCGTGTTCCCAGTGGTGGTGTAACCGACATGATTCGAACCTGTGATCTCTTCCTTCTGAGCAAGATACTTGCCCCCTAAATCATTGAAAAAAATTTGGGTTGAACGTGCCTGAATGAAGCCAAATCAGCCCATTTGTGCCTGATGCTGCCCCGCATTCTGCGGACATTCTGAGGACAGATTATTCATCACTACTAACCCAAGAAAACTGGCCACCGAAACTCGAATCTAAAATTATAGCGGTTCCTCTGTTGTTTGAATCGGTTTTGTTGCCAAATCAGTCTGGTTTGTGATTCAACATGGCTGCTGGCGAGGAGGCCAGATAGCGATGCCACGACCTCATTCCATGG
>JANOXA010000028.1:0-7140 GCA_031418195.1 Hyphomicrobiales bacterium | reverse complement strand
CTCCGGCCATCAAAAAGCAGATGAAGCGCCGCGCCGCAATCGAACCTGTCATCGGCCACGTCAAGAACGAGCACCGCATGAACAGAAACTACCTCGCCCACACCGAAGGTGACCGCATCAACGCCATCCTCGCAGCAGCTGGCTACAACTTCCGCCTCCTGCTCAACTGGTTGAGGGATTTATTGTGCCTGTTGCTGGCCATGATTTTTGCGCAGCAAAAACTTCAAGCCGCGTGAAAATGGGGTTCTTCACGGGCGACAAATCAGATCAAATCGGTGACAGTGCATTTTACTTCTCACCACACTTACTGCATGGCTGGGCTATCGCATTTGGCCACCAAAGGGACCTCATCCGGCGCGTTGCGCCACCTTCTCCAACTTCGTTGGAGAAGGGACAAAACCCAACTTATCGTCCCTTCTCCACGCAAGTGGAGAAGGTGGCCCCATTTATAATCTGGGCGAAGCCCGAGACGGATGAGGTCCTTTGGTGGCCACAGGCGACACTCGTTCCCCCGTCCGCCTTTTTCTCGATCACGGACTCGCGGCAAACTTCCAGCCGAACCGATAGGGCGCTGAACTTCGCGCGTCGTTGCTGCCGTCGTTGAATTCGATGCGGTATTGGCCTGCTGATGGCACGGGGACTTTCTGCACAAAATCGCCGCCGGGAACGGCGGGGCCATACCAGCTGGAGGCGATGTTGTTGCCGTCGTAAATCCGGAAATAAAGGTCAAGACCTTTGGGCACATCGCCCAGTGTCACCGAAATGTTACCGGCACCGGGTGCGGTGAAACTGTAAAAATCCGCATCGCCGCGCGGGAAAATTGAGTCCAGCCATTGTCCTTCCAGTGCCAGTTCACGGGCTGACCCGAAGCTGTTGTTGGGTTCGGAGGCGGTTGTTGCGGGCGTGAAATGGCTTTGCAGGGTTGCAGGCAACACCGAGCGCTGGTCATTGTAGGCATCGGCAACTTCGATAAAATACAGTCCGGCTTTGGCGAGGTCCGCCGTGCCTTCTGTCAGGCCACCCTTGGCATAGGCGGATACCCAATCCTGAACGACTTGCCTATCAGCATTCCAGACCCGGAATGTCATGTCGAGGTCCGGTGGTCCTTCGTCAATCGACACGGCAAGCTCCCCTGCTGTTTCAACATTGACAGCAAACCAGTCGGTGTCGCCACGCGGCAGAATATTAAACAGGAATTCGCTGTTGGTGCTGACGGGCGTTGCCTGGCCCAGGCTGTTGTTCGGTTCATACTGGTCGGCCTGCGGTACAAATGCCGTCTCGAACTGGTAATGGGCAATGTCGCTCTGGTCATTGTAACTATCGCTGATTTCGATGAAATATTCGCCGGGTGCCGGCAGATCGACTTGCGCCAGCGTATCGCCACCGGGCCGTGGCGGCACCATCCAATCGGCGATGACGGCGCGATCACCGTTGAAGACGCGCATTGCAATGTCCAGTGTCGGGGGAACCTCGGTTGCACCAAGACGCAGCTCACCTGCTTGCTCAACGCGCAGGCGGAACCAGTCGGCATCGCCCTTTGGCAGCACCGTCAACCGCCGTTTGCCGGTGGGAGGAATATTTCGCGCCGTTGCAATACTGTCATTGGGTTCCGTGCCATCGACCGATTCGACGAAACTGGTTTTCAGGGAATAGGTTTCGGCGCTTCGCTTGTCGTTGTAGCTGTCGGCAAATTCGAGGTAATGGACACCCGGCAGTTTCAGATCATAGACGGCCTCTGCATCGCCGCCCGGACGTGGTGACACGGTCCAGTCATGGATGACTTGCCCATCGCCATTGTAGAGGCGAAACGCTGCATCGATGTCGGTGGGCAGGCCTGTTGCTGAAATCGTAAACCGGCCCGGCTGTTCGGCCCAGAATTGATACCAGTCCACATCGCCAAGCGGGAAGATGTTGGCTTTCAGATCGCCGTTCATGTCCAGCGGCCATGCGCTGCCAATGCTGTTGTTGGCCTCATAGCCGTCATCCACTTTTTGGTAGGTCAGTGACAAGGCAAACGTCGATGCAGACCACCCGTCATTGCGGCTGTCGGCCACCAGCAACCAATAGGTTCCAGCCCGTGGAAGGTCGACGGTCACATCCAGTTCGCCACCGGGCCGGGGGGCGGTTTGCCAATTGCCAACCGGTTGCAGATTCTGGTCATGTACAAGCACCGCGAGATCGACTTCCGTTGGCATTTGCTTGGCCGTCAAATGCAAGACGCCGGGAGCCCCCACCTCAAATTTCAACCAGTCATTATCACCCGCCGCACCGATTGCCATCTGCATCTGTGAATCGAGTTTAACCCAGCCTGCTGTGGCTGGCGTGGCGTAATCGCCGTCTTCATTGTATTCAGTGACAGCCGCTGGGAGCCATGCCGTGGTGACCGCAGTGCGCGGCGAAACACGCCCCCATTGTGAACGCTGGGTGACGTAACGCGGGTCTTCAATGTTATCGGCAACGATCACGGTCGCATCTGCTGTCCCGGTTTTGACTGGAGGTGGCTCAATCACCACCTTCACTTCGGGCACCACCTTCACTTCGGGCACCACTTTCACTTCGGGCACAACTGTCACTTCGGGAACGACTGGTGGAACGATTTCCGCCACCACCGCCACGACAACTGTTTCGGCTTCCTTCATGTAAAACTCGTTGACCAATCGCACTAAAAGTTCTGGCCGTTGCTCGCCCTTGGTTTTGTCGATGACACGACCCGCAACACGCCGCAACGCCAGCGCCACTTCAACACCGGGCTTTTCGATTTCCGCCAGCAAAGCCTCCGTATACGGACTATGTTCGCCTTCTCCATCGGCGGCAACGGAGCCCGATGCGGCTGCGAATGCAATGATCGTTCCGCTGGATTGCGCCTTGATCGGTGCCAGTCCCTGGGCAATGTCGACGCTGCGGGATTTCAGGCTGCGCTTCAATTCCGCCACAAAGGGGTTGTTGCGGCAGGCGTCGAGCACGATGACGTTGACCGGGCTGCTGCGTTCCATCTCGGCAACAATCTCGCTCACGTCGATTGCCCCATAACGAATGGATCGTTCGTTCAAAACCTTGATATCAACCGGCAACAAAAAATTCTGGCCCTCAAGTTGAATGCCGTGCCCGGCATAAAACAATACAGACGCCGAAGCGCCGGGTAGCAGTTTCGCATAGTCATCGATTGCCGTCAGCAAATCCGCCTGTGTGGCATCCATGACCAGACGCACATCAAAACCAAGCCGCATCAACGCCTCGGACATTGCCTTGGCGTCGTTGGCAGGGTTGGGCAATTTCGCGGCATCGGAGTAGGCACCGTTGCCGATCACCAGCGCCACGCGACGCTCGGCCGCTAGGCTCCCGGTTCGAAGAAACACGAGAGCAAACAAAATCATGAGGACAAGTCGCATCATCGTCACTCCCCATCGTTTCCCCCCGGGCAAACAAATTGAAGGCTGAAATGTGGCTATTGAATGTCCTATTTTGGGCGTCTCTCAAGTGACTGGTGTGTCGCCAAAAATTCCAGCACCGCTTGCTTGTATGCCTTGTCCCCCACTGCATTCATGTGATTGCGCCCCGGCAATACCAGGCCGCTCGCACCGGAGATCATATCGACGAGAGGTTGCACTGCCCCTGCCACATCATCAGCCTCCCCGGCCACCACAAGCACAGGCAGCTTGATTGCGGCCAATGCTTCGGCCTTGATCTTGATGCGCGAGGAACGAATGCAGGCGGCGAGGGCTTTAAGATCGCTTTTGGTTTGTTCGGCAAAGATTCGGAAGGCGCGAGCGCCAGAACCAGTAACATCCTTCACATCAGCCGCCTCCAAACCCGATGCAATCTCATCAGATCCTGATACGCCCGTAACCATACGCTCAGCCAAACCCGCAAATACCGCACGCGACACCAGATCAGGCCGTTGCATGGTGAGAAAGGCCGCAATCCGCGCACCCATGGAATAACCCATGACAGCCACCTGCCCCAATTCCAAATGCTCAATCAAACGCGCTGCATCATCGGCCATGATGGAAGCTGAATAGTGGCTGGAATCATAAAGTTTTTCGCTCTCTCCATGGCCCCGGTTATCCAAGGCGATGACGCGATATCCGGAGTCCCGTAAAAACTTGGTCCAGCCTGTAGCCACCCAGTTCACACGGTGGTTGGAGGCAAAGCCGTGGATCAGCAACACCGGCGGCCCATCTCCCTCTTCCACGTAGGAAATCTCGACTCCGGCAGAATTGAATTTTTGCATCATGGCCTAGATATGCTATTCGCTGGTCACGAAACAAGCTTGATGAGGACAGCAGATGGCCAGCGGCGCTACCCCACATTTCCAGAATTCCATGGGCCTTGCCAAAATTGAAATCGGTGCGCGGGAGTTCATGTGTATCGGTGCAATTCCACCCTTTGACCATCCCCATGTCTTTCTCGACATGGGCACGGCAGATGAAATCATCTGCCCCTATTGTTCAACGCTTTATAAACACTCCGCTGCATTGGTGGCTGGACATGCCAATCCGACGGCGGCCGAATATCACGAAGCCGCCGCGTGAAATCCAGTTTAAGTCGCGTTGAAGCCCGCCGCATTGCGCTTCACGCCCAGGGCTTTGCAACGCAAGACCGCAGCAAAAAGGCCAATTGGTCCAAAATCGCCAACACCATCGACCAGATGCAGCTGCTGCAAATCGACAGCGTCAATGTGCTGGTTCGCTCCCATTATTTGCCTCTCTATGCAAGACTGGGCAACTATGACCGCGCCGCACTCGATACCCGCACATTGGCACCGACAAAGCGTCATGTTTTCGAATGTTGGGCCCACGAAGCCAGTCTTGTGCCGCTTGATCTTCACCCCCTGTTGCGATGGCGTATGCAGCGGGCCCGCAATGGCGATGGCACCTATGGGCATATGAACCGCTTCGCCGCTGAAGAAAATACCTTCCTCAAGCAAACCCTTAAATTCATCGACCAGAATGGCCCTACCCGCGCCAGCGAAATTCCCGGTTCCGGCAAATCGGCAGGCGGCTGGTGGGGCTGGAGCAAGGGCAAACTGGCCGCCGAATGCCTGTTCGACCACGGTCTTGTAACCACGTCATCGCGCCAGGGTTTTGAGCGGCTCTATGAAATTCCTGAAAAAGTCATTCCAGCCGAAATCCTGGCAAGACCTACGCCGCATGAAACAGATGCCCATATTGCCTTGATTGAAAGGGCCGCTCGTTCGCTGGGCGTTGCAACGGAACTTGATTTGCGCGACTACTTTCGCCTGTCAATTGCCGACGGAAAAAATGCCGTCGCAGCAGCCCAGGAAGCGGGTATTCTTCTGCCCGTTTCGGTAGAGAACTGGAAAAAACCTGCCTTTATCCACCGCGATGCAAAACTCCCCCGCAAATCCGGCGGCACCGCCCTGCTCTCACCTTTCGATCCACTAGTCTGGAACCGCGACCGGGCAGAAAGACTGTTCAATTTTCACTACAGGATTGAGCTTTATACACCTCAAAACAAAAGAAAATTTGGCTATTACGTCTTGCCGTTCCTGCATGGTGAAAAGTTGGTGGGGCGTCTGTGTCTGAAAGCCGACCGGGCAACCGGAACCCTGCTGGTCAACAGCGCCCACAAGGAAGTCGACGTAGACCACCATGAAATCGCGGCGGCTCTGGCTGGTGAATTGAAATTGATGGCCAAATGGCTCGGACTGGCCAGCATCCAGCTTCTCCAATCTGGGGAGTTGGCCAGATCAGTTAGCAGGCACCTTTAACAGTTTGCAGAAAATGCCATCATTACCTTGGCGCATCCTTCGAGGCCCGCAAGGGCGGGCACCTCAGGATGAGGTGACTCATTGAAATCCTTCACCCTGAGGCGCTCGCTCTTGTGAGCCTCTAAGGGTTGCCTGGGCTGATTTCAAGAATTTCAGCAAATTTCTAAATCCAGCTGGTGCGGGTGGCGGGAATTGAGCCAACGTCGCCATGAACAATTATCCGGGCCAATCGAAGCTCTGTGCCGCCCGCACCATGGCGGCAGTGGCCGGACTGTATTGCCGCCCCGGCATGCTGACCAGGGAAATGGTGCGGGTAACCTCAGGATCGATCAGCGGTCGTTGCAATAGTTCGGGAAGTGTCACCGAACACTCTGGCATGAAAGCAAATCCGATTCGTGCAAGTACCATGGCCTGCACCCAGTCTTCCCGTTCGGAACGAAATCGCGCATAGAGATTGACGTTCTTGTCACGGCAGACGCCCATCACGATTTCGCGCATCTCACACGACAGGCGATCAACATAGGGTTCGTCTGAAAGATCTCCAAGCTTGACTGCATTGAGCTGGGACAGCCGATGTTCAGGCGGGAAGATCACAACGTAACGTTCCTGGTAGAGATCTTGCACGGTAAAACCGTCGCGCGGGCAGTCCAGCATGTTCATCACTGCCAGGTCGAGCTCAGCATTCTCCAGCTTGTTCTTCAACTCGCCGATTCCAGCTTCACTGACCGCAATTTCAACTCCCAGAAAATCCTTTTGAAACTTGGCCAGAAAGCGCGCCAGCCGCACGGGACCAACGGTCGACATGACGCCCAGCCGGATTGGAACCTTGTTCAACAGCCGAAAATTGTCGGCCAGTGTTCTTGTCGCTGTCGCCTCCTGCACGATGTGGTGGAGATGCGGCAACAGTGAGCGGCCAAAATCACTGAGCAGGATTTGCTTGCCACCCCGGTGAAACAGCGGAGCGCCCAGTTCGGCCTCAAGTGTCTTGATGGCTTTGGTCAAGGCAGGTTGCGAGACGTTGCAGTCAACCGCAGCCTTGGTGAAATTCAAGACGCGGGCCGCCGCCAGAACATATCGGACTTGATACATTTCCATTGCACTCTCCATGCACCTTTGACCGGCAGCTTAACAGCTTTTCCCATAACTGTCAGTTATGGAACAATAGCAAACTACTCGTTCCCTTTTTGGTGATTGAAGCGCCTATTTGATGCGTCAGATAACGCACAGGAGCACAAAATGTCAGTATTCATGGTAGAACGCGATCTCAAGGGAATCAGCATGGAAGCGTTGGGCGGTGCCCAGAAAGCGGCCATCGGCAAAGCCAGGGAAATGTCAGCAGCGGGAACGAAGATCGAATATCTCCGCTCAACATTCTCCCCCGATGACGGACGGTGCATGTGTCTCTTCGA
>JANOXA010000027.1:0-13366 GCA_031418195.1 Hyphomicrobiales bacterium | reverse complement strand
CAATCTTGTCGAGCGCTTCTTCTGTACAATCAAACACTTCCGGGGCATCGCAACGCGCTACGAGAAAACCGCAAGAAACTTTCTTGCAGGTGTTCATCTCGCTTGCGCATGGGTCTGGCTTAAATGAGGACAGGCCCTAGTACCAGCCTGATCTACAGTTGCATTCTGTTGCAACAACCAACAAATGCTTCAATTCTATTTCAGATCGTCTTCGGGCATCCTTGACGACCATGGCCATGCGTTGCTTTGCGTAAGTGCAGCAATTCCTTGCCATCACATTGCATGGCTGCATCCCTAATTTCAAGTGGTCACGGCACTGTGCTGGCACTATGACGATTTGAAGGTTTTGCATCCCATGAACAGTTTATCTTCCTCGGCAATGCGCGGCATTCTGCTGGTTATTGCGGCCACACTGCTATTTGCGAGCATGGATTCGGCAGGCAAATATTTGATGACCAAATACAATGTGCCCTTTGTTGCCATGGTGCGTTATGCCATCAATCTGGTTTTGCTGGTTGCTCTGGTAGCGCCGCGCCATGGGGCCAAGTTGTGGCAAACAAGTCGCACCGGCCTCGTGCTGCTGCGCACTGGATCGCTATCAGTTGCTTCGCTTTTTTCGGGTCTGGCGTTGCAGCGCATGCCGGTGGGCGAAACTGTGGCCATCCTCTATCTGCAGGGGTTTGGTGTCATGCTCGTGGCAGGTTGGTTGCTGAAAGAGAAAGTCAGCGTCGCAGGCTGGCTTTGTGCGATGGCTGGATTTTCAGGCGTCATTTTTGGTTGCGCGGCCCGGTGGTGCGTTGGCGATCGATGGTGTGGCCTATGCTGTGATTGCGGCGGCGGTATCGGTGATTTGCATTTTGCTGTCACGAGCCTTGGCGCCAACAGAAAGCACCATGGCCATGCTTTTTTACGTTGCGCTGATTGGGGCTGTCACCTTCAGCATCATGCTGGCATCTAACTGGAAAGCCTTTTCGTTGCTGCCCATCGACATTCTGCTTCTGGCTTTTCTTGGCATCGGATCGCTTCTCGCTCATTTTCTGTTTACGCAAGCTTACCGATTTGCGCCCGCATCTATCTTGGCGCCTTTCAGTTATCTTCATGTCGCATTTGCGGTGATTATGAGTTGGCTGATCTATCAGCATGTACCAGACCTGCTGGCTTTCGTCGGCATGGCAATGATCGCCGTTTCGGGTGTTGCCATCGCCATTTATACGCATGTCAACAGAGTGAAGGAAATTGTCTGATGCAAAATCGCAAGCGTGGAAAATTGCCTTCGCCGGGGTAACGGATCGCGTGTGATATGATTTTGATGTATTGCGAGCCGCTCTCACGGCAACCACCGAAAATTGTCAATACCCCGGTGGTGGCACGAAGCCATAGTATTCACGTTCCAGCAATTCGGCAAAGCGTAGTGATGTGTAATCACCATAGGCCCGTGTAATGATCTGCACGCCACAGGGCAAACCAGTCGCTGTCAATCCCATGGGTGCGACGGTTGAGGGCAGATAGAAATTGCCGGAGTATCCTGCCCAGAAGCGTTGATCAATGGTGGAAACCTTTTTGCCATTGACGGTGATAAAGCGCTCGTGGCGTTCGCCGACGTGATCATGGGGCCATGCGGCGGAGGCAGCGGCGGGGCAAAGCAACACATCCCAATCGTCAAAGAACTGATCCCAGATCAGCGCCAACTGGTGCCGCCGTTCATTGGCCCGCAACCAGGCTCCGTGCGACATGCCAAAAGCCCGCGTCATCATGGCGACATAGCCTTTATCATCAGGATCAAGCCTGCGGGCTTTTTCTGCGGCCGTGGCAATCTCATCGTCGGCCATGCGTTTGGTGGACGTTGCCCGCAGGAGGGTGATGAAATTTTCAAAGGCCTCGGCATCGCTGAAATCGGGCCGCGCCGAGAATGAAAGTTTGCGGGTTTTCTTCGATAGAAATTGCGCCAGTTTTTCCAGCAGGCCCCTGAGTGGAGCGTCGACTTCCGACACTTCGCTGTCAAGCCGGATGGCAACTCGGAATTCTTTCAAAGTATTTTGTAGTGCACTTGGCAATGCAACGGGACGGCCCCGACTTTCGATGCCTTCACTGCCTGCCAGTATTTTCAACATGGCAGTCAAATCGCGGGCCGATCTTGCCATGGGTCCGGCCACTGTAATGTCGCTGATGGAAACACTTCCGGGCATCAGATGGCCGCGATAGGGCACCACGCCATAGGTGGGTTTATGGCCATAAATGCCACAATAGTGGGCGGGGTTGCGGATGGATGCGCCGATATCAGAACCAATTTCCAAGGCCGACATGCCTGTTGCCAAGGCCGCTGCAGCGCCGCCGGAAGAACCGCCGGGGGTTCGTGTGACGTCCCAAGGATTATTGGTGGTGCCGTGAATGGCGTTGAAGCTTTGCCAATCTGACAATGCAAGGGGCACATTGGTTTTGCCGTAGGGGACGGCGCCGGCGTCCGCCAGTCTTTGCAGTGCGACGGCGTCTTGTGCGGCGATATTGTCATGCAATGCAGGATCACCCCAGGTCGATGGCAGTCCCTTCCAGTCAAATGATTCCTTGGCCGTCATGGCTACACCGTCGAGAACCGAAAGGGCCTTGCCATGTGATAACCGTCGATCGGCCGCAACGGCGGCCTCATGCGCCCGGTCGAGGTCGGTAATGATTACAGCATTGATCTTGGCATTGTGGCGGGTGAATTGGTCAAGGTTTTCCTGCAAGAGTTCTTTGGCGGAAATCTTGCGCGACCGAAGCATCCGGCCTTGAGCCAAGGCGGATTTGAAAACGATGTTCATGGTGTTTTTCCCAAAGCATCCATAATCCTGATCCAGCTGCGAATGCCGCGCTGGAAGCTGGCGACGTTGTATTTTTCGTTGGGACTGTGGATGGCATCATCTTCGAGGGCAAATCCGACCAGCACCGAATCCATTTTCAGAATGTCCTTGAAATAGCGGACAATGGGAATGGAGCCGCCGGACCCCATCATCACGGTTTCACGCTTGAATTCCTCCCGCAAGGCTTCAGCGGATTTGCGGATATAGATGTTGCTTTCGCTGATTTCCGAAGCCGGGCTGCCACCGCCTTCGCCTGAAAACCTGATCTTGGCATCACCGCCCAATTGCTTTTTTCCAAAGGTCTGGAAGGCTTTCAGGATTTTTGCAGGGTTCTGCTTGCCGACCAGACGGAAAGTGAATTTGGCGTGGGCTTCAGACGGAATAACAGTTTTGCCGCCTGCCCCGATGTAACCGCCCCATTGGCCATTCACCTCTGCCGTTGGCCTTGCCCAGACTTGTTCCAGAATGCTGCGGCCTTTTTCGCCCGCAGATGTTTTCAAGCCAATGGCAGCCAGCCATTTCTTTTCAGATAATTTGAGGCCCCGCCATTGTTTCCTGGTGGCAGCAGGCAATTCGGCAACGCCTTCGTAAAATCCGGGAATTGCCACTTTGCCTTTGTTGTCGTGCATGGCTGCGATGAGTTTGCTCAGGGCCTTGAGAGGGTTGAGGGCGGGTCCGCCGTAGAGGCCCGAATGCAAATCCAGCGAAGGTCCGATAACCGTCACTTCCTCGCGTGCCATGCCGCGCAGTCTGGTGGTGATGGCCGGGGTTTTGGCGTCCCACATATTGGTATCGCAGACAAAAGCAATATCGCAGGAAAGTTCCTTGGCATTGGCCTTGAGGAATGGCACCAGCGAAGGCGAGCCGCTCTCTTCTTCACCTTCGATCAGGAACGTTGCCTTGATGGGCAATCTTCCTTCCACCTGCATGTAACTGCGGGCCGCCTCGATGAAGGTCATGAGTTGTCCCTTGTCATCCGATGTGCCACGGCCATACATGCGCTCAACGCCTTTGGCATCTTTCTTGCGGACGGGTTCGAAAGGTGGAGATTGCCAAAGTTCAAGCGGGTCAGCGGGTTGCACGTCATAGTGGCCATAAAACAAGGCATGGGGCGTCTTGGCCGTTGCATCTGGCGGCGTATAGTGGGCGACGACCATGGGACAGCCCGGCGTTTCGCGCAACGCCACATCAAATCCCAGGGATTTGAATTCTGCGACCACCCACTGGGCGGCGCGAATGCAATCCGGCCTGTAGGCCGGGTCGGCTGAAATCGAAGGGATGCGAAGGAACTCAAACAGCCTTTCGATGTTGCGATCCAGATTGGAATCAGCGTCGGCCAGGATAGGAGCAAGGTTTAGCGACATGGCGGGACTCGGTTGTTGAAATTCAAAACAGGATGCAACGATTTCCGGACTTGCGCGACTGGTTTCTGCATTGCCTCCGCTTTGGCCCTTGTCGCGCCACAACTGCGGGGTTTAAGTGGTCCTCAAGTTTCCAGCGTAGAAAACCAATGACCGGCGACACCACTTTCAATCTGGCCCGCGACAGCCTGCTTGCCCATGAACCGCAAGCGGGTTTGCGGCGATTCCGTCGACGGGGCTATCAACGCTATCGGCAACTCATCGGCAATGTTGATCTTAACCTGCTGTGGAAACGCCGTTGGTTCATTGTGGCCATGGTGCTCGGCCTGGCTCTCATGCACGCGCCAACGCCTGCGGGCTTGACGCATGAGGGTCAGGTTGTGCTGGTCATGTCGCTGATGGCCACGCTGATGTTTGTGACGGAACCCGTGCCGCTGCCTTCGGTGGCATTGATGATTGTGGTGGGACAGGTGGTTTTCCTGGGCCTCGATTCTTCCACCGTGGCGCGAAGTTTAATGACGGATTCTGTGCTGTTCATCATGGGTTCGCTGATGCTGGCCGTGGCTGTGGTGAAACAGAAACTTGACAAACGCATTGCCCTGGCCATCGTGCGGGTGACGGGAACAAGCGTATTCTGGATCAGCTTTGGCATTACGGTTGTTTGCGGTGTATTGGCGTCTTTCATCGGTGAGCACACGGTTGCCGCGATGATGCTGCCTGTTGGTGTGACATTGATCAGCCTGACGTCAAGCGATGGCGCAAAGGTCAAGAACCTTGCTGCTGTGTTGCTGCTCTCGATTTCCTATGGCTGCGCGATTGCTGGCATTGGCACGCCTTCAGGGGGCGCGCGAAATGCCATCATGATCGGCTATTGGCGCGAATTCTTCTACGATCCAACCAATCCTGAAACCCGTCGCTACCTGATGGATTACCTGACCTGGATGCTTTACGCCTATCCAATGTTCCTGATCCAACTGCCCATTGTGTCGGCTCTGCTATTCTGGACTTTCAAGCCGGAATACAAAGATCTTTCACGGGCTGTGGCGCGGCTGCGGACACAGGTTGCGATGGATGGTCCCTTGGGCTCGCAGGGCTGGTCGTCGATATTATTGTTCATCGCAACCATCATCGGCTGGATTGCCTTTTCTGAAAGCCTGGGGCTTGGCATTGTGGCAATCAGTGGGGCCATTGCTTTTCTGGTGGCGGGTCTGGTGCGCTGGGAAGATATCAACAGCGGAGTAAACTGGGGTGTGGTCTTGCTCTATGCGGCGGCCATATCGCTTGGCCTTCAAATGAAAGACACAGGGGCCGCTGAATGGGTTGCGCGGACATTTATCAGTGCACTGACGCCTTTGGGATTGGGCGAAGGTGCCGGACTTGCTGGTGCCGTGGCTGTTCTCACCACCATTGTCACCAATACCATGACAGCTGGTGCAGCCGTTGCCGTGCTTGGACCTGTGGTTTTGAAGACTGCAAGTGTAGCGGGGGCCGACCCCTTGAACATCGGTTTTGTCACCGCCATTTCATCGGCCTTTGCCTATCTCACGGCGGCGGCGCATCCCGCCTTCACGATCATCTACGCGTCGGGCTATCTCAAGGCTTCGGACTTCTTCAGGTCTGGTTGGCGGATGACGATCATCTCGCTGGTTTTGATCATTGGCATGTCGCTGTTCTATTGGCCGCTGTTGAAGGGATTGAACTAGCATGTTCGGGCTTTTCAAACGCACCACCCTCAGTGGCAGGCAGGAAGCGGCGGTTCAGAAGACCCTTTCCAACCTGCGCCAGATCCGGCGCAATCGGTTCCGCGTTCTGGCTTGCATTGATGGCAGCGACGCTGGATTGAATTGCGTGCGTTTCGCTGCCCGCTTTGCCGTTACCGATGATTGCGACATCATCAATCTGTTTGTCAGGCCGATCGACCAAGGTTTGCATTCCGGTGGCTTGCAGGTGCGGCTGGCCCGTGAAAACATGATGGATGCCGGTTTTGAATTGCCAGGTGTCAAACACCTCAAGGCTTCGCTGGCAACCTTGAAAGACGAAGGCATAGATGTTGGCGCTTGGTCAACTTCAGGAGCCCATGAAAGTGCGTGGGGTGATGCGGCTGGTGACACAAAAGTGGAGTATCGAAGTGCCGAAGGCCGCAGCGTTGTCTTGAAACTCAAGACGGCGCCCGATGTGACGGGGGGCATTCTCGATCAGTATGAGCTTGGTCCCTATAACCTGATGATCATCGGGGAACCTTCCCATTGGCGCAGCGAGTTCATGACGTTTTTCGATGCAGGAATCGTACAAACCGTCACGACCATGGCGCCCTGCTCTGTGCTGGTTGCACGGGCCAGTCTGGATCGCCGGGGTTTTTTCATTTGCACGGATGGCACGTCTCGCTCCCTGCAGGCTGTGCGTCGCGCGTCAGTGCTGGCCCATATGGTGGGAGAACCGATTACCCTGTTTTCTGTAGCGCCCAGCGAGGCGGCAAGACCTGCCGCAGAGGAAGCCGTTGCGAATGCCAAGGCACTGCTCAAAGCCATGAAGATCGCGGTGCATGAAACCAAAACCGCCGTTGGCAATGCCTTGCAGGAAATTGTCGAACGGGGATCGCTTTATCGGCTGATCACAGTGACTGACGAAGGTCGCAGCCGCCTGCAGCGCTTGATGAGAGGTTCACTGGCCAGCGATGTTGTGCGTCATGCACGGACCAGTGTGCTGGATGTGAGGTAGGCTTCGACCGATCAGGCATTCTCGCCTTCGGCATCGAGATATTCGTTGAGATGCTCAAGGTTTTCAAAACGCATCCAGCCTTCATCGGTTTCGGCTTCCACTGTGTTATCGGAAAGCACGCGGGCGGGTCGGCCCCGGATGGTTTTTTCCTCCAGCACATAGAGCTCACCTTCAACAGCTTCGTCTTCTTCTGCTTCCGGTTCATCAATTTCCACCGCGGCTTCGACGACACTTGGAGGTTCGGCGACTGTCGCAACTCCGCCCATGGCGTTATTGATATCATTCTTGGCTTTTTCAAGTGCCTCAATGGTTTCCTGTACGGAAGGTGCGACATTGACATCAGGTACAACGACGGCATCAGTGACCGCAGCTACCGTTCCGGTCGCGACCGCAGTTGTTGCAGCAATGCGACGGCCAAAGCCCGGGAAGCGGATGCGGCTTGGCTGTTCAACCGGTGCTTCAACGACGTCTGGCACCGTCTGGGGTTCAGGGGCACTTGGTACAAACACATTTTTCGCATCTTGCTTGGCTTCAGCAATGATTTCAGGTTCCGATACCTCAACGACTTCAACAACCTCTTCAATCACGGCGGCAGGTTTGGCAAAACCCATGTGCTCGACAGCACCAATCAGCGCACCGAGGCCAAGAGACAGAACCCCGCCGACGCCCATGATGGCTGCTGTGTCCATCGACACGCCCAGTATCTGGGTTTGTGCCGGATTGACGATACCGACCACTGACAAGGCGACACCTATCGCCAATAATAAAATGCCCAGCACAGACATGAGTTTCGACATGTTTAACCTCCGGCCAATGTTGGAAAAGGCATGGCCCTTCCCGGTTCATCGTTCTTTTTGGCTAACCTATGGTTAACATGGACTTAAGGCTATGTCCAAGTGATCGAATTGCACTCAACTTTCGATAACAATCCGGGGGGCAGGACGGCTGAGCACTCCAGAATCCACGCTAATCCAGATTTGGCGGGCAATATCACGGTAGATGGCGGCATGTTGCGAATCGGGCAAAGTGGCAACAATCGGTTCTCCACTATCGGAGCGTCGCCGCACTTCCATGTCGAGTGGCACTTCTCCGAGGAATGGTACACCCATGCGTTCCGCTTCGGCATTTGCGCCGCCATGGCTGAAAATGTCATGGCGCTCGCCACATTTGCCACAGATGAAATAGCTCATGTTTTCGACAATGCCGAGGATGGGCACGCTGGTTTTGCGAAACATGTTGAGGCCCTTGCGGGCATCAATCAGTGCAAGGTCTTGTGGCGTTGAAACGATGACAGCACCTGACAGCGGGGTTTGCTGGGCGAGTGTCAATTGCGCATCGCCGGTGCCCGGCGGCATGTCGACGATCATGATGTCGGTTTCTGACCATTCAACTTCACGCAGCAACTGGGTGAGGGCTGACATCACCATGGGGCCGCGCCAGATCATCGGCGTGTCCTCCTCGACCAGAAAACCAATCGACGCCACTTCAACACCAAAGCGCGACATGGGTTTCATGCGCTTGCCTTCAGCATCGCTGGCCAAGGGTTTGCCAGACAGGCCAAACAGCCGGGGCATGGATGGCCCGTAGATATCGGCATCGAGCACGGCAACTTTCAGTCCAAGACTCTTCAATCCCAATGCGATATTGATCGCCGTCGTGGATTTGCCAACCCCGCCTTTGCCAGAGGCTACCGCGACGATGTGTTTGACGCCTGGAACAGCGCCGCTCCGGGCGGCAGGTTTCGGCGGCGCAGAAGCTGCTTTTTCAGCAGTCAATACGACAAGCGCTTTTTTCACGCCGGGTATGTCCAGAACCGCCCGCTGCACAACCTGTTGCAGTTGTTCCATGCTGCGCATGTGTTGTGGGTGTGCCGTGAGCGCAAATGTCACGTCGCCGCCTGTGATGACGACGTCCGAGACAAGCCCTGCAGAGACGATATTGCCGCGGCCATCAGGTGCGGCGATGCGCTTTAGTTCGGCCAGTATTTGGTCTGCTGTCAGTGAAGCCATCGGATTTTCCTTTTGTTGGCCATATAGAGAGCACCCCAGCCAAGAGCAAGGTTAGCCAAAGGTTAAAGGGCTGACTGCAACTTTATGGTGTCCAAACATCGGGCCTTAGCATTTATCTGGCATGCTAAAGACTTGGGAACTTCAAAAGTTGTGGGTCATGTCATCAAATTCGCCTGAAGTGTCAGCACTGGATCGCCGGAATTTTCATGCGTCAGAACATGAGGGACTGCGCGCTGCGTTGAATTTGCCGCCGGAGGCCAGCAAGGACGATGCAACGCAGAAACAAAAAATTGACGTGGCAGAAATCTGGCAAAGTGAATTGCTGGAATTGTTTCTGCGCAACCAGATGAATCTCGCCCCGGTCATGCCTTTGCTGACGGCGTTGGTGGCGCTGACGTCCCTCAATTGGGTTCCGGCCTTTACTGTGGTGGCCTGGCTGATAGGTACATTGGGTTGTCACTCGGTGCAGCTCTATCTGTGCAACCGCTATTTTGCCAAACCCCGAACGGCTTCCCGGCAGCGCGACTGGATCGGCATGATCTCGGCGTCCGAACTGTTTCAGGGTACGTTTTGGGTCATGCCGCTGTTTTTCTTTTGGCCTCATTCCAATCCCCTGCAAAGTGCTTTTCTTGTTGCATCCATCATGGCGGTAAGTGTGGTACGTTTGCTGGTGGTTTCAAATTTCATGCCGGTTTTGGTGGCGGGAACTGGCGTCATCAGCATTGGCCTTGCCTTGCGCTGCATTGCCGAGAGTGAATTCGTTTATTTTGCCATGGCGGCCCTTGTCATCATGCTGGAAGTATTCTTCCTGTTTGTATCGCGCCAATTGCAAGACACGGCCCGCGATCGCCTGATTTTCCGTGCAGAAAAAGACACGTTGATTGCCGAACTGGAACAGGAGCGCGACAAGGCGGAAGCCGAACGTCACAAGGCCGAGGCCGCCAACACCGCCAAATCCGCATTCCTTGCCAACATGAGCCATGAGCTGCGAACGCCACTGAACGCCATTCTGGGTTTCTCGGAAGTGTTGCAACATGAATTGTTTGGGCCTTTGGCCAACCGCAACTACAAGGAATATGCTGGCGATATCCATTCCTCTGGCCGCTATCTTCTAGGACTGATCAACGACATTCTGGATCTTTCGCGGATTGAAGCAGGTCGCCGCGACATTCATGAAGAGCCCGTGCGGATTGCTGAATGTCTTGAAGATGCCCATCACCTGCTGGAAGCCAAAGCCATTGAAAAATCCATTTCGGTTTCAATCGAGGTTCCGGACAATTTGCCGAAACTGATGTGTGATCGACGCGCCATCAATCAAGTCACCATCAATTTGCTCAACAATGCGCTCAAGTTCACACCAAAAGGTGGCACAGTCAAACTTGCGGCGCGCCTTGAAGCCAATGGACTTATGGCACTTTCAGTTGCCGACAATGGACCTGGAATTCCAATGTTCGAGCAACAACAACTACTGAGCGCTTTCTCACGCGGTGCCTTGGCCACCAAACAAGCCATTGAAGGAGCAGGTCTCGGATTGCCCATCGTTAAAGGCTTGTTGGAAGTGCATGGTGGAAAACTTCAAATCAATTCGGAATCGAGAAAAGGTACAGAAATTGTTTGCTTGTTCCCGGCCGAGCGCGTCCTGTCAGGCCCGCGCGGAGAGGCCATCGCGTCGTCCGTCGTCAAAACCGACACACACCGCAAACTGATTTCCATTACCGGGTGATTGCGCGATAACCCAAAAAACCACGCCCGACCTGGCGCTGCAGCCAGCCAGCCCCCAGCAACAAGGGTGCCATCATCAAAACACTGGCAGCCGAAAACTGGGCCCATTCCTCTGCTTCACCTGCAATCTGGGCTTCTTTCATTGACATCTGCCCGACCAAAAACGGCGGCAGCGTCAGGGCGTGATCGCTGGTGAGATAGGTCGCCAGCAGAAACTCGTTCCAGCATAAAATCAAGACCAGGAAAGTCACGGCGCAGACCTGCCCCCACAGCACTGGCAGTAAAATGCCGAACAAGACTTGCCACTGCGATGTGCCATCCAGAATCGCAGCTTCTTCCTGGTCGGTGGCGCGAAAACCCATGATCGGCAACAAGAGCCAAATGGCCACGGGCAGGTTCACTGATGCGTACACCAAAACAACCACAATCAAAGTGTCGAGACTTCCGGTCATTTTGGCCATAAAATACAGCGGCAACACCAGCATGGCGGGTGGCAACAGGCGTGTAAACAGCAAGCCTGCAAGCATGGACTTTGCAAAGCGGCTTCCAAAAAAACTTGTGTGTCGTGTCAATCCATAAATCAGCATCATGGCCAATCCAACCGTAAGGACTGTTGCAAAGCTGCCAATCAAGACCGAATTCATGTAACGATGCACAAGATTTTCGGCGGCATCGAACAAGATGAATCGCCAAGACTCCAGCGTCGGCTGAAAATCGACAAACGGCAGGTAGCGCGGTCCCTGCATTACCGCATCGCCGCTTTTCAAGGATGTGATGCCAACCCAATAGAGCGGGAAGAGGCAGACAAATGACCAGAAAACCAGTGGCCCGTAAATCAGCAAAACACGGGCAAAATTCCTGCTTTGTTTGTTTCTCGCCTGTAACATTACCACTCTTGATTGGACGCAAATCACTTTATAAGCAAGTACCGCCGTTGACCTTGCAACGGCGGTACTGGAAACACCAATTCACCCCAACCTTGCAGGAAGCCCCATGTCCTTTGCCCGCCTTGATGAACTCTGTCATAAACTCTCGTCGCTTTCCCACGCCATCTCCATGTTGGGTGTCGATGAAGCCGTGATGATGCCCAGGGGTGGCGGTGAAAAGCGGGCCGAGGCCATGGCTTCGTTGGAAGGCATGTATCACGAAATGGCCACAGCTCCGGCAATCATGGAGTGGATTGCCAAAGCGGAAAGCCAGGAACTGGATGACATGCAGCGCACGGCTGTCAAGGAACTGAAACGCAGCACCATCAACCGCACCTGTTTGTCAGCGGACTTTGTGCGCAAGCAAACTGCCCAGCGCATGCGCTCGGAACAGTTGTGGCGGCAGTTGCGACCAAGCGGTGACTGGAAAGCATTTCAGCCTGCCCTTTCTGCCGTCATCGACACGATGCGCGAGGAAGCGGCATTGCGGGCCGCGGCACTTGGCTTGACACCCTACGATGCCTTGGCCGAACAATATGATCCCGGTGCAAGGGTGGCCGACATTGCGCCAGTTTTTTCCCATCTCAAATCATTCCTGAAAGATTTTATTCCAGATGCAGTCGAGAACCAAAGGCTGCGCTTGGCGGCCCATCCCCTGAGGCCCCTGGCGGCAGCCTACTCTATCGATGCCCAAAAGGCACTTGGCATGGAAGTGATGCAGGCACTGGGTTTTGATTTCAATCACGGTCGCCTTGATGTTTCCCATCACCCCTTTTGCGGCGGAGTTCCCACCGACGTGCGGATGACCACGCGTTATCGCAGCGATGAATTTCTCTCGGCCCTCATGGGCATCATGCATGAAACGGGCCATGGGCTTTATGAGCAGGGCTTGCCCTCGGCATGGCATCATTGGCCATCGGGCCATGCGCGCGGCATGGCCATGCATGAAAGCCAAAGCCTGTTTGTGGAAAAGCAGATTGGTCGCAATCCGGCCTTTTGGGACTGGGCCTTTCCCTTGCTGCACAAACATTTTGGTTCGGCATTTGCAGGTTGGAATGCAGAGGACGTTCTGGGCCATGTGCACGCCGTCAAACCCGGTCTCATCCGTGTTGATGCCGATGAGGTCACCTACCCCATGCATGTCATCCTCCGCTTTGAGCTGGAGCAGGACTTGGTTTCTGGTTCCTTGAAAACTGGCGATATTCCAGAGGCCTGGAACGACAAGATGACGCAATATCTGAACCTCTCAACAACCGACAACATGCGCGATGGCCCGATGCAGGACGTGCATTGGCCCGCCGGATCATTCGGCTATTTCCCCAGTTATACCTTGGGCGCCCTGATGGCAGCGCAACAGTGGGCGGCAATGGCGCGGGATAATCCGGGCATCAATGAAGACGTTGCAAAGGGTGATTTTGCGATGGTGACAGAATGGCGGCGGAAAAACATCTGGTCAAAAGCCTCAACTGAATCGACGCCTGACTTGCTGAAACAGGCGACGGCTGAGGCGTTGAATGCTGAGTATTTCATCCGGCATTTGAAGGGGCGGTATGGGAATCAGTTTAACTGACGGCAAGCCATGTTCCATGACATGGCTAGCCCTATGAAAACCACCGTTCAGATTTCTGATGCACTATTGGCTAATATTCAACAGGGCCTGTCCTTAAATACGGGATTCGCAAATCAGTTGAAGTGTGATTCATAGGGAACCTTCTTTGGAGGTTTTTGTGATGAAGCGCTATGGTTTGCGGGATGATCAGTTTGCACGGATCGAATTGTTGCTGCCGGGACGA
>JANOXA010000026.1:0-27510 GCA_031418195.1 Hyphomicrobiales bacterium | reverse complement strand
TTTCCACCGGCGGCCTGGGGGTATGTTTTAAAAAACGGCCCACCCCCCCCCCCCGCCCCCCCCCCTATGTGGGGGTTGGGGTAAAAACAATACCCCCCCCCCCCGTTTTTTGGGGGGGGGGGCCGGGGTGGGGGAGAGCGGTTGCACATCCCCCTCTCGCAAACCATCGACTTCGCGCAAGCCCAATCGCAAGGTGCGCCCCTCTTCCTCCAAACCTGAATCCCAACCCGAATAACTCACATCCGGCGCCAGCACTTCCACACCATGCTCCCTCGCATCGCGGACAATTTGTGCTGGTGCATAAAATCCCATGGGTTGGGAGTTCAACAGGGCGCAGGCAAACACCGCAGGGTAGTGGCATTTGATCCATGACGAGACATAAACCAGATGGGCAAAGCTCGCCGCGTGGCTTTCGGGAAAGCCATATTCGCCAAAGCCCTTGATCTGGTTGAAGCAGCGCAAGGCAAATTCCGGGTCATAGCCGCGCTCCACCATGCGGCTGACCATTTTCTGTTCAAACCTGCCAATGGTGCCACGTTTGCGAAAGGTGGCCATGGCCTTGCGCAATTCGTTGAGTTCGCCTGGCGTGAATTCGGCGGCGACCATGGCGAGCTTCATGGCCTGTTCCTGAAACAGCGGCACACCCTTGGTGCGGCCCAGCACATTCTTCAATTCATCGGGCGGACCGAAATCCGGGTGGGGTGATGGATAGTGTTCGGGCTCGATGCCATCCCTGCGACGCAGATAGGGATGCACCATGTCACCCTGAATGGGGCCGGGGCGGACGATCGCCACTTCGATGACGAGATCATAAAAACATCGGGGCTTGAGGCGCGGCAGCATGTTCATCTGGGCGCGGCTTTCGACCTGGAAGACACCCACTGAATCCGCCCGGCACAGCATGTCATAAACCGCCTTGTCTTCGCGTGGGACCGTGGCCAGCACATAGTGCAGGCCACGCCATTGCTCGATGAGCTCGAAGGATTTGCGAATGCAGGTGAGCATGCCGAGTGCGAGCACATCAACTTTCAACATGCCAAGCGTGTCGATGTCGTCCTTGTCCCATTCGATGAAGGTGCGGTCGTCCATCGCCGCATTGCCGATGGGCACGGTTTCATCGAGCCGCTCACGCGTCAGAATGAAACCGCCGACATGTTGTGAGAGATGGCGGGGAAAGCCGGCAATTTCTGCGGTCAGCTCCAAGACGCGGCCCAGCAGCGGGTCATCGGGATCAAGGCCGATTTCACGCAGACGCTTTCCCTGCATGTCCTCCGGCATCATGCCCCATACGGAACCTGCGAGTGCGCCCGTCACATCTTCGGAAAGACCCATGACCTTGCCGACTTCTCGCATGGCGCTGCGGCCGCGATAGGTGACGACAGTGGCGGCAAGGCCGGCCCGCTCACGGCCATAGCGCTGGTAGAGATACTGGATGACTTCCTCGCGGCGCTCGTGCTCGAAATCCACGTCAATGTCGGGAGGCTCTTTGCGCTCTTCAGAGATGAAGCGTTCGAACAGCAGGTCAATCTGGTTGGGATCTACTGATGTTATGCCGATCACGTAACATACCGTGGAATTGGCGGCACTTCCGCGGCCCTGGCAGAGGATGGGATTTTCGCGGCTGCGGGCGAATTTCACGATGTCATAGACGGTGAGAAAATACGGCGCGTAGTTGAGTTTTTTGATGAGGGCGAGTTCTTTGCGGATATTGTCGCGCACACCGGGCGGCACACCAGCGGGATAACGTTCCTTCGCGCCTTCGTGCGCCAGATGCGCAAGCCATGCCTGCGGGTCCAAGCCTTTTGGCACTGGCTCTTCGGGATATTCGTAACGCAGCTCATCCAATGAAAAGGTGCAAGCCTCGACGATCTTGAGCGTGTTTGAGAGCGCTTCGGGATGATCGCGAAACAGCCTTGCCATTTCACCGGGCGTCTTGATGTGGCGCTCGGCATTGGCCTGCAATTTGAAGCCTGCCTCGCTGATCAGGCACTTCTCACGGATGCAGGTCAGCACATCCTGCAAGGGGCGGCGCTCCGTATGGTGATAGAGCACATCATTGCTGGCGATGAGGGGCACCTTGTGTTGCCGCGCCATGCTGGCTGCCTCCGCCAGCCGTGCCCGGTCCTGGCCATCATAACGGCAGGAGAGGGCGAGATAGAGCGGCGCTTTGAGATGGGCCTTTATCTCTGCCAGTTCAGCGACATGGGCTTGCGGCAGGGCAAAGATCAAGCCCTCGGCGTGGTCGCAGACATCTTCGAAGGTGATGATGCATTTGGCCTTCTCGGCGCGGCGTTGGCCAAGCGTGAGCAAGCGGCAGAGACGGCCATAGGCTTGGCGGTTGGTGGGATAGGCTAGGAGGGAGAAGGTATTTTCTTCTGCCCTTTCCCCTCGCGGGAGAGGGTGGTCCCGCAGGGACCGGGAGAGGGAAGAGTTCCCCCTCCCGCTTCGCTGGCGCTCCGCACCCTCCCCCGCGAGGGGGGAGGGTTGAACTTCCAACCTCACCCCCACCACAAAGCGCAAGCCTTGATCCTTCGCTGCACCATGGCCCCTGACCACACCTGCCAGGGTATTCTGGTCGGTCACCGCAAGTGCAGACAGTCCCAGATGCCTGGCCTGCGTCACCAGTTCCTCGGCATGGGAACCACCCTGCAGGAAGGAGAAGTTGGAGGCACAACAAAGTTCGGCATAGGCGGTCATGAAGGGACCTCATCCGGCCCGTTGGGCCACCTTCTCCACGAAGACGTGGAGAAGGGACAATTTGAGAAACCTGTCCCTTCTCCACGTCCTATCGCGTGGAGAAGGTGCCCGAAGGGCGGATGAGGTCCCTTCTTCATGCCGATAGTCCGTGTACGAACCATTTGGGCGGCGTGGCATTCTCTTCGCTATACAGTCCGTCGCGGTAGAGCCAGTAGCGGCGACCCTGGTCGTCTTCGATGGCGTAGTAATCGCGGGGGCGTTCACCCGTGGCGAGCTTCCACCATTCCGGTGCGATGCGTTCGGGCCCCTGTGATTTGACGATGCGCCGGGTGACGCGCCGCCAGGTGAGGCGCATGGGAGGACCATCGGGAACGGCGGCGATGACGGCGGCTGGTTCCGGGTGTTCGAAGACAAGGAGGGGGCGTTGATTTTGTGTCGCATAGGTCAGCGCGGCTTGGGCCGCTTCGTTGAAACCTGCTGCAACTTCTGCCCGCTCGGGGACATGGCTCTTTACAGCTTGTAGTTGCATCAGGGTCTGGTCCTGGCGGTTCATCACCCGGTCGTTGAGTTGTGCCAGGGATTGTTGTGGGGAGTGGCTTTTCACATCATCGGCAAAGCCATATTGCCGCTCGGCCATGGTGGCGGTTTCGCGGGCTTCGAGGGTCATGGCGTCGATGCCAAAGCCCGCATCGAGGCTGTCAAGCTTGGGGGTGAGAAGGCGCAAGATGTGGCCGGCGTCATGGGAGGGTGCGGAAAGGCCTGCCGGAAGCTGGGTCCGGCTGCCGTCGCTGCGGAAGAGTTTGAGGATCAGGCGTAAAGCGCCCTGCTGTTTTGCCGCAAGGTCGTGACAGAGATTTTGGGTGAGGGCGCTGAGGATGGCTTGCAGGCCTTCATGGGTGATAACAGGTTCCATCAGGGTACGGTGGGCCATGAAGGAGGAGGGCGGGTTGATGGCGTTCAGGGGTTCATGGCGGTAGCCTTGCAGTTCATCGAGGCGCACCAGTACATTTTCGTCGATGGATTCGCCCCGAAACCGCCTTGCCAGACTGGACCTCGGCAGTGATAGTAGCGAGCCGATGGTTTTTAACCCCAAGCGGCGCAAGGTTCGAGCGGCGTTGGTGTCGATGCGCAGGGCTTCGATGGGGAGACTTTTCAGACTTTCGGCGTTGGCCGGGGTAAGCGTTGGGGCATAACGGGCCAGGGCCCAGGCGGCGCCGATGGTTTCGGCAAGGTTTAAGCGGCTGCTGAAACCATAGGCCATGAGCTTGTTTTGAATGTCTTTTTGCATGGCGGCCTCACCGCCAAAAAGATGTGGAATACCCGTCACATCCAACAGGATGCCATCCCGGCCATCGGGGGCGACCCAGGGACTGTAACGCTCCATCCAGCGGCAGAGGCCGAGAAGACTGGTGACATCCTTATCCGCTTCGTGTTGTTCTGTCAGGAGATCGGGCACGGCGGCACGGGCATCGGCCAGCCGTTGGCCGCGCATCAGGCCAAAGTTCCGGGCGGCCTGATTGAGGGCGGATAGCCTGAGGCCTTTTGCACCGCTTTCAACCAGCGCGAAGGGCAGGCTCCGGGGTGGGGTGGGGGCCCGCAATTTCCGGCGTTCCCGGATAAAGCGCTCCACCGGAAAGGCCGGGAGCCAGAGTGAAATGATGCGTCGCATGATGTTTTTGCCAGTTTACGGTCCATTGGCCGGGTTTGCCGCTGCGGATGCGGCTGAGAATGAGATGCCAGCTGGGAGGGCCGGGGGATTTGCCATCAAGGGGTGGCGCTTGGGAGGGAGCGGTTGCCACTTGCCAGCGACTCGTACTTGACGTTGCGCCGTTGTAGTTTCGAATAAAAACCAATAATCCAGCCGATTTTCCCTGAGCGGCGGCCAGGGACAGGCGACGGGTGGTTGTGAGTGTTTCATGTTGCGGTGCAGCATCACCAATCACAGCGGCCAAGCAGCCGGATTTAAGGGCTTCCTCCATGGCCCAATAAAGGGAGACGGGTTTTTTCAGGGTAACGGTGAGAAAACGCTGACGGGACAGCCCCAGGGTTTCCAGTCCGTGACCATAGAGATTACCATGTTCACGCACTTCAGTTTCGATACGACACCATAATAGCGGGCGCTTTTCACCTGTTACCTGCAAGCGGCCATGGGCGAGGGCGAGGGCAAACGCCATGGCAGCGGGGGTGTCGCCGTATTTGTGCGGTGAAATATCGTGGAGGCCTGCGCGGGCAAGACCTGTTTCGGGCAGATTGCGATCAATGGCTTCCAGACCGAAACACCAGCGGGGGCCAGCGCGACGGTCGCTGCGGCTGAAAATTGGCGTTTGCTGTTTTCCCCCGCGCCCTTCAATTGGCCCTTCAATACGTCCCTCAATTCTGGCGATGTGATCGCGCAGGCGAGCCACCAAAAGTCTGGCCCGTTGGCGCTCGTCCTGGTGGTCCTCTTCGGTTTCGTGGGGCAGGAGGCAGAGACCGGGCGCAAAAATACCCGGCCCCGCCGCTGCCATGATTGGCATCGGGTGGTTACGCATGACGTGATGTCCTGAATGTTCTAGTTACGTTCTATGGCATGGGAATGAAGGAGTCAACTAGGAAAATGTGCCTCGCCTGAGAACAGCCTGTCCGGCCCTTAATTCAAAGTCCAGATGGCACCATTGAGGGCCGTGGCAAAGCTCACCCAGCAGAGATAGGGCACCATCAAGAAGGCAGCGATCCGGCTCTTCAGGGCAAAGGCAAAAATCGTCGCGGCAATGGTAAGCCACAGGGCCCCGATATCCAGCAGGGCCAATCCCGGCGACCGGGCCCCGAAAAACAGGAACGACCAGGCGAGATTCAGCAACAGTTGCCCGCCAAACAACACAAGCGCAGCACCGGCATTGCCAACCCGCCAGACCAGCCAGGCAGCGATGGCCATCATGATGTAAAGCACTGTCCAAACCGGACCGAAAAGCCAGGACGGTGGCTGCCAGGAAGGCTTGACCAACGTCGGATACCATTCAACCACGGCCTGCAATGTGGCCCAGCCGCCCAACCCGCCAACCCCCAAACACAGAACCAGAAAACCAACCAGAGCCAAACCCTGCCGCATCATTGTTCATAAACTTCCATTTATGCCACCCAGCGAGCCCCAGAACAACACCGCACCCAAAAATGCAATGCCAAAGCCCACCAGCAGCTTTCCCAGTTTTACGGTCCAGACCAGAAAAGGATTATCAGCGGAAGCAAATTTCAAGGCCGTGGATTTGGCAAAAACCGCCAGGGCAGCAATGGCAGAAATCGTTAGGAACACGCCAAAACCCATGGCCAGGGTGGAAGCCACACCTGCCCAAAACAAGCCGAGTGAATAGGACGTGATCAACACCAGTATGGCACCGGAACAGGGTCTGATCCCGACCGAAAAAGCCAAAGCCAAAGCCCGGGACAAGGACCAGTCGCCGCGCACCGCCGCAGCGGCTGGCGCATGGGAATGGCCGCAGCCGCAATCATCATCATGGATGTGAAAATCACTCCCCGGCGCTTGCGGTCGTGAGACCAACTCAAACCGATGTTCACCCACAGGGGCAGGAATCGGCTTTGCAGCAGCTTTCGGTGCCATGCGGCGCAACCCCGTCCAGGCGAGATAAAGTCCCATGGCGGCAATCATGGCGTAGCTGGCGCTTTCCAGAAAACCCGCCACATCCCGCGCCATGGCACTGGCATTGTGCACCAGCAAAACCAGCGAACCGACAATGACAATGGCAGTGAGAGCCTGAATCATGGCGCTCATGAAAGCAATAAGAATACCCCGGCGCAATTCATTCTCGGTTGCCAAAACCCAGCCGGAAATCACCGCCTTGCCATGGCCGGGGCCTGCCGCATGCAACACGCCATAGAGAAAACTCAAAAAGAAAAGTGTCCATCCCGCCGAAGCCGAGGGCGCTGCCCGCAACTGGCGGATTGATGAAGCCATGGCCCTTGAGAAATTCTGTTGCTGGCCCTGAAGCCACAAAACCGGGTCATCGCGGAAAGCCGGCAAAATGACCGAGCCATCGGCATTGCGCGGCTGCACCAGAAGCTTGCGCTTGTCGATGACGACGGTCTTCGGTGCGGTGTCTAGCGTTGCTTCCTGGGCAAACGCAGAGGGTGCACAAAACAGCACCACCAGCAACAGCAGGCAGCGGATGATCGTGGCAAAGGTGGGGCCGGTGTCAATGCCGAACAAAGGGACCTCATCCGCCCCGTTGGGGCACCTTCCCCACGAAGGCGTGGAGAAGGGGCAAGATTGGGGAGCTGTCCCTTCTCCACGCCTTCGGGGAGAAGGTGCCCGAAGGGCGGATGAGGTCCCTTGGGCCATCACCCGCATGCAACAACCAGTGCTTGGGCGAACATGGCACCGAAGTCCTGGGGGTCCTCGGGTTTCCAGTCGGTGCCCTTGTCGGCCAGAAAGCTGCGGGTCTGGTCGAGTTCTTCAGTTGTCGGCAAGGGTTTCAAGGTCATGGCGCAACCAGCTGGCAATTGGCCTTCCAGTTTCGCCGGGTTCTCAGGCGCATAATCAAAGGCAATGAAAAAATCCGGATCATAGACCTTGAATTCAATCGTACCAGCCTTGGCATCGGCAGCTTCTTTCAACGGAAACAAAAACGACAAGGTCAGTTTTGCCCCGTCAAAACCCTGGCCATATTCAGTAACTGGCGCATAGGGCAGGGACTTGCCGGACTGTTTGATGGCGATGAAGTAATTCGACTCCACAAGGCTTTCGATATTCTCCTTGGTCAAGGGTGCAATTTCCTCAGCAGAGAATGTGCCGTCACCATTGGCGTCGAGGCCTTCCAGGGCAAAACCGGAATAGGTTTCGTCAAAGGTCCAATCAACCTTTAGGCCCGTGATCATGCCATCGGGTCCGGCGACAACCGTGTTGCGAATGACAGTCCAGACATGGGGGTGTGCCAAGGCGGGCTGTGCGGCCCCCAGCATGGCCAATACCAAAATGCAATGTTTCTTCACGCCATTCATTCTCCGAACCAAGCCCTCATGATCGGACAATGGGGCGAAAAAGTGAAGAAGGCTTTTACGGCCAGACGAGCAATGCGTCGCACAACTACCTGTGATAAACTGTCAATTGCCCAAAGCCGCCTTCCCTGTCAAAGAACAGACATGAGCCTTGATATATCATTTGGTGCTGCCGCGATTGCAGGCGTCTTGAGTTTTCTCAGTCCTTGTGTGCTGCCGCTGGTGCCGCCCTATCTTTGTTACATCAGCGGCGTATCGCTCGAAGACATGACAAACCAGGAGGCCCCCGTGGCCTTGCACCACAAAGCGCTTGTCATGTTGAGCGGGTTGTTGTTTGTCCTGGGCTTCACCACGGTGTTTGTTCTGCTGGGTGCCACGGCTTCGGCAGCGGGGCAAGTGTTGCGGACGCATTTTGATTTACTCTCCAAAATTGCCGGTGTGATGGTCATCATCATGGGGCTGCATTTTCTGGGGCTGTTCAAGATTGCCTTTTTGGGCCGGGAAGCCCGCTATCATCACCAGGGCTCTGGCGTGTCATTGTTTGGGGCTTATTTCATCGGTCTTGCCTTTGCCTTTGGCTGGACGCCCTGCATCGGCCCCATACTGGCGGCCATTTTATCGGTGGCAGGCAGCGAGGAAAGTGTTGCGCGGGGCATGTTGTTGCTTGGCAGTTATTCACTGGGCTTAGGCGTTCCGTTTCTGATTGCCACCTTGAGCATGGATACGTTCTTAAGTTTTTCCCGGCGCTTTCGCCGCCATTTGCCTGTGGTCGAAAAAGTCATGGGCGGGTTGCTGGTCTTTGCCGGTCTGATGTTCCTGACGGGTGGCATGCAAAGCCTGTCTTATTGGTTGCTGGAACAATTTCCCAGCCTTGCCAGCATCGGCTGAACTTGCTGTATTGCTAAAACAGCAATTTGAATTCGGGCAAGGACGCGGCTGCACGATGACTGAAAAACCCACCAGACTCGAAGGCGTGCAGGTTTGCGTCTTTGATGCCTATGGCACCCTGTTCAATGTGGCATCGCCGATTGAAAAGCTCGCCCATGAAATTGGCGGGAAGGCGGCAAGTCTCGCAAATCTGTGGCGGCAGAAACAGCTCGAATACACATGGTTGCGCAGCCTGATGGGAACCCATGCAGACTTCTGGGTGGTCACACGCGATGCACTTGACTATGCCATGGCGGAACTTGAAATCGCCGAAGCCGGTCTGGCCGATGAATTGATGACGCTCTACCTGAAGCTTGATGCCTATGAAGATGTGGCGGGGGCTCTCGCAGCGTTGCGCAAATTGGGCAAGCGCAGCGCCATCCTGTCGAACGGCAGTCCCTCCATGCTCGATTCCGCCGTTCGACATGCAGGCCTGGACAAGTTGTTTGAGCATGTGATTTCAGCGGAGGAGGTTGGCATTTACAAGCCGAGCCGCCGGGTTTACCGGCTGGCCATGCAGCGGTTCCACCTGCAGGATGCGCCATCAGTCTGCTTTGTATCGGCCAATACCTGGGATGCCCAGGCGGCAGCACAATTTGGTTTTCAGGTGGTACGTGTGGCGCGGGTGCCAAGACGTGACGATAACATTCCTGGCAAACCTGCAAGGGTGATCACGTCGCTGGCAGAATTGCCGGAGCTGGTTTGAATTCAATATGGCCCTCATCCGTCTCGCGCGCCGCGCGATCCACCTTCTCCCGCAAGCGGGAGAGGACGACGCAAAGCGTCAGGAGAGGGCCCTTTGAACTAGGCACGCCGCCGCCCCACAAGACTTTCGTGCCGCATCCGGGCGTGGGCGCGCACGGCGTCACCAAAGGCTTCGAAGAGTTTCACGGAGTCGGGATTTTGCGCGGCTTTGAATTCCGGGTGCCACTGGGTGCCAAAGGCAAATGCCTTGGCGCCTTTGACGGAAACTGCTTCGATCACGCCATCCGGCGCCACGGCTTCGATTTGCAGGCCAGAACCCAATCGCTTGATACCCTGGCGATGGATGGAGTTTACCTTGGTTTCCGGTTTGCCAAGGATATGGGACAACAGGCCGCCTTTGGTCAAGGTAATGGTGTGGGCGGGTGCATAACGCACATCGACATCTTCGGATTTGGCTGCGCGGTGATCAAGCCGTTCATTGCCGCGTTGCAATTCGGTTTCAAGGCTGCCGCCCATCACCACATTGAGTTCCTGAAATCCCCGGCAGATGCAGAACAGGGGAATGCCCCGGTCGATGACTGACTTGATCAGCTTGAGCGTGGTGGCATCGCGGTGGTGATCATAGGGCTCGTGGTCGGTTGAAGGGTCCTCACCATAATGCGGGGGATGCACATTGGAAACCGCACCCGTCATCAACACGCCGTCAAAGTGTCCGAGCAAGCCATCGAGATTGTCCGTATCAATCAAAGACGGAATCATCACAGGTTCCACGCCGGATACATCCGTCAGTGCACGGACGTATTTGTCGCCAAGAGAATGGAACAGAAAGCCATCCTTCTGCCAGGTGTCGGCAGGCAGACCAACGAGGGGACGGGTTTTTGGCATGATGGTTCAGGCACTCACGTGAATGATTTGATGACGTGCCATGATAGTCCGGCAACCGCCGCCAAGGCCAGCGTTTTGGGTATACCAGCCTTGAGGCGTATAACCACAAATGCGAGGCAGCCGCACAGCACCAGGGCTGGCACATCGAGCGTTGCAAAATCCGGCCACCATATTGGCAGGGGTGGTGGCAGTCTGGTCACTTTGGCAAACATCACATGCAAGCCAAACCACAGGCTGAGATTGAGAATGACGCCCGTTGCGGCAGCGGTGATGGCGGCGAGGGCAGACTTCAGGCGGGGCTGGTTTTGCAGATATTCGATCCACGGAGCGCCGGCAAAAATCCACAGGAAACACGGCACAAACGTCATCCAGAGAAAATTCAGGCTGGCGGCAACACCGGCCCACAGGCTGCCCTGCACATGGGTGGCGGCGGTGAATGAGACGAACTGGCCAACCAGTATCAAGGGCCCCGGCGTGGTTTCAGCCAAACCGAAACCATCCATCATTTGTTGGGGTGTCAGCCAAGCGGTTTGTTCCACCACGGTCTGACCAAGTGAGGCCAAAACCGAATAGGCACCACCGAAAGTGACAACTGCCAGAACTGAAAACATGCGGGCCAATTCGGTTTGGACATGGGCTTTGCCCAAGACGGCATAAAGCAGGGACAGGGGCAGCAACCACAAGACCAGTCCCACGGCAATTGTTTTCAAACTGGCCAACAGGGAAGGTCGTGCCGTTGCAGTTGCGTGAATATCAGCGCCGGGTGTCATAATAAATCCCAGCAATGCAGCCGCCACCACGACCACGGCAAAGGGCAAGGCGAAGGCAAACAGGGCTGCGAATGCAGCGGCGGCGATGCAATAGTCGAATTTGGTTTTCAGGGCTTTCCTGGCGATTTTGAACAGAGCTTCCAAGACGATTGCAACAACCGCCGCCTTGATGCCCCAGAACAGCGCCTGCACCAGTGGAAGCGTGCCGAAGGCGGCATAGAGCAGTGACAACGCCAACATGATCAGCGCACCGGGCAGGACAAACAACAACCCGGCAGCAAGACCGCCGCGTGTTCCATGCAGTTTCCAGCCGCAATAGGTGGCCAACTGCATGGCTTCTGGTCCCGGCAGCAACATGCAGAAATTCAGGGCGCCGAGAAATTCATTTTCTTTTATCCAGTTGCGTTGTTCGACTATTTCCTTGTGCAGGAGCGCAATTTGTCCGGCAGGGCCGCCAAAGGAAAGCAGTCCAATCTTGCCCCACAGTTTGAAAGCTTCAGCAAAGTCGGGGGCCGTAGCCATCATGGTGCGGTCTTACTTGCCCGGGCCACATGGCCGATGATGTGGCTGGCAATACGGGCTGCGGTGAAGGCTGCGGTTCCTGCGGGATCGCGCTTGGGCACAAATTCCACCATGGCAAAACCTGCGATGCGGGTTTTGGCAGCCACGCCTGCAATCAGGTCGGTGATTTGCACATAGCTAAGTCCGCCGGGAGAGGGATAGGCGACTGCTGGCATGATTGAACTGTCAAGCACATCCAGATCAAGGCAGATGACGCAATCGGAGTCTGGTTCAATATGCTCCAGCACCGTGTCGATGCCGTGGTGGTGAATGTGGCGGGATGAAATCAGTCGTGCGCCCCAATCCCTGGCGTCCTGGACTTCCAGCTCGCGGGCAGATCCCAGCCCCCGCGCACCCGCTTGCACGATGCGCCAGACATGGGCCTGTTCAGAGGCACGGCGCATGGTGGAGGAGAACCCCATGGTCTCTTTTTCCCGCTCGTGACGCCAGTCAATATGGGCATCAATTTGCAGAATGGTGATGGGCTGTGTGCCAGCGGCAAAACCTTCAACAAAAGGAATGGGCGTGCTGTCATCGCCGCCAAACATCATGGGCACGGCACCGGCCCGCAGAATGGCTGCGGTGGCATTGCGAATTTTGAGGCGGTTGTTGAAGCCATCGCCAGCTTTGGTGGCGAGATTGCCGAGATCAACGGCCTTGAAGCTTTCTGGCAAAAGCGGTCCATCAAAATCCCAGTCCCAATGGCTGAGCCAGGTTGCATCTTCCTTGATCGCCATGCGGAAAGCATCAGGGGCTTTTTGATGGACCCGGTTGTCAATGGTTTTGTAGGGCGTGCCGTGACCGGCACCAAAGATGGCCAAACCAGAACCCTTGGCGGTTTTGGCTGAAGTGGTTCCCATGAATGCAGTAATGCGTTTGGCAGTGTTCGACGTCATGGCGGCGTTTTGGACCAATCGACCCGCTCACGCAACCGGGCTGATGCTAAGCTACCTGCTTGGCGGGCTGCATGGCAAGTGCCGGACTGGTCGTCCATTTGATGCGGTCTGCCGGGAGTGTCAGGTGGGCTGTGGTGCCTGCACCATGAACACTGTCCAATGTCACATCACCACCATGCAATCTGGCAACGCGGCGGGCAATGGCGAGGCCCAGTCCCACACCACCAAAGCGACGGGCACTGCCGCTTTCCACCTGGGTGAAAGTTTCAAACACGCTTTCCACTTCGTGCTGGGGAATGCCAATCCCTGCATCGCGGATTTGCAGGACAAGCTGGTCACCGATCCCGCGCAGCATTTCCACATGAACCAGACCGCCGCGCGGTGAAAACTTGATGGCATTGGCAATGAGATTGGCAATCACCTGTTTCAGGCGCATCACATCGCCGCGCAGGCTGATGCCTTCGGTGGTTTTGCAGAGGATGGTGATCTCAGCCTGTTCAGCTTGATGGGCATGGAGCCGGATGATGGTTTCAACCAACTCTGCGGCGTCATTGTCCTGGTCCACCAGACGCAAGGCACCACTTTCGAGACGGGTTGCATCCAGAAGATCATTGATCATCGATTGCAGGGAGCGGGCGTTGTCGAGAATGGTATTACAATATTCGTTGTGCTGGCCGGCACTGGGTGGCTTTTCTCCTTCATAGCGCAGCAATTCAGCAAAACCGACAATGGCATTGATGGGCGTGCGTAATTCATGGCTGATGATGGAGAGAAACTGGGATTTTGCCGAACTGGCTTTCTCGCTGTCCGCCACGGCAGCCAGGAGGTTTTTTTCAGTGTTATGTCTCGAAGTGACATCACGTCCAACACCGCGGAAACCAACGAATTCACCCTTTGGGTTATGCAAGGCTTGGGCTGAAATTTCCCACCGGACTGCAATACCTTGGCGCGACAGGGACAAAGGCAGACAATCGATCGAGGCTTTTTTGGCGAGGGCCATTTGCAGGTCATGCCAGCTTGTGGCATCAGCAAAACTGGACAAAGCCTCGCGCAGGGAACGGCTATGCAAATCATCGGGCGCGAAATTCAACAATTCAGCCAATCGTGGCGAATAATATTTGAGAAAGCCTTGACTGTCGGTTTCCCACAACCAGTCGCTGGTGCCGCGTTCGAAATCATTGAGCAGCAATTTGATGACGTGTTGCTGGTGGCGCACTTCCTGTTCCGCCGCGATGCGTCGCTTGAATTCAAGATGCGATTGCACCACCAGGCCAATCAACACCAGGCCATAGATGATGCAAACAAATGCCGCGACAAGGTTGAACTGTTGCAGAGCCATAAAGCTGCAATAGGCAAGGGTCGTGGTCATCAGTGAAACGAAGACCGTTGCACCAACCGGAATTCGCAGCAGCGACACAACGGCTACTCCCATCATGGCCAGCGAAATGCCGATGATGGGCAGAATGGGGTAGCTGCTTTGACTTGCCACATAGGCCGCTGCCGGCATGGCCCAGACAAGCCCCAGCAACAGGCAAAGCAGTTCCAGCAGATGCAAGGCAAATTCGGCTTTCTGCGATGCTTGTCCGGATTTTTGCCAGCGCCACCACAGCAGCACAAAACCGGCAAAACCAGCCCCCACACCAGCCGCCAGCCAATGCCAACTCTGGCAGATGAAGGAAACATTACACTGGTTGTTGAAGCGGAAAATGCTGATGGTGGCGCAGGCGTGAAACATCAGGAGCAGCGGCATGGCACTGGCCGCCAGGTTCACCTGCAATTCACTGACCGCCGATTGGCTGTCTTCTGCCTTGGAATTTGTCGAGCTGCCCTTGGCAGTGCGCCTGTCGGCGTCCTGAAGTGTGTTGTTCAACGAATTGCATCCCCAGCGCGAATCAGCCGCAGCTCTTCTATTTTCAATGCTTTGGCGGTGGTAGTCCATTTAAAACCGGGGTTTGCAGCTCTCCGTAAGGCGTGTATCGAAAGCATTGAAGTGAGGTAATTGATGGCTAAACTGACTGATAAAATTACGACGCTGCCGCCAGGGCATCCGCCCATCCTGCCGCAGCGCATCGGTTTGTTGCTGGTCAATCTCGGCACGCCGGAGGCCACGTCCTATTGGCCTATGCGGCGTTATCTGAAGGAGTTTCTGTCAGATCGTCGCGTCATCGAGGTGAACCGTGTGGTGTGGTGGCTGATCCTCAATCTGGTCATCCTGACAATCCGCCCGAGGAAAAGCGGCCATGCCTATGAGGCGATCTGGAACCGCGAACGCAACGAGTCGCCCCTGAAAACTTTTACGCGCGGACAAGCCGAGGGGTTGCAGCAAGCTTTTGGCGATGAAGTGATCGTCGATTGGTCCATGCGCTATGGATTTCCGACGATTGCTAATCGGTTGCAGGCTTTGAAAGACCGGGGGTGTGACCGGGTTTTGGTGTTTCCGCTTTATCCGCAATATTCCGCTGCCACCTCAGCATCAGTCATGGACAAATTGGGTGAGGCTTTGGCGGCCATGCGCTGGCAACCTGCCATTCGGGTGGTGCCACCGTATTTTGATGAAAATGTTTTTGTTGAAACCATCGTTACCAGTTTGAAAGATTACCTGAATAAACTCCGCTGGAAGCCTGACCGCATCTTGATGGCCTTTCATGGCTTGCCAAAGGAATATCTCGACAAGGGCGATCCGTATCATTGCCAGTGCCAGAAAACCGCAAGGCTTGTGCGACAGAAAATGGCGATGTCAGTGGACGAACTGCAATTGGTGTTTCAATCGCGTTTCGGCAGGGCTGAATGGTTGCAACCCTATGCCCAGGACACGGTTGAAAGACTGCCGGGACAAGGGGTTAAAAACCTTCTGATGATTTCGCCAGGCTTTGCTTCGGATTGCGTGGAGACGCTGGAGGAACTTTCCTTGGGTCTCAAAGAAACCTTTGAAGAGCATGGTGGTAAAAATTTCAGTGTGGTCCCCTGTCTCAATGACTCGGCCCCCTCGCTTGTGATGCTGGAAAAACTTGTCCGCAACGAGATCAAAGGTTGGCTTTGAGTTGCGGCTGGTGAGCGTATAACCATCGCAACGGTGGGCGAATCACACGTGAGGATGAATGATGTTTGAAGAACTTGGAATTCCCGGCGGTAGTGTTTTTGTTTTGGTACTGTTGGCGGTGGTGGTGTTTTACCTGTTGCGGGCCATTCGCATGGTGCCGCAGGGCTATCACTATACGGTCGAACGCTTCGGCAAATATGTGCGTACCTTGACACCCGGCCTTGGTCTCATCGTGCCTTTCATCGACCGGATTGGCCACAAGCAAAACATGATGGAACGGGTGCTGCCGGTGCCGAACCAGGAGGTCATCACCCGCGATAACGCCATGGTGACGGTGGATGGTGTGGCGTTCTTCCAGATCATGGATGCAGCCAAAGCCGCCTATGAAGTACAAGACGCGCAAAATGCCGTCATCAACATGGTGATGACGAATATCCGTACCGTCATGGGATCCATGGAACTTGACAGTCTTCTGTCGCAACGTGACGAGATCAATCACCGTCTGCTGGGTGTTGTCGATCAAGCCACCCAGCCCTGGGGTGTCAAGATGACCCGCATTGAAATCAAGGACATCAATCCGCCCAGGGACCTGGTGGAATCCATGGGCCGCCAGATGAAGGCCGAACGCGACAAGCGGGCATCGATTCTGGAAGCCGAGGGTTCACGCAGTGCTGCCATTTTGAAAGCCGAGGGTGAAAAGCAATCGGTGATGCTGGCGGCAGAAGGTCGCCGGGAAGCGGCTTTCAGGGAAGCCGAGGGACGCGAGCGCGCGGCAGAAGCCGAAGCCAAGGCCACGCAAATGGTAAGCGAAGCCATTTCCAAGGGCAATGTTCAGGCGATCAATTATTTTGTTGCCAATAATTACATCAAGGCGCTGGAAGCCCTGGCCAAATCGCCGAACCAGAAAATCCTGATGATGCCGCTGGATGCCACGTCGATTTTGGGATCGATCACCGGCATTGCTGAAATTGCCAAGGAAGCTTTTGGAAATAATGTGGTCAAGGTTGAAGAACCCAAGCGGCGTCCGCCCAATGTATAGCGGGGTCATCCTTCAAGACGGTTTCTGTGGCGCACCTCGAAGCATGCGCCCCAAGACAAATTTTCGGCAGCCCTGTGAAGCGAGACTTATAGAACATGAATGAGCTTGTCCCGATCGTTGGTCCGTGGTTCTGGTGGATTGCTGCGGTTGTGTTGCTCATCGGCGAGCTGTTGGCGCCGGGTATATTCTTGTTGTGGCTGGCAGCCGCTGCCGTGTTGACAGGCATTGCTGATCTGGTTCTCAATTTGGGTTGGCAAGGTGAAATCGCGCTGTTTGCGGGTTTTTCCGTGTTGCTGGTTCTGCTCTCATGGAAATGGGTGATGGCCAACCGCTCGCCGAAATCTGATCAACCCCACCTCAACCAGCGTCATGGTGCCTATGTGGGCCGCACGGTGGTGCTAGATCAGGCCATCGTGCATGGGTCAGGCAAGGTGCGGATTGATGACGCCTTATGGGATGTCGATGGACCGGATTTGCCGAAAGGCGCGATGGTGAAGATTACAGGTGTGAACGGATTGCGCTTGGTGGGTGAGGCTGCGGGGTAGTTCAAAGGCCCCTCATCCGTCTCGCGCCAAGTGGCGCGATCCACCTTCTCCCGCAAGCGGGAGAAGTGAAACGCATACCTTCACTTCTCCCGCTTGCGGGAGAAGGTGGCGCGAAGCGCCGGATGAGGGCCTTCCCTACACCGTCCGTAAATACCATTCAAAATCGCGCTTGATCGGCTCCTGGTAAAAGCGGTCTGCTTCCACTTCCTTCAGTGTACAGAACGTATCGACAAATGGCTTGCCGAAGTATTCCTTGAGGATCGAGGCGCGATAGAAAGCATCGATGGCTTCGTACCAATTGCCGGGGATGTGCTTGGCGCGGCGTTCATAGCCATTGCCGACAACGGGGGAGCCGGGGTCGATCTTTTCTGTGATACCGTAATGCATGCCAGCCAGTATGGCCGCCATGACCAGATAAGGATTGGCATCAGCTCCTGACGGGCGATGTTCGATATGGCAGGCATTGGCAGCGCCTGCGGGAATGCGCAGGGATACCGTGCGATTGTTGATGCCCCAGTTGGCGGCGACCGGCGCGTAGGAATTACGGCGGAAGCGTCGATACGAGTTTGCATTGGGGGCAAAGATCAACATCGATTCGGCCATGGCGGCTTTCAGGCCACCGATGGCGTGCATCAGCAATTCATTCTCGGCTGGTTCCTCCGCGGCAAAAGCATTTTTGCCTTCACTGTCACCGAGGCTGATATGCATATGCATGCCGGAGCCTGTCCATTCGGCATAGGGCTTGGCCATGAAAGTGGCGCAGAGGCCATGGCGCTCGGCGGCGGCTTTGATGACGCGTTTCAACATGATGGCTTCATCGCAGGCTTTCAGAACATCGGCCCGGTGGCGGAGAACGATTTCCATTTGTCCCGGTGCATATTCGGCAATCAGGGTTTTTGCCGGCAGGTTTTGTACGTCGCACCAGGCATAGAGATCCTTGAAGAAGGGGGCGAAATCATCCACGTCCTGCAGGAGATAAGCTTGATAATGTTGGGGACGGGATTCATTGACGAGGGACTTCGGGGCCTGCGGATTTCCCTCCAGCGCTGATTTGCGGTCCATCAAGAAGAATTCCAATTCGACCGCCCCGACGGGCGTGAGATCGAGCTCGGACTTGAAGCGGTTCACCATGCTTTCGAGGGTGTTGCGCGGGTCGGCATAGTGGGGAACGCCTTCGAGGTCACGGATATGGGCGACGTATTGGGCGGATGGGGTTTCCATCCAGGGAATGCGCACCATGGAGCCGGAGACGGGCCAGAGCAGCATGTCGCGGTCGCCCTCATCAAACACCAATCCGGTTTCGGGCACGTCTTGTCCCGTGGTGTCGAGCACGAGGGCAGAGATCGGGAAAAACCGTCCGTCTTTCCAGGCGGGCACCACTTCGTCACGGCGCAATACCTTGCCGCGCACCACACCGCACAAATCCGTCCAGACGATGTGGACACTTTCGATATCGGGGTTGGCATCAAGGAAGGTCTGGGCTTCGGCTCCCATTTTTGGGGTTACGAGGGCTGGCATTTTGGTACTTTCTGCTTCGGCGTTTTGGAAGCCAATTAATTCAGGAGTTCATTCAGGCACTGGTCGAGGAGGATCAGCAGTTTCTCGACGTCGGGAGGTTTTGTTTCAGGTGATATCAGCATCATGTTGTGGAAGGGCGTAATGACAACACCGCGATTCAACAGGTACTGGTGCACGGCGTGATCGATCGGACGGTGGATGAGTCTTGCGGCTTCATGACCATTGCGCGGCGGCGTTGGTGTACACATGAATTCATCACGGATGCCGACGCGGGTCACATGCCAATCCACGGCGTGCTTGTTGATGAGGTCAGCAATGCCTTGTTCAAGCTGGCGGGCCAGGGTGAGCAAGGGGGCAAATGCCTCTTTGGTCATATAGGTCTTCAAAACAGTCTTGATCAGGGCGAGTTGGATGCGCGATCCTGACAGGGTTGTGCCGATGCCAGAGCGGCCATCGCCGCAGTTTTTCAGGTAAGCTTGTATGCGTCTGGCCGTCTCAGCCGAAAATCCATAGGCGGCGGCAGGAATGCCTCCGGCAATGGGCTTGCCGAAAACCAAACCGTCGGGCGTGATGTCGTTTTCCCTTGCGTAGCCGCCGGGGCCGGATGAAATGGTGTGGGTTTCATCGAGGATGAGCAGGGTACCCGTCTGTTTCGTCAGTACACGGAGTGTTTCGAGAAAACCAGGTTGTGGCAAGACCATGCCGATGTTGGTCATCACGGGTTCGGCCAAAACACAAGCCACATCCTGGGCTGCCAAAGCCTGTTCGAGGGCTGCAACATCGTTGAATTCGACGACTTTGGTGTGGGCGGTCAAATCGCGGGGTTCGCCGACAAGGCCTTCAACCATTTTAGCGATGCCGTGATCTGCCGTTACAAACGAATCGTCAACGCAGCCGTGGTAACAATGGTTGAAAATCACGATTTTGCTGCGACCCGTGATGGCGCGGCACCAGCGCAAGACAGCGCGGTTTGCGTCAGAAGCTGTTGCAGTGATTTGCCAAAAGGGCAGGCCGAAACGGTCTTCCAACATTTCGCCCACCTCAACGGCATCGCTGGAAGGCAACATGGTGGTAAGGCCAGTTGCGCCCGCTGCAGCCAAGGCTTGGGCTATGGCGGGCGGAGAGTGCCCGAACATGGCACCAGTGTCGCCCAGACAAAAGTCCGTGTACTGATGACCATCGGCGTCGGTGAGGGTTACGCCTTGGGCCTTTTCGATGAAAAGTGGAAAAGCCGTGTCCCAATCCACCATCCAGTGCATGGGAACGCCGCGCAACCAGTTGCGCGAAGCTGCTTCAGAAAGTGCCCTGGACTTTCCGTTGCGCTGAATGAAGAGGCTCCTCTCTCTTTCGCGCATGGTGCCAATGGCAATTTCTGAAACTGTTACACGCATGATACCCTGGATAAGGTGGACGATTTATCCACCTTAGCCGGGCCATGGGGGCATAAACAACCCCCGACAGGATTGGAGGTGCCTTGGACTTTTATTGGTGCGCACCCTTCGAGGCTCGCAAGGGCGAGCACCTCAGGATGAAGGATTTTCTGGGCCCCTCATGCTGAGGTGCGAGTTCTTGCGAGCCTCGAAGCATGCGCCGCAACACAATCTTTCACGTCACGCCAATCGCCAGCAGGTCATGGATGTGAATCAATCCCTCAGGTTTGCCATCGCCATCCACCACAAACACGGCCGTGATGCGCCTGGTGTTGATCAGTTCAATGATTTCGCCTGCCAATACATCGCGATCGATGACAGTCGGGTTGCTTGTCATCAGCGACTCGACTTTTACAGCCACCAGGTCTGGCCCGGTGTTGCGGCGCAAGTCGCCATCCGTGACGATGCCGACAAGCCTTCCGGCGTCATCTACAATGCCAAGACAGCCAAAGCGTTTTTCGGTCATCACGGGAAGTGCAGCGCCAATAGCACTGCCGAGCTTCGCCAAAGGCAGCTCTGCGAGGGCGTGCATGATGTCGTGGGCGTGCTTGATTTGCGCACCAAGCTTTCCACCGGGATGAAAGCTGCGGAAATTGCTGGCGGTAAAACCCTTGTCCTCGAGAAGCGCCATGGCAAGACAATCGCCCAAGGCCAGTTGCAACAACGTGGAAGTGGTGGGTGCCAAACCGTTGGGGCAGGCTTCGGGCGCGCTCGGCATTTGCAAGGTAACGTCAGCGCTGCGGCCCAAAGTGCTGTCAGACTTTGCTGTTATGGCGATCATTGGCACCGAAAAACGGGTGCAGTAATTCAGCATGTCCTTGAGTTCCGCCGACTCGCCGGAATTCGACAACATGATCACCACGTCGCTTGTGGTGATCATGCCCAGATCACCATGGCTGGCTTCGGCGGGATGAACGAATGATGCAGGCGTTCCGGTTGATGCAAGGGTTGCGGCAATTTTGCGGCCAACGTGACCGCTTTTGCCCATGCCAGAAACAACGACCCGGCCTTTGGCAGCTGACAACAAAGCAATGGCTTTGGCGAAAGCTTCGCCCAGTTCGGTTTCAAAGGCGGCAGCGAGGGCATCCATTCCGGCGCGCTCAAGATCAAGGGTGCGCTTGGCACTGGCAAGCCAGCCTGTTGTTTTTGTGTTGGTCTCAATCATGACGGGGCTTTTCGCTGATCTCGCCGCCACTTTCAATACATGCCGTCAACGGAGCGTTAACCATGTTTTCGCTAGACTGGTTCGGAAATGCGTAAATCTGTGTGCAGTACGTTGGCCATAAAAGGCCTGGTTGTGGCAGCCCTTGTGCTGGGAATGCCGGGGCACAGCCGTGGACAATCGGCTGAGGAAGATTTGCGGCTCGAAACCGATGTTGATGAAGCAACGGATGCAACGCCACGGACTGGCCGGCTTTCGGCAATCACTGTTGAAGATGATGCAGAGCCTGCACCGCGTCGTCGTCGCCGTGTGTTTGAAGATGCCTATGCAGCAACGGGGCTTGACCTTGGTGCCTTCCAGTTTTTCCCCACTCTTGAAATTGGCACAGTTACAACCACCAATGTTGGGCGCACCAAAACTGGCGATGCTGATGGCGGTTTGCGGCTGAAGCCCGGTTTCCGGCTGGAAAGCGACTGGGTGCGCCATCAGTTGAGCCTGTCGGGTTCTGCCCAAGTGTTGCGTTATCTGGAACATGCAGATCTGGCCGCCACAACGGGATCACTGGATGGCAGTTTCAGGTTGGATATCCGGCGGGATACGCGGGCCGACTTCACCTTTGACTATGGCCTGACTTCCACCGGGGCTGAGAGCACGGAAGTGCCTGATACGGCAACAGGTGGACGTATTGACCAGGCACTGGGTGCAACAGTGGCGTTGACTCATGATTTGGGTCCGCTTGAAGGCACCATCAAGTTTGGCTTGACGCGCAACATGTTTGGCGATGTGGCGTTGAACGGTGGTGGCAACGAAGACAACAGTGACCGGGACTATACGGAAATTTCGACCAGCCTGCGCGGCAGTTTGAAAAGCGGTGGATTGTTGAAACCTTTCGCAGAAGTGGCTTACGAGCCGCGCTTGCACGACAAGAAAAAAGACCGGACCGGGATCAAGCGCAATTCGCAAGGCCTCCGGATGACTGTCGGCGTGGCAATTGACGATGATCCCATCTGGTCAGGTGAGGTAGGCTTGACTGCACAATGGCGCGACTATGCTGATGGCAGTCTTGATTCAACCCTTGCACCCGGCATTGCCACAAGTGTCAATTGGCGACCAACCGACTTGACGCGCTTTGAATTCAACTCTGGTGTTACCGTAGCTGAAACCGTTGCTGTAGGTTCATCAGCCACGCGAAGCTGGAATGGTGGACTTACCGCCACTCATGCCCTGCGCGATAATCTGGATCTAAATGGCGGACTGGTGTTCACCTATGACGACACAGATGCCGGTGACAGTCATTCAACTGTGGCGCGCCTTGGCATGGTATGGGACGTAAACCCTTATCTCAGCCTGACAGCTGGCTATCAGGGCACTTGGGTTGATGGGGTCACGTCTGCTGGCGACTATAATGAACAGCAAGTGCTGACGAGTATCATTCTGAAGCGGTAATTTCCATCAAAAGGCCCTCAACCGTCTCGCGCTTAGAGCGATCCACCTTCTCCCGCAAGCGGGAGAAGGGAGTTGCGTTTCACCTCTCCCGCTTGCGGGAGAGGACGACGCGGAACGCGTCAGGTGAGGGCCTGTGGCATTCAAGCCGTCTTGTCGAAGAGGTCTTCCATTTCGAATTCTGTTACATCGGCAAACTCAGCAACAACTTCTTCCGGCCCGTTCTGTTTCAACAGGGCCAGAACATCGGTGAGGCTTGGGCTTGAGCTCCAACGCAGGAAGCCGCCTTTGCTGGCGATGGTTTGTTCCAGGGCATTGCGAAATGCGGGGCCGAGCGTTTCGTGTTCAAGCGCGAAAGCAACATTGGCTGAGAGGAAGCCGATCTTGTCGCCGCAGTCGTAGGTTACGCCATCATATTTCAGGCCATGGAAGGGCTGGCTTTTCATCAGGCGGATCATCGCATCGGTGATCTGGATTTCACCGCCGGCACCGGGTTCCTGATGCTCGATTTCGGCAAAAATTTCGGGCTGCAAAATGTAACGGCCGGATATGATCAGATTCGAAGGGGCCACATCGCGCCTGGGTTTTTCAACCATGCTGTCGATGCTGAAATGATTGTTCTGCCAATCCTTGGCCCCCACAACACCATAGCGGTGCACTTGCTCCCAAGAGGTTTCTTCCACGGCCACGACATTGCCACCACCGCGCTCATGATAAACATCGACCATCTGTTTCAGACAACCGGGTTCAGCTTGCATGATCATGTCAGGCAGCAACACGGCGAAGGGTTCGCCACCCACCAGATGCCGCGCACACCAGATGGCATGGCCTAGCCCCAAGGGTTCCTGTTGGCGGGTGAAGCTGGTTTGTCCGGCACCGGGCAAATCCTGTTCGAGAATATCCAGTTCCAGCGACTTGCCGCGCTTGCGCAAAGTCGATTCCAATTCATATTGCTTGTCGAAATGGTCTTCGATCAGCGACTTGTTGCGGCCTGTGACAAAGATGAAATGTTCAATGCCTGCGGCCCGGGCTTCATCGACGACGATTTGGACGAGGGGCCGATCTACGATCGTCAGCATTTCTTTGGGCATGGCCTTGGTGGCGGGCAGAAAGCGGGTGCCAAAACCAGCCACGGGAAATACAGCAGTGCGAATGGGACGGACCATGATTTTTACCAACTCTTAACTTACAAACCAGAGGGCTAAGAAGATTTAACCATTGCCCCCGACAATTGTATTAAATTGACCGTATTGATTTCTGGTTAAGAGAAGGTTTTGCGATGGCGGTTTTGGTGACGGGTGGTGCGGGTTACATTGGCAGCCACATGGTGTTGGCGCTGACCGATGCCGGCATTGATACGGTGGTGCTGGATAATCTGAGTACAGGCTTTGCCTGGGCAATATCGCCTGCCGCCAAGCTGGTGCGCGGTGACATTGCCGATGAAGCCCTGGTTTTGAAAACCTTGCGCGAGCACAAGATTGACGCGGTCATCCACTTTGCAGGGTCCATTGTGGTGCCAGATTCAGTTTCGGATCCTTTGGGCTATTATCTCAACAACACCGTCAACTCGCGCAATCTCATGCATTGTGCCGTGAAAGCCAAAGTTCCCAATTTCATTTTCTCCTCCACGGCAGCAGTTTATGGCAATCCGAAATCCATGCCTGTCACGGAAGCGGAAATGCCTGCTCCCATCTCGCCCTATGGCACATCGAAGCTGATGACTGAGTTGATGTTGCGCGACTCCCATCTGGCCTATGGCCTCAACTACGTGGCACTGCGTTATTTCAACGTGGCCGGTGCTGATCCCCAGGGGCGCTCTGGCCAATCCACGCCGCGAGCCACCCATCTGATCAAGGTGGCTTGCCAGACTGCCCTTGGCCAGCGTAGCCACATGGAAGTGTTTGGCACGGACTATGACACGCCAGATGGCACATGCTTGCGTGACTATATCCATGTCAGCGATTTGATTTCAGCCCATATGGATGCCCTCCAGCATTTGCGGCGTGGCGGCGAGTCCGGGATTTTCAATTGCGGTTATGGCAAGGGCTATTCGGTGCTTGAGGTGATCAAGGCCGTGGAAAAAGCCAATGGTGCGCCGATAAGAGCCAATGTTGTGCCGCGCCGTGCCGGTGATCCAGCCGCCATTGTCGCAGGGGCTGAAAAAGCCCGGACAATTCTGGGATGGCAACCCCGGTATGATGACCTTGATCTCATTGTCCAATCGGCACTGGGTTGGGAGCGGCATTTGCTGCGCCGCAACGCTGCCTAACTCACGACTTATTTTGTGCCTTTGCTATTCCGCTGTAACAGGGTGATGACCTGACGAATCAGGTTCTGTCAGGTTCATGAAGTTGGGGCGAAGAGGAATTGAGATGCGCAAGATTTTGTTGGCAAGCGTGGCTGCTGGACTTCTATGGGTTGCACCTGCCCGGGCCGATGCCAAGTTTGAGGCTTTCATCCAGAGCCTGTGGCCTCAGGTGAAAGCGGCAGGAATCCCACGCGCCTTGTTTGACCAAGGTTTTGCAGGCGTTACCGAACCTGATCAGATCGTGTTAAAACTGGCGAAAACCCAGCCTGAATTTACATCTACAACATCTGAATATCTGGCCAAGGCGGTGACGGCCATTCGCATTGAAACCGGTCAAGTCATGAAAATCGAGAATGCCAAGTTGATGGCGGCGATTGAGAGCAAATATGGCGTGGACCGTCATGTTGTGCTCGGCATCTGGGGCATGGAATCGAATTTCGGCAAGGACAAAGGCTCCATGGGTGTGCTGCGCTCATTGGCAACGCTAATGTACGCCGGCCGCAAGCGCGACTATGCCAGAGGCCAACTGGTGGCGGCCTTCAAGATTTTGCAAAAGGGCATTCGAAGCCCTGACAATTTCACCGGATCATGGGCCGCAGCCATGGGCCACACGCAATTTATTCCCACATCCTATATTTCCTATGCTGTGGATTGGAACGGCGATGGCAAGCGCGACATCTGGGGATCGAAGGAAGATGCGCTGGCTTCAACGGCCAATTATCTGGCAAAGGCGGGCTGGAAGCGTGACCGGCCCTGGGGCTGGGAGGTGAAGCTGCCGAAAGGATTTGACCGGAGCCAGATTGGCCGCAGCCATTGGAAACTGGTTTCGCAATGGGTGAAACTGGGTGTGAAGCCCGCCTTGGGTGATGGCTTCAATGCGCCGCAAGCTGAAGCTTTCGTGATGATACCGCAGGGCATCGACGGTCCGGCCTTTCTGGTGACCAAGAATTTTCTGGCGATCATGGATTATAATTTTTCGCACTCCTATGCGATTGCCGTGGGGCATTTGGGGGATCGCATCCGGGGTGGTGGCGGCATCCAGGCTGCGTGGCCTGACGTGAGTTTTGATTTGACATTTGCGCAGCGGGTTGAAATCCAGAAACGCCTTTCGGCCCGTGGTTTTGAAACTGGTGGTGCCGATGGCCGCTTTGGTGCACGCACCTATGAAGCGGTAATCGGCTTTCAACGCAAGGCGGGATTGCCACTGGATGGCAAGCCCTCGCTCAAATTGCTTGAGCGTTTGCAGTCCGCCGGATAGGCTGTGAACATGTTGCGGTGGGTTTTGCAGATACTGGTCTGTTGTTGTCTGGTTTACTGGACGCTGGTCCCGCCTGTATTGGCGCAATCAGCCGACCAGCCCTTGATGGGTTCGGAAGCTGCGCCAGATTTGCCAACGGCAGAAGTTGATACACCATCAGTTGTCGCCAGCGATGAACTGGCGGGTGCGGGTGACGACGGGATTTTCCGGGTGCTGGTATTCGGTGATGCGCTGGCAGGCGGCATGGGGGCTGGAATGTCGCGGATGGCTGAAACGCAGCCCGACATTGAAGTGGTCAACCGCTTCAATGAACTTTCAGGACTGGCGCGACCTGAGTTTTATGATTGGGCCACAAACCTGCCAAAAATCACTTCCGCCAAACCATATGATGCCGCAGTCTTGATGTTGGGAACGAACGACCGGCAGGCCATTCGCAGTGGCGAAGACCGGTTCGAATTTGGTTCTCCGGAATGGCAGCGTTTCTATGCGGAACAGCTTGATCGCCTTTTCGATGTTTTGAAATCCCAGGGGCTGCGCGTATATCTGGTCAGTCTGCCTCCCATGGCAAATCCGGCATTTGATGCTGATATGCGCGTGATATCCGACATTCAACGCAGCCATGTGGAAATGATTGGCGGAAAATTCATTGATATCCGACCGTTTTTTGTTGGCCCCGACGGCCTCTTCATGGAACGCGGACCTGATGTTGCAGGAGCGATCAGAAAACTGCGTTTGAACGATGGTATTTCTTTCTTGAAGCAAGGCAACAATCGCCTGGGACAGTTGGTTTTGGAAGCGGTTCTGAAAGCTGAGGCCGGGCCTGATGCCGTGGTGCCCGTGATTGCGCCAGAGGCAGCTGTCGTGGTTCCCGCCGTTGTTGCAGTCGTTGATCCCGCCTTGCCGACGCCCGAAACTGCTCCACAAGCTGGACCACTGTTTGGTCAACAAGGCAGCAGAGGCGAAGACATTGCATTCGATGCCAGCGTCGTTGTACCTCTGAAACCTCGATTGTCAGTCGCCCAGCAACAAAAAACCCCAGCGCCGATTGGCCGTGAGGCGGGGTTGAAAATTGTTGCTGCACAAGGCAGCGCTGCCGAAAAACTTTTCACTACGGGCGAAACAGGCGTTGCACCTGCAGGCCGCTTTGACGATGACAGTTATATTGCGCCCGCTCCATAACAGCGCACTGCTGACAGGTTAGAGCGTTTTCCGATCAGGTTGGCGAGTATCCTGCGTTGACGAAGAAGTTTCTGCTGTCGCTAGGCGAGATGGTAGGCAAGACATCTGCGATGGCATCCCACAGTGATGTTATGGTTCTGGCGGCGGTTTTCTTGAGG
>JANOXA010000025.1:0-7627 GCA_031418195.1 Hyphomicrobiales bacterium | reverse complement strand
CCCCAACAACACGTGTCCGAAGATCAATTGAGTAAGCTCTAGCCATAACTGCCGCCTCCAAGCCCGGCAGACAGCTTGAATCACTTTAAAACTGATTTGGGAATCCCTCTCGATTCAGACAGTTCGGAAAACGCTCTAAGGCAGCGGGCGTTCGGGCAAGAGTGGGTGGCCACAGCACACCTTCGGCCGTCATTCCAGCCAAGCGTAGCCTTTGCGGAGCGCGAGCTGGAACCCCGCTTTCTTTCAACGGCTTGAGTTTGTTGTAAGCAAAGCTGGTTTCCACATCGCCCGCGATAGGGCGGACGTTTGGAATGACGGGTTTTAGTGAGGCAATTTCTGTGTCGGTTTTTTGAATTTCAAGAAAACAACTGAACCGCCCATTGCTCCTCTATGCCCAAAACTTTCCCCAGATAGAACCGCGCTAACCCGGCAGCAGACCTTGCATCAATCTTGGCAAATTTTGCGCTTCGCCTGACGCTTCACGCATCAGAAATGCTTTCGCCATGGGCCATCGATCGACCAGTTTAAGTCCGGTTTTTCGCACATCACGGAGGAGGGGCGTATTGTTGCTAAACAGTGTGTTCATGGCTTCCATGGCAGCGGCAGTTGCCCAGGTGTCAAATCGCCTGTTGCGCTGGTATTCTTCGAGAACAGCCACACCCCCAATGTCATCGCCGCGCAGGAATGCCACTGCCACGCAATCAGCAAGTGCCGCCACATCCTTGTAGCCCAGATTGAGGCCAAGACCTGCCAGGGGATGAATGGCATGGGCGGCATCGCCGATCAAGGCCACACGGGGGGCGGTGAATTGGTCGGCGATTTGCAAGGCGAGGGGATAGGCTGAGCGCGGGCTTGCCAATGTAATTGGGCCAAGTTGTGGCCCCAGTTTGTGGTCAAGCTCAAGCAGGAACTCCGGCTCGTCCAAAGCCATCAACCGTTCAGCTTCAGCAGGGCTGGTTCCCCAGACTACAGAAGAGCGATTATCGGGAAGAGGCAGCAGTGCAAAAACACCGTCCGGCGAAAAGTGTTCCTGGGCTTGGCCGTTGTGGGGGCGTTGATGGGAAATGGAAAATCCCAGTGCGGTCTGCTGGTAGGCATGCCCATGGACCTTGATATCAAGCAATTGCCGTGTGGGAGAGGCCTTGCCGTCTGCGGCCACGACAAGACTGGCGCGAATCAACACACCGGAGTTTGTCGTGACTTTGGCGAGGCCATGATCAGTCTTGATTTGTGTAATGCCTGTATTTGCAATCAGCGTAATGGCGGGAGAGCGATCCACAGTTGCCAACAGGGCGCTGGCGATATGGCGATTTTCAACAATCGAGGCCGCCGCCTGTTGGTTGTCGTCGGTGGCAAAAGACAGAAGCTCCGGTCGCTGGCCAAAGCCGCCCTCGCCGTCAGTGACGATGACATCGCGCATTTCCTGTGCATGGGGCTCGAGGTCTTCCCACAGCCCCAAAGCAGAGAGCATGCGCTGGGTGGTCTTGGTGATGGCCGTTCCCCGCGTATCGAGACCGCCCGTCGCAAAAGCCCTTGGGTCGCGGGCATCAATAACCGTGACATTGAGGGGGGAACGCAAGGTCGAGCCACCCAAAGCCAAGGCCGCTGCAAGCCCGTTTGGCCCAGCACCTATTACCAGAACATCAGTTTTCATGGGAAATCAAAATAGTCCCGTTTATGGATTTGTCACGATCTCAATATGATTATAATTTATGCACATAATAGTAGTTGCCTATTTATCAGTCATTTACCAACCAAACCTTTGCAGCCCCTCTAATTATTATCTTTTATTTTCAATGTGTTACAGACACACGTTGATTGGCACGGCGCTTGATAGGTGGAGTCACATCAGGAAAGGGGTTGGCATGAAATACATTATCGCCATTATCAAACCATTCAAACTCGACCAGGTGCGCGAAGCACTAGGTGCTTTGGGCATTCAGGGGATCACGGTCACGGAAGTCAAAGGTCATGGACGGCAAAAGGGCCATACGGAATTTTACCGGGGGGCCGAATATGCCGTGAGCTTCGTACCCAAGATCAAAATTGAAATTGCCGTCGAATCGGCAATTGCCGACAAGGCCATCGAAGCCATCCAGACAGCGGCCCAAACCGGACAGATCGGTGACGGCAAAGTCTTCATGCTGCCGCTTGAACTCGCCCTGCGCGTTCGCACCGGCGAAACCGGCGCTGCGGCGCTCTAATCAATTTCACAACAAAGGAAAATTCACATGTCTGTTCGAGACATCTTCAGCCCTAAAGTCATGGCCCTGCCAATGGGTCTGGTTTTGGCTGCCCTGCTGCCGGGGCAACAAGCCTTGGCTGCTGCCAGTGTCAACAAGGGTGACACCGCCTGGATGCTGATGGCCACGGCGCTTGTAGTGTTCATGACGGTTCCGGGCCTTGCGCTTTTCTATGGCGGTCTGGTCCGCTCCAAGAACGTGCTGTCAATACTGATGCAGGTGTTCGTGGCATTTTCCCTGATCTCCATCCTCTGGGTCGTCTATGGCTATTCCCTGGCCTTCACCAATGGTTCAGGCTTTATCGGTTCCTTCGACAAGATGTTCCTGAATGGTATCACAACAGGTTCCATGGCGGCGACGTTCTCCAAGGAAACCTATATTCCGGAATTTGCCTATCTGGCATTCCAGTTGACCTTTGCTGCCATTACGCCAGCCCTGATCATTGGTGCCTTTGCTGAACGCATGAAGTTCTCAGCTGTTCTGCTGTTCCTGACGATCTGGTTCACCTTCTCTTATCTGCCGATGGCCCATATGGTCTGGTGGTGGGCGGGTCCTGATTGCTACACGCTCAGCGCTGCCGCCATCGATACGGTAAAGGCTTGCGTGGGTGATGCAGCGGCCACGGACTTCCTCGCCAAATTGGCAGCGGCAACGGATGACGCAGCAAAGGCAGTGGTGCTTTCGGATTATTCTGGTGCTGTCGCTTCGGCCAATGGCTGGTTGTTCAACAAGGGTGCCCTGGACTTTGCCGGTGGTTCCGTCGTTCACATCAATGCCGGTGTGGCTGGTCTGGTCTGCGCCATCATGCTGGGTAAGCGGGTAGGTCTGGGCCGTGAAGCCATGGCACCGCATAACCTGACAATCGTTGGCATCGGCACAGGCATGTTGTTGTTCGGATGGTTTGGTTTCAATGCTGGTTCCAACCTCGAAGCCAATGGTCTTACTGCTTTGGTGCTGCTCAACACCATTCTCGGTGCTGCGGCGGCAACCTTGGCCTGGTCGTTTGGCGAATGGTTGACCCGTGGTCATGCCTCGTTCCTCGGTGCGGCTTCGGGCATGGTGGCTGGCCTTGTGGCCATAACTCCAGCTTGTGGCTGGGTTGGACCCATGTCGGCCATCGTCATCGGCTTCATTGCTGGCGGCGTGTGTCTTGGTGCAGTTGTCTGGCTGAAGAAGAAGCTGGGCTATGACGACGCACTTGATGTGTTTGGTGTGCATGGCATTGGCGGCATCGTCGGTGCGCTGCTCACCGGCATCTTCGTCAATCCCAATTGGACGGGTGGCTGGATGGGTCAGGGCGTGGTGGATTATCTCGCGGTTGACGCAACCGCCAAAACCGCTGCGTTCGCCATGGGACCACAAATCATGGCGCAGGTCTATTCGGTGCTCACGGCTGCAGCGCTATCTGCCGTGGTCAGTGTGGTTGCCCTTCTGATCTGCAAATATACCGTTGGTCTGCGAATTGAAGAACAAGCCGAACGGGAAGGTCTTGATCTTTCAAGCCACGGTGAGCGGGCCTATTCCTGATCACACTTTAACTGTCGACATCTCCCCTTCCGCCCCATCGGCGGGAGGGGTCTGGATTTTTAAATACCTGCGGAGAATTTCAACCGTTAAGTCTCCCTTAACCAAGGCAACGGCAAACTGCTGTTAACCATTTGTTATGCTGCCTGCCGCCATCGGCTTGCAGCAATGGAGACAGGCATGGCCTTGCACGATACCTATGATACCGACGACAGCGTCATCCCCGCAGGACTTAAACGTTTCGTCAGAAGGCGGGCCGGAGAATTGACCGGAATTGCCCTGCTTGCCGCCATCATTGTTGCAAGTCTTTCACTCGCCTCATGGTCGGCCCATGATCCATCGATGAACCACGCCACTGATGCCCTGCCGCGCAACTGGCTGGGCAGGCCGGGTGCCATCGTGGCTGATCAATTGTTCCGGCTGCTGGGCCTTGCCAGTCTGCCTTTGCTGTTCATTCCGCTGACCTGGGCCTTGCGTCTGGTGACTCATGAAAGTGTTGAATCACCCCGCCGCAGCTTTGGCGTCTGGGTACTTGCCGTGCTGACAACCGCCATGGCCTTGTCGTCCCTGCCATTGCCCGGACTTTGGCCGATGCCTGCCGGCATGGGCGGGCAAATTGGTGATATCATCAGCGGCGGCCTGATTTCTGCCCTGGCCATTGGCATGAAAGGCCTGATTGCCAATCTACTGGTGAGCCTCAGCGGATTTGCCGTGATGATCTGGAGCATACTCCGGGCCATTGAAATGTCGCGTGATGAAGCGCGCGACCTGTTCAAGGCCCTCGCCCGGATTCTCAGGGTTGGATTTGCCGGTGTGCCGCGCCTTTTGAATCCGGCAAAACTTCTACCGCTGTTCACACCGCTTGTTGTGGGAACCCTTGGTCTCTTCAGGCGGCAGAACAAAGCCCTACCTGCAACACGCCGCATGTCACGTCCCGTTTCGAATCCCATTTCAAGTACTGGGGCAGCTGAGGATGAGACCGGGACATATGAAGACGAACAAGTAGTGCCTGCATCAAATTTGGTGCGCAGCCGCAAGCTTCATATTGCAGACAACGTTGACGCCAGCGAAAAGGAAGAATTCGAATCTTCAGATCTCAACGGTGATGAGGAAGAACCCGCCGTTCCCTTGCAGATCTTACCCCGCAAAGCCTCGGCCACGGCCGCAGTATCGCGCGGCCCCAAGCGGGCACGGCATGGCGCTGATTTCGATTTGCCCGATCTCGGCCTGTTGTCGGAACCCAAAAAACCCGGCAAGCAAACTGAAATTTCCCGTGAAACACTGGAAGAAAACGCCAGGGCATTGGAAGGCGTGCTGGATGACTTTGGGGTCAAGGGCCAGATCGTGGCGGTCAGGCCGGGACCCGTCGTCACCCTTTACGAACTTGAACCTGCTCCTGGCATCAAATCATCAAGGGTGATTTCACTTGCTGATGATATCGCCCGTTCGATGAGTGCCATCTCTGCCCGTGTTGCCGTGGTGCAGGGGCGCAATGCCATCGGTATCGAACTGCCCAACGCCAAACGCGAGACGGTATTCTTGCGTGAGATGTTTGCCGCCGAAACCTTCATGAACAGTTCGGCCACCTTGTGTTTTGCGCTGGGCAAAAACATTGGCGGTGAGCCGATCTATGCCGACCTTGCCCGCATGCCGCATCTTTTGATTGCTGGTACAACCGGTTCCGGCAAGTCGGTCGGTATCAACACCATGATCCTGTCGCTGCTGTATCGCCTGCCGCCGGACCGTTGCAAGCTGATCATGATTGATCCGAAGATGCTGGAACTTTCGGTCTACGAAGGAATTCCGCATCTCCTTGCCCCTGTCGTCACTGATCCGAAGAAGGCGGTTGTCGCCCTCAAATGGGCGGTGCGCGAGATGGAGGAACGCTACAAGAAAATGTCGAAAACCGGCGTCCGCAATGTCGATGGCTATAACGCCCGCGTGGCGCAACTGATTGCCAAGGGCGAAAAACTCACGCGCACAGTACAGACTGGATTTGATCCCCTGAGCGGCGAGCCGACATTCGAACAAGAGGAAATGGATACCACCCTCATGCCCTATATCGTCGTCATCATCGACGAAATGGCTGATCTCATGATGGTCGCTGGCAAGGACATTGAAGGTGCGGTGCAACGTCTGGCCCAGATGGCCCGCGCCGCTGGCATCCATGTTGTCATGGCCACGCAACGTCCGTCAGTTGACGTGATCACCGGCACGATCAAGGCCAACTTCCCGACGCGCATTTCATTCCAGGTCACCTCCAAGATCGATAGCCGGACAATCCTCGGCGAAATGGGTGCCGAACAACTGCTGGGGCAAGGTGACATGCTGTACATGGCAGGCGGTGGCCGCATCTCACGCCTGCATGGACCTTTCGTCTCAGACTCGGAAGTCGAGGCCATCGTCAACCATCTCAAGGCACAGGGTGTGCCCGACTATGTTGAGGCCGTTACCGAAGAACCTGAAGAAGAAGAATATGGTGATGCCGGTGCCATGGGTGAAGCGGGCGGATCCGGTGACAGTCTATATGATCAGGCAGTAGCGGTGGTGTTGCGCGACAAGAAAGTTTCCACGAGCTATGTGCAGCGCCGCCTGCAAGTCGGTTACAACAAGGCCGCAAGCCTTATCGAGCGCATGGAAAAAGAGGGCGTCATCTCCGGGGCCAATGCCACGGGCAAGCGGGAAATCCTGGTGCCCGGTGACAGTGCACGGTAATCGGGCGCGTGACCAATGGCCTTCAAGCAGCCTCAAATTAGCCTGCATGAACAGGCAGAGCTAAAAACGAAGAATTGAATGGAAAGGTATTTTGCAATGGTTTCATTGAAGCGTCTCATGAGCGTCGGCTTTATCGGCATGTCGGTGCTTTTCACCATTCCGGCCCTGGTCGGCCCAACACATGCGGCAAAATCGCAAGTCAAGTCCCTGGCCCTCAACGAGGACCAGATTGCTGCTGTCAAACGCATTGATGCCTATCTCAACAGCTATCAGTCGCTGCGCGGCAATTTCCTGCAAACCAGCCCGCGCGGTCGCTCGACCCGGGGGGTCATGAATATCCAGAAGCCGGGGAAATTGCTGTTTGAATATGAACCGCCCAATCCCTTGCTGATTGCCTCGGATGGAAAATGGCTGACCATCAAGGACAAGGTGAAAGAAAAAGGCGACCAGGTGCCATTGTCGTCAACACCGCTTCGTCTCATCGTCTCACCCAAGATCAGCCTTTTGGCGGAAGCCCATGTGGTGGGTTTTGAGCAGGCCGATGGTATCACCACGGTGGCTCTTGCCGACAAGAAGGGTGGCCTGAAGGGTCAGATCATCCTGGTTTTTGACGAAACCAAGAATGAATTGCAGCAGTGGATCATTGTTGACGGCAAAGGTCAACGCACCACGGTGCAGCTTGTCGATCTGGAAAAAAACGTGAAGATCAATCCGAAGATCTTCAATGTCACCATCAAGCGCGACCAGAAATAATAGCTTGGCGCATGCGCATCGGAGCCCAATTCGTGGTTCAATTTGATTCACTAAAATTCAGGTAAACCCGCCACAAAAAATTTCACTTCCAAAAACCGTCATTCCAAATCGCCCGCATTATCGCGGGCGATTTGGAAACCAGCTTTGGTCGCTCCGGCGACCGAGTTGGGTTTAGAATTCCTTGCAAAATCATAGGTCTGAGCGACCCCCACCCTAACCCTCCCCACAAGGGGGAGGGGATTTTTGAGCAAGTTAGAGCGTTTTCCGATCAGGTTGGCGAGTATCCTGCGTTGACGAAGAAGTTTCTGCTGTCGCTAGGCGAGATGGTAGGCAAGACATCTGCGATGGCATCCCACAGTGATGTTATGGTTCTGGCGGCGGTTTTCTTGAGG
>JANOXA010000024.1:0-8584 GCA_031418195.1 Hyphomicrobiales bacterium | reverse complement strand
CAACCGCCGCCTCGCCAAAGACTTCGAGCGAACCATCAAAAGCGCAACCGCGTGGCTCTACCTTGCATCAGTCCAGCAAATCACCCGCAGAATCGCAAGTGCATGAATTCATGTCAAATCATTATGAGTCAGACTCTAAGCGTTGCGCAATTTCGGCCTTTGGCATTTTGAAGTCGTCAAGAATATCGACGAGAACAGCGCCCGGATGCGAAGGGCAACGGTTGGGATTGCGAACGGCTTTATATGTCGGCATTGGACTTTCCCTCAATGATACTGTTCAAGGTCAACTTGACAGGCGTGACCTTCAGAAAATTCAAACGTGATACACCATGGGCCGTTGATGTGAATCGTGTAACGCACCGGTTTAAAACCACGCAATGCGTGAAAATCATAGCCTTCAATTGCAAGACCTTCGGGTGATGTCGCCCCATCCAAAGTGTCCAGACGCAGCAGGGATGAAAGGGGACGCTTCCCTTTTCAGACGCATGCCAGTCACTTCAATTAACCGATTTATGCAAAATCGAATTGATCAGCGTCTGATACGGCATGCCTTCCCGAAGCGCACGGGCTTTGAGTTTTGAGAGGTTGTGTTTGGACACGCGCAGCGTGATCTGGACGCGTTCATCGTTCAGGGTGTTTCGCGCCGCTTTTTGCAGTTCGGCTTTGCGTTCAGTTGTGAGGGTGCTCTTGCCAAAGTCATAGGAGTTCGACTCGATGGCGCGATACAGTTCTTCTTCTTCGCGGTCGAGAAATTTGGGCTGTGTTGGTTCATTGCTCATGATCTTCAATCCAGATATTTTGCTGTGTGTTTTCGGCTCGGGAACATGGTTTTCAAAAAAATGGTTTCACCGTCGGTGACATAGGGAACGACATAGGCGTAGTCTTCGATCTCCAGAATGAGGATGCGCTGCCCCAAGCGGACGGGATTTGGCAGATCATCGAGTATGCGGCCCTCTTCAATCGCAACTGCACATTCCGCAAGGCCAATACCACCCCGTGTTGGATCTGACCGCAGCGACAAGTCTTTCTCAACACTCCAGCGAACTTCTTTCACCACCATGCACTACTATGTATGTTATTACAATTACAATGTCAATTATTGCTGAAACAAAAAACGCGGGGCCATTTCTGACCCCGCGCTCAACTTCCCCCACCGTCATCGCATAGGGCGATGACACCTCCCCCGTGAAGGGGGAGGATGAAGGGTGTGATTTACTCTGCGTCCGCCGGAGCAGCTTCCTGCTTGCTCGTCAAATCTTCGCCCGTCGCTTGATCCACAACCTTCATCGAAAGTCTGATCTTGCCGCGGTTGTCCATGCCGAGGAACTTGACCTTGACCATTTGGCCTTCGGTGACGACGTCGCTGACTTTCTGCACACGCTGCGGAGCAAGCTCCGACACGTGCACCAGACCATCCCTCGCGCCAAAGAAGTTCACAAACGCGCCGAATTCCATGATCTTGACGACCTTGCCTTCGTAGATTTCGTTGACTTCGGGTTCCGATACGATGGACTTTATCCACTTCAACGCTGCGGTAATCGCAGCACCCGAAGACGAAGCCACCTTGATGGTGCCGTCGTCTTGAATGTCGATCTTCGCACCGGTCTTTTCGACGATTTCGCGGATGACTTTACCGCCGGTGCCGATGACTTCGCGTATTTTATCTGTGGGTATCTTGATCTGCTCAATGCGGGGTGCATGTTCGCCAAGGCCCGGACGGGCTTTTTCGAGGGCTTCCGACATTTTGCCGAGGATATGCAAACGGCCTTCCTTGGCCTGGAACAGGGCAACACGCATGATCTCTTCGGTGATGCCGGTGATCTTGATGTCCATTTGCAGCGCCGTCACACCTTCCGATGTACCAGCCACTTTAAAGTCCATATCGCCCAAATGATCTTCATCACCCAAGATGTCGGAGAGCACGGCAAAGCGCTCACCTTCCTTGATCAGCCACATGGCAATACCAGCCACGGAGGCTTTCATCGGAACACCAGCGTCCATAAGCGCGAGGGATGCGCCGCACACCGACGCCATTGAGGAGGAGCCGTTGGACTCGGTGATTTCCGAGACAACGCGTATCGTATAGGGGAAGTCCGCAGCCGATGGCAGCACCGGCGCAATGGCGCGCCATGCCAATTTACCATGGCCGATTTCGCGGCGGCCCGTGGCCCCCATGCGGCCGACTTCACCCACCGAGTAGGGGGGGAAGTTGTAATGCAGCATGAACTTGCCCTTGGTCAACCCGTCGAGCGTATCAACATATTGCTCGTCTTCGCCCGTGCCCAAGGTGGTGACAACCAGTGCTTGGGTTTCGCCGCGTGTGAACAGGGCCGAACCGTGGGTGCGTGGCAGAACTGATGCTTCGGCGATGATGGCGCGCACCGTGGTGGTGTCGCGACCGTCAATGCGCTTGCCCGTATCGAGGATGGAGTTCCGCACGATATCAGCTTCAAGGTGCTTGAAGTTTTCACCAAAAGCCTGATCAGAAGGGGCCGATGGATCATCCTTTTTCACCAGCAAGGCTTTGGCAGCATCCTTGGCAGCGGCAACAGCGTTCTGGCGTTCTTCTTTTTTGGCAATGGCATAGGCCTTGCGCAAATCGCCTTCAGCTTGCTTTTTCACCGCAGCATAAAGCGCTGAGTGATCCTTCGGCACGAAGTCGCGGGGTTCGCGTGATGAGCGTTCGGCCAAGCGAATGATGGCTTCGATGACCGGCTGGAAACCACGATGACCAAACATCACGGCTTCAAGCATCTTCTCTTCCGAAAGTTCCTTGGCTTCCGATTCAACCATCAACACGGCATCTTGCGTGCCCGCAACCACGAGGTCGAGGGACGAGAGCAACTGTTGATCCTTGGTTGGATTGAGAACAAATTCACCATCGATCATGCCAACGCGTGCCGCACCAACCGGGCCCATGAAGGGGATGCCGGAAATGGTGAGAGCCGCTGAGGCTGCAACCAGGGCTGCAATGTCGGTATCGTTTTCAAGATCGTAGGAAATCACCGTGGCGATAACTTGCGTTTCAATGCGGAAGCCATCGGGGAACAGCGGGCGGATCGGACGATCGATCAGGCGCGAGATCAATGTTTCGCGTTCTGAGGGACGGGCCTCCCGCTTGAAATAACCACCGGGGATCTTGCCCGCAGCATAGGTTTTTTCTTGATAGTTTACGGTGAGGGGGAAAAAGTCGATGCCGGGCTTTTCAGCCCGGGCCGCAACGGTGGTGGCCAGAACGGTGGTTTCACCGATCGACAGCATGATGGCACCATCTGCCTGGCGGGCCACACGGCCGGTTTCCATGCGAAGCGTTTGGCCGGCCCATTGGATTTCTTCAACGTCAATGTTGAACATGTAAGTGTATTTCCTCTTTGTCCTTCGCCGCCGCTGTGTTCACCAACGTTGTGGACGGCATCCCCTTTGGACCAGCGGATCAAGGCCCTATTGCCGTGATCAGATGCGGGGACGCGGACGGAAATTCGGTGATCCGCCCGCTCATATTTATTTTCTTCACCTCTCCCGCTTGCGGGAGAGGACGCCACCCGAAGGGTGGCAGGTGAGGGACGTTCGAACACGGCCCTCACCCGGCGCGCGCAGCGCGCCACCTTCTCCCGCAAGCGGGAGAAGTGAAACGCTTAGCGACGGATTTCCAGACGCTTGATCAGGGTCTGATAACGGCCTTCATCCCGGCTCTTCAGATAGTCGAGGAGCGAACGGCGCGTTGCCACCATGCGCAGCAAACCGCGGCGTGAATGGTTGTCCTTTTTGTGGGTCTTGAAGTGGTCTGTGAGATAGGTGATCCGCTCGGTGAGCAGCGCTACCTGGACTTCTGGCGAACCTGAGTCATTTGGGGTCGTGGCAAATTCTTTGACGAGCGCGGTCTTGCGCTCTGGCGTCATGGTCATGGTATTCTCCGTGCATCTATAGATTGAACAGTCTGATGGGTTTGAGCACGCCGCTTTCCATTTGAAAAAGCCCCAGGGGCTTGTTCATGTGCGTGACCAAAACCGCCTCCGCATCGGGAATGCTTGCGCTTTCCGATAACAAAACCTTTTGGCCTTGCTTGAGTCGTGCGGCTTCCGGGTCCATCACGGCCAGTGCAGGGATGCCGTCCAGCACGGTCGAGAGGGGGCGAAGGAGGCCGCTGAGGCTGTTTTCGCTGTCCGGCTTATTGCGCAATTCCTCCAGCTTTTCCAGCGAAATCGCATCTGTTTCAGAAAATGGCCCTACTGCCAAGCGGCGCAGCAGGATGATATGACCAAGACATCCGAGGACCCGGCCCATATCCCGGCTAAGCGATCGCACATAGGTGCCTTTGCCGCACTGCACAATAAAGGTCGTGGCTCCAACCGGATCGTGATTTTCGATGTGTAGCGACTCGATATTAACCGATCTAGGCGGCAGGTCAACGACCTCGCCCGCCCGCGCCAAATCATAGGCCCGCTCGCCAGAAACCTTGATCGCAGAATAGCTTGGCGGCTTTTGCTGCACTGCACCAATGAACTGCGGGAGAATGGACTCGATTTCATGTTGCGTTGCAACATCGTTCGACTGATTGGTTATCATGCCTTCAAGATCATCCGTAGTCGTTTCGGCTCCCCACTTCACGATGAACCGATAAGTCTTGCGCCCATCCATGGCCCAGGCAACGGTTTTGGTAGCCTCGCCAAAAGCCAGCGGCAACACGCCGGAAGCGAGGGGATCAAGTGTCCCCCCATGGCCCGCTTTATCGGCATTCAAAAGCCAACGGGCTTTGCCAAGCGCTTGTGTCGAGGAGAGTCCAAGCGGCTTGTCGAGGATCAACCAGCCGTTCAGTTGGTTGCGGGGTCGTTTCAATAGATATCCGGCGGACGATCCGCGCGACCATCAAATACAGCACCAATTTCCACATAGTCGGGCATGATACGATAACCGAGAAGATAGGGCAAGCCATGGACCACCAACAAACGGTAGCCGCGCCGCAATGTTCCACGTCCGATGTCGGGGAATTGAGACAGTTTGAAAGTGGATTGAATGATTGCCTTCTTCACCCGATTGGCAGCTTGCGGGCTTTTGCGGTGGATAAACCCGACGATCTCATCCAAATCAGCCTTGGCCGACTGGCTCCACTGCACTCTCAAGCGACAGCCTTTTTCCGAAAAATGTCAGTTTCCGGCAGGGGAAGCAGCTCATCTGACTCCAGCCACTTCACCATCGCCTCATTCGACGTCCATTCGCCAGACTCTTCTGCCTCGGCGAAAGCCTTGTCCATTTTCTCCACAATCCAATGTTCCCGTGCAATGAAACGCTCCAAGGCTTCTTCAATGATGAACGATTTGGATCGCTTGTCCATCTTGGCGTAAGCCTCAAGTTTTTCATCCAGCTCTTGCGGGATACGAGCAGAAATCATCATCTTGGTCATCGAAACACCTGTTTTCATCTACAGCAAATGTAATACACCGTAAACAGAAAATCAATCCGCCTGCTCCTCATCCTTCTCCAAATCCCGCGCCACCTCTGGCCGATGCAGCAAAGCATCGATTTTATGGGCATATTCCAATGCCGTATCGCCTCGAAACCGGATTTGCGGAATGAATTTCATGTCAAGTTTCGGGGCGATCAATCCCCTGATAAACTTTTGATTACGGGTGCAGGCGTAGAGCACCTTCTTTTCCTGCCCCATGATCAAGGGCCGCACAAACGCCGTGGCAATCTTCAGGTCGGGGGACATCTGCACCTCAACGACGCTGAGCGTCAGCTTGTCCAGCTCCGGATCGTTGGTTTCACCCCGGATAAAAACCTCCGAAAGGGCATGGCGGATCAACTCTCCAGAACGGAGCATACGATGGGAGGGGGCAGCGGCCTTGCTCATGGTTTAATCCCGCTCTTTGGATTTTTGGGCGTAACGGGCCAAGCGCTGGTCCAGCGTGCCCGTGTGCAGTTCAAACAGATGATTGTCATGATCGTGGGAATAGAGCGATTGCCCCTCGCCGTCTACCCTTGGCCGGGGGGCACGGATATCAAGGCCGAGTTTTTCTGCCGCAATTTTGGCTTTTTCAAGCTGCTCATCGCTGACGCTGAACGCCACATGATTATAAGTCCGCGAAGGCAAGCTTTCGCCCTCCATAATGGCAATCCAGATACCACCCGCAAGGAAGAACTTCTCTCGCGAAGTGGAGAAGGTATTCTCGCCCGAAGAATAAACCGCGGCAGCGCCCAGCACGTCGGTAATGATGCGAGCCATCTTGTCGAGATCGCGGACAATGAAAGTAAGATGGGAAAGGCCTTGGATCATGGACATCGCCCGTAGCGCACCCTTCGAGGCATCGCAAGTGCGATGCACCTTAAGAGGCGCCGCGCCCCATATTCAATTCTTGGCAGGCCTCGGAGGCCGCGCCGGAAAAGCTGGGCAATCAATCTACAACCTCTGTCATTACCGCAATTGTTGCGCTGCTGTCCGGTTAAGGAAATCGATGTGTTTAGTGTGGTCCAACACTAGCTGTCATTGTTATTACCGCACTTGTTGCGGTAATCCATGGCTCAACGAGAGTAGCCCCATCCTGTTAAATCACCCTTGCAACCACAATGGATTACCGCAACAGGTGCACTGCTGTCCGGTTAAGGAATTGCAGTGTCGTGAAACATTCAATTGGATTGCGTGTATTTTGACAAACTTGCCGTTGCAGGCTGAAACGGCACTGCAATATCTGTCACCCTCGCACTTGTTGCGAGGGCCCATGGGGAGGTTGACGAGATTTTCAATTCAAGTGCATTTTCGCACGTTTTGGCATCATCACTCTTGAACAATGGGCCCTCGCAACAAGTGCACTGCTGTCCGGTTAGGACACTTTCACCGGTAACTGCTACGATTTGTCGGTTCGTTGTGGTTTGATTTTGTAGTTCCATTCAGGATGGAATGCATCTGCCTCGATGTTGAGGAGGTTCATATCGGCCTTTTTGATGCGGATGCCTTTCTGACAGGTCCTCTCGTCGAGTGCGCATTCGATTTTCAGGCCGGATTTGGTCGTCGTCGCTTCAATCAGATCAACGACCGCCAATCGGCTCTCCAAGGGCCGTCCGCGCCAGTTCTGCGTGATGTGGCAGAACATCCGGTGCTCGATCTTGTTCCACTCCGAGGTGCCAGTTGGATAGTGATGGACGGAGAGGGTGATCCCGGTCTCGTCAAGCTTCTGCAGCTCCACTTTCCACAGCCGCACACGTGCGCCGTTCGATCCGCCGCAGTCGGCTGTGATGGTCAACTCCCGTAAATCCATATAGCGCTTTGCGCCGACCCGCCCGATCCATGTCCGGATCACATTGACCGCGAACTCGGCCGTGTCACTGGTGATGCCAAGGCTGACCCAGCCCGCATTCGCACCGACATCGTAGACGCCGTAAGGCACCACCTTGCCGAGTGCCTTGTCCTCGAAGTCATACACCTTGACGAGGCGGGGATCACCCTTCGGCCGGTAGTCGCTGCCGCCGTTCTTGAAGTTGCCGACAAGCTCCTTCTTCTTCGTATCAACGGAGATGACTGGCTGTCCCGCCGCCTGTGCTGCAACCACATGCGCGTTGATATGCTCGAACTGCCTGTTGCGGTCGGGATGGCTTGCTCCCTCATGTGTCTTGCGATTGAACTGGCGTGAGTATTCGAGCTCTGTCTCGAGCAGCTTGGCAACCGTGTTGGGGCTCACCACATGGCCACCTTCGTTAAGCGTTGCGGCCAGCTTGGCAGGGCTTTTCGACACCCATTTGAGCGGACGCATCGGATCGCCCATCGTCGAAGCTTCGGCGAGGCGCTGCAGATCAGCCACCAAGGTCGGATCGCGTTCGCTCAGAGGCTTCGGACCCCCACCCTTGCGACGCACTCGGCCTTCCGGCAACGGACCCTCCGCGAGATCGTCCCTGCCGCGATTGATGGTGGAGCGGGCAAGCCCGCTGATCTGGCTCACCACGGCAAGCGCCCCGTAGCCGGCAGCACGCACCTCGTTGGCTGCAAACAAACCGCTGGCCGCGCTCGTCCAGCTTGCAGCCCAAAGTGGTCCAGCGCCGTTTAATCCCATCCAGGTCGACCATGAAAACCGCACTTACGACTGTTCGCAAGACCAGGGAATCCGCCTGAGTCACTCCGCCGCACGAACCGATATCGATTCACTTATTGCTGAAAGTGGCCTTATCACCGGAAATTGACGCAGAACTGGTGGCGCTGGTCAAGAGGACGGGCCGTACAAAAACCTCGCACGCGCGAGAGGCTATTCTGAGATATTTGGAAAACATGGAAGATGCCTACATCGCTGAAAAGCGGCTAGACGAATTCTATGCGTCTGGGGAAAAGGCCATTCCACTTGAAGTGGTTTTAAAACGATATGGCGTGGACGGTTGAACTCGCCCCAGCCGCCCTCAAAGATTTGGATAGACTTGGCAGCCAGACTCGGCAACGCATTTTGAGTTTTCTGAATAGACGTTTAGAGCGTTTTCCGATCAGGTTGGCGAGTATCCTGCGTTGACGAAGAAGTTTCTGCTGTCGCTAGGCGAGATGGTAGGCAAGACATCTGCGATGGCATCCCACAGTGATATTATGGTTCTGGCGGCGGTTTTCTTGAGG
>JANOXA010000023.1:0-12733 GCA_031418195.1 Hyphomicrobiales bacterium | reverse complement strand
CCTCAAGAAAACCGCCGCCAGAACCATAACATCACTGTGGGATGCCATCGCAGATGTCTTGCCTACCATCTCGCCTAGCGACAGCAGAAACTTCTTCGTCAACGCAGGATACTCGCCAACCTGATCGGAAAACGCTCTAGCTATCGACATTGGGAAAGCCGGGAAATCGGGTGAAGCTTTTCTCGCCCCTTCTTAAATTCTTGCAGTCACAGCGTCTGCCCGTCAACGTGGTGATGGGTTCGCCTGAAATGTTCGATGTGAGTATGTACCGTTCCGGTTCGCACATGTTGTGCTGCACTCATTTGGCCAATCGCGCACCCGCAACATCAAATCCAATTTGAAAAAGCTGGCATCATAAACTCGATTGCCTCTCACCAGCTTGACAGTAAGCAGACATCGCGCATCCATACCAAGAACTGCACCGCAATTTGCTTACATAGTGCTTGCACGACGGTGAGTTGAACGGTCAACTTCCACAGCACCGAAAATGAAACAAAGCAATATCAACTGAATGAATGGCGCGCCCGAAAGGATTGGGCGAACTGATTGATATCAACACATCAGTTTGTCCAACCTCTTAAAACTAGTCGTTGAATTCATTTGGCAAATGCGTGGCATATCCAACAGAGTTGACCTTGTTTGACCTACTATATTCAACCGGTGCCTTTTCTTAAAATGACCCTGGACATCTGATTTCTCGAGTATCGAAAGGTGCAGATGAACGTGATGACAGCTAGCCATTGATCAACGTTCTTGTGCCACTACCTTCATTATCCACTCAACAAACAATGTTGCATCGGGATGCGTGTCTCGTCCGACAGGTTCCAACAGATGAAATGCTTCGTTTATCGGGACTTCCAAAGCAAAGGGCGCAACCAATCGGGCGGATTCGCGTTCGCGCCTTGTCAGTGAGCTTCGACCAAGTGCTACGCCTGAACCTTTTGCGGCGACTTCGAATGCGATGAGAGAATTGTCAAACTGAAGACCTTGACCTGGATTGACAGTTTTGGTGCCAGAGGCTTGCAGCCACGTTCCCCAACCTTCCTGATAGCCAATCACATGAAGGAGTCGATGGAACTGCAGGTCATCTGGTGTTTTTAGTTGGTCCGCAATGGATGGCGCACACAGTGGCGTAATGGTTTCCCATGACAACTGATGACTGCGCACGCCACGCCAATCTCCTCTCCCATATTGAATATCAAGATCATACACATCAGCGTCGAAGGCGTCGCTCCAAACGCTTGAGATAATCCTGATTTCCTTGCCGGGGTATTTTTCCAAATACGACGGCAGACGCGGTGCCAGCCAATTGACAGCAAACGAGACGGCACAGCGCAACGTCAATTCTTGTGAGCGGCGTCCGCCAAACACCTCATGTGTGCCAATGGCGAGACGCTCGAAGGCGTCTTTCACCTTTGGGACAAAGGCCTCGCCCAATTTCGTCAGTTGCAAGCTGCGTGTGCGTCGAATGAAAAGCTCGTGTCGCAAATGTAGCTCCAGCGATTTGACATGTTTTGAAACCGCTGCCTGCGTCAGATTGAGTTCTTTGGCGGCATCCGTGAAACTGAGACGCCGGGCCACCGCCTCAAAGGCGCGCAACCAGACCAAAGGCCGTAATTCAGATCACGTGGGTTATTTCCAACTGATGCATAACAAAAACGACGACATACTCGTTGAAACCATTCTTTGACGCAAGGGCTGTCAGAAACCATCGTCACCTTTCATTTTTTGAGGCCGAAGTTCCATGTTTTCCTTTTCCCCGACAGCACGTGTTCGTCCGTCACCTTTTTTCGAATCGGCAGTCGCCGAAGGCATGGTGGCGGCGAATGTCTATAACCGCATGATCATGCCAACCTCCTACGGCAATCCGAAAGAAGAGTACTGGCGGCTCATCAACGGCGTGTCGCAATGGGATGTGGGCGTGGAACGTCAAGTTCAACTGAAAGGGCCAGACGCTGGCAAGCTCGCTCAAATTCTTGGTCCGCGTGATCTTTCCACCTGCAAATACGGCCAAGGTAAATATGTTCCACTCTGCAATCATCGCGGCACAATAATCAATGATCCCATTTTATTGAAGCATGCTGACGATCTCTATTGGTTATCAATAGCCGATAGCGACATCTGGTTCTGGGCCAGTGCGATTGCAGCTGAACGTGGCCTCAAGGTTGACATCAGCGAACCGGATGTTTCACCCATGGCTTTGCAAGGCCCAAAGGCAGAAGACGTTGTGGCCCATGTCTGCGGAGACTGGGCGCGCAGCCTCAAGTATTTCTGGTTCAAAGATGCGGAAATCGAAGGCATACCAGTTGCCGTGCAACGTTCGGGCTGGTCCAAGCAGGGTGGGTTTGAAATCTATCTGAAAGATGGAAGCAAGGGCACGAAACTATGGAACATATTCAAAGAAGCTGGAAAGCCTTGGGGCATTGGCCCCGGCGCACCTGCCACGCCAGAGCGGGTTGAAAGCGGGCTGGTGTCTGTCGGCGGTGACACCGACGATGCGACTAATCCCTTCGAAGTGCGGCTGGGGAAATATGTTGATCTCGACGTGCCGGATGACGTTGTTGGAATCCAGGCGTTACGGCGGTTCAATGCAGAAGGCATAAAGCGGCATCAGCTGGGCGTGATCCTTGAGGGCGACCAGCCCGCACCACTTGGCTTCCGGCTGGAAGATGTCGCCCACAATGGTGTGAAGGTCGGCAGGATGACGAATTGTGTCTGGTCACCGCGGCTGAAGGCCAATATCGGTTTCGCGTTGATTTCGTCGTCTGTCGTGGCCGGACAAAGCGTCTCCATTCACCGTGCGTCTGGACTGACTTCAGCAAAGCTTGTTGAATTGCCTTTCCTATGAAAGACGCTCCCTATCTCCGCCCTCGCGCCGCCAATTTTGTGGCTTTGACGCCCCTGTCCTTTCTTGAAAGGACAGCAGAGCTCTATCCAGATCGACTTGCACTCATTGACGATGGGCGTCGCTTTACAAGGGCCGAGGTGCGCCAGAGGTGTGTTGGCCTTGCAGCAGGCCTCGTGCAATTGGGTGTAAAACCGGGAGACGTTGTTTCAGTGTTGGCGCCCAACACTGCAGAAATGTTCGAAGCCCAATTTGCAGTGGCCATGGCAGGCGCTGTACTCAACACAATCAACACACGATTACACGTTGAAACCGTCGCCTATATATTCGACCATGCGGAAACCCGCGTGCTGCTACTGGACCGGCAATTTGCAGCCCTGGCCGATGCTGCGTTGAAACGCTCCAGTGGAGAAAAACTAATTGTCATCGACCTTGGCGGGCCAGGGGAAGCACTTTCCAACAGCATTGCAAATGACGCATTGGTAAAAACCGAAACGTCAGGTTTCCAACCGCTGTTGCCACAAGATGAATGGCAAACAATGTGCCTCAACTACACCTCCGGCACCACCGGGCGGCCAAAGGGAGTGCTTTATCACAATCGTGGTGCCTATCTCATGGCGCTTGGAACGATTGCAGGCTGGGGACTGTCGGGTCATCCAACCTACCTCTACACTGTACCGATGTTCCATTGTAACGGCTGGGGCCACGCCTGGACCATGACCGCGCTTGCAGCCACAGTTGTTTGCTGCAGACAAGTTACCGCGAAGGCCATTTATGGTGCGATCCACCAGCATGGTGTGACGCATTTTGGCGGTGCGCCCATTGTGTTGGGCATGTTGGTAGAAGCCGCCGCGCTTGAACCACCGTTATTGCCACTCACGGTTCATGCGATGACAGCAGGAGCGCCGCCGCCCGCTGCTATCCTCGAAAAAGTTGAGGCTCTGGGCTTTAACGTCATGCAGGTTTACGGCCCTCACCGAAACCTATGGTCATGTTGTGCAATCCGTCTGGTTTGACGAAGGGAACGACCTTGGTTTTGCTGAACGTGCCAAATTGAAGGCGCGGCAAGGTGTTCGCTTTCCGATGGCGGAAACAGCTGAAATCCAGGATCCGGAAACCGGCAAGATATTGCCAGGGGACGGCGTGGCCATGGGAGAGATTGTTCTGCGCGGCAACAACATCATGAAAGGCTATCACAAGGACGAAGCTGGAACTGAAACAGCTTTTGCTGGTGGCGTGTTTCACTCCGGAGATGTTGCCGTGCAACACCCCGATGGATTTCTGGAAATTCGAGATCGCTTCAAAGACATTATCATCTCAGGTGGCGAAAACATTTCGTCAATTGAAATTGAATCTGTGCTTTATCGGCATCCGGCCGTGAATATGGTGGCTGTTGTGGCAAAGCCTGACGACAAATGGGGCGAAACGCCCTGTGCCGTGATTGAGTTCAAGCAGGGGCAAACTGCCACGCCGTCGGAATTGAATGCCTTTTGTCGCCGACACATCGCAGGCTTCAAAGTACCCAAAACCTATCTCTTTGAAGAGATTCCCAAAACCTCGACAGGGAAAATCGAGAAACATAGACTGCGCCAGCGTGTGCGCCAAGTTGGAACGACGACATGACGCCGAAATTCATTATCATTGAACAAGATGATGCGGTCACAACCGTGACCTTGAACCGCGTGGACAAACGCAATTGCATCAACGAAGACATGCTTGAGGAAATCGATCATGTCTTTCGAAAACCTCCAAAGGGTACGCGTTGTTTTGTTCTTGCTGCAAAAGGTCCACATTTTTGCGCTGGCCTCGACCTGAAAGAGCATTTTGACAAGGATCGTTCACCCATTGAGTTCATGCGGGTTTGCCAAAACTGGCATAAGGCTTTTGACCAGATTCAACTGGGTGGTACGCCAGTTGTTGCTGTCGTTCAGGGTGCTGTTGTGGGCGGAGGACTTGAACTGGCAGCGGCAACCCATGTGCGCATTGCCGAACCATCGGCATTCTTTGCGCTGCCGGAAGGCCAACGCGGGATCTTCACAGGAGGCGGTGCAACAGTGCGCGTGGCACGGCACCCCGCATGGTCGACATGATGCTGGCCGCGCGGACGTTCGACGCGAAGCAGGGTCTTGAACTTGGCCTCGCACACGAATTGGCAGATGAAGGCAAAGGGCTGGAACGCGCCAAGGCGCTGGCAAAGCAGATTGCGACCTGTCCACCGACGACCAATTTTGCCATCACGACTGGCATTGCCCGCATCAACGACATGTCAATGACAGATGGTTTGTTGGCCGAAGGGCTGTTGCAAGCCGCAGTGCAAACAAATCCTGACATCCGAGAGCGTTTGGCAGCCTTCTTTGGCAAACAAACAAAGCGTTTGGAACCAGTTGCATGACATTTGTTCCACCCCTTCAGGCTTGGATGCAGGCTTTGCGTGCGGCTGGAAAGCTGGACCATAACACAGCATTGTCTGACGATGACGCAGCAGCGATCACTACGGAAGAGGCCGCTTTGGAGCCGAAGTACTTGCACCACTCAACCGCATTGGTGACCTCAATGGCGTGACACTTGCCAATGGCAATGTGACCACACCTCCGGGGTGGCCATAAGCCTATCGAAAATGGTGTGACGCCGATTGGAGCAGCGTCAACGGATCCGAGGCCTTCGGTGGGCAGGACCTACCGATGGTAATTTCGGTTGTATGTACAGAACTCTGGAATGCCGCGAACCTCGCATTTGCAGTTGGGGCACTTCTGACCAATGGGGCCATTGAAGCCATCGCAGCCCATGCAACAGATGATTTGAAAGTCAGATATCTGCCAAACATGATTGCGGGCAAATGGTCAGGCACCATGAATCTATAGAGCCTCAATCAAGCTTTGATCTTTCCGAACTGCGCTGCAGGGCAGCACCTGCGCCTGATGGCAGCTACAGGATTTCCGGCACGAAAATCCATGTCACTTATCGCGATCACGATTGCACCGAGAACATCATCCATCTTGTGCTTGCACGCCTTGAAGGTGCGCCCCCAGGTGCGAAAGGCATTACACTCTTTATTGTGCCCAAGATCTTGCCCGATGGCACGCGCAATGATTTGCTCTGCAGTGGCATAGAACGTAAACTTGGCATGCATGGCGCGCCCATCAGTACCATGATCTATGGTTCCATGATGATGCCGTCGGCTGACGTGTGGGTGAAGAAAGCCGAGGTCTGAACTGCATGTTCACAATGATGAACAACGCAAGACTTTTGGTGGGTGTGCACGGAGTGGGCATGGCTGAACGCGCCACACAAATGGCGGTCACTTTTGCACGTGAACGCAAACAAGGTCGCGCACCTGGCCGAAACCATGGCCAAAATGCCATCATCGAAGTAGCTGGCGCTGCCCAGTTGCTGCGTGATGCGCGTATTCTACCCATTTATGAAGGCACGAACGGCATCCAGGCAGCTGATCTTGTGATCAGAAGAATTCGGCTGGACCTTGGAGTTGCCACAGCAGCGTTGTTTGAAAATTGTGCCAACTTGATCACAGAGATTTCGAAACAGGATGCCTTGCGTATCGCATCATTTAAATTACAAAACCTGTTGGCCACAATGGTCAAGCACACGGCAGTGATTGTCAATTCAGACCTGTCACACGCCTTGCTGCACTCAGCCTGTTTCCTGCGCGGGCTGAGTGCAACAATCGCGTCGGCTTATCTTCTGGAAGCTGCAGGGCAGGCAAATACTGCACAGCCAGTCGACATGTTCAGGCCTTTGGCGTTTTGTTATCTTTTCAGCGACGCTGCTGGTGAAGTGGCCCGCCTCACCGCATCACTTGAAATGCCGACAGATATCGCTTGAAATCCAACTTGGTTCTGCGGAATTGATTGATGACAAGCCCAATGTGATTAAGAAGACGCGGGGAAGCAATGAGGTTGTGCAAAGGCGTGAAACTCTGCATATTTGAAAACGGCAAGTTGAAACTCTGCGGAAGTAAGCTTTTTGGAACTCAAGTGGCTCGAAGATTTTTTGGCAGTTGCCGGTAGCGGTAATTTTTCCCGCGCGGCGGAAGCGCGCAACGTCACTCAACCGGCTTTCAGCCGCCGATTGAAGGCATTGGAACTGTGGATCGGCGTTCCATTGCTGGACCGTAGTTCCTATCCGATTACGCTCACTCCTGCTGGCGCGAAATTTCTCCCCATGGCAGAAAATGCTGTTCGCGATCTTCAGAATGGTCGCATTGAGGTGCGCGCAGTTTCAACGGCGGACGAGACAACACTCAGGTTTGCCATGCCACACTCATTGGCTGTGGGGTTTTTTCCAACATGGTGGCAGTTGGTGGATAGTGCAAAGAGCGGCATAACAGCAAAAGTCATCGCAGATAATTTTCATGACTGCATTGAAATGCTCCTGCATGGTGCATGCCACATCTTGCTGTGTTATCGAAATGAAGCTGTGCCCAATCCCTTGAGTGCAAGCGGCTGTCCTGGCATGGCAATTGACCTTGACCGACTTGTTGCTGTGTCTGCTCCAGACAAACATGGAATGCCGGTTCACAGATTGGACGCCGGCAATGCAAATTCAGTAGCATTTTTAAATTATGCACCGGATGCGTTTCTTGGAAAAGTAACAGCCAGTTTGTTGAATGCGGCGGCAACACGCATGAATCTCGACCTTCGATACGAAAGTGCATTTGCTGAGGCCGTTCGTGCGCAAACATTGGTGGGGGCAGGCATGGCGTGGCTGCCGCGCAGTCTCATAAGCAATGATTTGCGGGAAGGTCGATTGGTGGCAGCAGGAAAGAATTTGCCTGAGGCTGATCTTGAGATTTGGCTTTATCGGTCAACGCTGAATTCATCGAGGACAGTTGAAAAACTTTGGAAATCTGCAAAATTACTGAGTGAAAAAACCTTGCTCAATGCTGGAGTCACATAGTTTTATCCGTTCTGCGCATTGGTAAGGATTGGCTGCTGGCATTAGGCTGCTGATATCGTTGGAGTGGAATATTTGTCAGAAGAAGCGGAACTGGTGGTGGGTGTGATCGGCGGGCTTGGCCCCGAGGCGACGCTGGATTTTTTTGGCAAAGTTCTCCACCACTCCAAAGCGGCTAAAGACCAAGACCATATTCATGTGATCATTGAGAATAATCCGAAAACACCAAATCGTAATGACGCTATCGCCGAACGTGGTCCATCGCCTGCACCAGCACTTGCCGACATGGCGCGAGCCCTTGAGCGCGCAGGAGCTGATTTTGTCGTGATGGCCTGCAATACCGCCCATGCCTATGAACCCGATATTCGAGCGGCACTCACCAAACCGTTCGTAAGCCTGATTGCTGAAGTGGTTGATGAAGTACGGAGGCTGCATCCAGAAGCAAAGCGGGTTGGAATACTGGCGACGCAAGGAAGCCGGGATGCAAAAATATTCGTTCCCGCGTTTGCGCAACATGGCATCGAGGTTGTGCAACTTAATGAAGTCTCGCAAGCCCGTTTCATGGCATTGCTTTATCGCATCAAAGCTGGAGAGCGCAGCAAAAACGTTCGCGAAGGAATGCAACAACTTGGTGAGGAGTTGGTCGCCATGGGCGCAGACATTCTGATTGCTGGCTGCACAGAAGTGCCACTGGTTTTGCAACAGGGTGAAAACACCAAAATTTTGATTGATTCAACTGATGTGTTGGCCAAGCGTTGTGTGATTTACGCGCGCCGCATTGAACCTTTGCCTGATCAACGAGAGACTTCATGACAACGACCTATTTGAAAAAAGCAACAAAAAATGCCGCGACTGGTGAAACAGATACGCAAGTAACGGTGCGTGACATGCTTGAAACCATCAAGGCGGGTCGAGAAGCGGCAGCAACTGATTTTGCACGAAACCTCGATGGTTGGGATGGCGATATCGTCGTTAGCCGAGCGACGATCGAAGCTGCAACCAAAGCTCTGCCCGAAAGCGTAAAAGATGATATCCGTTTTGCTCGTGATCGCATTTGCACATTTGCGGCGCATCAACGCGATTCTGTTCGCGAATTTGAGGTCGATTTGCTTGATGGATTAGTGGCCGGACAAAAGGTTATTCCGGTCACGACTGCGGGGTGTTATGTGCCGGGTGGTCGCTATTCGCATGCGGCTTCGGCGTTGATGAGTGTGGCCACGGCTCAGGTTGCAGGCGTACAAAACATCGTGGCGGCAACGCCGTCGCATAAAGATCGCGGGATCAATCCAGGAATTCTCTATGCAATGGATGTCGCAGGAGCAGATTCGATTCTGGCACTCGGCGGTGTGCAAGCCATTGCCGCACTCACCTACGGACTTTTCACTAATCAACCTGCCGATATTGTTGTGGGGCCTGGCAATCGCTTTGTGGCTGAGGCCAAGCGCATGTTGTTTGGCCAGATTGGTATTGACGTGGTGGCAGGACCTACGGAAACCATGGTGATTGCCGATGAAACAGCTGACGCAGCAGTAATTGCTTCTGATCTTTTAGGTCAAGCTGAACATGGTCCGGACTCTCCTGTTTGGCTCATCACGCTGTCGAGCAAGATTGGTGAAGAGGTGATTGCGTTGATGCCGGACATGATTGCTGCATTGCCGGAGACTGCGCGCAAAGCGGCGGAAGCGGCTTGGCGTGATTATGGTGAGGTGATGTTGGTTGATAGCCGCGAAGAGGCTTGCGTTCTCAGTGATCAATACGCCTCGGAACATTTGCACATTCAAGCAGCCGACTTGAATTGGTGGCACAAAACGCTGCGCAACTATGGCTCATTATTTCTCGGCGAAGAAACCACCGTGGCCTTTGGCGATAAATGTTCGGGTCCAAATCACATTCTGCCAACCAAGGGTGGCGGTCGTTATAGTGGAGGACTGAGCGCAGCGAAATTCCTCAAGGTTTTGACCTATCAATGCATGACAAGAGAAGGCGCGCGTTTTGTTGCGCCTGTCGCTGCCCGCATCTCGCGACTTGAAGGCATGGAAGCCCACGCGCGCACAGCAGATATCAGGCTTGCTAAATATTTTCCCGCTGAAAAATTTGAACTGGGTTCCCTATGACCACAAGCGACCCGCGCCTTGATCTAGATCTCAGTCTTCCCGCTTCGATTCCTGATGCTGGCATCAAGCGCGCCAATGAAATCATGGCGACTGGCAAACTGCATCGCTATGGCGAGGATCGTTCCGGCGTTCCGGAAGCAACGGCACTGGAACAGGACTTTGCGGACTATGTCGGTACAAAATATTGTGCCGCCCTCAATTCCTGCGGTGCCGCCATGTTCGTTGCACTTAAATGCGCTGGTGTGCAGCACGGCGACAAGGTGCTGATGAATGCCTTCACTTTGGCCCCTGTTCCGGGCGCTGTGGAACATGCAGGTGCACAGCCGATTTTCGTGGAAATCACCGACAGCTACAAGATCGACCTTGCAGACCTGGACAAGAAAGCCACCAACTGCGGCGCCAAGGTTCTACTGCTCTCGCACATGCGCGGCCACATTTGCGATATGGCCGAACTGACGACGATTTGTAAGCGCCATGGCCTGGCGGTGATTGAAGATTGCGCCCACACCATGGGAGCAAAATGGGATGGCAAATTCACCGGAACTTTTGGTGCAATTGGGTGCTTCAGTTTGCAATCCTATAAACACGTTAATGCTGGAGAAGGGGGCCTGTTGGTCACCAACGATCCAGACATTGCGACAAAAGCCATTCTCTATTCCGGCAGCTATATGCTTTACGGCCAGCACAAGGCACGTCCAGAACTCGCATATTTTGAAAAACACCGCCGCCACATTCCCAATTTCAGCTTGCGCATGTCGAACCTGGTTGCCGCCATAGCTAGGCCGCAAATTGGAATGCTTGCTGAACGTGCAGAAACCTGGAACGCGCGCTATCGGAAACTGGCGGAAGGTTTGAGCACAATCCAGAATATCCGTGTGCCTGTTCGTGCGGACAAAGAGCACTATGTCATGAGTTCGATCCAGTTTTCAGTGAAGGGTCTTGACGCAGCAGAAATGGATCATTTTCTAGCGGCCTGTGCGTCACGGGGCGTCTATGTCAAATGGTTTGGTCGCAATGAGCCCTTGGGGTTTACGAGTATTCACGATCATTGGGAATATGTTGAGGAGCGGCAAGCCTTGCCGCAGTCGGCCCGGATCTTAAGCGAAGTATGCGACATGCGCATACCTCTCGTGTTGCCACTCGAAAGCTGCGAGACCATTGTCGCCGTTATCCGACATTGTTTGGCTGAAGTTCAAAACGCGAGTGGTGGGTCAGTTTGAATTTCCGCTATTGACTCGGAGCGGTCCTGTCCACACCGACCCAGCAGGCTTCGAGCCATGCGCGACCTTGAGGCCAATCAACGATTCCGCTCAACCCATTACTGCAATACTGAAGAAGTAACTACTCACTTGATAGAAGTGATCCGGCAGCTATAAACTTGGACTCAGGGGAGTTATAAGGCGAAGCGAATTTCATTGGAAAACGAACCAAACCAGGAAGATGTATTATGATCGACACAATTAGTTTTGTGAAAGACCTTTGCGCCTGGCGTCGCCATCTGCATCAACATCCCGAGTTTGGGTTTGAGGAAAAGCAAACCGCCCGCTTCGTCGCAGAAAAGATCAGAAATTTTGGCATCACGGAGGTTGCAGAGGGCATTGGCGGCACAGGTGTTGTCGCTGCCATCCGCAGCGGCAAAGGTGACCTTGTCATCGCACTCAGAGCGGATATGGATGCGCTGCGCATCAGCGAGCAAACCAATATTCCCTATGCCTCGCGCAATCCCGGCGTCATGCATGCCTGCGGCCATGATGGGCACACGGTGATGCTGCTGGGTGCGGCCAAGGTTCTTGCAACGGAAGGCGGTTTTGACGGAACGGTTCTGCTCGTCTTCCAACCCGCAGAAGAATGGGGTCAGGGCATGAAGTCCATGATCCGCGATGGTGTGGGTTCACGATTTCCCTTCGATGAAATCTACGGCCTGCACAATAAGCCGGGTCTCGCCATTGGAAAGTTTGAAACACGCGCCGGCGCTTTCATGGCGGCGGAGGATAATTTCCGCATCACCGTCCATGGTTCTGGCGGCCACGCCTCCAGACCGCATCAATGCCATGATGCCATCGTTTGTGCCTCAGCAATTGTTGTCGAGCTGCAAACAATTGTGGCGCGGGTGATCGACCCATCCGAACTCGCGGTCGTTTCAGTCACCGAAATTGGCAGTGACGGCACGCGCAACGCCATTGCCGGAGAAGCCTTCGTCGATGGCGATTGCCGGAGCTTCAGCCCCGAAGTCAGCATTTCCATCGAAGCTGCGATGCGCCGCATCGCCAGCGGCATTGCTGCGGCGCACGGCTGCGCGGTAGATGTTGATTACAAGCGCGTCTTCGTACCGCTGCTGAACGATCCCACAGCAACCGCCCATGCCATTGCAGCGGCACAAGAGGTCTTCGGTAAGCAAAATGTCAACGCCGATGCCGCTCGCGAGGGCGGTGCGGAGGATTTCGCACAGGCGCTGATGATGAAGCCAGGCTGCTTCGCGAACATTGGCAATGGTGATACAGCTGTCTGTCATAGCCCGCACTACGACTTCAACGACGAAGCCCTCGTCCACGGAGTCAATTTCTTTGCCACGCTGGTGCGCAATCGACTGCCGCTCTCCAGATAACAGTTCTGAAACGCATACCCAACACTTGGCAGCCAGATTCTGCTCGGACTACGGGTTTATGATCCTTTGGGCTATTCAATGGATAGTCTCATCATTCAATGATGTCCGGATTTGGCCTTTAGAGCGTTTTCCGATCAGGTTGGCGAGTATCCTGCGTTGACGAAGAAGTTTCTGCTGTCGCTAGGCGAGATGGTAGGCAAGACATCTGCGATGGCATCCCACAGTGATATTATGGTTCTGGCGGCGGTTTTCTTGAGG
>JANOXA010000022.1:0-2360 GCA_031418195.1 Hyphomicrobiales bacterium | reverse complement strand
CCTCAAGAAAACCGCCGCCAGAACCATAATATCACTGTGGGATGCCATCGCAGATGTCTTGCCTACCATCTCGCCTAGCGACAGCAGAAACTTCTTCGTCAACGCAGGATACTCGCCAACCTGATCGGAAAACGCTCTAGCAAATTCGGTAGTTGCAACTTACGGACCAGGCATTGATGGTCGCCTCTATTTGCAGAAGTTCATCCAACTTTCCATCCAATTGCACGACCGTCTTGAGAACGATCAAATTACGACCGCGTCCAAATTTCTCGACCACCTTTTGACGCAAAGCAAGTTGACTGGGAAAAATCTAGAATTTGTAGGTGCTTGCAACAATGAGCTCAAAAAAATTTCGGAGCAAATGAATTTTAGCCTGCGAACTCTGGAGCAGATTTATGGCCACATCATCCGTGTGGCAGCAACTGTACCTGAAAACCACTTTCGAAATTCTGCAATTATCATAGGTCTTTGCGTGCTGAAAGTAGCTAACCCTCAATTATTTACCCAAGCCAAAAAAGGCACCCTTGAATTTTCACAAGTGCTCAATTCCTTTGGAATGCTCAACTCAAATGATGCCAAGTACAACTCAGCAGGTAGCGGCTATGAACGCCGCTTGTCAGATCAACGATGGTTTGAAATATGGTGGAGGTACGTATCAGAGAAAAATTGTTCGGAGGAAGTGATCGCAAGTATGTCCAACTCAATGTGGAACTTCCACTTTAGAGGGCGGTTGGATATTCTGCCTTTTTGCGCCAACGAACAAATAGACCGTTTTTATCAAACCTAACCCCTCAATTCTCATCCATCTTCAGTGCCGCAATGAAGGCTTCCTGCGGAATATCGACCTTGCCGAATTGCCGCATCTTTTTCTTGCCTTCCTTCTGCTTGTCCAGAAGTTTGCGTTTGCGCGAGATATCGCCGCCGTAGCATTTGGCTGTTACGTCCTTGCGCATGGCCGACAGCGTTTCACGCGCCACAACCTTGCCGCCGATGGAGGCCTGGATGGGAATCTTGAACATGTGGCGGGGAATCAGGTCTTTCAGCTTTTCACACATGACGCGGCCCCGTTGTTCGGCCCGTGTCCGGTGCACCACCATCGACAAGGCATCCACAGGTTCTTCGTTTACCAAAATCGTGAGCTTGATCAGATCAGCTTGCGCGTAATCCGTCATCTTGTAATCGAAAGAGGCATAGCCCTTGGAGACCGACTTCAACCGGTCATAAAAATCAAACACCACTTCATTCAGCGGCAGATCATAAACCACCATGGCACGCGAGCCCGCATAGGTCAGTTGCTTCTGCCGACCGCGACGATCCTCACAGAGCTTCAGCACCGAACCCAGATAATCGTCGGGCACAAATATCGTCGCTTCGATCCAGGGTTCATCCATGCTGAGAATCTTCGACACATCTGGCATGTCCGCCGGGTTGTGCATGTCAACATGGGTGTCGTCGCGGAGGTTGATCTTGTAAATCACCGACGGTGCGGTGGTGATGATTTCGACATTGAACTCCCGTTCAATCCGTTCACGGATGATTTCGAGATGCAAAAGGCCCAGAAACCCGCAACGGAACCCAAAGCCCAGCGCCGCCGAAGTTTCCATTTCATAGGTGAAGGAGGCATCGTTCAGCCGCAACTTGCCCATGGCTTCGCGCAGGTCTTCGAACTCTGACGCATCGACAGGAAAGAAGCCGGCAAACACCACCGATTGCGCGGCTTTAAAGTCCGGCAACGCTTGCGCTGTTGGATTGCGGTCATCGGTGATCGTATCACCCACCCGCGTATCCGCCACTTCCTTGATGGCACCTGTGAAGAAGCCGATTTCACCTGGCCCCAACTCGTCGACAACAACTTTCTTGGGCCGCGACACACCAACCCGCTCGATGTTGTAAAGCCCGCCGGTTCCCATCATGCGAACCCTCATGCCCTTTTTCAGCACGCCATCCTTGATGCGCACCAACACGACAACGCCCAGGTAAGCATCATACCACGAGTCAACCAACAACGCTTTTAAAGGCGCATCACGGTCGCCCTTGGGGGCGGGCAGGCGGGTGATAATGGCTTCCAGAACATCCGGCACACCAAGCCCGGTCTTGGCTGAAATCAAAACCGCGTCCTGGGCATCAATGCCGATCACATCTTCGATCTGGGTTTTGATCCGCTCAGGTTCAGCCGCAGGCAAATCCACCTTGTTGAGCACAGGCACAATTTCCAGATTGGCATTGATCGCCTGATAGACATTGGCGAGGGTTTGCGCTTCCACCCCTTGTGACGCGTCCACCACCAGAAGTGCACCTTCGCAAGCTGCGAGAGAGCGTGAGACTTCATAGGCAAAGTCTACATGGCCCGGCGTGTCGAT
>JANOXA010000021.1:0-6600 GCA_031418195.1 Hyphomicrobiales bacterium | reverse complement strand
AAATACAAGCGCATGAAGTACAAAGGCATCATCTGCGAAAAATGCGGTGTTGAAGTCACGTTGTCGAAGGTCCGGCGCGAGCGCATGGGCCATATCGAACTTGCGGCTCCGGTTGCCCATATCTGGTTCCTGAAATCTGTCCCGTCGCGCATTGCAACATTGCTTGACATGACGCTGAAGGACATTGAGCGGGTTCTGTATTTCGAAAACTATATTGTTCTCGAACCCGGCTTGACACCCTTGAAGCAATATCAGTTGCTCGGCGAAAGCGATTTCCTGAAAGCCCAGGAAGATTATGGCGATGACAGCTTCACCGCTGGCATTGGTGCCGAAGCCATCCGTGACATGCTGATGTCGCTCAATCTTGAGCAGATGAAAGAACAGCTGCGCGAAGATTTGCGCGTGGCCACCGGTGACCTGAAGCCGAAGAAAATTGCCAAGCGCCTGAAGCTGGTTGAGCATTTTCTGGAATCGGGCAACCGTCCTGAATGGATGATCCTGACAGTTGTTCCGGTGATCCCGCCAGAACTGCGTCCACTCGTGCCCTTGGATGGCGGCCGCTTCGCCACTTCGGATTTGAACGATCTATATCGCCGCGTCATCAACCGCAACAATCGCTTGAAGCGCCTGATTGAACTCAAGGCGCCAGACATCATCGTGCGCAACGAAAAGCGCATGTTGCAGGAATCGGTTGATGCCCTGTTTGACAATGGCCGTCGTGGCCGCGTCATCACAGGTGCCAACAAGCGTCCGTTGAAGTCACTGTCTGACATGCTGAAGGGCAAGCAAGGCCGCTTCCGCCAGAACCTGCTCGGCAAGCGCGTCGATTATTCAGGCCGCTCAGTTATCGTCGTGGGTCCGGAAATGAAGCTGCACCAGTGCGGTTTGCCAAAGAAGATGGCACTCGAATTGTTCAAGCCTTTCATCTACTCGCGGCTCGAAGCCAAGGGTCTCTCCACCACGGTGAAGCAGGCCAAAAAGCTGGTTGAAAAAGAAAAGCCGGAAGTCTGGGACATCCTGGACGAGGTGATCCGCGAACATCCGATCATGCTGAACCGCGCGCCAACACTTCACCGTTTGGGCATCCAGGCGTTTGAACCGGTGCTGATCGAAGGCAAGGCCATTCAATTGCATCCGTTGGTCTGCACAGCTTTCAACGCCGACTTTGACGGTGACCAGATGGCGGTTCACGTGCCGTTGTCGCTGGAAGCCCAGCTTGAAGCCCGTGTCTTGATGATGTCTACCAACAACGTTCTGCATCCGGCCAATGGCCAGCCGATCATTGTGCCGTCGCAGGATATTGTGCTCGGACTCTATTATCTGTCGATCACTGCAGAAGGTGAACCAGGTCAAGGCAAAGTGTTTGGTTCCCTGTCGGAAATCGAACACGCGCTGGCCAATGGTGTGGTCACGCTGCATGCCAAGATCAAGGCTCGCATCAAGGATACGGCTGCCGATGGCATGGTGCGCAATCGCATCGTTGATACCACACCGGGCCGCATGCGCATCGGCGAGATTTTGCCACTGGCCATGAACATCACCTATGACCTCTGCAACAAGCTGATGACCAAGCGCGACATCTCCAAGATGATCGATTCGGTGTATCGTCATTGTGGCCAGAAAGAAGCGGTGGTTTTCGCAGACCGCATCATGGCTCTGGGTTTCCTCAATGCCTACAAGGCCGGCATTTCCTTCGGCAAGGATGACATGGTCATTCCTCCGACCAAGGTGAAGCTGGTGGCGCAGACCCGCGAGGCTGCCAAGGAATATGAGCAGCAATATATCGACGGTCTGATCACCCAAGGTGAAAAATACAACAAGGTGGTGGATGCCTGGGCCAAGTGCTCGGACAAGGTTGCCGAAGAAATGATGAAGGAGATTTCCGCTGTCCGCTTTGATGAAAACAAGCGGCAGTTGCCAATCAACTCCATCTACATGATGAGCCATTCAGGTGCGCGTGGTTCGCCAGCCCAGATGAAGCAGCTTGCCGGCATGCGCGGATTGATGGCCAAACCATCGGGTGAAATCATCGAAACGCCGATCATTTCCAACTTCAAGGAAGGCCTGTCGGTTCTCGAGTACTTCAACTCCACCCACGGTGCCCGCAAGGGTCTGGCCGATACGGCATTGAAGACAGCCAACTCCGGCTATCTGACACGCCGTCTGGTTGACGTGGCGCAGGACGCAATCATTTCCGAACAGGATTGTGGTTCGCAACACTACATCACCACACGCCCAATCATCGATGCTGGTGAAGTCATCGTATCACTTGGTATCCGTGTTCTGGGCCGTACTGCTGCACAGGATGTAGTCGATCTGGGAACAGGTGCCGTTATTGTGGCGGCTGGCAATGAAATGCTGGAACATCATGTCGAGCAGATTGAAAAGGCCGGCATCCAGGAAATCAGGATCCGTTCCGTGCTGACGTGCGAAACCAAGTTTGGTGTTTGCGCCACCTGCTATGGACGCGATCTTGCCCGCGGCACACCCGTCAACATGGGTGAAGCTGTTGGTGTTATCGCTGCCCAATCGATCGGTGAACCCGGCACACAGCTCACCATGCGGACCTTCCATATCGGCGGTGCGGCACAGGTGCTCGACGATTCATATGTGGAAGCCAATATCGACGGTACAATCGAGATCAAGAACCGCAATGTGGCGAAAGACTCGAACGGTAAACTGGTGGTTATTGGACGCAACGTCGCCATGGTTATCAAGGATGCCAAGGGCAATGAACGGGCCACCCACAAGGTGGGCTATGGTTCAAGGCTGTTTGCCGATACGGGCGACACGGTAAAACGTGGTGCCCGCATTGCCGAGTGGGACAGCTACATGCGCCCCATTTTGGGTGAAGTAGATGGAACGATTGCCTTCGAAGATGTTGTTGACGGCGTGTCCGTGAATGAAGTCATCGACGAAGCCACAGGCATCACCAACCGTATCATCATCGACTGGCGCACCAACCAGCGCGGTTCCTCACTGAAACCTGCCATCGTCATTCGCGACGAAAAGGGCGAAGTGAAGAAGCTGGCCCGTGGCGGTGAAGCCCGTTATCTGTTGTCGGTGGATGCGGTTCTCTCGGTTGATCCCGGCTCCAAAATTGGTGCTGGCGATGTTCTCGCCCGTAACCCGTTGGAAAGTGCCAAGACCCGCGACATCACCGGCGGTCTGCCGCGTGTTGCCGAGTTGTTCGAAGCTCGTCGTCCGAAGGATGCCGCCATCATTGCGGAAATCTCCGGCAAGATCGAGTTCGGCCGTGACTACAAGAACAAGCGCCGCATTCGCATTGTGCCACAAGAGGGCGAAGGCGAGGCCATTGAATATCTCATTCCGAAGGGCAAGCATCTTCCTGTTCAGGAAGGTGATCTCATCGAAAAAGGTGAGTACATCCTCGACGGTAACCCGGCACCCCATGACATTCTGGCGATCAAGGGCGTGGAGGAACTGGCTTCCTATCTCGTCAATGAAATCCAGGAAGTCTATCGTTTGCAGGGCGTGTCGATCAACGACAAGCACATCGAGGTGATTGTGCGCCAGATGTTGCAAAAGGTGGAAATCAACGATGTTGGCGATACCACGCTGTTGGTGGGCGAGCAGATCGACAAGGAAGAACTTGACCGCGAAAATGCCAAGATGCTGCTTGAAGGACTGCGCCCGGCGTCTGGCCAGCCCGTTCTGCTTGGCATCACCAAGGCATCGTTGCAGACCCGTTCCTTCATCTCGGCAGCCTCGTTCCAGGAAACCACCCGTGTGCTCACCGATGCCGCAACCCAAGGCAAGATCGATACCCTCGATGGCCTGAAAGAAAACGTCATCGTCGGACGTCTGATCCCGGCTGGCACGGGCGGCATGTTGTCGAGACTGCGCCAAATCGCCGTCAAGCGCGACAAGCTGATCATTGAAGAACAAAGCAAGACACAACTGCCACAGGCGGCGGCGGAATAAACCAGGCATATCGGTTAAACTGATCATGCAAGGCCCGGGAGCGATCCTGGGCCTTTTTTTTGCGATGTGACTTGGTGCGGTGAATCGAGCTCATGGCAACGGTATCTCCCTTCCGACCGTCATTCCGGACAAGGGCCTTGGCGAGCGTAGCGAGGGCGCTTGATCCGGAATCCAGCTTTGGTGGCCACCAGCGCAACGTGTTGAAACAAAGCTGGATTCCAAATCCCGCGCACTCACTTCGCAAGAGCTTCGTTCGACAATGCGCGGGTTTGGAATGACGGCGGGCGCGGGGGGCATTGCAACGCCACGATAGCTACAATAACATCATGGCAGGAGATCACCGCCATGCTTCGCTGTTTTCTGGTTTTCATCTGCCTGGTTTGCGCCCAACTCATGCCAGCTGAAGCCAAGCGCGTGGCGCTGGTGATCGGGAATAATGCCTATGCCAATCTGCCGGACTTCCGGCAGCTGCAAAAGGCGGTGAATGATGCGCGTTCCATGCGTGACACGTTGCGGGACGACCTTGGTTTCAACGTCAACTTTGCCGAGAACGCCGATTTTCGCACCATGAACAACGGCTTCAAGAATTTTGAAGCAACGGTGGAACCGGGAGACGTGGTATTCTTGTTTTTCTCCGGCCATGGCGTGTCGATTGGCGGCGAAAATTATTTGTTGCCCAGTGATATTCCATTGCCTGTTGCAGGCGAAGAGCAACGCTTGATTGGGTCAAGTTTCGGGGCTGAGCAACTGGTGCTACGCCTCAAGAAGCGCGGGGCACGTGCGATTTTCGCGGTGCTTGATGCCTGCCGGGATGATCCCTTTGAATCGGAAAACGGCAAAGCCGTGGGCGGGCCATCGGGCCTCACCAAAATGGATGCAGCAGAGGGTGTGTTCATCCTGTTTGCGGCGGGTGTGCGGCAAACGGCGCTTGATCGGCTTTATGAGGCCGACAACAATCCCAATTCAGTGTTCACGCGAAGCCTGATCCCCGCCTTGAAAACCGGTGGGCTGTCACAGGTTGACCTCGCAAAGCGCGTCTACAAAGAAGTAAAAGCCGCCGCCGCAACAATCGGCCACGACCAAACGCCGGCCTATTATGACCAGATTGATGGTTATGTGATGTTGAAGGAGGGCGAGGCTGTTTCTCCATTGGAATTACCAGGCAAAGACCCGGCAGAAGTTGCATTCTCCGCCGCTGGCGAAAATGCGGCAATGCTGAAGGTGGTAGTGGATAACTTCCCAGGCACGGTTTGGGCAAAGCTGGCTGCGGCCAGATTGGCGGAGCAGCAGAAGAGAGTGGCGGTTTTGGTGCCACAAGAACCAGCCACCCCGCCAGGAGTAACAATCAACTGCATTACTGCCGTCGGCGGTGGCAAATGCCTGAAGCCGGGTGACAGCTTCACCGATTGTGCGGATTGCCCGGAAATGGTGGTAGTGCCAGCGGGCAGTTTCATGATGGGGTCAGCCAGCAGCCAAAAAAATCGAGATGCTGACGAACAACCGCAGCATAAAGTGACATTCAGCGCCCGTTTTGCGGTAGGGAAATTCGAAATTACGCGCGGGCAATTTGCAGAATTTATGCGCGAGTCGAAACGGAAGATCAATTCCTCATGTTGGGTAGTTGAAGGCAATGGAAATAGGAAAAATGTGGTCGAAAAATCCTACTTGTCCCCGGGGTTTTTACAGGATGAACAACACCCTGCTGTATGTGTATCTTGGTCCGACGCTCACGAATTTACAAAGTGGCTTTCTAACAAGACAGGGGAGCAGTATCGCTTATTAAGCGAAGCTGAATGGGAATATGCGGCAGGTGCGGGGCAGCAAAAAATCTACGAATTCGGTAACTTAAAGGTGAATTTTTGTGCTTTGGGAAATTTTGCAGACGAGGCCGCAGCAATGAACCAAGCTATTGTCAAAGCGTTCAACAGATATAGCTCGGATGCAAGTTTCGTACGATGCAACGATGGAGCAGAATTTACAGCTTCAGTTGGAAAATACAGTGAGAACGAGTTCGGTTTGAAGGATATGCGTGGGAACGTCTCAGAATGGGTGCAGGATTGTTATACAAAGTCTTATAGTGAGGCATCGCCTATTGGTGAACCAAGTGAAGAATATAAAGAGTGTGATCGCGTGGTCAGAGGCGAAAATTGGTTCGATGAAATAGCAGTTCTTAGTGCTGCTAATCGTGCAAGTCAGGATGCATCGGCAGGAGCTCGTTTTGATGGTACCGGATTCCGGATTGCCAGGACCTTTTGACTCTTGAATCTTTACTTCTTAGGGAGTTGAGGGGGCTATTGCAGTTTGCTGAAATTATTGAATTCAACCCGGGCACCCCTTCGAGGCTCGCAAGGGCTCGCACCTCAGGGTGAGGGATTTCAACAAGTTACCTCATCCTGAGGTGCCCGCCCTTGCGGGCCTCGAAGGATGCGCCAAGGTGATGGTGGCTTTTTCAGCATGCTGTTTGCCCCTTTATGAATTATCAATGGCGAAACAGTTGGGGCCAAAAACTGTTCGGCTAGAGCGTTTTCCGATCAGGTTGGCGAGTATCCTGCGTTGACGAAGAAGTTTCTGCTGTCGCTAGGCGAGATGGTAGGCAAGACATCTGCGATGGCATCCCACAGTGATATTATGGTTCTGGCGGCGGTTTTCTTGAGG
>JANOXA010000020.1:0-15213 GCA_031418195.1 Hyphomicrobiales bacterium | reverse complement strand
CCTCAAGAAAACCGCCGCCAGAACCATAATATCACTGTGGGATGCCATCGCAGATGTCTTGCCTACCATCTCGCCTAGCGACAGCAGAAACTTCTTCGTCAACGCAGGATACTCGCCAACCTGATCGGAAAACGCTCTAGCGCGAAAGACCAGCCTGTTGCAGCTTAGCCTCGTAGGCTGTCATCAAACCTGCCTGTTCTGCCCCCAGTTTGGCGAGGTATGACCATGTATAAAGTCCGGTATTGTGACCATCATTGAAATGCAGGCGCACGGCGTAATTGCCGACAGGTTCTACCCGCGTGATGAAAACCCCGCGCTTGCCCCAGACCAGTTGTTCCTGGCCCGGTCCATGGCCTTTGACCTCGGCACTGGGACTTTCAACCCGCAACAATTCTGCTGATATCTGCCAGCGCTCGCCACTGTCCATCACCAGATTGAGAATGCGGCCCTGGTCCGAGAGACGCAACTCCGCAGGCCATGCTGCCAACACGTTATCAGCCATCGGCAAGTTCCCGGGCCTCTTCCGCCAGCATGATCGGAATGCCATCGCGGATCGGATAGGCAAGGCCTGCCGCCTTGCTGATCAGTTCCTGCCTTGCATCATCGTAGGAAAGCCGCGTCTTGGTGACGGGACACACCAGCAGCTCAAGCAGCCGGGGATCACAACGGGGGGAAATATCTGTCATCTCACTGCAAGGTCGTGTTCGGGCCGCCGCCAGATTTCGCCAGCGCCAGTTCCGTCAGGGCAATCAGCATGTCGGCCCGCGATTTGAGATCAGGCGCTTCCAGCAGCGCTTGTTTTTCAGGTCCTGGATAGGGGGCAAGTTGTGACAGGGTATTCACCAGGTTTTCGGTTGAGACTTGCGCCACTTCCTGCCAGTTCGCCGACATGTTGTTGGCTTCCAGATATTGGCGGAAAGCCGTGATCAAGCCATCGCGGTCGACGGCGCGCGCCTGATGCTCAGCCACCAGGTCAGCTGCAAAACCATCATAGGACACAGTACATTGCCGATAGGTTGTTGCAACATCGAGCTCATGCAGGATCTCAAAACGGCAAATGCCGGTCAGGGCGACAAGCAACCGGCCATCATCGGTTTCAGACAGGGAGGTAATGCGGCCAGCACAACCAATTCTGTTGAGCGGCGGCTGATCCTGAGGGTCACCACTTTTGTCCAAGGGCTGAGGCTGGATCATCCCTACCATCCGGTGCTGGGAAATCATGTCATTGAACAGGCTGAGGTAGCGCGGTTCAAAAATATTCAGCGGCAATTCGGCCCGTGGCAGCAAAAGCGCACCCGCAAGCGGAAATACCGGCAGCGTGTCCGGCAATTCAGCAATGGTTTGATAGCGTTTCACTGGCATTGAATCACTTGAATAGCACAGATGAAAGCCGCCTGCGACCCAACAGTGTCATGTCATCCTTGGGGCCCCAGGCCTCAAAGAATTGCACCAGTTGCTTGCGCGCGCCATCGTCATTCCACGTCCGGTCCCGGCCAATCACTGCGATCAACTGTTCGATTGCAGCTTCCCGCTGGTTGGAACCATTCAGCAAAACCGCCAGTTCAACCCGCGCTGCATGGTCGGCAGGGTTTTCTGCAACCCGGCGTTCAAGTTCGCCCATGGCGCTGGTATCGACAGGATTGAGCAGCAGGTCCAAAGCTGCCTTGGCACTGATGACATGGGGATCGGAAATCTTTTCGGCAGGCACGGCAGCCAAGGTGACTCCTGCCTGTTCAAGCTCACCCATTTCCATTTCTGCCCTGGCCTTCAAGGCATAGGCTTCGATTTGGGCGGGATCAGCACCGAGGATTTGGCTGGTGATATCCAGCACGGCTTCCATGTCCTTTTGCTCAAGGCCCTGCCGTGCCAATTCCAGCGCCTGGGCAATCTGTTCGGCCATGCCCCCCATCTTGCTCAGGCGCAGCACAAATTGCCGAATGGTTGATTCTGACTGTGCCCCCATGAAACCATCAACCGGTCTGCCATCGACAAAGGCAAACACCGCAGGGATGGACTGCACCCGCAATTGCCCGGCATATTGCGGGTTCTCGTCGATATTGACTTTGACCAGCTTCACCTTGCCATGGGATTCCCGCACCACTTTTTCGATAACTGGCCCCAATTGCTTGCAGGGGCCACACCACGGCGCCCAGAAATCCACAATAACCGGGGCTTGCTTCGAGGCTTCCATCACATCAGCCACAAAACTGGCGTCGGTGGCATTCTTCACGACTGGTTTTGCACTGGCAGTCGCAGGATCAAGCAGGGTCATGGCAACAGTCTTTTTTGAGGATGATCGGGTTTTGTCAGATAGTGGATTGCAATGGCTTTACAAGGGATCACTCACCGCCACAATGCGCGGGCTGTGGCCACAGGAAACGATGAAGGTCACAAGATCCTTCGACTTGATGCTGGTTGTGGCATCATTGCGCAGGGGATGGAAATTGAGAATTTCGTGGGCCATCATTGCTTCATCAAGAATGACATTGACCCGCAGCGCATCGTCATTGATCAGGCCGAATGGCGTAACCGATCCGGGTTCAACACCAAGGATTTGCATCAGCAGGTCAGGCTTGCCAAAACTCAGGCGACGCGAGCCGATCTTGCCGGGTGCGGTTTTGAGATTGACCATCGAATCTTCCAGGGCAACGATCAACCACAACACGGCCTTTTCATCTTTGCAGAACAGGTTCTTGCAATGGCCTCCGGCAATGCCGTCATGGACTTTTTTGGCCTCATCGACAGTGAAGACCGCCGGATGGTCATGGGTCGTGGTTGAAAGGCCAAGTGAGAGAAGGCGTTGCAGCAGCATTTCGCGACTGGCGGGCATCAGGAGAACTCCGAAAACAGGGATTTGGGCAAACTCGAATGTGCTATTGCATTTGAACAGGCTTTAGGCAATAAGACCGCCAATTGGAACATAACAACCGTCGTTCCAAGGCGCCAAGCGGGCGTAGCTCAGGGGTAGAGCACGACCTTGCCAAGGTCGGGGTCGAGGGTTCGAATCCCTTCGCCCGCTCCAATTTTTCCAGTAAAATCAGGAAATTAAGAGACGACCTTCTGGGAGTTTCTTGCTTACGCTGCAATCTTAATGCTCAATGTAAGCTCTTTGTAAGCAACAATAGGCATGACCGATTCACAAGCAGCATCCCAGTAAGATGAGTTGAATCATTTCGGCGGTCCCCAGCAAGCTGGGTCCGCGCTCTATTTCGCTGCGCTCAACCGAGCCTGACTTTGTCAGTCTCGGCCCTTCGGGTAACGATCGCTCCCGCCAGGCGAATGCCGCCAATGGCGCGTGTCGTTGACAAGGTGGTTGGAGACAGCGCGCTCAGTTTGAGCGTGAGCCAGTGTCGTGATGTCGATTGTCTCGACATCGTTACGACATGACATTCAGTCGACTTGGCTCTGCGGCGGCCATCGCTGCGCGATGACATTTTTGAAGGGCCCAGAACCCGTTCGCAGGGTGGGCGGCGCTCCTTTCTAGGCCCGCTGCGGCAGGCTGCAACTGCGCAAGTTCTCAAAGATCACAGCTTTCGACAGAGTTTGTATTCGCGCAGTCCTCCATTTCATTCCGGCCCTTCGGGTGCAGCCCGCCTCATTCAGCGGGCCTCTTCAGTCGCAAGGCACCGCCCACCCCACTCTCGGGGTTCTGGTGCGGAAGAGGAGGATTGGAGATGGTCAAGGGCATTCAGAGAGATAACATTTACAGAGAAATCACCGACAAGATCATTGCCGAGCTTGAACGAGGCATTGTGCCATGGGTTCAGCCTTGGACCAGCACCCGCCAGCTTTGCCCCTTGGGGCTTCCGGTCAATGGCCTGACCCGCCGCAGCTATTCCGGCATCAATATTCTGTTGCTTTGGTCTGCCCTTGAGGAGCGCGGCTTTGCTTCGCCCTATTGGGTGACCTTCAAGCAATGCATCGCCATGGGTGGCAGTGTACGCAAAGGCGAAAAGGGAACGCACGTCTATTTTGCCGACAAATTTGTGCCGCAGAAGGAAAAGGCCCGCGCCACAGAAGCTGGCGACGAACCTAACTCAATTGCCTTTCTCAAGCGCTACACGGTGTTCAATGCCGAGCAATGTGAGGGTCTGCCCAAGGGGTTGATTGCAGCACCTGTTGCCAAGACCGAACGGCAAATTGTGCCCGAGGCCGAGGCGTTGATTGCGGCCACGAGTGCTGATTTCCGCATTGGTGGCGATCAGGCCTTCTATGTGCCGTCAGAAGATTTTATCCGCATCCCCAACCAGACAGCCTACATCGATCAGATCAACTACTACTGCACGGCCTTCCATGAGTTGGGGCATTGGACGGGCCACAAAACGCGGCTGGACCGCAATCTGACAACCAAATTCGGGACGGTGGATTATGCCCGCGAGGAACTGGTTGCCGAAATGGCAACCGCCTTTGTCTGCGCATCTCTTGGCATTGTCCCCACCGTTCGCCATGCCGACTATATCGGCAATTGGCTGGAAGTCTTGAAAGAAGACGCCCGCGCCATTGTGAAGGCCGCAAGCCTCGCATCGAAGGCATGCAACTTCATTCTGGCCTTCAACGCCGAAGCACAATCATCAACTGATTTGGAGCAGGCGGCATGAGTGCCGCCGCTCCCATCCCCTTCGAAACGGAAGCGACGCCCATAGGACCGCAAGCGCTGGTTCCGGGTGTCCGCCCCGTGTCGATGAAAGCGCGGCTTGAGGTGCTGGCCGCGCATCCACTTGGTTCCGACAGGCTGCAAAAGCCCTGTGACATCGGCCTGTTTGACGATGTGGCACGGAACCAGATGGACCTGTTCAGCGCCAATTCCCAACCTCAACCCACGGAGTAACGACTATGGAACTCATGCATATCCCTCTTACTGAACTCAAAATTGCCAAGACCAATGTTCGCCACGGCGTGAAGAAAGCCGACTACAAAGACTTGATACCCTCAATCAAGGAACGCGGCATCCTACAACCGCTCTTGGTGCGGGCCAATGGTCAAGGCTATGAGATTGTCGCCGGACGCCGCCGCTTTCTGGCAGCATGTGAAGTCGAAAGAGACGGCACCGCCATCGAAGCCGTGCCTTGTGCCATCATGGCCAAGGGCGATGACGCGGCAGCGTTGGAAGCCTCACTCATTGAGAATGTCGCCCATCTGCCCATGGACGAAATGGACCAGTTCGAAGCCTTTCAGCGGCTGTTGAAGGAAGGCCGCAGCGTTGAGGATATTGCCAATGTCTTTGGTGTCACAGAACTCACCGTAAAGCGCCGACTGGCCATTGCCAATCTGGCGCCCAAGATCAGGCAGCTGTATCGCACCGAGGACATAGACGCCGAAACCTTGCGGGCTTTGACCATGGCCTCAAAGCAGCAACAGAAGGACTGGCTTGTCCTCTACGAGGACGAGGAACAGCAAGCCCCGATGGGCCAAGGCTTGAGGCGCTGGTTGCTTGGTGGACAGAACATCACCACGAAGAACGCCTTGTTTGATCTTGCCACCTATCAAGGCGAAATCGTCTCTGACCTGTTTGGCGAGGAAAGCTACTTTGCCAATCCCGACAGCTTCTGGGCCTTGCAGGACAAGGCCATCGCCGCCAAGCGCGATGAGTATTTGGCGCAAGGCTGGACCCGTGTGGACATCATGCCACGCGGTGATCGCTTCCATGAATGGGATTTTGAAAAGACGGCAAAGAAGAAGGGCGGAGCCATCTACATCACCATGTCAGAGCGTGGCGATGTCGAACTCCATGAAGGTTATCTCTCGCGGGCCGAGGCCCGCAAACGCGAGAAGCAAGACACAGGCGAGGCCACACCAACCAAGGCGGCAAAGCCAGAACTCACGGCCCCCATGCAGAACTATGTCGAACTGCACAGGCTAGCCGCCGTCCGGCTTGAACTCTTGAACCACCCGCAGATTGCCCTTCGTCTTGTGCTGGCACACATGATTGTTGGCTCCAATTTATGGATGGTAAAGCCCGAACCCAAGAAGGCAGCAAAGCCGGAAATTGGCGCGTCTGTTGCTGCTAATCCGGCAACACTTGCCTTTGAAGAACGGCGGAGGGAATTGTTGTCCTTGTGTGGGTTTGAAGAGGAACGCACCGAATTGGTCAGGCCCAATGGTGATGACTACAGCCTCGCCAGTCTCTTTGCCCGCCTTCTCAAACTGCCCGAAGACGATATGTTGCGCCTTATGGCTTTGGCCATGGCAGAGACTTTGGCTTGTGGCACGGCCACAACAGAAACCGTTGCCATGACCACCAGCGCCACACTTAATGATTGGCGTCCCGATGGTACTTTCTTTGATCTTCTGGGTGGTAAAGACATCGTGCAAGCCATGCTGGCAGACATCGCTTCACCCTCTGTTGCCGATGGCAACAAAGGCGAAACGTCCAAGGTGCAGAAAGGCATTATCAAGGACTTCCTACATGGCACCAATGGCCGCGAACACAAGATGGATTGGCTTCCACCTTACTTCCAGTTCCCGCCCAAGGCTTACACCGAGCGCGGTGGCGTTGGTGCTGTTGACAAATGGAACACAGCGGCAAACCTGTTCAAAGCGTGACGTTGTTCAATCACTTCAAACTCAATGGGCAGGCCTTCGGGCCTGCTCAGACTGCTGACAAACCTCTGGCGCAAGCCGGAGGTTTTTGATTCAATGGGGTATGCTCAAATCACCCAGTGCCGAACAAACCGCCCTTGAGATCGTGACGCTTGAAGGGCTTGTGCCGAAGGATCATCTGCTGCGCCGGATTGATGCGGTTGTTGACTTCACCTTCATTCATGAACTCGTGGCACCGCATTATTGTGCCGACAATGGCAGGCCTGCCCTTGATCCGACGCTGATGTTCAAGGCGCTGTTTGTGGGTTACCTGTTTGGCATCCGCTCGGAACGGCGGTTGATCGAAGAGATTAGGGTCAATGTGGCCTATCGCTGGTTCCTGCGGTTGAAGCTGATGGACGAGGTGTTCGACGCTTCGACCCTGTCACAGAACCGCAAGCGCCGCTTCAACGGCACGGACATCGCGCAAACCATTTTTGACAGGATTGTCGAACAGGCCATGGCCCATGGATTGGTTGAAGGCCGCGTCATCTACACCGACTCCACCCATCTCAAGGCCAATGCCAACAAGAACAAGTACGACCTGGCCGAGATGTCCAAGTCGCGTTCGGATTATTGGGATGATCTGGATGCGGCCATCAATGATGACCGTGAGGCCCATGGCAAGAAGCCAATGAAGGAGAAAGCCCGCGAAGCTGAAGTCAAAGAGACCAAGGTCTCAAGGGTTGATCCGGACGCTGGCTACATGGTGCGCGACGGCAAGCCCAAGGGCTTCTTCTACCTTGATCACCGCAGTGTTGACGGCTTGCATGGCATCATCACCGACAGTTACACCACGCCCGCCAATGTGCATGACAGCATTCCCTATCTGACAAGGCTCGACCGGCAACGTCAACAGTTTGGTTTTGAAGTGACGTCCGTTGGGCTTGATGCGGGCTATGCCACAGCTGCCATTGCACGGGGACTGGAAGAGCGCGGCATTCTGGGTGTCACGGGTTATCGCACGCCGAACCCGCCACCTGCGGGACTGATGCGCAAGAGCAAGTTCATCTACGATCACAGCACGGACGGTTATCGCTGCCCCCATGGCCAGCTGATCCCCTATGCCACCACGGACCGCAATGGCTACCGTCACTACAAGAGTGACCCCGACATCTGCAAATCCTGTCCGCTGCTGGCATCATGCACCAACAACAGACAAGCCATCCGCACCATCACCCGCCATGTCTGGCAGGACGCCCGCGAACGCACCGATGCCCATCGCCTGACCCCTTGGGGCAAGGCCCTCTACAAGCGCCGAAAAGAAACAGTCGAACGCTCATTCGCCGACGCCAAGGAGCTTCACGGACACAGATACGCAAGGTTCCGAAGTCTCACCAAGGTGAAGTTCCAGTGTCTGATCGCTGCGGCAGCCCAAAACATCAAGAAGATCGCCAATCTCGTCACCCGGCAGAGACAGCTGGCCACTGCGTGAGCGGCGAGCCTCTTTGTGCCTGATCAACAATCCCCAAATTCTCATTCAAAAGAAAAACCCGCCGAAAATATCGACGGGTTTGTCAGCAGTCTGAGCAGGCCTTCGGGCCTGCTTTTCTTTTGCCCCTCATGTGAGTTCATCCGAAGCCGTGTGCGATGGCTGTTTCGTCTTTCGCGTTCCAGATCAGCGCAAAGAGGCTGTCATCGTCTTGGCCAGCGGCCCGGCCCAGATTAGCGTAGAATTTGCGGTGAAGCGACAGCGACGACAAGGGCGAGGCTCACATAATCCATGCCGTTGGGGCTTCATTCCACGTCCAGCTACTATCTCCGAAGCACCAAATCTCTTCATGCCAAATTCAGACTGGGCGTCTGCCGTCTTGCTCACATAGGAGCAAAGTATCGACAAGGCGGAGGCCGATACAGCCAATCGAGCAGATGTAGCGGCCATCATCTTCGCGATGACTGGCACGCGAAATCATTGGAAGCCTCCATTTGGTGTCTCGACCAGTGACCATACCCGGCTTGCTTGCGAGACCTATAGCCGTCCGTCCTCGCCCGAAACCCGCTCCCTCAAGTATTTTCCCCGCCGCTTTGCGGCTTCCTCGCGGACGCCGTGCTTCAAAATACTTGAGGTCACGGGTCCTCCACTGTGTTGCGGCCTTGCAGGTTCAGGCTGCGGGCGGCGGCCATCTCTGGTCACGCATCGCCGGGAAATGGTTCCCAGACGAAAGACCAAATGGAGACTTCCAATGACTGCTATCGGTTATGTCAACAAGCAAGATGATGGCCGCTACACCGGCTCGATCCGCACCATCTCGATCTCGGCGCAAGTCGAAATCCTGCCCAACGTAAACAAGACGGCAGACGCCCAGCCTGACTACCGCGTGATGACGCAGGACATCGAGATTGGCGCAGGCTGGACCAAGAAGGGCGCAACCTCAGGCCAAGACTATGTGAGCCTCGCCCTCGCTGCCCCTGAGTTCGGCCCGCGCAAACTTTACGCCAATCTGGGCCGGGCCGCAGGCCAGGACGATGACAGCCTCTTCGCCCTGATCTGGAATGCAACAGACTGACCAGCCATCGCACACGGCTCCGCATGACCTCACATGCGGGGCCAAATACCTCAGAATTCCGCATCAAATTTGCCATGAATTAGCTGTTGTCACAGAATCAATTTGGGCTAGAATCCAAGAATGGTCGCCATACTGATCATGTGCGTTATGTTGACGGGCACGCTTTGCGTTCTCGCTTACCGATTTGCGATCCATGCGCTGCCCATCATGCTCGGCTTTGCGACTGCGCACATCGCCAATGGCACGGGTGCTGGATTGATCGGTACAGGTATCGTTGGTTTGGTTACAGGCGCTTCGGCCTTCGGCCTTCTATGCGTCGTTTTCGTTTCGGTGAAATCGCCTATTGCGCGCGTCATCATCGGCCTGATCTTTGCATTGCCTGCTGCCGGAGCGGGCTACGCCCTTGTTTCCGGCGTCAGCGCAAGCGCGGTCCCGTCCGAAATCTGGCGGCAGATATTCTGCATCGTTGGCGGAGTATTTGTCGGTGCTGCTGCGTTTACGCGCTTGGCAGTTCCAGCCCAAGCGCGGCTAGCCTAACCCACAGATTGCAATTGTGCCGCTTAATCGAACGTCACTTGCTCTTTGGTTTGCGCAGAGGCATATCCGGCTTACGAAGGAGATCAGCTGCTTCCATGCCCAGAACGCGCGCGAGGCGGTCCACGACATCGATGCCCGCCGCATAAACACAACGCTCGAGAGCACTGATATATGTGCGGTCAATCTCAGCACGATGCGCGAGCTCTTCCTGGGATAGTCCCAGCAAGCGGCGATGCTTTCTTAGGTTGAGCGCCAATACCTCTCTGATTTCCATGAGATGGAAGAGAAAGGATTGTAGAGAATTCAACCACGGAGTATTCTCAACAAACCATGCATCGAAGATGTCGAACTGAATGGACATCAGAAACGTTTATGATGTCCGCCGAACATTACATGATGTCGCTTCGCGAAGTTCACATCATATTAAGATCGCATATGGTACGTGATAGTTCGGACGGGACGCTATGAGAGACGCTGTGATTGTAAGCTTTCTAGATAGTCCACCAAAGAGTGACGCGCTGACCGACTATGACCGCGCGCATCTGGTTCTTTACCTCCAAGTCCTGGACGCAGAAGCCGATGGCGCAGATTGGCGGGACGTTGTTCGCGTCGTGTTTGAAATTGAACCAGATGACGATTTGAAACGCGCCAAACTCATCCATGACTCCCATCTCGCCCGTGCGCGTTGGATGACAGAAACAGGCTACCGTCTCCTGTTGCGCGAGGGCAAACATTGAACCGATGGCGATATCTCGGTGGCATCACGGAATGCCTACTAGGGACTCCAAATTGCCGCAATGTCGCTGCAATGGACGCTTGACGGCCAAACGAAGTTGAATGGGGGCGAACGATGCAACCAGACACCTCGAGGTGGCAACTGCATGGCAGTTACGACTACGTCAACCGCTTGGCCCCAGAAGGGCTTGCTTGGGAGTTTCTGCGCCGTAACAAAGACTATCAACGCGATTTCCAGTTACACCTTAGAAACGGCGCATCAGACAAGGAAGATAAAGCGCTGGAGCAGCGCTGGGGTCTCTGCTTTTTTCGCGGAACCGCAACTCAGCTCGCAATTACAACACATCTTATGGTCGCCCAATTGCAATACTTCTGTTCTGATGCTGACAAAGACACCCACAGAATTTGCAGCCAAGGATTCGTTCCAACAGTCGTTTGCCATGGTCAAGAACGACAATTTTGGTGCTCACGGCTTCAATGAGAATGACAAGCTCACGAGCCAAGTCGTTGTTCTGCATGGAGCGAATGTGGATGGCGAACTTTCGGCGCTGATCCCTCTTGATGGCAACACACTGGGACGCATTGAAGTCCTTGCCAGATTTTATTCTGCACAGCTGGGGCGCGCTATCCCACCTGATACGCGACTCACCAATCAACAGCGGCGAAGGCTTCGTTTTATGATTCAAGCACTTGATGGCCGCATCAACGCAGCAACATATCGCGAGATCGCCAACGCCACCTATGGCGCTTCCCGTGTCGCCGACTTGCCATGGAAAACGTCCCCTTTGCGTGACAGTGCAATAGCTCTGGTGAAGGATGGCATTGCGATGGTCGGTGGCCGATACAGGCAATTGTTAAAACATCAGCGGCGGTCGCGAGGGATCGGTTAACGTTTTGAGCAAAACACTCGATTGAGCACCTCAACACTGAACATCCAAAGAAGAAATTGTGGGTGAGAATTTGCCACCCCCTAACTTCCCCATCCCCCTGCGCAATCTGACTGCGCCAATCTGACCTCCACACGCCGCTCGCAACCTTGCAACAGCGGACACAACACGGAGGTTCGATCATGACGCCTGATCTCGCAAGTTTACCGCCCCGGTTTCTACGCACGCCCGAAGCAGCGCGATTTCTGGGATTGTCGGGCCGGACACTTGAAAAGCATCGCACCTATGGAACTGGGCCTGACTACCGAAAGCTCGGTGGCCGCGTCGTGTATGCCATCGATGACTTGCAGGCCTGGGCCAAACGTGGCGCTGTTACATCGACCTCCGATCCACGCGGCTCCGTCCTTCCGGCCAAGCGTCGCGCTGCGATGCCATCGCAATTCAACAACCGTCCTGTTCGCTGAAGCGCATCGCCATGTCATTGCGTTTTCACCATCAAGACACACAGCAGCACACCGAACGTGCGCAGCAAGAAGACAATCTCACCCACGTGGAAGTGACCTGGGTCGAGAAGAAGATTGAATATTGGATTCGCTTTGGAAAGGCTGCACAGGAGCAAGTCCTTGACCGCCGTCGGCGCATTGTTTCTTTCGCGCCAGATACGATCTTTGCCTTCGTCCGCTGGGCAGCGAATGACTACGGCACCATCCTTTCGCGTATCGACATCGTGCGCGCTATCAACCGAGGTGAGCTTTTCCAGACGCTGCCCTTCGTGCGCCCCGGTGGTGACATTCTGCTGACAGCCAAGGGCTGGCCGAAAGTCGAGCACACTCTTCAAATCGTTGACGCGATTGAAGCACTGGGGATCGCCCCCACCGATGCTGATCCCGACCATTGGCGGCACATCCACAATCGGATCGCTGCCGGAGTTGAGCCGCGCGTCTATGATACAACACACCATCGCGCTGTCACCTTGCGACGGAGGGTCGGGTCATGACGCGCACTGGTATCGTGCTGACAACGTCAGCTGTAACGGTCGGCATCGCACTGACAGCCTTCATCGATGTGCCAAAAAAACTGATCTGGAATGCCTCGGCCAGTGTTCCCATTGGCCTCTACAAGATCACGCCAGTCAATCATCTCAGAGTCGGTGATCGAGTCGTTATCGATCCACCCGAACTGCTAGCGAGCTTGTTGGCGGAGCGCGGATATCTTTCACGTGGTGTGCCACTTCTCAAGACGATTGCCGCTGGTTCGGGGCAACGCGTTTGCCGGATCGGCAGCAGGATCATCATCGATGGCGAGGCCATCGGACAAGCGCACGAGCAAGACCGACTTGGTCGTGATCTGCCTGATTGGCAGGGCTGCCGCCGCATTGGCGCAGATGAACTCTTCCTCATGAATACGTTGGTCGCCGACAGTTTAGACGGTCGCTATTTCGGGACCACTCCCATTACCGCAGTCATCGGCAAGGCGCTGCCGATTTGGACAACCGCAGCAGGTCGCGGTCCCGTGGACAACCCCAACTACCAATCTCCCACCACTACAACTTCAACCAAGGAGTATCGACCATGACACAGATTGGAGATTTCAAGCGCACCAAGTCAGGTTATGCAGGACGCATCCGCACCCTCGCCCTCGACATTGAACTGATTCTCGTTCCCGCCGACCATAGCGATGCCGAGAATGCACCCGACTACCGCATCCATCGCGGTGATGATGAGGGTCCAGAGATCGGAGCGGGCTGGAAGCGCGTCGGCGAAAAAGCGGGCGACTATGTCTCGCTGCAACTTGACGATCCGACGTTGCCGCAGCCCATTCGCGCCAATCTCTTCCAGTCCGGCGACGATAAATCAGCCTGGAGCTTGCACTGGAACCGTCCGCCAAAACGCAGTGAACAGGACTGATGCCATGCATCATTTCATCAGTTTGATGTGCGTTATGGCGCGCAGCAGGTCTATCCCTCTGTTCGCGGAAAAACCGTCTCATCCCTCCGTCCCGCTCGACTTCATGTCGGCCACCGCGCGGAGCCGAGGTCAAGGGCGGTCGCAGACCGGCGCTTGCGCCTTGCCCTTGACGGAGGCGAGCCCGGTGGCATCGTGCAGTCGATGGGGAGTCGGAGCCAAGGGCCTTATCGCGTTCCTCCTTATGGTTAGCGTGTGCATGGTTTCTACTGTGCCCAGCAGCGCTTTGGCGAAATCAACGCTGATCAAGCACAATGTGCGGCACAATGACTATGCCGCCCATTTTGCAGAAGCATCGCAGCGCTTTCGCATTCCAGCGGCCTGGATTCGCGCGGTCATGCGCGTCGAAAGTGCGGGCGTGCAACGCGCTGTCTCACCCAAAGGTGCTATGGGTTTGATGCAGATCATGCCGGATACATGGGACGAACTGCGCGTTCGATATCGGCTTGGCAAAGACCCATATCACCCACGCGATAACATTCTGGCCGGAACTGCATACTTGCGCGAATTGCACGACCGTTATGGCTCACCCGGCTTTCTCGCCGCCTACAATGCGGGACCAAAGCGATACGAGGAATATCTGTCGGGGAAGCGTTCACTACCGCCTGAAACCCGCGCCTATGTTGCCGCACTCTTGCCTTTCTTCGGCGGCGATAAGTTTCCTGATCCTGCCAGTGTCGCTGCGACCGGGCAGCAGAAATGGCACCAATCATCACTCTTCGTAATGCGAGAGGCGCGTCTTTTGTCAGACGTTAGCGCGAGACCTGAAGGCAATGTAGAGGTTGCTGCAACAGCACCTTCCGTGCGTGACATCTCTGCCATCGTTCCATTGTCTGGTGGCCTGTTCGTTGCTCGCCCAAAGAATCGCGAGCCATGATGGAAACTGTGTCCTTTAATCGCTTAAAGGCGAGGCATCGCGCATTATGGCGTGTGTCGAGGGGTGGAACAGGTCACACAACCGACCGATGGCAGGATAAAGGGGCGCGATGTGCCATCAGGTTCGGTCGTGTTTTTTCAAGTGGTTATGTGACAAATTCGCGAGGTGTACCCGAAAAGCGCAGCCTGCATCAGCACCGATATGGCAACAAATTCAATATACTCACGCGATGTGCGGGTTCAATGCCATGATTGTCGAGGACGATTTCCGCATCAGACCGGGACGCATTCGGTCAAGCAAGGCGCAGCGGGCACGTCCCTTCATTGCGCAAGCACTTGCCGCTACACAGCGTGCTGGTGGATCGGTTTCGCGACAAGGCCGGATTGGAAAGCAGCGCTCGCGCTTTGGCAAAGGGCAACGTGCAACCGTTCAAGCAAACCGCCTGATTACTTCACACTCGCGTGGTGCTGTCGTCAAGGCAAGGGTCGTGCGCAACGGTGGACGTGGGAGCCCGCTTGCAACCCATTTGACCTATCTGCGCCGCGAGGGTGTGACGCGTGATGGCGAGAAGGCGCAACTCTTTGGTCCTGACAGCGACAGGATTGATCCCAAAGATTTCGCTGAGCGTTGCGAAGGCGACCGCCATCATTTCCGTTTTATCGTGTCACCTGACGACGCGACCGAAATGTCAGACCTCAAGTCCTTCACGCGCGATCTCGCGGCGCAGATGGAGAAGGATTTGGGCACCAAGCTGGATTGGGCCGGGGTAGCGCATTGGAATACGGAGCATCCGCATGTCCATCTCATTATCCGTGGTGTGCGCGATGATGGCGAAAACCTGGTTATCGCCCGCGACTACATTAAGGAGGGAATGCGCGACCGAGCGCGCGATCTCATCACCCAGGAACTTGGGCCCCGCACCGAACAGGATATCCGCCGCGAGCTTGAACGCCAGATTGCAACTGAGCGCTGGACCAAGCTCGACCGGCAACTGATGCGCGATATGACCCGCGATGGCTTCATCGATCTTGCGCCGCTTCCCGGTCGTCAGCCCGATGGGTTTCATGCGCTCAAGGTGGGACGGCTGCGGAAGCTGGAAGCCTTGGGGTTGGCCGAGGAAATTGGTA
>JANOXA010000019.1:0-14190 GCA_031418195.1 Hyphomicrobiales bacterium | reverse complement strand
AAATTTTCAACATTGAATGTCAGCCGCAGAAAGCTCCTCAAGGGAGCGGCACTGTCTGTCGCAGCACCAGCCATCATTGGCCGTGCCATGGTCACAACTGCCAAGGCCGCTTTTGAAGGCGAAAGCCTGATTGCCGTGTCGTGGTCGGGCAACTACGAACAGGTTTTCCGCGAAATGGTCATCGAACCTTTCAACGCAAAGCACAACACCAAGGCCGAAACCGTCGGCGGCTGGGACCAGATGGTGAGCCAGACCAAGGCCGCACCCGCAAACAATCCACCCTTCGATGTGACCGTGGGTGAAGAGTACATTTCCTCCACGGGTCTTGCCGAAAACTTCCACGAAAAAACCCACAAGTCCAAGATTCCAAACCTCGAAGCCATCTATCCCTGGTTCTATGAAACCCGCGCCGACAAGGCCAAGGAATTTGGCGTACCCTTTGGCGGCGGTACTTGCATGCTGCTGATCCGCAACAAGCTTGGCATTGCCCCTGACAGCTGGAAGCTGCTCTGGGACGAACGACTTGCCGGCAAGGTCACGTCCGACAGCGCCGCCTGGTTCTGGACACTCTCGGTGCCAGCCGTTCTTTCAACTTCAAGTCCGGGCCTTGACGAAATGTACAGCTTTGGCGGAGCCGAGCCCTTGTTTGGTCAACTCGACAATCTGAAAGTTGCCAAGTGGTATAAAGACGGTGCTGAACAGGCCAACATCCTGAACCAGGAAGAAGCCGACGCGGCAATGACCTATTCATCGGATGCCTACACATTCCTGACCCAAACACCTGGCGAGTATGTGGCAGGTGTTCCGAAAGAAGGCACGTCGGCCTGGACCGATTGGTATTTCAAGGTGCGCGGCACCAGGCACAATGATCTGGCCGATCTCTTCATGAACTATCTTCTGGAGAAGGAAACCCAGGACCGCTTCCTGTCCAAGTCGTCGATCTTCATGGCCCGCAGGGACGTGACGGTTCCCGCCCACTGGAGCGGCTATCCAACGTCGAACGAAGACTACTACAAGAAGTTCCAGGTTCTCACCATGCAAGGCTGGGATGGCATCAATGCCGAGTGGGACAAGTATGACGGCCGCATGAAGCAAACCGTGGCCAAGACGTCTGGTTAATTGCTTTCGATAGAAGTCCGGCCCCGCGCCGGATTTCTGTTCGTATCTGCAATGACAGACATCGCCCTCGAACTTGACCATGCAACGCGCCGCTTTGGCCGGGTTGTTGCAGTGAATGACGTGTCCTTGACCGTCAAGCGCGGCGAGTTTCTGACACTGCTTGGGCCATCGGGATCCGGCAAGACATCGACACTCAGGGTTATCGGCGGTTTCGAAAAGCTGGATATCGGCGAGGTACGCATCAACGGTTCGCGCGTTGACCACTTGCCTGCCTATCAGCGCGATACCGCAACCATCTTCCAGTCTGGAGCACTTTTTCCGCACAAGACCGTTGCCGAAAACGTCATGTTTGGCCTGCGCATGCGCGGCGTTGAACGCAGTGAAGCCGAAGACCGCGTACGCAAAGCCTTGGATATCGTGCGCCTTGGCGGACTTGAAGATCGCTATCCGGCCCAACTTTCTGGTGGCCAGAAACAGCGCGTCGCACTCGCCCGTTCCATGGCCGTGCGTCCGGCCATTCTGCTTTTTGATGAACCGTTGTCTGCTCTCGACTTGTCCCTGCGCCTGCAACTCCGCGCCGAAATCAAGCGTCTGCATGATGAGTTGGGATTCACCGCCATCTACGTGACCCACGATCAGGGCGAAGCCATGGCCATGTCGAGCCGGGTTGCCGTCATGCGCGAGGGCCGCATCGAACAGATTGATCGGCCCGAGGTGGTGTTCCAGAATCCGGCAAACGAATTTGTCTACACATTCATCGGTGAAAGCTGTTGCGGCACGGTGACTGCAAAAGCCGGTGTCTATCTGGATCGTTCCGGACAGCCCCTGAAATTGCAACTTGCACAAAAATTGCCGGACGGTGTGCACCGCATCTATGCGCGCCCCTCACGCCTCAAACTCCAGTTGGGTGAAACCCGTTTCGACAACACGATCACAGGTCAACTGGTGTTCACCGAATTCCTTGGCGACTTCTACCGCTATCATGTGAAGCCCGGCGACATTGAAAGTTTCTTTGTCGATCACCCCAGCAACATCAACGCCAAACCGGGCGACAGCCTTGTCGTCGGCTGGGAGAATGCTGACATGCGGATATTCACATGAACCGCAGCGCCTTCGCACCATGGCTCCTGATGTTACCCGCTCTTGTGCTGGTGCTGGTCTTCTTCGGCGTGCCGACGGCCTACATGGCGCGCATGAGCCTCAATATCAAACAGGGACAGACACTTTATGTACCGGCTTTCACGGCTGACAACTACATCAACCTGTTTTCCAATCCCATCTTCACAGGTGCAATCAAGACAACGGTTATCCTATCTCTCAGCGCAGCTCTTGCCACCTTGGCCATTGGCTATTGTTTTGCCTTGCTGGTCTGGCTGAAACCGGCAAAATGGCGTCTGCTCTTCATTGGCCTTGCACTTTGCCCGCTGTTGATTTCCGAAATTGCCATCATCTTCGGCTGGTGGATGTTCTTTCCGAAGAACGGCTTGCTCAGTTATGCGCTGGTGTCTTCTGGGTTGATCACAGACAAGATCAGCCTGATGTACACGGAATTTGCCGCCTTCGTCGGCCTGATTTACGTCACGCTGCCGTTTTGCTTTTTCATTCTCTTGTCAATCTTCGACGGTTTGGACAAACGCATCCTGGAAGCCAGCGCCGATCTTGGCGCGGCACCGTTCACGACGTTTCGCGAAGTGATATTTCCCCTGACGCGCACCGGCATTGTCGTGGCTTTCGCCCAGTCCTTCATCTGGACCATGGGCACCTACGCCACACCCTCCGCACTGGGGCCGGACACGCTGTGGACCATGGGCTTTCTCATTCAGGAACAGATGATGGGCAAGAACAACTGGCCCATGGCTGCGGCTTTTTCCATGGTGCTGGTGGTCGGCGTGGCCTGTGTCATTGCCTTCACACGTGCGATGAACGATGGCAAGATGGCCTATCATGTCTGACGTCCAAGCAGGCCGCAGCGCCCAGCCCGCGATTTTCAACGCGCTTTCCATCGCGTTCACGATTTTCATTGTCGTCTACATCCTCATTCCCATTCTTGTGACAGTCGTCATGTCCTTCAATGAAGCGGCCATGATCCGCTTTCCCATCAACAGCTGGGCAACAAAATGGTACCAGGATTTCTGGAACAGTCCGCAATGGACTGATGCGCTGAAAAACAGCATCTTCATTGCCGTCGGCACCACACTGATTTCAGCCCCCGCCGGCATCCTCGCCGCCTGGGCCTTTGACCGCTACGATTTTCCCTTCAAGAACGCCTGGTATGTCATCATCATGCTGCCGCTCTTCATGCCCGGTGTTGTGCTGGGCTTGGGCGTTGCCATCGCTTTTGGGGGCGTGAAAATTGCAGGCCTGCAAGTCTATGGCTCGCGCTGGCTGGTGATGATCGCCCATTCGCTGTGGGCCACGCCACTGGTTTTCATGTTGATGGAAGCAACCTTCAAAACCATTGACAACCGACTCATGGAGGCCGCCTACGACCTGGGCGCAAAGCCGGTTCGCACGTTCTTGGAAATCGTCATTCCCGCTGTTTCCACTGGCATCATATCATCCGCGCTGTTTGCATTTGTGATTTCGCTGAATGAATTTGTCATGGCACTGTTTCTGACAACGCGCGACACCCAGACTCTTCCCGTGTTGATGTGGTTGAGCCTGAGATCCGCTGGCACACCAAGGCTGGCCGTGGCGGCAGTCATTCTGGCCCTGACGGTTTTTGCCTGCCTGGCCCTCATCATGTTGTGGTATGTGCGCCAGCTGAAAAAGGTCTCGCGATGAAAATGTGGGCGGCACAATTGCACAAGGCCGGGCAGCCCTTGTTGATCCACCACATCGACGTGCCGAAACCTGGCCCCGGTGAACTGCTGCTGAAACTTGAAGCATCAGGCATTTGCCACACTGATTTGCATATGCTTGATGGCTCAGCCTCTGCTGCAGACGCACCATCCCCCCTGACGCTTGGCCATGAAGGCATTGGCCGTGTGGTCGAGAAAGGTGCCGGCACGACAACACAAATCGGCACACGTCTGGGTGCACCGTGGATTCACGATACCTGCGAGCACTGCCGCTCATGCCTGACCGGCTGGGAATCTTACTGCGCGGCACAACACGCCCATGGCTTCAGTGCGCAAGGCACATTTGCCGAATTTGTGATCGTCAAGGAAAAATTCGCAGCCGCCATTCCTGAGGGCCTCGACAGCATTGCATCCGCACCCCTGATGTGCGCAGGCCTCACGGCCTATGGCGGTGTTGCGAAGTCTGGCCTCGCACCCGGCAAGCGGGGCGTGATTGTCGGCTGCGGCGGGCTTGGTCAATATGGCATCCAACTCGCCAAGCTGACAGGTGCCACCATCATCGCCATTGATTCAAATCCGCAGAAACTGCAGGAGGCCGCAAGACTTGGCGCAGATCAATGCATTCTCGCCGACGACAAGGCAGCCGAAAAAGTCAAGGCCTTGGGCGGTGCCGATGCGGTGCTGAACTTTGCGCCGTCACCAAAAGTCTGGCCCATGATCACTGGCATGGTCAACAACTTTGCCCAGATCATTGCCGTCGCCATGGTGCCGGATCCCGTTCCGCTCAACATGGAATGGCTGACTTACACGGGCGTCAACATCACCGGCACCTCGGTCGGCACCCGACAGCAAATGAAGGATTTCCTCAACCTCGCCGAACGACACAGGATTGGCATCAACACCGAAGCAATAAAACTCGATGCCATCAATACCGCCCTGGACCGATTGCGCCAAGGGCAAGTCGCAGGGCGTTTGGTGGTTTCGTTCCAAGCGTGACCGGACTGTCGAAATGCCGCAATTTTTCCCTCCTTCGGTACAAAAAGGAAAACCCGCTGTCTTACAGAGACAGTCTCAGTCAGAGGCACTATTACCAGACATCATTTGTAACCACCCTTCTTTCCCTTCCCCACAAGCGGGAGGGGACTTCCGCGCAATTCTGGTCGAATACAGAGAGTCGTTTCGAATGACGTTTGGTAATAGTTTACGATTCTTCAGGCGTGGCTGGCGTTTGATCTCGTCTGGAATCCACCAGGCGTGCCATGGCGGATCGCAGCCCGTGCATCTGGTCCAGCAGGTGCAGAATGACACCAACGCCCTCGCTGTTGACTCCCATGTCGGCAATCAAATCCGAAATCAGTTGGGCGCGGGCGATGTCTGCTTCTGAGAAGGCTTGTTCGGCGTCGGCCCTCTCGGGAACCAGCCATTCTTCTTCAATCCAGATGTCGAGTGTGTGTTGATCGAGTCTGGTGCGGCTGAGAAATTCCAATCTGGTAATGATCATGACAGCAACTCCCGGCGCGGGTCATAGCCTGGCCCCGGCTTCCAGGTTGAAAGGAAGGTTTCCAGTTCCGTGTTCGCTTGCTGCGGCAGTGTCACCTTGAGCGTGACCAGCTCGTCGCCATGGCCGCCGCGATGGGCCACACCTTTGCCCTTGAGACGCATTACTGCGCCCGTGTTTGATCCTTTGGGGATGGCAAGCATTACTGAACCGGAAGGCGTTGGGGTTTTGACGCGACCACCCAACACGGCTTCGGCAAGGGTGATCGGCAGCTCCAAATGAATGTCGTCGCCAACGCGGGTGAAGAAGCGGTGGGGCATGATTGAAATTTCCACCAGGGCATCGCCAGCAATACCTTCGCCAGCCGATGCAGCACCCTTGCCGCGCAAGCGCAGCGTCTGTCCCTCCTGAATCCCGGCAGGTATGCTCACATCAAGGGAGCCGCCGTCAGGCAAAGTGATGCGCTTGCTGGCACCATTGACGGCATCAAGAAACTCTACCGACAGACGGTAGCGCAGATCGGCACCCGGTGCCTTGCGGGATTGCCGCGCCTGCTGGCGGAACAATTCCGCGAAAAGATCATCAGTATCGCCAAAATCTGCATAGCCTGCGTGGTTGTTGTAATTGTTGGCAGCAGGAGCTTCAGCCGCATAGTCTTTGTAGTAACGCTCGCGCTGTTTTTCGGATCCCATAGCGTCAATTTCGCCAGCGTCGAAGCGTTTGCGCTTGTCTGGATCGGACAGCAATTCATTGGCAAGCGCCGCGTCCTTGAAGCGCTCTTCGGAGTCCTTGTTGCCGGGATTGAGGTCAGGGTGCAGCTTCTTGGCAAGACGGCGATAGGCTTTGCGAATGTCGTCTGGCGACGCATCACGTTTCACGCCCAGTGTTTCATAGGGGTCTTTCATGCGGGCTCCGCCTCAATTGCGACTGTTGGGAGTGACGGGTTGGTTTGGCCGGGTCCAAGGGCTCTCAGCGCATTGAGTATTACGGCAACGTCGATGGCTTCCTGTGACAGTGCACCCGCAAGTGGTGGCAGGTAGCCCAGCGCTGCTGCAATCATGCCGAGAGACGATAGCGACAGGCCAACCACCACGCTTTGCAGCGCAATGGTGCGAGTTCGCTTGGCGATCGCCATGGCGTCGACCACGCGGTCCAGGCGGTCGACCAGAAGCACGATATCGGCGGCTTCGGATGCTGCTGCAGCACCGCGCGCCCCCATTGCGACACCGATGTCGGCTGCGGCTAGGGCTGGCGCGTCATTGATACCATCACCAAGCATCATCACCGGGCCGTTGCCTGCTTCCGCTTTGACGGCCTCTACTTTTCCCGCTGGTGTTGCTTCTGCGATGACGAGATCAACGCCGAGAGTGTCGCCAGCGTGTTTGGCGATGGCAGCCTGGTCGCCTGTGAGAAGTACTATGCGCATAATACCGCCAGCGCGCAGTGCGCGGAGCGTTTCGGGGGCGTCGGTTCGCAGACGGTCCTCGAACACAATGCGTCCTGCTGGTTTGCCGCTGATGGCCACGGCCAAAACGGTTGTACCAACGGCAGCAGAAGCTTCATTTGACTTCGGATTTTTATCCACAAAGCCAGGTCTGCCGATAACCACCAAATTTCCGGCAACACGTCCGGTAACACCATCTCCGGGGGATTCCACGACATCTGTCGGTGCAACGAGCTGCAAGCCGCGAAGGCGCGCCTCGGCCACCAAGGCTTGCGAAACAACATGCTGTGAGGCCTGCGCCAATGATGCTGCGGCTGTGATCAGCCTGATGTCATCCAATCCCGGTCGTGGTGTCACGGTCCGCGCATGGGCCTGGCCATCGGTCAGCGTGCCGGTCTTGTCAATCAACAGCGTCTTGATCTGGGGCAGCAATTCGAGAATCCGCGCCGACTTGACCAGAAGGCCGCGCTTTGCCGCTCGCGACATGCCAGCCACAATGGCAACAGGTACTGCGAGGATCAGTGGACAGGGCGTTGCCACCACCAGAACGGCCAGCGCCCGCTTGGGGTCATCGGAGAAAAACCATGCCGCTGCCGCCAGCACCACCGTCACCGCCAGAAAGCCCATGGCATAACGATCCGCCAGTCTGGCCATGGGGGCCTTTGACAGGCGTGCGGCATCAACCAGACGCACTACGCCCGCATACGTGCTCAAGGCGGCGGTTTTGGTCACCACAAGATTGAACGGCGCATCACCATTGGCGACACCACTGGCGACGGCTGCACCAGCATTGCGGCGCACAGGCAAAGCTTCGCCCGTGAGAGAGGATTCATCCAACAGGGCAGAGCCACTTTCCACCCTGCCATCAGCCGGCACGACTTCTCCCGCGCGGATCAAAAGCCGATCACCTGGCACCAAAAGCTCAATTGCGGTTTCGACCAGACTGCCGTTGCGAAAGGCCTGTGCCGTACGGGCCACGCGGCCCAGAAGGGCTGTCATCTCACGCATGGCCCGGCCTTGGGCATAGTCCTCCAGCAACAGCCCGCCGGAATACATCAGCGCGACAACGACGCCCGCCAGTGCTTCGCCAGCGAGGAGTGCTCCCGACATCGAAAGTGCTGCGATAATGTCGAGGCCATATTCGCCGCGCATCAGGCTTTTCACAATTGACCACAGCAAGGCGAGAAGTACGGGCACAATGCCTGCGATAAAAATCCAGGTGGCGGGGTCGGACCGCGAAAATGCCATTGCGGTTAGCCCGCAAATCAATGCCGATGCAGGAATCGCTGCGAGTGCCACAGCGGCCAGGTGCTGTTTCTTCTCGCTGTTCACAACGGGCTCGGCGCAGTGTTCGGTGTCGCCGCCAGCGCAAGTCTTGCCAACGCGGGCAGGGATTTCGTGCCTGTTCTTTTCATGATTGACGCGCGATGGTTTTCTACCGTGCGTTGGCTGATGTTGAGATCGGCGGCGATGTTTTTGCTGGGGTGGCCATCAAGGACCATGGCCATGATCTGGCGTTGACGCGCGGTGAGGCCTTTGATGTGCCGCGTGGCGATTTTGCGCCAGTCTGCAAGTTTGTTTTTGTCTGTCGATTGGTCGAGCGCACGCCTGATACTTTCAACAAGTTCAATCGCACTTACGGGCTTTTCAATGAAATCAGAAGCACCCGCTTTCATGGCCTGGACAGCGATGGCAACGTCACTGTTGCCGGTGATCATGATAGCGGGAAGATTGCTGCCGATGTCACGAAGTTTCTGCAGGAGCTGAAGCCCGCTCATGCCGGGGAGGTAAGCGTCGACAAGAAGGCACGCATTTTCGCCCGGTTGATAAGCTTGCAGAAATGCTTCGCAGCTTGCGTATGATTGTACGTGCCAACCCTCATCTTCGAGGACGGCGCACATTGTGCTTCGCACGTTCGCATCGTCGTCGACGACAAAAATTGTGGACGTTGCAGTGGTTTTGGAAGTTGTTGGAACAGTTCTCAGCTTGTCTGACAGGGCGGGCAGCAAACTTTGAATGGTTTGCGTCAGTTCGTAAAGTTTGACTGGCTTGTTCAGCTGAACGCATTTCTGCCGTGAGATATCGCGCAGTGTTTCAGTTGAAATGTCGCCTGTGAGGACGATCACCGGAAGTTCGGCATGAAGTTCTCCACGCAATTGCGCCGCCACTTGCAGGCCATTCAGGGCACCGGGCAAATTGAAGTCTGTCAGCACCACGTCTGGTTTGATCAGCCCATTCGTTACAAATTCCAAAGCTGTGGCACCATCAAAAGCCGACATGACATGATGCCCTTCTTCTTTCAGAAGCTGTTCCAGCAATGCCTGCACGTCAGGATCATCTTCCACAACAAGCAACTTTCCCGGTCGATTTGCATGGCCGATTTTGATTTCCTTTCCACCGTTTGCAGGTTCAACTGGCCCTGTTGCATCCGCTGGCGGCGGCTTTATTGCGATGGCAAAGACTGAGCCTTTGCCCGGCATTGAACGAACCGTAACCTGGTGGTCGAGCAACTTCGCCAGACGCTGTACGATGGAAAGTCCAAGCCCAAGCCCGCGACTCCTTGCGCGTTCAGTATTGCCGATCTGGTGGAATTCATCGAAGATGGAACCAATCTGGTCTTCCGCAATGCCTATGCCCGTATCCCAGATTTCGACGCTGACAACTCCGGCGCGGCGACGGCAGCCCAACAGCACTTTGCCTTTCGGCGTGTACTTCATGGCGTTGGAAAGAAGATTGCGGATGATTTGTTCCAACAGGCGCGGATCGCTGTGAACCATGAAACTGCACGAAGCAACACGCAGCTCCAGCCCCAGGGATTGCGCCTGATAAGTGTATTCGCCCCTGAGTCTTGCCAGAACGTCCCTGACACTGAACATGATGGGTTCGGGCTGCACGTTCCCTGCTTCAATCTGGTTGATATCGAGCAGGGTATTCAGCATGCCCGTCATGGCGCTCAATGTTTCGTCAAGCCGCGTCAACAGCTTTTGCGATTTCTCGCCCTCAACCGCCCGCGCCAACAAGCCTTGCAGCAACGCAAGCGTTTGCAGCGGTTGCCGCAAGTCATGGCTGGCCATGGCGAGAAAGCGCGACTTCCCTGCATTGGCCTGTTCGGCTTCGAGACGGGCTTCCTCCATGGCTTTTTTGATACGCTTGCTTTCGCTGATATCCGTGAAGGTGATCACAACACCCTCCACATCGTCGCCATGGGTCCGATAAGGAAAGATGCGGCGCATGAACCAGATGCCGCTTCCTGTTTCAATTTCACGTTCTTTGGCTGCCAGATCACGCAAAACGGTTTGAGCATCAGCAACAAGGGCAGTGTCGGCCGACAGCGAATTGAGATCAGTAAGTGGCCGCCCCACATCGCCGGGAATGACATTGAATAGTGATTTTGTAGCTGGCGTAAAGAACCTGATGTTGAGGTGCCTGTCGAGGAACAGCGTTGCAATATTGGTGCTGAAAAGGATGTTTTGAAGATCGTCCGAGGTTGATCGTTGCCGCTCCAGGGTTTCCTGCAGCTGGCTGTTGAGGGCCGTCAGTTCTTCGTTGAGCGATTGCAGTTCTTCCTTTGACGTGAGCAATTCTTCGTTGGTTGATTGAAATTCCTCATTGACCGATGAGGCCTCCTCGTTGATTGCCTTTTGTTCTTCTGCCGACACTTCAAGTTCGCGCACGGCACTTTGCAGTTCCTGTCGCGCCGCATCGAGTTCAAGTTCCATTTCCGCAACATGCGCCACATTTTGTGGTGCATCATGCGGGCTGGTTTTCGCGATTGATTTTGTCGTGTCGATGAAACAGATCAGAATGAGATCATTGCCAGGCACAGGTTGCACATCGATGGAGAAGACCTGATCTTTGCCCTCACGGCGCATCCGGCAACCCTCGACAGCCATGCGCAACTTGCTGTCGATCACTTGCAATATGGCGAGTTTGAGCCTGGCACGCGCACCCGACGGCACCATGGCGAGCAGATCATGGGTCGGGTGGCCGGATGAAACGTGCAGGTAGCGATCCGTCGGCCCCATTGAAAAGATGAACTCGTTCTTGCGGTTGATCAGCACGGCGGCTGGCGCGTAGTTGTCCAATACCAAACGGCGGCAAAGTTCGGCCAGTGCTGCGGGGTTGGTTGGGGATTGGTTTTGAATGGCGCGTGCAACTTTCTTTGATGCATCTCCCGCACTCAGGCTGAATTCTCCTGCGGGGCCACGCCCGATGTTCCTGTAAATGCGCAAAGGTTTTGAAACAATCTCAAAGCGCCCGTCAATATTGCCGGCGGTTTCCGCACTGCCCAACAGCAGAATGCCGCCTTTGCGCAGGGCAAAATGGAACAGCGAAATGACTTTGGCTTGGGCTTCAGGGTCAAGGTAAATCAGCAGGTTTCGGCAAGATACAAAATCCAGCCGTGAAAATGGCGGATCAGCAATCACATCCTGAACCGTGAAGATCACGGTTGAACGAAGCTCGGCAGACACGCGGTAGCCATGATCGTATTTGGAGAAAAACCGTGAAAGCCGCTGTGGCGAAACATCGGCTTCGATGCTGTCTGGATATTTGCCTTCCCGCGCGGTGGCAACGGCATCGGCGTCAACATCAGACGCGAAAACCTGAAGCTGCACATCCGTTTTCGAGGCAACAATATGTTCCCGAAACAACATGGCGAGAGAATAGGCTTCCTCGCCGCTGCTGCATCCGGCAATCCAGATGCGTAATGGAAGTCCGGCTTTGTGGGTGTTGACGAGGTCGGGGATGACGGTCTCGCCCAAAACCTCGAAGGCTTTTGGATCGCGGAAGAAACTTGTGACGTTGATCAGCAAATCCTTTGCAAGGTTCTCAACTTCGGTGTCGTTGCTCCGCAGGATATCGAGGTAATGCGCGGTTTCGCTGGCTTTGATCCCGCCAAGCGCCATGCGCCTTTCAATGCGGCGTTGCAGGGTGCCTTTCTTGTAAAGCGTAAAATCATGGGTGGTCTTGCTGCGTAGCAGTTCGATGATGTCGCGCAGCCAACCTGATGGAGATGGCGAAGGCGCAGGTGCAGCCGCTTCGGCGGTTGGTTTCGATCCTGAGGCGTGGCTTTTGAGAATGCCCGGGATTTGGGCAAGCGCCAGAACCTGGGCCACAGCGCCTGTGGCAATGGCGCTTTTTGGCATCCCGTCAAACCCCGCTTCACTGGGTTCCTGCGCGATAACCATTCCGCCCTTCGCCTTTATGGCCACTGCGCCAGCGCTGCCATCGGATCCGGTTCCTGAGAGAACAAGGCCGACTGCCCGTCTGCCAAATTCAATGGCGAGGGATTGCAACAGAAAATCGAAAGGCAGACGTGAGCCATGGCGCTCCAACGGTTCGGTGACCCGCAATGCACCATTAGCGTAGCCAAGTGAACGACCCGGTGGAATGACATAGACATGATCAGGTTCAAGCAGCATCCCGTCGCTTGCCTGCCTCACAGTCATTCCCGTGTGGCTGGCCAGAAGTTCAACCAACATGCTGTCGTGGTTGGGTTCGAGATGTTGAACGAGTATGAATGCCATGCCGTTGGGAACGGGCATTGTCTCGAAAAATTTTCGGCAGGCATCCAACCCACCTGCGGATGCGCCAATACCCACGACCAAAAACCGCTGAGCCGCACCTTCAGGGCGCGAAACAACAGTTTTTACTTTCGGAGAAATTCGGTTTCGCATCCGGCATCCACCCTTCCGTAGCGATGTCACATGATTTAACGCAGACCAAGGCGAATTGTTCCGTCGGAGCCTGAATTAAAAAGATGACGGACGTGAGTAGTTTCCGAGGCTGTTTTTCAATTGGCAGCAAGTGATATTCTTCTCTTCATTCATGCACAGGAGCAGGCAATGTTGTGGAACGCATCGGCAATCAATGGCTACACCGTCGCAGAGACAGACGGAGACTTGGGCAGCGTCAAAGACCTGTTGGTCGATGACAAGAGCTGGACGGTGCGTTGGCTGGTTGTCGATACGGGCAACTGGCTTCCCGGTCGCAAAGTGTTGCTACCGCCGTTCGTGATGGGGACCCCCAATGCGGAAAAACGGGAATTCCCAGTGAAACTTACGCGTCAGCAGGTCAAAGAAAGTCCGGATGTCGATACAAACTTGCCCGTTTCGCGCCAATCGGAAGCTCATCTCTATGACCATTATGATTGGGAACCCTATTGGGATGGCAGTTTTTCGCCTGTGAGCTTGGTTATGGCCGTGCCCACCGACGTTACAATGAACCTGCCATACCGGAAATCAAGCGACCAGCCTGAAGGACCGAACCTGTTTTGGGGTAATCCGCATTTGCGCAGCATCGCAGCGATTACGGGTTATGGCATACACGCCACCGACGGTGAAATTGGGGCTGTCGAAGACGTCCTCATTGACGATAACGGCTGGATGGTTCGCTATCTTAAAGTTGATACCGGCAACTGGTGGCCGGGTGAGCGGGTACTTATTTCGCCCCGTTCAATCCTCAAAATTGATTGGGTGGCTGAAGTAATATATCTGAATGTGGACTGTGACACGGTCAGGAAGAGTCCTCCTTACGACCCTGTCATTACCGTGGACGGCACCTATGACGAAAAACACCTTGCCTATTACAGCACGTACTACATGCCAATGTGATGTGGTGACTGTGTACAGCATCCTTATTGTAGAGGACGATGTTCTGATCGGCATGTTGCTGTCCGATATTCTCACGGAGCTTGGTCATGTGGTGTGTGGGGTTGAACGAACTGAAGCAGGTGCCGTTGCCGCAGCTGCTAAATTTCGTCCCGATCTGATGATCGTCGATGCCCACCTCACCGAAGGAAGTGGAATCGCCGCGGTCAAAACGATCCTCAAGGAACGGTTTGTTCCCCACGTCTTTGTGACAGGTGATAAACTTGGCACACAACAACATCGGCCCGGCGATGTAGTAATCGAGAAGCCGTTCCGGGAGGGCGACCTCGTCGAAGCCATTGATCGTGCGATCACACGCAAGCCGTAGCTAATTTTCCTTCACGATACGACCATCAACAACTTCGATGATGCGATCGCAGCGCTGCGCCAGATCGAGATTGTGGGTGACGATCAGGAAAGTGGTTTTGTCTTTCATGTTCACGCGCCTCATCATTTCAAAGACCGTGTCGGTAGATTTTGTATCCAGATTCCCTGTTGGTTCATCAGCTAAAATAAGGGCAGGTTTCATGGCCAAACCTCGTGCAATGGCCACGCGCTGCTGCTGTCCACCCGACATGTTGTTGGCGAGGTTGTCTTCCCACTTATCAAGATCCATCTCGGCCAGTAGCGCGTGCGGTCGTTCGCGCATGGCCGCACTGGGAAAACGCTGATCAACCA
>JANOXA010000018.1:0-63951 GCA_031418195.1 Hyphomicrobiales bacterium | reverse complement strand
CAAACTGAACGCCATCGACCCAGAGGCTTACTTCCGCGACATTCTCACCCGCATCGCCGACCACAAGATCAATCGCATCACCGAACTGTTGCCGTGGGTCTGGAAAACCAATCAGGCCGCGTAGCTCACCGGACGCTTACGCCGCAATGATGTCCAACGCATCTTCTGCGCTGCCACCTGCGGGAAGACGTTCCTCCACAGATTTCCTGATCACTATCGACGCCCTTGATTTTTCATTCGCCAAGTACAGATTGTAGGCGTCCAGTTGCAGTTCTTCGACCAAACTGCTGAAGTTCTCGCGGACGAATGATTCAACATCATTTCGTCCCCCAATTTTCGCCTCCACTGCATGCATCACAAGCTTCTCAGCATTCGGAATCTCGCCTCTGATGCGTTCGAAAAGAATGCTGCTGACGCGCTTTGATTTTGTTTTTGCCATACTGACAGTCTTCAACTGCTTCCAAGCAATTTGCAAGGCCGACACGCAGCTTGAGGCCGAAGAGGAATTGCTCCGCCGCCTTGTGGCCCTCAATCTCGAACGGGCGGAAGAAGAAAAGAGCGGCAAAATCCGCTGGCTGCGGCCGGAATACCAGATCCCCAAACTCAAGGGCAAAATCCCCGTGGGCAAAACCGCGGAATTGGACCTCGACATCGTGGAGACCGACAACAAACCGAAGTGGCCAAGCGTGGACCGCGAACAGATACGCGCCGTCACCGACATGTTGGTAAAGTCCGCCGGCTTGTCCTCAGCCGATTCCATTGCAGCCGCCTTCGACGGGCGCAACACGGCGGCCCGCAAGCAACGCGTCTCCCTTATCCTCGAAACCATGCTGGCCACAGGCACCATCAACGCCAGCGCCGACGGCACCAAATATTTCGCCACCAGATAAACCACCATAACCCAAACCATGCCACCACGTCTCCTTCACCCCGGAGATAGCACCATGATTTCCCGATGTAAACTAAATTCCTATCATAGGATAATAAAAATCAACTTGATATCGGCACGCCCGCAAAGCGGCGCAATGACCGGGTCAGATCGCTTGCCTGGTAGCCCCGTCCAATGACGACAATCACATTGTCCTCGCGGTCCGGACGGTTGTCCTGTTCGGGCAGGATTTCCGGCGATTGCACGACTTTACGCACCGATTGTATCAGCAGGCGGCCTGCAGGTGTGCGCACAACCCCTTTGACGCGCACCACGTCGTTGCCACGGGCATGCAAGAGGGCCGAAAGCCAAACACTGAATGCGACCCAGTCAATCGTCTCGTCGACAATAATTCGCGCAGGGAAAATTGGTGCTTGTTGGGTGCCTTCAGAAAGCCCGTGCAAGATTTCCGGTTCCACATCGGCAAAGCCGGGAAGCGATGCCTGGCTCCCCTTGATTGTTCCCAGCATGACGGAACCCGGATTTAAATGCTGGAGGGTTGCGAGAAGTTTTCTGACCTCATTGTCATTGGCCTCATCGAGTTTGGAGATCATGAAGCAATCCGCACTTTCAATTTGTCGCCGGCCCAGCACTTCGCTGTGCAATTGCGCCATGGCGTGCAATGCATCAACCATCACCAGAACCTCACTCACCACAATGTGGTGCACCAGAACCGGATCGTTGCGAATGGCCTCGACAATCAATGCCGGATCGGCAAGCCCGCTGGTTTCCAGCACGATCTGTTGAAGTCGTGCTGTGTCAGAAGTTGATTTGCTGCGCTCATCGCAAAGTTGCCTGAGGCAAGCAAGCAATGCAGCCTTGCCGGTGCAGCAGGCACAGCCACCTGCCAAAACCGCAAGCTTCGTGGCGTTCTGCAACAGCGCATCATCAACGGGTGTTTCAGCGGCTTCGTTGACGATCACGAAGCCGTCCTTGAACCTGCCTTCATGCAGTTGATGGCGAAGCCACGTGGTCTTGCCTGAACCGAGATAGCCGCCCAAAATCGACAAACGCATGCGTCCGTCCAGGCTTGGTTCCCTTTCATGCGAAGCCATGGCTCAGCCGATAAAACACGGGTCGAGTGGATCTATGGTTTTGCCACTCATCCGTTCAGCAACAATCCAGACTTCGGCAAGGTCGCGCACAATGGCCTGGTCGCCCGTGAGTGTTGAAAGTTGGATGCCAGGTACCAGACCGCCATCATGGACCTTCAAGCCATAGACAGTGAGTACCCGCAGCAAAATCTCGGCGCACCTGAATCGGCACCGCAGCCTGTCACCCATGTTGGCAGCACCGGCTTCCGTCCAATGTCCCGGCGCTGCCGGGTATCCGCATGCTGAACACATGCAGCCTGCATAGGCTGCCGAACAGGTTTGTGCCAGAGGCGTGCTTGAAGTTTTTGGCGGGGCCACGCAATTTTCGTTTGGCAAAAGTCGGGCAACAATTGCACTATCTGGTGTTCTCCCACTCTGCCACGAGGTCTTTGGCCTCCACTTGGTCGCCGGCTTTGACGTGAAATGCTGCGAGTATTCCGGCCCGGTCTGCAGTGAGGGCGGACTGCATTTTCATGGCTTCGAGTTGCAGGATGATGTCTCCCTTGGCCAGCTTTTGGCCGATCAAGGCGACAACACCAATGACAAGGCCTGGCATGGGCGCTGCAACATGGGCAGGGTTTGCAACATCAGCTTTGGGGCGTGCAGACTTGATCAACTTTGCCTTGCGGTCGGGCACGCTGATTTCGCGAGGTTGTCCGTTCAGTTCAAAAAAGACTTTGACTTGTCCTGTGTCAGATGTGGCGCCGACGGTTTGCAGAACGATTTCCAGGCGCTTGCCGGAGTCAATTTCTGCTGTGACCTCTTCGCCCTCGCGCATGCCGTAGAAGAAGGAGTGCGTGGGCAAGGTGCGCACAGGGCCATAGGCACGGTGGCGGGCGCGGTAATCCATGAAGACTTTCGGATACATCAGGTATCCGTTGAGGTCTTCTTCGTCCAGGACTTCGTCCTCATTGTCTTCGGTGCCGATTTTGAGTTCGGCTTTGACACGGGCACGAATGGCATCGATATCGGCAGGAGCAAGTGAGGCTCCTGGCCTTGAGGTAATGGCGGTTTCGCCCTTCAGCACTTTCTTTGAAATCGCTTGCGGCCAACCACCCTCAGGCTGACCGAGATTGCCCTTCAACATATCGACAACGGATTCCGGGAAAGCGATTTCAGTGCCCGGGTCTTCGACCTCTGCACGGCTCATGCCTTGCGACACCATCATCAAGGCCATGTCGCCAACGACTTTCGAGGATGGCGTGACTTTCACAATGTCTCCGAAGATCATGTTGGCATCGGCATAGGCTTGCGCCACATCGGGCCAGCGCTCTTCCAGCCCCATGCTGCGGGCTTGGGCTTTCAAGTTGGTGAACTGGCCACCGGGCATTTCGTGAAGATAAACATCTGACGCAGGTGCGGCGATGCCACTTTCAAACGCCGCATATTGCGCCCGCACCTGCTCCCAGTAATCCGAAACAGCCCGTACAGCTTTTATGTCGAGCCCGGTATCACGCTCCGTGTGGCGCAGGGCTTCGACGAGGGAGCCAAGGCAGGGTTGCGATGTACCGCCGGAGAAGGCATCCATGGCAGCGTCCACGACATCTACGCCAGCATCGGCGGCGGCGAGCACCGTTGCGGCCGCAATGCCAGACGTATCATGGGTGTGGAAGTGAATGGGCAATCCGACCGCATCTTTGAGGGCCTTGATCAACACGCGGGCAGCAGCAGGTTTGAGCAGGCCTGCCATGTCTTTCAGGCCCAATATGTGAGCCCCCGATTTTTCCAATTCCTTCGCCATGCGAACATAATATTTGAGATCATATTTTACCCGCGCAGAGTCAAGAATATCGCCCGTATAGCAGATCGTACCTTCGCAAATCCGGCCCGCTTCATTTACCGCATCCATGGCCACGCGCATGTTCTCGACCCAGTTGAGTGAGTCGAAGACACGGAACACATCGACGCCGGTTTTGGCGGCTTGGACAACGAAGCTTTTCACCACATTGTCAGGGTATGTGGTGTAGCCAACCCCATTGGCCCCGCGCAGCAACATTTGCAGCAAGTGGTTGGGCATGGCAGCACGCAGGTCACGCAACCGCTGCCACGGACATTCCTGCAGGAACCGATAGGCCACATCGAAGGTGGCACCACCCCAGCATTCGACAGAGAAGAGTTGATGTAGGTTGCCAGCATAGGCAGGGGCCACGCGCAGCATGTCGATGGAGCGCATGCGGGTTGCGAGAAGGCTTTGGTGGCCATCACGCATGGTGGTGTCGGTGATGAGCAATCGACACTCTGCCTTCATCCATTGGGCAACAGCTTGCGGACCTTGCTCCAACAACATCTGTCGAAGACCATGCGCCGGAACTGCATCAGCATGCGGGGGCCGGGGAACATGGGTTCGCGCTGAAGGCGTCGGACGACCTGCTGTTTCCGGATGCCCGTTGACTGTGATGTCGGCGATATAAGTCAGGATTTTCGTGGCGCGATCGCGGCGCTTTTTAAACACGAACAGTTCTGGGCTGGTGTCGATGAACCTGGTTGTACAAGTATCGTTGAGGAAGCTTGGATGCTTCAACAGGTTTTCGACGAAAGCAATGTTGGTGGCCACACCACGAATGCGGAACTCGCGCAATGCCCGGTCCATGCGGGCAATGGCTTTCTCGGGCGTGGGAGCCGTTGCGATCATTTTGACCAGCAGCGAGTCATAGTGGCGTGTGACCACAGCCCCCGCATAAGCCGTGCCGCCATCAAGCCGGATGCCCGGCCCGTTGGAGGAGCGATAGGCGGTGATGCGGCCATAGTCGGGAATGAAGTTGTTCTGCGGGTCTTCAGTTGTAATGCGGCATTGAATGGCGTGGCCGCGCAGTTTGACATCTTCTTGGCAGGGTGTGCCTGTGGCTTCGGCAAGGGTCTTTCCCTCAGCGATCAGGATTTGCGCCTGCACTATGTCGATGCCTGTTACTTCTTCCGTAACAGTATGTTCCACTTGCACACGCGGATTGACTTCAATGAAGTAAAATTTGTTGGTATCGATATCCATCAGGAACTCAACCGTGCCAGCACATTCATAGTTCACATGGGCACATATCTTGCGGCCTAACTCACAGACTTCCGCACGTTGCGCATCCGTCAGATAGGGTGCGGGTGCGCGTTCGACCACTTTTTGGTTCCGGCGTTGCACCGTGCAATCACGTTCGTAGAGGTGATAGAGGCCGCCGTGCCTGTCGCCGAGAATTTGCACCTCGACGTGACGGGCGCGGGTGATCATCTTTTCGAGATAGCCCTCGCCATTGCCAAATGCTGCCACGGCTTCGCGCCGTCCTTCCATGATCTTGTCGCGCAATTCAGAGGGCTCATTGATGGCCCTCATGCCGCGACCACCACCGCCCCATGAGGCTTTCAACATCAGGGGGTAACCAACAACTGCAGCTTGCCTTTCGATCAACGCAAAATCATCGCCCAGCACTTCCGTGGCGGGAATGACGGGAACCCCTGCCGCCACGGCCACCTTGCGGGCCGAAGCCTTGTCGCCGACAGCCCGCATGGTTTCGGCTTTCGGACCGATAAAACTAATTGCAGCTGTTGTGCAGGCGTCAACAAAATCTGGATTTTCGGACAACAAACCATAGCCTGGGTGAATGGCATCTGCACCGCTGGCTTTGGCAACGCGGATGATTTCGGCGATCGATAGATAAGCCTCGACGGGCTTCAAACCCTCGCCGATCAAATAGGCTTCATCGGCCTTGAAGCGGTGTAGCGAAAGCTTGTCCTCTGCGGCAAACACCGCAACAGTTTTTTTGCCCAACTCATTGGCAGCGCGCATGACGCGAATGGCGATTTCGCCGCGATTGGCAATGAGGACTTTGTTGAAAGAAGTCATGGACATCCGTTTCTAACCTGAAGGCTGTGCCTTACCAGTAGTGACAATGTAAATGATGTAAAGCGAAATTCCCTTCCAGAAATGACGTTATCGCCAATTATGTTTTGAAGGGATTCGATCAATCGCTCAGCGCAGACCACCTAAACGGTTTGCCACACTCTCAGCTGGGACGACGCAATGGCAGCTTCTACGACTTTCTGGATTTCATGGGCTTCGCGGAAATCGGGTCCGGATTTTTCGTTCTTGCCGATGGCACCGAGGAACTCGGCCATTTCGATGGTCTTCAAATCATTGAAGCCCAACTGATGGCCGCCAGCCACACAGAAGCCGCCGTAGGGTTCGTGTTGCGGGCCAGCTTCAATGCGGGTGAATCCCGCGTGGCGCGGATCGCTTCCGGCTTTGTAATACAAGAGTTCGTTGAGGCGTTCTTGCGTAAACACCAAGTTGCCCTTTTCGCCTGTAAGCTCGAAACCCAACTGCATTTTGCGTCCGGTTTGAATCCAGTTGGCTTCAATGGTGCCACCGCAGCCGCGCCCGAAACTGACAAGGATGCGGGCCACGTCATCGACTTCAACGAGCTTCATGTCGGACGTACCACGCGCCACGGGGCGTTGCTTGATGACAGTACGCACATCGGCACTCACCTCGGCAATATCGCCCAGCAGAAACCGCGCCATGCCGATGATGTGCGAACCCAAATCCGCAATCACACCGGGGCCACCCGTTGGGTCGATGCGCCAAGTCCAGGGCGATGCGGGGTCATGCATATAGTCTTCCGCGTGAATGCCGCGAAAGCCTGTGATTTCGCCGAGTTCACCAGATTCGACCATTTGCCGGGCCAGTTTGAGCAAAGGATTCTTGATATAATTGAAGCCCACTTGCGTGTTGACGCCCTTCGTTTCAGCAGCCTTCACCATCTCCAATGAATCCGCAAGCGTTGGTGACAAAGGCTTTTCACAATGCACATGTTTGCCCGCGGCAATCGCCGCAAGCGCCATCTCCTTGTGCATGGAGTTCGGCGAGGTAATTGACACAACCTGAATGGCCGGATTGGCGATCAGCGCTTTCCAATCTCCCGTTGATGACTCAAACCCATACTGGTGCGCGGCTTTTGCAGCCGCATCAGCATTCATGTCAGCCACGGCAACCAGCCGTGGTGTTGGAATGTCAGGGAAGGCCGACAATGCCGTGCGATAGGCAATCGCATGGGCCTTGCCCATGAAGCCCGTGCCAATGAGTCCGATACCGAGTTCTTTCATATCACACACCTACGCGCTGCTTCGCGCGCACATTAGCTTGATACTTTTGTTGTTCAACAACACCGGGGCGATTTGAAACCTGCGGGACACCCACATCCCACAATGCATCACCCGGCGTCCAGGTGTATGCATCAGACACGATGGAGATCACGGTGGTGCGGTCAGTGGTCTTGGCCCAATCCATGGCTTGTTCCAGTTCAGCAAGGCTTGAGACCCTACGGGCATAGGCACCCATCGATTCCGCATGCTTCACAAAATCGACGCTGAATGCCGGAATGGCGGTTTTGCAATCTTTGAGCAAATTGTTAAATCCCGGTGTGCCTTTGAACTGTTGCAAGCGGCTGATCACGGCATAGCCGCCGTTGTCGCAAACGATGACGATCATCTTGTGACCCGTCAGCACCGTTGAATAGATGTCGGAGTTCATCATCATGTATGAGCCATCACCCACCATGACGATCACATCACGTGTCGGGTCTGCCATGGCGGCACCCCAGCCCCCAGCGATCTCGTAGCCCATGCAGGAAAAGCCAAATTCAAGGTCATAAGAGTTGATGGTTTTGCAGCGCCAGTTTTTCATGGTCTCGCCGGGTAGTCCACCAGCAGCGGTGATCATGTAATCACGCGGTGCAGCCTTGGCGTTCACGACGCCGACGACCTGCGCATAGGTTGGCACTGGCGCGTTGGTTGGTTTCTGGTAGCCGTCGAGTGCGGTATTCCATTCGGCCATCAAACTCTTGGCTTTCTTGGTCCAGGCCGCATCAACTATCCAGCCATTGAGTGACTCTGCCAATTCTTCCAGCGTTGCTTTGGCATCGCCAACAACAGCAAGTGCCCGATGCTTGTTGGCGTCCCACCTGGCAGCGTTGATCGAAATGAATTTGGCATCGTGGTTGAAAAGCGTCCAGGATCCCGTGGTGAAGTCCATCAGGCGTGTGCCAATGGCGACAATCACGTCGGCTTCTGCCGCCAAGGTATTGGCCGATGTTGATCCGACGATGCCAATCGGGCCTGCATAGGCCGGGTGGTCATGGGCCACAGTGCTTTTGCCAGCGATGGTTTCAGTGATGGGTATGCCGTGTTCCAAGGCAAACTTCGCCACAACTTCTTCTGCACCCGAATAGCGCGTGCCACCGCCAGCGATGATCAAGGGGCGTTTGGCGGCTTTTAGCAATGCGATGGCTTCAGCAACGCGGCGTTTGTCGGGCCGTGCACGCGGAATTTCATGGACGGTTTTTTCGAAGAATTTTGTCGGGTAGTCGCAGGCATATTCCTGCACGTCTTGGGGCAGTGCAATGAAAGCTGGTCCGCAGTCTGCTGGATCCAGCATCACTGCCACAGCCTGGGGCAATGACGAGATAATTTGTTCGGGGTGAACGATGCGGTCCCAATAACGAGTCACCGCCTTGAAGGCGTCATTCACATTGATGGTGGGATTGCCGAAATGTTCGACCTGCTGCATCACAGGATCATGTCGGCGATTGATGAAGGTGTCTCCGGACAGAATGAGAAAGGGCAGGCGATTGGCATGGGCCACACCTGCGGCTGTGACCATGTTCGTTGCACCCGGACCGACTGAGGATGTTGCGACCATGATCTGACGGCGGCGTTTGGCTTTGGCAAAAGCGATTGCCGCCAAGGCCATGGATTGTTCGTTTTGTCCGCGCCAGGTGGGGAAAGTTTCTTTCACAGCTTCCAAGGCCTCCGACAGGCACGTCACGTTACCATGGCCAAAAATGCCGAAAATGCCGGGGAACAATGGCACTTCTTCACCATCCAAAACGGTGTATTGGCTCATCAAATAACGCACCAAAGCTTGCGCCATCGTCAAACGAATTGTAGACATGCCAGACACTCCCGATTTCGAATTTTGAAATTTCTATTGCAAGATCAACATGTGAGCAACTAAAATTGCGTAAATGTAATGCGCTTCTATCTGGCTTTTTTCGTCCGTGCCAACGGCGCAAAACGAGCTGATGTATTTCTTGCGATTTCCGTCACACTTGGTATGCGCACATCTCCGGCATTCTTTGAGTGCAGCTTGGCTGCTGTGGCGGTTGCAATGGTTTGCACCAGGCACATGGGTGCCGCGAGCGAACGCGAGAACGTGTACTCCTCTTCCGGCACAGTGAACAGAACTTCAGCCCCTTTGGCCAAGGGGGACAATTGGCTGTCTGTAATGGCCAAGACGGGAACATTGGCTTTCACCGCCTGCTCGGCAATCGCCACAACTTCCTTTGCATAGTGGCGAAACGCAATGGCGACGAGCATATCGCCTTTCCCCATTGTCATGGCAATTTCTTGCGCCAGACCACCTGACGAGTCCATGAAAATGACTTTACGTTGCAGCATGGTCATGAGGTAGCGCATCAGTTCTGCGATGGGTCCAGAGCGCAGCTGGCCCGCCACATAGACACAGTTTGCTTTGGCACAAAGTTCTGCAGCTTTTTGCAAGTCCTGCTCGGACACTGACTCAAGCAACCCCTGCAACGATGCAATATCGCGCACCACCATGTTGCGCAAAAACCCGACATTGCCATGTGAAGCGCTGCGACTGATTTCGGCTTCGAGCACACTGACCCGTTCACGAAAACCGGGTGCTGCCGTGGCAAGCCTTGTCTGAAAAACGCCTTGCAATTCCTTGAAGCCGGAATACCCCATATTCTGGGCAAACCGCACCAGTGTTGACGGATGGACCTTGGTTTTGGCGGCGATGGAATTAATTGACTCCAAGGCAATGACATTGGGGTTCTGCGTAAAGAAGCGGGCGACCTGCTTGTAGCCATCAGACAGCTTTTCGTAGTTTGCCGCAATCAGGTTGATGGCACCTTCATAGTGTGGGGGTACCGTCAACTTTCCGTTACGACTCTTGGTCTTCATTGATATTTATCCGTCCCGTCGTTTTCTTGAGCAAACACGACGGCAAAGACCTTGCACAAATCGAGGAGGGTGCGCAGAATTGCCGATGTTGGCGTTCAAGTAGCTTGACACATTGGAGTCATTCCGAAATAAACCGATACGCAATAATAATTGCAAAAAGGCACTCTGCGCAAGTGCCGTGTGCAAGATGAAAGGTTAGTTTGATGGACTTGAACTCCGGGCAGCTTATTGCGGGCAAATGGCGCAAGGGCAGTAGTGCTGATGTGATCACGGCTGTCGATCCGGCAACGGAAGAGGTTCTCAACCAGTTCCCTGCAGCCTCGGCGGCAGACACAGAAGAAGCCATTGCTGCGGCACATATCGCGCAATCTCATTGGCGGAAAACCTCCACCTGGGGCCGCGCAGACACCTTGCATAAATGCGCTGATGTGATGATCTCCCGCAGCGAGGAAGCAGCCCGTCAAATCACACTGGAAACCGGAAAACCTCTCGCGCTGTCCCGCCGTGAATGGCAACTATCGATTGATCAATTCCGTTGGTATGCCGAAGAGGCACGGCGCATCACAGGACAGGTTATCGAAAGCCGCGCCCCCGGTGGCCGGCTTGAAGTGCATCATGAACCTGTGGGTGTGGTTGCCGCTTTCACGGCCTGGAATTTCCCTGCGGTGTTGATCGCCCGCAAGGTGGCCCCGGCTCTTGCAGCAGGATGCACCATTGTTGTTCGGCCTTCGCGCGAAGCCCCAGGCACAGCGGCTGTCTTGATGGATTGCCTCGTGCAGGCTGGTGTTCCGGCTGGTGTGGCCAATCTTGTGGTTGGGCCAACATCGACAACCTATGACGTGCTGATGAAATCATCTGTAGTGCGCAAAGTGTCGCTCACGGGTTCATCTGCTGTTGGCCAGCAGATGTTGCGCGATGCAGCCCAAACCTTCAAACGCGCCACCATGGAGTTGGGCGGCAATGCGCCGGTGATTGTGTTTGACGATGCGCGGCTTGAAGCTGCGCTGGATATTGTTGCCGCGGCGAAGTTTGCCAATGCAGGCCAGGTCTGCGTAACGGGGGACCGCTTTTATGTGCATGAATCGATGTATGCGAAGTTCGTAGATGGTTTTGCTTCGCGTGCCAAGGCCCTGAAATTGGGTCATGGTCTCGATGATGCAACGCAAATGGGGCCGCTGATCAATGGCAAGCGGGTTGCTGCCATTGATGCTGTCGTTGCTGATGCCCGCAAACATGGCGCGCGCATTGTGACGGGTGGTGAACGACCATCGGACAAGAACAAGGGCTTTTTCTATGCGCCCACGGTGATTGCAGATTTGCCGGATGCAGCTCTGGCGTTGGCTGACGAAAACTTTGGCCCCATCGCCGCCATCACATCCTTCAAAACCGACGACGAAGTGTACGCACGGGCCAACTCCACCGAACTTGGCCTCGCCGCTTACGCTTTCACGCAGAGTGCCAAGCGCATGCGCGAGGCGGTGGCTCGGCTAGAGGCAGGCATGGTGGGCATCAACAGCTTTGCGCTGGCCGCAGCAGAAGCTCCTTTCGGTGGCATAAAAGCCTCCGGCATGGGCCGCGAAGGCGGAAGCTTTGGCATACACGATTACATGAATATCAAACTCGCACAGTTGACGGTGTGATGATGGATAGTCAAAGGAAGCTTCGTGTTTTGGTGGCGGGAAAAATTCATGACGCTGGCCTTGCCGTGTTGCGGCAGCGGGCGGATGTTGAGATTGAGTTGATCCAGGCGGTAACCACCGAAACTTATCTTCCGCACTTGCCTTTGGCTGACGCCGTGCTGCTGCGTACCCAATCATTGACTGCCGCTGATCTTACCCGTGCACCAAAATTGAAAATTGTTTCACGTCATGGTGTGGGTTACGACGCCGTTGATGTAATGGCGCTCAACGCCCGCAACATTCCATTGGCCATCGTTGGCGATGTCAACTCACGTTCTGTGGCGGAACATACGTTGATGTTGATGCTCACTGCGGCACGTCGCACCGTTGCACATCATTTTGCGTCAACAACCGGCAACTGGAATGAACGCAACCGCTTTGATTCAGCCGAGCTTGATGGCAAAGCTTTGTTGATTCTTGGCTTTGGCCGCATTGGTCGCCGGGTTGCTGAATTGGCAAAAGCTTTTGGCATGGCTGTAACAGCCTTTGATCCTTACGTGACGCCGGAACAGGCAGAAGCGTTGGGCGTTGCTCATGCATCCGATATGAGGGCAGCGTTGGCGAGTGCTGATTATGTTTCAGTCCATTTGCCAGGTGGCAATGGGCCCATGCTAGGCGCTGCTGAATTGGCAGTGATGAAACCATCCGCCATCATCGTCAATGCGGCGCGGGGCGGCATTGTTGATGAGTTGGCTTTGGACGCGGCCCTGCGCCAACGCAAGCTGCGGGCAGCAGCTCTGGATGTATTGATGCAGGAACCACCTGCCGCTGATCATCCCCTCCTCAGCAATCCCTACATCACCATCAGCCCGCACAATGCAGGCCTTACAGAAGAATGCGCCATGCGCATGGGGATCGCTGCGGCCCAGAACATTCTGGATTGCTTTGACGGCAGGCTTGATCGCAAACTGGTGGTGAATGCGGCAGCGCTTGGTATGACTTGAAGACTACGCCACGTCGCGCATGGCACCGGGGCCGGGTATTGCATTTTTCGGGCATTTGCCTGCGATGATCATGCCCAACACATCGTCGTGGGACACGTCACTGGTGCTGGCGGTACCGACGACTTTTCCGTTCTTCATCACAACCAATCGATCAGCCAGATCAAACACGTCATGCAAATCGTGACTGATCAGGAAGATGCCAATGCCGTCTGATTTAAGCTGCTTGATGAGCTCCCCGACCTGCGCGGTTTCCTGAGGCCCCAGTGCAGCCGTCGGTTCATCCATGATCAGAACGCGGGCATTGAAATGAATGGCGCGGGCGATGGCAACCGACTGGCGTTGACCGCCTGAAAGCTTTGAAACGGGTTCCTTGAAGCGACGGAAATTCGGGTTCAGGCGATGCATGACCTTCCGGCATTCGGCTTCCATGGCCACGTCGTCCAAGGTGCCAAAGGAGGTTTTCAATTCGCGGCCAAGATACAGATTGGCAGCAGCGTCCACATTGTCGGCCAAAGCCAGGGTTTGATAAATCGTCTCTATGCCTTGGGCTTTGGCGTCGCGCGGGTTGTTGATGGCAACTTCACCACCATTGACAAGAATTTGACCTGCATCACGCTTGTATGCGCCAGACAGCACTTTGATCAGCGTGGATTTGCCTGCACCATTGTGGCCCAACAATCCAACAACCTCACCCGGAAACAAATCAATCGAGGCATGATCAACGGCTTTGATACCGCCAAACGCGATTGAGATGTCTTTCATTTCAATCAATGGTGTTCCGCGCATTTTCACGTCGCCATGTGGTTCACGCCCTTCAACCGCCAATGGCGTGTCGTGAGTTTCAATCGGCTTTGCCGATTTCTGCGAGGCTGCCGATGTTGTGGATTTTTTTGCCATGATTGCCTCTTGTTACTTCACACGACGGGAATACATCTGATCAAGATAAACGGCGAGCACAAGCACGACGCCCACGACGATATTCTGGAATGCTGCGGGCAAGTTCAACAGTGACATGCCGGAGATGATAGACTGCATCAGCAGCGCACCCAGCATGGCGCCGTAAATGGTGCCCACACCGCCCGCCAGTGACGTGCCGCCGATCACCGTAGCGGCGATCACGTAGAGTTCATTGAGGCCGCCCAAGGCATTGGTTGCAGCATTGAGGCGCGCCGAAGACACAATCGATGAGATTCCCACAAGCAGGCCCATCAACGCGAAGATCTTGACCGTCAGCCATTTGGTGTTGACGCCTGCGAGTTCAGCCGCTTCCGGATTGCCGCCCGTGGCATAGACATAGCGGCCAAACTGTGTACGGGTGGCGAGGAAGGTCATGGCGAGCCCGACAAAAAGTGCGACAATCACAGGCACGGAATAGCCCGTATAATAAATCAGGCCTTCGGTGCAGCGCACCACTTGGTCCCCTGCCAGGCAAATGGCACTGCCGTCCTTGTTTTCAATACCGGGCGGAATAGTCACGCCATTTGCCTTGGCGTAGTTCTCGATAAGCTTGAAGGGCCACGGATAGGAGTTCATCACGTTGGTGACGCCCAGCACAACGGCGCTGCCTAACACAGCCAGAAAAACTTCGGCCCAGACGGGACGTAAGGGGAAGTTGAAACGTTGACGTTGTCTGCGGCCGTTGACGATGGCGAAAATGATCGCGGCGCAGACAATGAGCGCGATGGTCCAGCTCCAGAAAGGCCCGAGCCAACTGATGGGAATGCCGCCACCAAAGATTTCGTAGGTCTTGTCCATGGGAGCGACTGTTTCACCCTTGGCGAGGTAAAAGGCGAGGCCGCTGTAAGCCAGAAGGCCGCCGAGTGTGACGATGAAAGCCGGGATTTTGAGGTAAGCCGTCAACCAGCCATTCAATGCGCCCACAGCTGCACCAACAGCGATCATGAACACGACAGCGATAGGCCAAATGGCCGGATGGCCGACGCCGAGAATCGGCACGAGTTCGAATACCTGCAATACGGCACCCGCAACAGCCACGAGGCTCAACATGGAGCCAATGGACAAATCAAGCTGGCGCATGACGATCAGCAGAACCATGCCGGTGGACATGATGGCGATGGAAGACGTTTGCACCAGCAGCGTCCAGAGATTGCGCGGCGTCAGGAAGGAGCCACCCAGCAGCCCGCCAAAATTGCCGCGCATGATGCCACTGGCAATATCAAACGCAATCCAGATCAACAGCAAGGCGGCGACCATTCCCAGAAGCCGCTCATCAATCTCAGTCGCACGGAAAAACCGCTTGACGGTCCCTTCGTTTTGCAATGCTGGGCTTTGGCTTGATGGAGTGATGCTCGACATGATGTTCTCCGCAGAATCCGGCTTCTACTTAAAGAAAAGCCGCACCACTTTTGCAAGGGGCGCGGCTCAAGTCGTTCAGGCTACAAAATTAGCAGCCTGTGGCAGCACCAGCAGCCACGCCTGCACAGGCCTGGTCTTTGGTGATGTGGCCTGCATCAATGGCGACATTGATGTTGGCTTTGGTGATTGGTGTTGGTGCGAGGAGGATGGAGTTCATTTCAACACCCTTCTTGCCGCCATTGAATTTGGCTACACCAGCGATCTTGTCGATTGCTGTGCCGTCGGCCAAGGCGTTTGCAGCTTCAGCAGCAACTCTGCCGAGGTCTGTGGCGTTCTTCCAAACTGACACTGTTTGCGTACCAAGCGCCACGCGGTTGATGGCTGCCAAGTCACCGTCCTGGCCGCCGACTGGAATGCCGGCCATGCCTTGGGCAGTCAAAGCAGCAACCACGCCTGAGGCCATGCCGTCGTTTTCAGACAGAACGGCGTCAACCTTGTTGCCGGTTGAGGTCAGGCATTGTTCCATGTTCTTCTGGGCATTGTCTGGCTTCCAACCGTCAGTGAATGTTTCGCAAACATTCTTGATCTTGCCGGAATCGAGGCCTTCCTTCAGAACTTCCATCATGCCTTGGAAAAGGAATGTGGCGTTTGGATCGCCTTTGTCACCCTTGATGAAGGCATAATTGCCGTCCGGCTTGGCTTTTTGCACTTCTTGCGCAATGATGCGGCCAACACCCACGTTGTCAAAGGTGATGTAAAGTGCGTTTGGATCTTCAAACTGCACGTCATAGGCAATCGACTTGATGCCAGCATCGCTGAGTGCCTTGATCGACGGCAAGATGGCGTCCGAGTCGAATGCCACAACCAGTACGACGTCTGGCTTTTGGGCAATCAGGCCTTCGATGTCAGCTGCTTGCTTTTGGGCAGAGCCTTGGGCATCTGTGGAGATGTAGGTATTGCCAGCGGCTTCAACAGCAGCCTTGATCGCGGCTTCGTCGGTCTTCCAGCGCTCTTCCTGGAAGGTCTTCCAAGACACCGCAATGGTCTTGCCAGCTGCAAATGTCATGGTTGACAGTGCAGTGGTCAGCAACGCGCCAGCAGCGGCTGCAAGGATAAGTTTCTTCATAAATGCCTACTCCCATTAGTTTTCATTTTTTGGTTACCGAATTGTCGGCAGCTGCAAATGACTTGGCCATCTGCATTGCTCCGGTTTTTATTACGCGATAGGAATAACGAGTCAATTGAATTGAGGTAAAATGAAATAAAATAGCGGTCACACACGGGTTTTTGCCGGCGTGGCCTTTTTGACTTCAGCGGAGGAAAAACCGGGCAAAATGACCCCGTGGCGTTGCGTCGAAGGTGTTTCAATCCATCGCAGGTTCTTTTCTGCCCTGGCTTCCGAAAAACCATGATCCGGATGGTGAAGCGGGCATGGCACTACAAGGGGCGCTGCAAGTTCAGCGGCATAACCCCCATGAAGGGGTTTGGCTGCTGACTTGCGATGCTTTGACCAGGCATTGAACCGTTGCAAGGCGGTCGCCGGGACGGTCCTGATGTTCGCTGGATTATGCCTCGCCGCTCGGTTATTGTTCCCCGGGAGCAACTCAATGCGGGTCGATTTCACGCGCCACTTTCAGGCAGACCTGGCGAAACCAATGCTGCAGCGGATCAAAACTCAATCGTGCAGGCCAAACCGCGTGAATTTCAAAGCCTTTCACAGCGACTGGCGCCTCAAAAATAAAAAGCCTTGAACTGTTTTTTCTGAGCAACCGTTCCGGCAGAACCGCGACCAGATCAGACTCTTCAAGCAGTTCTGTCACCACAGAAAAACTTGGGACAACAAGAGCAATTTCACGTTTCCAGCCAACGGCTTGCAAGGCGCTATCAGTTGGGCCGGAAAAATCGCCGCGGTTTGGCGCAACGAGCAGATGCCTGTAGCCACAAAACCGCTCCAGCGTGACTGCGCCTGATGCCAGGGGATGCCCACGCCGAACCGCACCTCTGTAGGTCTCTGCAAACAAGACCTGGGACTGCAGACCTGTTGGGGTGAACTGTTGGGCAATCAATGCAAGATCGACTTCATGTTCGCGCAGGTCATTTTCCAGAGTTTTATGGTTGGCTGCCCGCAGCGCAATTTTCAGCAGTGGTGCTTCCTTTTGCAGCGCGCGCAAAAGCGGTGGCAAAAGAAGAGCCATGGCATAGTCAGTTGCTGCGATCTTCAGCGTGCCTTCAAGAGTCTTGGGCACAAGCACCGGTTCTTGCACCAACATCCGGAGTATTTCCAAAGCATCGCGGATGCGCGGTTTCAGCGCTTCAGCTTGAGGAGTTGCTGCAACACCTGATCCCTCACGCACAAACAAGGGATCGCCAAAAAAAACCCGCAGTCTGGAAATCTGGCCGCTCAAGCCCTGTTGGGTAAGGCCCAGGCGCATTGCCGCGCGCGTCACGTTCAGCTCACGCGCCAAGGCATCAAAGGCCAATAACAACTTGATATCAAGAGAACGAATATCGCGCTTCACGATGTTTCCCACAAGGAGACTCTGTTTGAATTCCAGACATAGTTCGGATTATTGAAGTGAGTCTCTAAAATAATCAAAAAACACAACTTTTCCCGGGAGGAAAAAATGGAACTCTACGCCGATCCCATTACCATCAATTGCAAAAAGGTCCTTGCCGCTTTTGAGCTGATGGCAGTGCCTTACTCACTTCGGAAAGTTGACTATTTCAAGTCTGAGCAAAAAGATCCCCCCTACATGGCACTCAACCCCATGGCATCACTGCCGACCCTGAAAGATGGCGATTTTGTGCTTTGGGAATCCAATGCCATCATGCAGTACGCCGCAGACAAGTTCGGGAAATCCAAGTATTACCCCACTGATTTGAAGCAACGCGCTGACATCAACCGTTGGCTGTTCTGGGAAAGTAATTCCTGGTTCCCAAGCTGCTATGTGTTCCTCGTCGACAACTGTGTGAAACCCCTGCTCGGTGGTGCCCCTGATCCGGCTGTACTTTCAAAAGAAGAACCCAATTTCCACCGTCTCGCTGCCATCCTTGACAAACGGCTTGAAAATTCAACTTTTGTTTGCGGCGAACACGTCACCATTGCTGATATGGCGTTGGCTTCGCCGATGCACTTGCGCAACTGGCAGCAACTGCCATTGGCCCAGCACAAACATCTTCATCGCTGGATGACGGACAGTGTTGAAGCACTGCCAGCCTGGCAGAAAACCATGGTTTATGAGGGCTTCAAGCTCGACAGTGCCGCCTGAGTAGGAGAGATGATTGATGCAAAGTGTGAGAGCTGAAATCAGCTATTCCGTCGACAACGGAAAGCCAATTGATTACTATTTCTACGACCCGGAACCTGGCATTGTCCTCAATCCACCGGGAACCGACAAACGGATTGTGGAGATTGCCAATGGCTGGCCCATGGCCCAGAAATTTCATGTTGACCGCGAGGGCTTCGAAATCAGGGACTTTGGCGCCGACTTCGCAGATTTCGACAATGAAGAAGCGATCAAGTCAATTTTCTATCAGCAGATTATTGACTTTGTGAAGAGAAATACGGGCGCAAAGCGCGTTGAAGTATTCGATCACACATTGCGCAAACGTCTGCCTTCTGACTTGAAACAGCAAACCACAACGTCACGGCCAGCAGTTCTGCTGGTGCACAGCGACTATACGCCAAAGTCAGGCGTTCAGCGCGTGCATGATGTTGTTCCAAATGATGCAGAAAAATTGTTGGAAGGCAGGGTTGCATTTTACAACGTGTGGAAGTCACTTTACGATGTGGTGGAGGAACTTCCCTTGGCAATGTGTGACGCCCAATCTTCAATTGATGAAGACATGCTACTGATGGAACTCAAATACAAGGAACGCACCGGCGAGATTTTTGTGGTGCGTCATTCAGCAACCCACAAGTGGTATTATTTTCCAAAAATGGGCCCAGAAAAAGCCTTGCTGCTCAAGACCTATGACAGTGAGACTGATGGTCGGGCGCGCTTCATGGCGCATACGGCTTTTGAAGATCCGACCACACCGGAAGGGGCGCTCAAGCGACAAAGTGTTGAAATACGCACCATGGCGTTCTTCTGATCGTCATTTTCCGACACGACACTGCAATCAAAAAAACCGTCTCGCACTACGTGTTGGACGGCTTTTTGAATTTGAAATTGGGCGTGTTGCAGGTAGCGGTTCAAGCAATCCCTGTGTCTATATGCGGTGCCCAACAGTCCATTGATTCCCTGATCATTTCAACAACAGCACTGTCTGTCGGCTCGCGCTCGCGGAATGAGAGTTCCATGCAGATTTCGGTATCTGTTCCTCCGGCTTTTTTCACGGTGCCGATCAGTTTTTCTGGTTGAATGCGACCGTCCTTGTTGTGCTCAGCGGTGAAGGGCCAATGGCCGCCCTTGTTCATGGAGGATTGCTTGACGTGGATGATGGGAGACTGTTTTGGAAACGCTGCCGCCCAAGCGTAGGGATTTGTATCATCTGGATTGGACGACGTGACATCACCATGGTCAATGTCGACAATCATCTTGAATGGCAGGGCGAGCTTGGCATCTGCGAGGCGTTTGTCAAAGGTGCTGCATTCGGCGATGGTGTGGCCGAATTCACGGGCTACTGACATGGGCTCCCAAAACAAAAAAGAGAGTCCTGCGGCTTTGGCGTGCTCGGCAACTTCGGCCCAACAGTCTGTCACGATGGCAATCAGCTCTTCACGCCGTTTGGGATCATTATAGTCCTTCTGGGTAAAGATTGCGAATTGTGAACCCATGGAGTCGGCACCCACGGCCCCTGCAATATCAGCCAGGGTTTTGAACCAGTTCACATAGTAGCGGCGGACATCCTTGTCAGGGTGGCCCATGTGGTTGAGGCGCGAAAACGTGCTGGTCATCACTGACGTGGCGCTCATGCCATTGCGCTGGAAGGCCCTTCGAAATTCGCGTTCGCGCCTTGCGATGGTGGCAGAGGGCCAGGAGGGATTGAGCAACTCCGGCACCAGCTGAATGTATCCCGCACGGATTTTTGTCGCCAGCGTGTCGCATAAATCATCCACATCGGCAAAGCGGTTGACCAGGGGATTGGTGTTCAGGGACAGGCGCATCGGCATTTTTCAATTCCTTTGATCAGTTGGATCTCGAAAGCGTGTGCCATCTATCCTGCACTGCGGACAGTCTCTGCCACAATCCGCGCTGTGAGTTCGGCAGCTTCAAGCTGGGGTAAATGACCCACCAGCGGCAGGCGATGGACCGCCACATGGGGCGGCAATACAGCGGAATGACCGAAGGGAATGATGCGATCATCACCGCCAACAACAACGCGAACTGGCCCCGCAAACTGATCCAGCTGTTCACGAACGGAAAACAACTGCGTATTGCCGGAGAACAGACCTGCGGCCAGTTTCTTTTGATGGGCAAGCATTGATGTGCCTTCGCGGGCGGCAAGCGTGGCCCGTACCAAGGCACCGGGCATGGCGTTTGGTTGGTGGAACGACAGCTCAAGCCAGGCTTTCAGTGCGGGTTCATTGTGTGCCGCAAGAAAGCCCTCGATGAAATCTCCGGAGATGCGGGGGCCAAGTCCTGCGGGAGACATCAGCGTCAAGGACCGCACATCAAGCCCCGTGTTGCCCGCAATACCTGCAGCAACAGCAGCACCCAATGAGTGACCCACGAGATGAAACTGGCTTAGGCCAGCAGACGTTATGACTGCTTGGGCAGCAGCGGTGAGAGCGGCAAAGCCATCAACCGAAGAGTCAGCATTTGCGCCATGGGCCGGAAGATCAAGCGCCAGAATTGGATTGTTGATGGAGAGGAGCAGAATGAAAGGCCGCCACGCGGACAGATCAGCGCCAAAACCATGGATGAAGACAACGGGATCGCCCGTACCCTCACGCAAGGAACGGAGTCCGGTTGAGGATGCGGGACGGTTGCCTGCAATTGCCGCAAGGTCTTTTTGGACAACAGCACCTTGTGGACCAGAGCCAGCCAGCAGACGAATATCAACACCCGCCGCGGCGGCAAGTCGTCGTGCCAAGGGTGATGAACCACCGCCGCTGCGGGTTTGTGTTGTTGAAAGCCTGAGTTCAGGTTTTGCCACTGCATCAACGGGAGTCGAAGCGACAAGCGAAACGTCTTTCGTTGACGCGACAACTTCACCCTCATCCCCCACCAGCATGATGGGTTGCAGCACCGTTGCGATGTCGCCGACCTTGTACCGCATTTCGATAACGGTGCCGGTTTCAAATGCCTCGACTTCGAAAGTGGCTTTTTCTGATTCCACCTCGGCGACGATATCGCCCTTCTTGACCTTGTCGCCGAGCTTGACATGTAAAGCGACAATCTTGCCTTCCGTCAGATCCTGGCCAACCTGCGGCATTAAGATGGGACGTGCCATGGCTGTTCCTTTTCTATTCGGCGGCGATGGCCAGTGGCTTCAGATGCAGGGTGCGCCGGGCCGCGGCCACGATATCTTGAACCTGCGGCACACTTGCCTTTTCCAGTTCAAGATTGAATGGCACAGGAATGTTGAGACCCGCCACAATCTCGATGGGAGCGTCGAGGTGATAAAAGGCTTCTTCCTGGATGATCGAGGCAATGTCTGAAGCAACGCCACCCCGGCGCACGGCTTCCTGTGCAATCACCGCACGGTTGGTTTTTGCCACCGAAGCAAGGATGGCGGGTTTGTCCAAGGGCACCAAGGTTCTGGGATCCAGCACTTCAGCATCAATGCCTTGCATCGCAAGCTGGGCTGCCGCTTCAAGGGCGCGCGGCACCATGTTGGACCAGGCAATGATCGTCACATCCTTGCCGTCACGTTTGATATCAGCTTTGCCAAACTCCACGACATGCTCACCATCCGGCACCAGGCCTTTGGTCATGTAAAGATGTTTGTGCTCCAGAAACATCACAGGGTCTTGCTGGCGCAGTGCATATTTCAAAAGACCTTTTGCATCAGCCGGTGTTGACGGCATGACAACCTTCAGGCCTGGAATGTGATAGAACAAGGCTTCCAGGCTTTGCGAATGCTGGGCCGCAACGCCGCCGCCTGTGCCACCTTGGGTGCGCATGACAAAGGGCACACGGCCTTTACCGCCTGTCATCAAGCGGAATTTGGCGGCCTGGTTCACCAGCATGTCCATGCCGAGCATGGCGAAATCAACGTAAAGAATTTCAACGATGGGTCTGGCGCCCGCAATCGCCGCACCGACGCCGACACCGATCATGCCGGCCTCAGCGATTGGTGTATCACGCACACGCTGGGGACCATATTTTGCCAATAACCCCTCGGTGACCTTATAGGAGCCGCCCCGTTCGGCAATGCCTTCGCCAATGATGAAAACAAGTTTGTCGCGGGCCATTTCTTCGTCAATGGCTTCGCGCAAAGCGTCGCGGTACATGATCTCTCTGGACATTTTATGTTCCCACTTGCTCCAGCTCAATAGGTCGCAGCGAATTCTGCAAATTCAGCCAAGGAGATTTCGCGGCTGGCTTTCGAAAACTCCACCGCATCTTCAAATTCTTTGCGGATTTCATCTTCAATGGCCGCAATGGCAGAAGCTTCAATGCCAGACATGGCAATCAGGTCATTGCGGGCGCGGTCCACGGGGTCGCGTTCCTTGTAATAGGCCAGCTTGTCGGCGGGCATGTATATGCCGGGGTCATTCACGTGGTGGCCCATATGGCGATAGGTTTTGGCTTCAATCAGTACAGGACCCTTGCCCTCCCGGCATTTCTGCACGGCGGCTTGGGTCATTTCGTAAACCGCGAGGGGATCATTGCCGTCCACTTGATGGCTCTCAACACCGATGCCGATGCCACGCTTGTAGAGATCAGGTTCACGGGTTGACTCCTCGATCGTCGTCGACACCGCATATTGATTGTTCTCAATCACCAACACGAATGCGAGATTCCAGATGGCAGCGAGATTGAGCGACTCCAGAAAAGTTCCGTTATTCGACGCGCCATCGGTGGAAAATGTCACCGTCACGGCATCTGAACCTTTGATCTGGGCGGCAAGGGCTGCACCCACACCGAGCGGCGTTCCCGCACCCACAATGCCATTGGCACCGAGGTTGCCGTTCTTGATGTCTGCGATATGCATGGAACCGCCATAGCCCCGGCAATAACCGGTTTCCTTTTGCAACAGTTCAGCCACCATCTTTTTCACATCAGCACCCCAGGCAATGCAGTGGCCGTGGCCGCGGTGGGTTGAGGCGATGTAATCACCTTCGCGCAACGCGGCACACACCCCCGTCGCAATACCTTCCTGGCCGAGGTAGGGATGGAAATAGCCACGGATCAAACCCTGGCGGTAAAGCTTGATGCCCTCGGTTTCGAAAACCCGTATTTTAAAGGCGGTTCTGAAAAGTTTTTCCAGTAATTCCCGGGACGGAGCATTGGCTCCTTTTGCCTGTGTGGACATGACGATGAACGGCCTCAACCTGCTGAAAATCTTGCTTGAAGTTTTAGTAACACTGGCCGAAAATCTTGTCGAGTAAAATTTCCTTCAGAACAGCAGGTTGGATTTTGGCGGGATCAAAACTGTTCAGATAACTCTTGTAAAATATTGATAAATAACTTTAAACTGTTGAAAGTTGAAAATTCCTGTAAATCGTGTTCAATTCGCCACCCGCTGTTGTGATGCTCTTGGTTGTGGAAAATAGGTGCACTGGAAAAATATTTTCACTGTTGAAACATATGACAACGCAGCAATCGCAGGTGAAGAATCTTTGCTTCGCGGAGCGGGGGTGTTAGTGATTTTAAAGTTTGCATCACAAATCTCAATTGAAGCGTGGACCACCGCATGACCCTGACGACCGAAACGGCTGAACGTCCACGCCGCAGCATGCTGGAGCGCATCCAGGATCACTACGGCTCCCTGCGAAAATCTGAACGCGTCGTGGCTGATTTTCTGCGCGACAATGCGAATTCCAGACTGGATGCTTCCATCACTGAACTGGCACGTACCCTTGGTGTGAGTGAAGCCACGATCAGCCGGGTGAGCCGTGCCTTGGGCTATGTGGGTTACTCAGATTTGAAACTCTCGATGGCCGAAGGTGTGCGGGGTGGCGCAAAAAACAACTTTGCCAATCTGCCTGTTGAAATCGATGAGAGTGACTCGCTGATCAGGACCAGTGCAAAACTCGCGGCACTTCTGGTGTCCGGGCTTGAGCGCACCCAGCGTATGCTGGATGCCCACAGTCTCGAACGCGCTGTGGAGGCGCTGCACAATGCGCGCAAGATTGTCTTTGTTGGTGTGGGTGGTGGTGCGGCCATTTGTGATGAAGCCGCCCACATGTTTTTAAAGGCGGGTTTTGATGTGTCGAGCTATAGCGACGGCTACACCCAGACCATCATTTCCGCAAAACTCAAACCTGAAGATGTCATGGTGGGTATATCGCATACAGGTACGACACAGACCGTGGCGGAGGCCATGCGCCTTGCTTCGGAAAAAGGTGCCACAACCATTGCCATCACCAGCGATGCAAACTCCGATGTGGCGCAGGCAGGAACCGTGTGCTTGACCACCTGGGGTGCATCGCAACAAGCCGTGCCCTTGTATGGTGATTTTCTCGAAGGACGGTTGAGCCAGCTGTTTCTTATCGATTTGCTTTATGTCGGAGTTTTGTTCCGATCAGGTGGTACGACAGCAGAAAACCTTCAACTCACGGGCGCCGCACTTGAAAAACACTATCAACGGCTGGGCAAGAACACGAAGTCCAGATAAAATTGCGGTTCAAACTCTTGCGGAAACAAGCGCAGTCGCCATCTGGATATTCACGCCTTCATCAAGATCATTGACCACAGAGTCAGCCAAGCTGAAGTCTTCGTCTTTCGTATAGGTGGATTTCGTGACGATGCAGCGCATGCCGGCAGCTTTGGCGGATCTCAGGCCGTTGTTGCTGTCTTCAATCACCATGCAATGTGAAGGGTTAAGGTGCAAGGTCTTGGCCGCCAGATGATAGATATCGGGTGCCGGTTTTTTAGCCGCCACGGCATCGCCGGCAAACACCGTAATTTTGGCCGAACGCGCTGGTCCCAACAACACATCGACAACCGATTGAACGGCCCGTTCATTCGACGTCGAACACACGGCGAGCGTGATACCGGCTGCAATGGCTTCATCAACAATCCGTTGCACGCCGGGGCGCAAGGGAAGTTTTCCCGTGCTGATCAGCGCCATGAAAATATTGGTTTTCAATTTATGCAGCCGGGCAATCAGCGCATCACGATTCACATGTTCAGATGGCCAACTTGTTTCATCAAAATGGCGGCGCATGCGTTCCTTGCCACCGGCTGTGAGCAAGAGTTCGCCGTAGCGTTCCACACTCCACTCAATGTTCAATCCAGTGGTTTGAAAAGCCTCATTGAATGACACGCGGTGGCCGTCCAATTCCGTGTCGACCAACACACCATCACAATCAAAGATCAACGCTTGCAACATCTAGGCCGCCATGTCCGCAGCATGGGACGCCTTGCCTTTTGAGCCGAAGGCCGTGATCATGTCGCAGACATCTTTTTTCATGGCTTCATATTGCCCGGCAATAAAGGGCAAGGGCTCTTGCTGTTTCGGGTTGTTGCGCCCGACTTCCAGGAAGCCTTCGATGAAGCGGTGTTTGTGCATGGTGGAAATATTAATCTTGGCACAGCCCGCTGCGATGCAGCGATCGAACTGCTCCTGGCTCAGACCTGTGCCGCCATGCAGGGCAATTGGAATGGGGATTGTCGCAGTGATGCGCTTCAAGAGATCATAGGCAATTTTCGGTTGGCCTTTGTAAAAGCCATGGGCCGTGCCGATGGCTGGAGCAAACACGGCGAGATTTGGCATGTTCTCGACAAAGGCAATACACTCATCAAAATTGGCAAGTATGGCTGAATCTTCAAACACGAATTTGTCATCTTCAACGCCACCGATTGCGCCTATCTCGGCTTCAAGTCCAACGCCTGCGGCCTCGGTGATTTTATAAATGGTTTCCGACTTTTTCTTGTTCTCGGCGAAGGGCAGGGCGGAACCATCAAACATGACAGAGGTCCATCCGGCATCTATGCAGCCTTTGATGGTGTCAAGGCTGTTGCAGTGGTCGAGATGCAAGGCTACCGGCACATCAACGGCATCAGCCAACATGCGCACCCAAGTTCCTATGGGTCTGAAGCCCCAATGCTTGATGGTTTTTGTCGAGACCTGCACGATCATCGGCGCATCAAGAGCGGCGGCTCCTTCAACAATGGCGCGGGCGCTGTTGTAGTCAATCATGTTGAAAGCTGCGATGCCGTAGCCGCCGGACTGGGCACGCTTCAACATCGGGCCCATGTTTACAAAACTCATCGCAATGTCTTCCTGCTCTACGTGCGGAGGAAAATGCCGCCCGAACTCAAGGTTTGGGCGGCACATGTTTTCAGTTCAACAGAACTTATTTTTTCTGCCAGGACTTGATCAACTCGTCGTAGTTCACGGTGATCGGGGTTTCCTTTTCATTGGCGATGGGAAGCTGCGGCGCAAGGCCACCGGCCTTCACAGCAATCGCATTCCATGTGGCCAGATCGCTTTCGTCAGCAAGCTTTGGACCAATATCACCCTGTACGCCTGCCTTCTCCAAACGACCGAGCACTTTTTCCTGCTCAGCACAGAGAGAATCCATGGCTTCCTGCGGTGTCTTGGCGCCCGACGATGCGTCACCGATGTTCTGCCACCAGAGCTGAGCCAGCTTTGGATAATCAGGAACGTTGGTGCCGGTAGGCGACCATTGCAGGCGGGCTGGCGAGCGATAGAACTCGATCAGACCACCAAGCTTTGGCGCACGATCCGTGAAGTGTTGAAGATCCAGCGTCGACTGACGAATGAATGTCAGGCCAACGTCGGACTTCTTGGCGTCAACGGTTTTCGAGGTCACGAACTGGGCATAGAGCCAGGCAGCCTTTGCACGGTCATCGGGTGTGGACTTGAGGATGGTCCAGGAACCCGCGTCCTGATAACCAAGCTTCATGCCTTCTTTCCAGTAAACACCATGTGGCGATGGAGCCATGCGCCATTTGGGTGTGCCATCAGCGTTCACCACAGGCAGGCCTTCTGTAACTGTGCCAGCTGTGAACACCGTGTACCAGAAGATCTGCTGGGCGATGGCACCTTGTGCAGGAAGTGCACCTGCTTCACCGAAGGTCATGCCTTGGGCTTCAGGTGGTGCATACTTCTTCAGCCATTCCAGATACTTGGCGATCGAGTAGACTGATGCAGGTCCGTTGGTGTCACCACCGCGGGCCACGCATGAACCGATAGGCTGGGACTTTTCGTTGACACGAATGCCCCATTCATCAACTGGCAAACCGTTGGGAATGCCCTTGTCGCCGTTCCCGGCCATGGAGAGCCAGGCATCGGTGAAGCGCCAGCCCAATGATGGATCTTTCTTGCCGTAGTCCATATGGCCGAAGACCTTCTTGCCGTCGATTTCGCGACCGGTGAAGAATTCAGCGATATCTTCGTAGGCAGACCAGTTTACCGGAACACCGAGGTCATAGCCGAATTTGGCTTTGAAGTCGGCCTTGTTCTTTTCATCGTTGAACCAGTCATAGCGGAACCAATAGAGGTTGGCGAATTGCTGGTCAGGCAATTGATAGAGATTGCCGTCTGGTGCCGTGGTGAAGGACTTGCCGATGAAGTCATCGATGTCGATGCCGGGATTGGTGACGTCCTTGCCGGCATTGGCCATCCAGTCCGTCAGGTTGCGGGCTTGTTGATAGCGCCAATGGGTGCCGATCAAATCGGAATCGTTGACATAGGCGTCATAGACGTTTTCGCCAGACTGCATTTGGGTTTGCAGCTTTTCCACGACGTCACCTTCGCCGATGAGATCGTGGGTGACCTTGATGCCGGTGATTTTTGCAAATTCGGCGGCCAACAGTTTGGATTCATATTCATGAGTCGGGATGGTTTCCGACACCACTTTGAGTTCCATGCCGACAAAAGGCTTGGCAGCGTCGACGAAGAACTGCATTTCTTTTTCCTGGTCAGCACGTGAGAGAGCAGACAATCCCTTGATCTCGTTATCAAGGAAGGCCTTGGCCTCGTCCATGCCGGCATAGGCCGGACCACACATGGCCAGGGCCAATAATGTGGTTGATGTAAGTAGGTGTTTACGCATAGTTTCCTCCAGTTGTTAGGTCTTCTATCAACGGGGCAGCCCGACATTTGCCAAACCACCCGCCGGATCTTGTCTAAACGTACCTGAACACGCCAACCGCATAGAACAGGGACAAGACAAGAGCCCACCACAGATTGAGGTTCGAAAGCCCCAACCACGCGATATGAATGTAAGCACTCCCAAGCAGGGAGATGAAAAGCCGGTCGCCGCGCGTCGTTTCAAAACGCAGCAGGCCTACACGAGGACCGCCGCCTGGCGACTTGTACTCCCAGAACGCCATGCCCAGCAGCATGCAGATGATCGCTCCGAAGAACAGGGCCGTCGGCATTGTCCAAGCCATCCATGACAGGTTCATCACGGCACCTCCTCAGACGCGGCCCAGGGCAAAGCCCTTGGCGATGTGATTGCGAACAAACCAAATGACAACGGCACCTGGCACCAATGTGAGCGCTCCTGCCGCCGCCAGTGCACCCCAATCCATGCCGGTAGCCGAAACCGTGCGTGTCATGGCGGCGGCGATGGGTTTTGCAAACGAGACCGTGAGGGTACGGGCGATGAGCAATTCCACCCAGGAGAACATGAAACAGAAGAAAGCGGCAACGCCAATGCCAGAGGCAATCAACGGGATGAAGATTTTCAGGAAGAACCTCGGGAAACTATAGCCGTCAATATAGGCCGTCTCGTCGATTTCCTTGGGCACACCGGACATGAACCCTTCAAGAATCCAGATGGCAAGTGGAACATTGAACAAGCAGTGGGCCAGTGCCACGGCGATGTGGGTGTCGATCAGGTTGAAGGCCGAGTAGAGTTGAAAGAACGGCAGCGCGTAGACTGCGGCCGGCGACATGCGATTGGTCAGGAACCAGAAGAAAACGTGCTTGTCACCAAGGAAGCGGTAACGCGAGAAGGCGTAGGCGGCAGGCAGCGCCAACACCAGCGAGATCACCATGTTCATCACAACATACATGCCGGAATTGATGTAACCTATGTACCAGGAATAGTCGGTCAAGATGTAACGGTAGTTCTTCAGAGTCGGCTCGAGCGGCACAACGGCGAAGCGGGTCATGATTTCGGTGTTGTCTTTCAGGCTCAGGACAATGAGCCAATAGATCGGAACAATCATGAACAATAGATATAGCGCCATGATCAACCAGGAGAGCCAATGGCTTTCCGTTTTGACCGAAGGGACAGTTTGCTGAGCGGAAGCCATCTGAATGAACCCTTATGTCTGTTCGTCAGTGTTGGTCATGACGGTGTAGAAAATCCATGACAGCAACAGGATGATCAAGAAGTAGATGATGGACATGGCGGCGGCCGGACCAAGATCAAATTGTCCGATTGCCATCTTCACCAGATCAATCGACAGGAAGGTTGTCGATGTGCCTGGTCCGCCACCCGTCGCCACGAAGGGTTCAGTGTAGATCATGAAACTGTCCATGAAGCGCAGCAGGAAGGCAATCAGAAGAACACGCTTCATCTTCGGCAGCTGGATATAGCGGAAGACCGATAAACGTGATGCACCGTCAATTCTGGCAGCCTGATAATAAGCATCGGGAATTGCCACGAGGCCGGCATAAGCCAGCAGCGCCACAAGGCTTGTCCAGTGCCAGACATCCATTAAAACAACTGTGATCCAGGCATCTGTCGGGTTGCCGACGTAACGGAAGTTGATGCCAATCGAATCGACCGCATGGCCGACGAGGCCTATGTCAGTGCGCAGTATCAGCAGGAAAATCGTGCCCACCACATTCCACGGCACCAGCAGCGGCATGGCCATGATGACAAGGCACAGCGAAACGCCCCAGCCCTTGCGTGGCATGTTGAGTGCGATGACCACACCAAGCGGGATTTCAATAATCAGGACCAGGAACGAGAACAGGAGATTGCGCTTGAGTGCACCCCAGAAACGTTCGGATGCCAAAATCTCCTTGAACCAGCCAGTGCCTTCCCAGAAGAACTCGTTGTTGCCGAAGGTGTCCTGAACGGAATAGTTGACCACCGTCATCATCGGGATGATGGCGGAGAATGCCACCACCAGGAAAGCGGGAAGCACCATGAACCAGGCTTTGTTGTTCCAGGTTTTGTCCATGACTATGCCTTCCGTCCTACGCGCCAGGAATCGGCGTAGATGTTGATGCCCTGATCAAGGAAAGTCACATGGGGCGCAGATGGTATCTCTGAGTCTTCCTTGACAACGATGGAAACGGCCTGCCCCGCCAGATCAGCGCGAACGATTTTCTGGCGGCCGATGTCTTCGACTTTTCGAATGGTGATCGGCATGCCCTTGGCGGTGATTTCCATGAACTCCGGGCGGATGCCGAGTTCAGTTTTCTGGCCTTTGTCTACTTTGGGGGCAAAGCCGAGGTCAATTGACATGGTGCCGACGCGGGCTTTCTTGCCTTCAAGCGTCACGGGAAACACATTCATGCCGGGTGAGCCAATGAAATAGCCCACGAAAGTGTGGCTGGGTTTTTCGAAAAGCTCGGCAGGCGTGCCGATTTGCACGATCTGGCCGTCGTACATCACCACCACCTTGTCGGCAAATGTCAGCGCTTCCGTCTGGTCATGGGTGACATATACCATGGTGAAGCCGGACTGGCGGTGCAAGGTTTTCAATTGCGAGCGCAGCACCCATTTCATGTGGGGGTCAATCACCGTCAATGGTTCATCAAACAAAATGGCGTTTACATCCGAGCGCACCAGACCACGGCCCAGTGAAATTTTCTGTTTCATGTCAGCGGTGAGGCCACGGGCTTTTTTCCGGGCGCGGTCTTTCAGATCGAGCATCTCCAGAATTTCGCTGACGCGCTTGTCGACAGTGGCTTCACCCACACCACGGTTGCGCAAGGGGAAGGCGAGATTGTCGTAAACCGTCATGGTGTCATAGACCACGGGGAACTGAAACACCTGGGCAATGTTGCGCTCTTCAGTCGACAGATGTGTGACATCCTTGTCGTCAAACAGGATTCGGCCTTCCGATGGCCGCACAAGGCCCGAGATGATATTCAGCAACGTGGTTTTGCCGCAACCCGATGGACCCAGCAGCGCATAGGCACCACCATCATTCCATTCATGGTGGACTTCGCGCAGGGCATAATCATTTGGAGATGAAGGTCGGATGCCGTAGGCGTGGCGGATGTGATCGAGGTTTATCTTGGCCATGATTATCCTGCCCGCTTCTTTCTGGCCGATGTTTTTGCTGGCGCTTTGGCAGACGCTTTTTCTGGTGCTTTTTCCGGAGTGGCAGCGCTGAGCGCCAGACCATCCGTACCAAACGCCATCAGGTGGCGCGTATCGACATAGGCGTTGATGTTGATATCCGGGTCGATGTTGCGCACCCCATGCTCAAGGATCACCCAGCGCCTGCCTTCGAATTTCACATGCACAAAGCTTTCTGAGCCTGCGATTTCTGAAATCAGGGTTTTGACCGAAAGCGCTGGTGCTTTGGAAAACGGTGCTGCCAATGAAATGTGATGGGGTTGAAAGGCCAGTGTAACCCCGCTGTCGGGTATGCCGCCCAAATGATCGGGCACAGGTATTGTCGCCGACTTGCCATCGCCAGCGGTGTCGAGCAAAAAGCTTGCACCATTCTTCGTGGCCCCAATGGTGTTCAAGGGTGGATCGGCGAAGGTGCTGGCGGTGACAAGATCCCGGGGTGCCCGATAAACATCAATGGTTTTGCCGAACTGGCTGATGCGGCCTTGATGCAAAGTCGCTGTATAGCCACCCAACAGCAATGCTTCTGACGGCTCGGTTGTGGCGTAGACGAAAATCGATCCCGTTGCGGCAAAAATTTTCGGCAACTCCTCACGCATTTCCTCGCGCAATTTGTAGTCAAGATTGGCCAGGGGTTCATCCAGCAACACCAGGCTGGCATTTTTGACAATGGCGCGGGCAAGCGCGGTGCGTTGTTGCTGGCCGCCGGAAAGGCTCAAGGGCTGGCGATCCAACAAGGGAGTCAATCGCATGAGGTCAGCCACTTTTTTGACTTCACGATCAATCACATCAACTGTTTCGCCTGCAACTCTGAGCGGCGAGGCAATGTTGTCGTAAACCGTCATCGAGGGATAGTTGATGAACTGCTGATACACCATCGCCACATTGCGGCTTTGTACTGGGTTGCCCGTCACGTTTTTTCCGTCAAACCGCACTTCACCTGAGGTTGGTTTTTCAAGTCCGGCCATCAGCCGCAACAGGGTGGTTTTCCCCGACAATGTGGGCCCCAGCAAGACATTCAGCGTTCCGCGTTCCAATTTGAGATTGGTGGGGTGAATGTGTGTCTGACCTGCCGACACTTTGATGACATCTATCAATTCAAGCATGAAAAGCCAGACCCCTTGGAGATGGTGGCGTTATGGAAACGAAGTATTTCATGCGGCAGATGCTCGGTTGGCGTGTGCGTTTGCTGGTGTGTATGCAGGGGCGTTGCGTTTTCTTGCAAATGATTGAACACTTGTTTCAACAGCTTCACAATAGGCAGAATATTTGGCCGATAGAACTGCGGCCCGCGCAGCATCGGGCTCCAGGCGATGTTCAATCCTAACCATGCTTTTGATGGCGTCGGAAACCGATGAATAGGCCCCAGTCGCAACGGCAGCACAAATGGCGCCGCCTTTGGCCCCAAGCTCGCCGCCGTTGGCGATTTCAACGGGAAGCCCCAGACCATCGGCAAACATCTGTGACCAGATCTGGCTGCGCGATGGCCCACCGGCAAAGCGGATGACATTGGGTTTTGCCGCGTCTGGCCCAGTCAGCAAATAATTGAAATCAGCCCGGTGCGCGAAGACGACGCCTTCATAAATGGCACGCAGCATGTCGGCCATTGAGGTTGACGCCGTCATGCCTGCAAAGCCCGCAGGCACCCCCCGCGGGCCATCATACAGGAATGGAAAAAACTGAATGTGGTTGTCATGCGGCAGCGTGCTTGCAACCATGTCGTTGCAAACTTCATAAACATTGCGGCCTGCTGTCTTGGCGGTTTCAGCTTCAGCCGCCATGGCAATTTTACAGAACCACTCGAGATTGCTGGCAGACGTGGGCGTGGCTGTTGTCGCCAAAATCTGCCCAAGAATGGGATATGGCGTTTGAATGTGTGGCATCGGGTCAAGTGCTGGCTTGCGATGCAAGGTCGAATGGATGCTGAAAGTTCCGGCAACCGCCGCAAGTTGTGAGGCATGTTCAACCCCGGTTGCCAGCGCACAACCCACCACATCATAGACCCCGCGCACCACAGGTGTGCCGGCTTTCAAGCCCGTCTCCGCGCTGGCCGTGACACTGACTTTTCCGACAATTTCAGTGGATGGTCCCAGCGGCGGAAGCTTGTTGAGCCATGCCGTCATTCCCGAAGCCTTGAACGCATTTTCAGATATTTCAGAACGGCTGACATTCAGAATGCCAGCGCAGCCCGCATCCGTGGGATCGGTAGAAATATCGTCACACAGCCGCAAGCGCAGATAGTCCTTGCAAGACAAGACATGGGCGGTTCGGTGCAACACCGAAGGCTCATTTTCCTGCATCCATGCCATGATGGCAAAGGTCTGACCTGGCCAGACCAATTGTTCAATGGACGATGACACATGGCCAAGCACCCCGTTTGCCCGCCACTTTTCGATCAATGGTATTGATCTTGTATCGGTTGATACGAGCGCATTTCTGACAGGCACACCCTTTGCATCAACAAAATAGGCACCGCCGCCATAACCCGATGGCGTTATCGCAACAACATCTGAAGGCGCGGTCCGGGTTTTTTCCAGCAGTGCGCGAAAGGAAAGACAGGCAGCTGACCACATTTTTTCGGCATCACGCTCTGTCCAATTGGGATGTGGCATCAACATGACATTGGGCTGCCGCTCACACGCCAGCTCGTTGCCCTGCATGTCAAACAGCACGACTTTTGTCATTGTGCCGCCCGCATCGATGCCAATCAGGCGTTCGCGCATTCACTACCTCCCTTCTGACCGGCGCTTGCTGTTTCACAGTCTAAAGCGGGAAAGCAACTTTCCAACCAGTCGATTATTATTTATTCGTAACGAAACTAAAATCAAGCAAAAAAGAAAAAATACAATCAAAAACGAACGCCAAACCCGATCAAACGACTCATGAAGTTGATTGCATTTTCACTTTAGTTTCGTTTTCGGCTAAATCGAAGTTCCTCTTCACCCTTGTTCTGCTACGCTCTTTACGCAGGTTTTGACCCGCGAAAAAGCCCCTCAGCAGGGTGTTGCCAACAAAGCAGTGATCAACGTAGTTGAACAACGAAGATTGTCAATTGGACCAGAAATGAAATTTTTTTCACAATCATCATATTGATTTAATTAGTTTATTTTTTAACATATTGCGAGCCATAAGTTGTTGATGCCTCCTCCTGCCATAAATTAACACCCAAGTGGAACAAGGTTGCCAGTTGACGGGGCGGGGGTCGGCGGCGCAATCGCAATGAAGTTTTTGGTATCAGCTTTGGTTGCGACAAGGTTGGGGGTTTGACGTGTTGATTGCTGGTGCAGGGACCAATCGGAAAAGTTCTTGCGGATTTGGGCCTGGGCACTCGCAGTTTATGATGTGTGCCTTGGAAGGTGCCATGGCTTTTCAGAAAGGCTGGGGCACAGCAAACGCCTCGGCATGCCCTCAGGCTTGCGTGCCATGGGTGTGACAGATGACATGATGCAACAGGTTTCCCACGCCGCCTTGCAAGACCACTGCCACGCCACGAACCCCCGCATTGCCAGCCAAGCCGGCTATCACGACATTTTGCACGCGGGCGGCTGAAATAATGAAGGGCTGGCCAGAGTGGCGCTGCAATGCAGTACGGGGTCTGTGCCTCCGTCCATGGGAAGCGTCATAGTCTTCAAACAGCTGACAACAAATCTCAGTTGATCGAAACAAGTCACATTCGAGTGATGATTGCAGGTGACGATGGAATAACGTTGTCGCTTCAGTCTATCAGGCAGCGACGAAACATTGTGTGAAACTGAAAACCTTGATCAAAAAACTTCGCAAGCTTGGCGGAGAACAGGATTCTCCGCCGATTTTCATGACCGGACCACACAAACCCGCAGCACTCTCTGGCCTTTGCGTTCTTGATCTCTCAAGAATTCTGGCGGGGCCAACGGCAACACAAATTCCTGCTGATCTTGGTGCAGTGGTCAGGCTGGAGCGTGGCAGGATCAACGAAGTGATGGGGGAGGCGATTGCCCTTGCGCTGTCAGGGCACCCGGACCCGTGCACATTGATGTGCCGGTCGATGTGGCTGAGTTGGAATCCGATGGCAAGTGGCTGTTTTACTGTCATCGCCATCCATATCCCGAACCGCGCTTACGACGGTCACATCTGACAAGGTGTTCAAAATCTACTCGACATTCTATTCTGTTCACAGCCACGTGAAATCACGGGGAGTTGAGTACACCCAGAAAATTTGGCTGCTAGTGGCGGTGTGCAATTCAGGTTTTTGCGGGCCACATTTTGCTTGAACAACGGAAAACTTTTGGGCGACATGCAAGCAACAGACCTCAGCGGACTACCGACAAGCCTCGCCCCAGGCCATATCACACTTTGGAACGGAATCATTCTGGGCATCCTCAGCCACAGCGCTGTGCCTGCGCCGCGACGATTTTATCGCCGCATGGAACAAGATTGTCGGTGATGACAAATCGATCCGTGGCACTCATCTGGGCCCGTGGTGTTCGTTCAGGCCGGTTGTCGCGGGCCTTGCGTGCAGCTGGATATGCCAACATCATTGACGTGCCCGAGGCCATGCTGGGCTCCTATGCTGGTCCAGGCTGGCTGGAGCGGGGTCTTCCTGTTTCGCTCTGACGGGGTGTTTCATTTTAAACCCATGATGCAACACTTTGTTCAGCACTCCCGATCAAACAATTTCTCACTGCTTTGTGAACTTTCCGCCGCTGAGTTGATTTCCAAATGCGGGAACAACCTTGTATGTATTGTTGCAAGGCCGATCTTTAAGCCTTTCACATCAAGAGGAGTTTCCCATGAACACCACCCGTCGCGTTTTCAGCGCCGCTGTCCTTGCATCCGCAGTTACTGCAGCTGTTGCTGTTGCATCAACGTCAACCCCCGCATTCGCTGCCTCGAAGGAAAAGTGCTATGGCGTTGCCCTGAAGGGCGGCAATGATTGTGCCGCCGGAGCCGGAACCACCTGCGCTGGCACCTCTACAAAAGATTATCAGGGCAATGCCTGGAAATATGTAGACAAAGGCACATGTGTATCAATGTCTTTGCCGGGTGGCCGTACAGGTTCGCTCACAGCTTTGACGCGCGACATCTGATCTGAAGATCGGGGCAGGCGAAGCTTATGGTCCAACTTTCTGGTCAAAGACTGTCACGGCTTCGCCTGCCCATTTTCCCAACGCCCTTGAAGGCTGGTGCCGGATTCAAGCATGAACATCTCGGAGATATTCTGCGGGATGACGATGGTGTAGGCTTCTTCGAAGTCCATGCCGAAAATTTCATGGGTGATGGCGGGGCTCCCCATGCTGCGCTGGCGAAACTTCGCGAAGACTATGCAATCTTTCTACATGGTGTAGGCATGTCGCTGGGGGGTGAAGCACCGCTCGACCGCGAACACCTCAAGCGCTTTCACCAGGTTGCCGGACGTTACGAACCCATGTTCGTTTCAGAACATCTGGCCTGGTCGTCCCACGACACCACCTACTACAATGATCTGCTGCCCATACCCTACACCAGGCCCGTGCTCGACCGTGTGGTCTCCCACATCCACCAGTTCCAGAATGAATTGGGGCGCAAGATGCTGCTGGAGAATCCATCAACCTATGTCGCCTTCGAACGCTGCGACATGAGCGAAACCGATTTTCTGCGTGAGATTGTCAAACAGACCGATTGCGGCCTCCTGTTGGATGTCAACAACGTCCATGTCTCCGCCACCAATCACAACTACAGCCCGTCGCAGTATCTCTCTGAATTTCCACTGGCTCATGTCAGGGAAATCCATCTGGCGGGGCATGCAACGGAGCAAGACGAGAAAGGTGCTCCACTGCTGATCGACGCCCATGACAGGGAGGTTTCTGATGCCGTCTGGTCAATCTATGAAACAGTGATTGCACAAATTGGGCCTGTGCCAACACTCATTGAATGGGACAATGATGTGCCGGCCTGGTCCGTTTTGAAGCGTGAAGCAACAAAGGCCGACGCCATACTCGCGTCATACATGCGCCAACCCAACCTGTTGAAAGCCAGTTGACGTGGCCGACACAGCAGAATTCGCGGCAGGCCTTCTCAACCCAGAGCATCCTGTTCCCTCTCTCGTGAGCGGACAGATCGAACGCCGCTATGCCGTCTACCGCAACAATGTCACCGTAGGTTTGATCCGTGCGCTGGAAGCCAATTTTCCGGTGGTGCGCAAGCTTTTGGGCGACGAATATTTTGCAGGCTTTGCCCGGGATTTCGCGCAAGTTCATCCGCCACAATCACCGTTGATGTTTCAGTATGGGGCAGGGTTGCCGCGCGTTTTGGAACGAGATGAAGATCTTGCGAGCTATCCTTATCTCGGCGATGTCGCGCGTCTCGAAATCCTGTGGCGTGAAAGCTTTCACGCCGCTGATGCGCCACCCTTGGCGGCCCATGCGCTTGCATCAATTGACCCGGACGTCCTGTTCCACAGCCGTTTCATCATCCATCCAGCAACCCGACTGATCTCCTCGCGCTTTGCTATCCAGGCGATTTTTGCTGCCAACAAGTCCGGGGGCGAGGGTCAAGGTGTCCATCCCGCTTACCCCCAACATGTGATGGTTGCCCGCCCTCAGTATGACGTTGCAGTCCATGCCATTTCACCCGAACAATTTGAATTTTTTCTCGCCCTGAAGGAGAACGAAATCCTCGGTGATGCGCTGGATCGCGCAGCAAACCTCAACACCCATTTCGACCTTGCCAGCACTTTGGCACTCCTGCTCCAGTCAGGTGCATTTCAATCCATTCAAACAGGCATCGAGCAAACACCGTGATGAAATTCGTCCAGACCATCGAAAACCTCATCACCAAATGCGTGCCTGGCTGGCTGGCCAGCCTCGTCCTTCGCTTTGCTGTAGCCACTCCCTTTTGGAAATCGGGCTTGACCAAATGGGATGGTTTTGGCGTGTTGTCTGAAACTCCGGTCATCCTGTTTGAAAACGAATTCCTGCTGCACATTTTGGGGCGGGAATACAGTTTCCCGTTCCCCACCTTGATGGCCTATGCCTCAAGCATCGGCGAAATCATCTTGCCCATTCTCGTCGTTCTCGGCCTCTTCACCCGTATTTCGGCACTCGGCATTCTGTTGATGACCCTGGTCATCCAGCTGACTTTCCCGGATGCCTGGCCGCTTCACCTGACCTGGGCCGCCATGGCCATTGGCGTCATTTATCTCGGTGGAAGCCTGCTTTCGTTGGACAGGATGCTGCTTAAACGTTGAGTCCCGGTTTGTAACGTCGTTCGAATTGGCCGGACGGAATGGTGCCGAAACGCCATATCCGCCCGTTTCTGTTTTTGGCAACAAAAATCACCGGCGATTGAAGTCAAATCTTGTTCTTGAACGTGCCACCCTCGACCGTCACAATCGCTTGCGCGGGAAAGACGTGTTTGGCGTGGATCGATTTCGTTCTATGAGTTGGCCATGACCAACGGCCTCCGTCACCTCCCCGGATATCTTGATCGCAGTGCGCAGGAACAACTTGTCGCCCTGCTCCGTGATGCGGTGGTTTTGGCACCCCTTTTCACTCCCGTCATGCCGCGTAGCGGAAAACCCTTCAGTGTGCGGATGACTAATCTGGGACCATTGGGTTGGGTTTCCGACAGATCAGGCTATCGCTATCAACCCACGCATCCGGTGAAGGATGAACCATGGCCCGCGATGCCGGAGATTTTGACCGGACTTTGGGCGGACGTGGCGGAATACCTGCATCCCCCGGAAGCCTGTCTTGTCAATTTCTACAACACTGACGCCAAAATGGGGCTGCACCAGGACCGGGACGAACAGGACTTCAACGCACCGGTCGTCAGTATCTCGCTCGGCGACACCGGCCTGTTCCGCTGGGGCGGCACAACACGCGGTGGCCGAACCCAGTCCTTGAAACTGGTCTCAGGCGATGTACTTGTGATGGGCGGCGAGTCACGCATGTGCTTCCACGGCATTGACAAGATCATGGCGGGGACGTCGAGTTTGCTCAAGGATGGCGGACGGATCAACTTGACGATGCGACGGGTGGGGAGGCCTGACTTTGACGATATCCTGCCAAGACCGGGAGTTTGAACCTCTCGGTTTATTGCGGTGCCACTCCACTTAACCAACAGACCAGTGTTGGTCTCTACCGCAACCGCCAGGCCATGCCCTGCCGCAGCACGGCATCTGCATCATTGGTAAAGCCATTGCCTTCGCCATGCAAAATCAGTCCCGGCAGCAATTGCATGGGTGCCCTGGAGCCACGAACACCTTGCACAACCACGCGGCTTGCCGCTGTGCCTTCGCGGGCATAAAGCGGGGCCACACGGATGTCGCCGAATTTTTCTTCCATTGCAGTGAGAATCTTGCCCAGGTTGTCGGCCCTGTGAATCAGCGTCACGGTGCCGCGCAGGCAGACCATTTGATACATGATCTTGATCCAGAGTTCGAGATCATTGGGACCAAAGGCATGGGCGGCAGCTTTCAGCAAGCTGGGTGACGCCGTGACTTTGCCTTCTTCAAAATAGGGCGGATTGGCAAAAGCATGGGCGAAGGAGCCATGTTGTGGCATGGTGGCGAGGTCTTTGCGCTGGGCTTCTTTCACATCCGCATGGATAACGCGGACGTTGGGGCCAAAGCCGTTGCGCTTGGCATTTTCCTCGCACATCATGGCATAGCGGGCGGTGACTTCAATGCCCGTCACATGGGTCTGCGGGCTGCGCGACAACAGGCAAAGGGCGGCAACGCCCACGCCAATGCCCGCCTCGAACACCGTATCGCCGGCTTGCACTGGAATGGCAGCCGCCAGAAACACCGCATCAATGCCAGCGCGATAGCCTTTTTCCGGCTGCAAAATACTGAGCTTGCCGCCAAGGAAGGCATCTTCCGTCAGGGAATGGGGCACTCCGGCGTTTCCCATGGAAACACCGGGGGCAAGGGAGGATGAAGTGTCGGTGGCCAGATGCATCATCAAATTCTAGTACAATCTTGGTTAGCGCTTCGTTACCAGTCGGCAAATTGCAGCGTCAAAGCGCCACGCGCCCCCGGCTTTGCAAAGCGGTAGTGTGGTTGGGCAATTTATCGCCAAAGCCAAGGGCAGGAAAAAAGCATGGGCGTCGTCATACCGTTTGAAAACAAGCCTGCACCCAGCCTTGATGCCCTGGTGCGCCTGACCGCCCAGGACATGAGCCTGATCAACGAATTGATCATGGAAAAAGCCCAAAGCCATGTGGAACTTATTCCACAACTGGCGGGCCACCTGATCAATTCCGGCGGCAAGCGCATTCGCCCGATGTTGACAGTGGCAGCCGCAAGGCTCTGTGGCTATCAGGGACTGCATCATGTCAAGCTCGCCATGGCTGTGGAATTCATGCACACGGCAACGCTTCTCCATGATGATGTGGTGGATGAAAGCGACATGCGGCGCGGCAAACATGCAGCCCGCGTCATCTGGGGCAATCAGGCCTCGGTGCTGGTCGGCGATTATCTGCTGGGTCAGGCTTTTAAAATGATGGTGGAAACCGGATCATTGGATTGCCTGCGCATTCTGTCGGAAGCAGCTTGCACCATTGCCGAAGGTGAAGTGTTGCAGCTCGCGGTTTCGCAAGATACCGGCACCACGGAAGACTCCTATCTCAAAGTTGTCGGTGCCAAGACCGCCGCTTTGTTTTCGGCAGCGGCCCATGTGGGTGGGATCATTTCAAACCGGCCGCGCAATGAACTTGAAGCACTTGAGGCCTATGGCCGCAATCTCGGCATCGCATTCCAATTGGTGGACGACGCGCTGGACTATGCCGGATCACGCGCCCAGATGGGTAAAAGTGTTGGCGATGATTTCCGTGAACGGAAAATTACCCTGCCCGTCATCCTGGCTTTCCGCCGGGGCAATACTGAAGAACGGGCCTTCTGGAAACGCACGTTGGAAGAGGCAAACCAAACCGGGAATGATCTGGCCCATGCCTTGAAACTCATGGATCGCCACGGCTCGCTTGCCGACACCGCAGACCGCGCCCGCCATTATGGCGCACTTGCCAAGGATGCCCTGGCCATTTTCAACGATACCGAATGGAAATCCGCCCTGCTCGAAGCCGTCGATTTCTGCATCGCCCGGACACATTGAATTAGCCTTTACCCCGCTTCAGATGCTCTTCGAGACGCGGCATGATTTCGATGAAGTTGCAGGGGTGGTGGCGGTAGTCGAGCTGGTGCGCGAGGATTTCGTCCCAGCCATCGCGACAGGCACCGGGCGAACCCGGCAGGCAAAAAACATAGGTGCCACCGATCACCCCTGCCGTCGCCCTTGATTGTATGGTCGAGGTCTTGATCTTGGCATACGAGACCATGTGAAACACCACGCCAAAGCCTTCGATTTCCTTGTCGAACAACGGGCGAAGGGCTTCGATTGTCACGTCACGACCCGTAAGTCCCGTGCCACCTGTCGTGATGATGACGTCTACATCGCGGCGTCTGGCGAGTTTGCGCACCGCACCGCGAATCTGGCGGATGTCATCCCTGACGATTTGGCGGCCCACCATTCGGTGTCCGCTGGCTTCAATGCGGCCAACAAGCGTGTCGCCTGATTTGTCATCGGCAGCACTGCGCGTATCGGAAATGGTAATGACAGCAAGACCAGCGGGCAAGAATTCACGGGTCTCCTTAACGGTTGATGTCATGACAATTGCGCAATCCGTTGGCGGAATGCTTGCAAGTCTTGCCACACCAGCCGTTTGCTTTGCGGGCTCTTGAGCAGGGTTTCAGGATGAAAGGTCGTCAACATCGGCACAAGCCCAGAGGGCGTCTCCACGGTCAGCCATTTGCCCCTGGCCCGCACCGGCGCTTCTTCGCCTCCCGCCAGATATTGCCCGGCCAAGGGTCCAAGGCAAAGCATGAGTTGGGGTGCCAGGAGTTCAACAAAGCGCCGGATCAGCGGCACCACCAATTGGCCTTCTGACTGAACCAGGCCACGGTTTCCGGGAGGTCGCCATGGCATGAAATTGGCCAGTGTCACCTGCTCAAATCCGTCTCGCGCTTCGATGCCTGAAAGACCAATGGCGGCCAGCATCCGTTCGGCCAAAACCTGATGCTTGCCTGCCAGCACTTCGCCTGAACGATCTTCCTCGCTGCGGGGCTTGTCGCACAGCACGAGGATACGCGAGGCCGCCGCACCGCCAACGAAACACAGCCGTGTCGCGGTCTTTTTCAAGGGATGGCTGTCAAAGCCTGAAAAGGCCTTCACGATGTCGGCGATGCTTGAACATTCTGCTGCGAGGCCAGAAGCATCCTGGTGTGTGGATGGTTGAAGGGAGAGGTTGCGTTGGGGGGCAGGGGACAAGCGTTGCGGCACCGGGATGGTTTTGACAATTTCCAGCGCAGCCTCCAGCACCGGAGGTGATGTCAAAAACCGGTTGACGGGCTGATCAAGCAACACTTCGTCAGCCCCCATGTCCACCAGCCATGGCAGGAAGTTGCCAGGTGCAGAAGATTTGTCATCGGTGTAAAACGCATTCATGTCGCAATGGGACGCCTGTTCAGGATTCCAAAAACCCTATATCAGGGAGAACAGAAAACGCCAAACCCAACGAGGCAGATGTGACCGACCAGCAGCGCGAGACAATGGAATATGATGTGGTCATCGTGGGTGCGGGGCCGGCAGGCCTCAGCGCCGCCATTCGGGTCAAGCAATTGTCGCCTGAAACCAGCGTTTGCGTGCTGGAAAAAGGCTCGGAAGTCGGTGCGCATATTCTTTCGGGAGCGGTAGTCGATCCGATTGCCCTCAATGAGTTGTTTCCCGATTGGAAGGAACGGGGAGCGCCCCTCAAAACTGAAGTGATCGAAGACCGGTTTTATGTGCTGGGACCAAAAGGCGCCCTTCGCATGCCAAATTTCCTCATGCCGCCCCTGATGGACAATCATGGCAATTATGCTGGGTCACTCGGCAATCTCTGCCGCTGGCTGGCAACGGAAGCCGAAGCTTTGGGCGTTGAAATCTATCCAGGATTTGCAGCTTCAGTACTTCTCTACCGGGAAGATGGATCGGTGCGCGGTGTGGTGGCTGGCGTCATGGGCATCGCGCGGGATGGTTCACACAAACCGGATTTCCAGCCCGGCATGGAACTCATTGGCAAATATGTTTTCATCGCCGAAGGGGTTCGCGGTTCCCTCGCCAAGCAGATCATTGAAAAATTCAACTTGGCCGAAGGCCGGGAGCCGCAAAAATTCGGCTTGGGCATGAAAGAGTTGTGGGAAGTAAAGCCGGAAAACCATAAGCAGGGCCAGGTCACCCACACCATGGGCTGGCCGCTGGGCGGCAAAACCGGTGGCGGCAGCTTCATGTATCACCTTGAGGACAATCTGGTGTCGGTGGGATTTGTCGTGCACCTCAACTACAAGAATCCGCATCTCTACCCTTACATGGAGTTTCAACGCTTCAAGCATCATCCCCTGATTGCCCAAGTCCTTGAGGGCGGAAGGCGTGTGGCCTATGGTGCCAGAGCCATCACCGAAGGCGGTTTCCAGTCTGTGCCCAAGCTGGTGTTTCCGGGCGGGGCGCTGATTGGTTGTTCAGCAGGCTTTGTCAATCTGCCCCGCATCAAGGGCAGTCACAACGCCATGAAAACCGGCATGATGGCCGCCGAAGCAGCCATCACTGCCTTGAGTGCAGGCCGCAGTGGCGATGAACTCACGGCCTATGTCAAAGCGTACGAAAATTCATGGGTCTACAAGGATTTGAAAAACGTCAAAAACGTCAAGCCCATGTGGTCGAAACTGGGTCTGCTCGGCGGCGTTGCCTTGGGTGCCGTTGATATGTGGCTCAATACCTTGTTCGGTTTTGGCCTCGGCACCTGGAAACATGGCGCACCCGACCACGCATCTACAGGCATGGCAGCTGACTTCAAACCCATTACCTATCCCCGACCCGATGGCGTGTTGTCTTTTGATCGTCTCACCAATGTGGCCTTCTCAAGCACCAACCATGAGGAAGACCAGATTCCGCATCTGCGTTTGACCAACAGCGAAATTCCCACCGCCATCAACTTGCCAATCTACGATGAGCCAGCCCAGCGCTATTGCCCTGCGGGTGTTTACGAAATTGTGCGGGCCGAAGGCCATCCCCCCCGCTTCCAGATCAACCACCAGAATTGCGTCCACTGCAAGACGTGCGATATCAAGGACCCCTCCCAGAATATCACCTGGAAAGTCCCGCAAGGCGGCGAAGGGCCGAACTACCCCAACATGTAGGGGATAACGACCACAACCCATTAACTCTTCTTTGACGTTGCGGATGCAATTTATGGCTGTACAGCAAAGCCATGACAATTTTAGCCATGGCAGAAACAGGTTGTTGAGGCGCTTTCGGTTAGATGGCCCTCGGAGATTCTGAAACTGATCGTTTCGGGTGCAACGAGGTAGATAGACATGAGAAGCTTTAAACAATTCCTGAAAGACAGTGCTGGTTCCTTGACCCCCATGTTGGGACTGGCCGCAATTCCGGCTTTCATTGCGGCAGGCTCGGCCATTGACATGGTGCGCATCAACAATGAACAGGGTTCATTTTATGCGGCAATTGATGCTGCGGCATTGGCGATTGCCGCTGATGACCGTTCAGCAGTGAGTGGGCTTACGGGAACCGCTTTGCAAACCCGCATGGCCGAACTGCAAGTGCTCTCCAAGAAATACATCGAAGCCAATTACGATCACACAACGGGTAATGCGACAACCATAACCTCGAACGTGACCATCACCGGATCACAGATCAAGCTGGACGCCAGCATCGGAATTCCGATGACCATCATGTCGCTGGTCGGCATTCAGGATTATCAATTTAATGCATCCTCAACTGTCAAAAAAGCCATGCGCCCCATCGAATTGACTATGGTGATGGACACCACGGGTTCCATGGCCTCCAGTGGAAAACTGGATGGTGCCAAATCTGCCGCCCATACGCTTTTGACGCGCCTCTATGCTGGCTCCGCCTCGGCAGTACCCCGCAGCGAATTTATCCGCGTCAGCATGGTGCCGTTTTCGGGAGCCGTGAAGCTTGACACGGCTCACCCGGATTTCAACCTGGACTGGATCGACACCACAGGGCTCAACCCAATTTCCAAACTGAATTTCAATGCCATGACAGCACCCGCCATATGGAACAACTACTATGCCTGGGGCCGGGTCAAAAGCGGCAGCGGTGCCACCGCATTTCACACTTGGAATGGCTGTGTCGAAGGGCGCCAATTGGGCACCACCCCAACCGACAACTATGTGATGAATGACGCGGCTCCCAGTATTTTGACACCCGCAACCTTGTTTCCCGCCTATTTCAATCCGGATACACCGTCAAGCAGCTATGGTTCCAACTACATCTCTGGCACGTCTACCTCCGCAGTCGGCAGTGAGTGCAGAGGCCTGACATCCACCGTTTGCAGCAGCACTACCACGACCAACCTGCGGATCAAACAAGAGAACTACTACAAATACGAAAGTGCAAATATCGGCACGACAAACGGTCCATGGGCAAATTGCCCGGTTTCGAAAGTGGTGCCCATGACCTATAATCGCGGCGACGTGGAAACCGGCATTGATGCCATGGCAGCACAGGGCCCAACTCTTATTCCAGAAGGCCTGGCCTGGGGTTGGCGCGTCATATCGCCCACTCAACCTTTCACACAAGTCCAGGGTTCAGGTTCAATTCCCGCAGCCAGCATTTCAGTCTACAATGACGTACGTTGGAAAAAAATCATGGTGCTGATGACTGACGGAGACAACGACGTGGGTCCAGGCTCCTACGGCTACAACAACACAACCTATACGGCCTATGGTTTTGGCTCTGAAGCTCTTGCCAACAACCGCTACGGCTCAACTGCCAGTGACAGCACCATGGACACTGCCATCGACAACACAATGCTTTCCATTTGCGCGAAGATCAAGGCACAAAACATTACACTTTATGTGGCTTCCTTTGGTTCTGGCGTATCGACGACAACGCGCACCCGTTTGCAAAACTGCGCCACGACGGGTGTGGGCTATTACCAGCATGCCGCAACTTCGGCCGACCTCTCGTCCTTCTTTGACCACATTGGTGAAGACGTGATCAACAAATCGGTCTACATCTCCAATTGATCCCATCGGGGAGGCCAATCCCACCTGAAAGCGGGCTGCCGAAAGGTGGCCCGCTTTCATTTTGTGCTTTTTCATTGCGCCTCCCATGAAAAAACCCCATTTTGACGGAATGAATCAATCGCCGGAAGACACCGGCCACCCACCCAGCTATCAAGGCCCTCTGACATGACGCCAATGAAGACTTTTGCCCTTTCACTTCTGTTCGCCACAACCCTGTCCCTGTCGCCCGTTGCGGCAAGAGAGACTTCGCTGTCTGGCAATTTCCTCGCCAGCCGCTCGGCAGCCCTGTCGCGCGACAATCAGGCGGCGGCACTTTTTCTGGGAGCTGCCCTGAAGCTCGACCCTGGCAATCCCAACATGATTGAGCGGCTGTTCCAGATTGAATTGGCCAACGGCAATTTGCCGGCATCAGAAAAACTGGCGGCAGACGTCATCGAATTCAACAGTCAGCACAGGATGGCCCGCATCGTTCTGGCCATGCAGGAGTTCTCGGCACGGCGCTATGACAAGGCCCGGGAACATCTCACCGAATCCAACTACACCCCCGCTGGTGAATTGACCGCAACGCTCCTCAGTGCATGGTCCTATGCTGGTGAAGGCTCGCTCAATGCCGCACTCACAGAACTCGACAAGCTGGACGCCAATGAAAGCTTCGCCAACTTCAAAAATTTCCATGCAGCACTGATTTCTGACTATCTGAACTCGTCGATCCGTGCCGAAGTTTTTTACAAGAAAGCCTATCAGGACGCCGGTTCAAGCCTGCGCGTCACGCAAAGCTATGGCAGTTTTCTCGAACGCAACAACCGGCCCGAAGAAGCCCGCAAGATCTATGAAGCGTTTTTGAGCGGCGGCGAAACCAATAACCTTGTCGAAGCTGCCTTGAAGCGCCTGGGTTCAGCTGAAAAGGCAATGAGTTTGATTGCCACCCCATCCGCAGGGGCAGGCGAAGCCCTGTTCTCACTGGCCGCGGCCATGAATGATGACCAGGGCATCGATACGGCACTCTTGTTTGCCCAACTCGCCTTGAACTTCAGCGAAGACAAGCCTGTGATGCTCACGTTGCTGGGTGATATTTTTTCGACTTCGCGCAACTATGAATTGGCCAATGCCGCCTATGCAAGAATTCCAGCCAGTTCTCCCTTGCGCATTCATGCCGACACTGAAATTGCGGTGAACCTGCAACGGCTGGAACGTGGCAAGGAATCAATTGAGCAACTTCAAAGCATCGTCAAACGTGATCCCACAAACTATGCCGTCTGGGTAACCTTGGGCAGTGTCTACCGCAGCACCGATGATTACATAAAAGCGGCGGAAGCCTATGACGCCGCCCTCAAATTGGTAACCAAGCCCGAACGCGGCCATTGGACAGTGTTTTATTTCCGCGGCATCGCCAATGAACGGCAAAAGCAATGGCCGCTGGCCGAAGCCGATTTCCGCAAGGCGCTGGAACTGGCGCCCGATGAATCCTCCGTTCTCAATTATCTCGGCTATTCGCTGATCGACAAGAATGAAAAGCTCGATGAAGCCATCGCCATGGTCAAAAAGGCTGTGGAGTTGAAGCCCAACGATGGTTACATCGTCGACAGTCTGGGCTGGGCCTATTTCCAGCTCCGCGATTTTGAAAATGCCGTTGAGCAACTGGAAAGAGCTGTTGATCTGAAAGCCGGTGATCCCATTATTGCTGAACACCTGGGCGATGCTTATTGGCGGGTGGGCCGCACACTCGAAGCAAAATTCCAGTGGCAACACGCCAAGGACAACAAGCCTGAGCCAGAAGACCTGAAACGCATTGAAGGCAAGCTGAAGGACGGCATGCCGGAATTGCCGCCTCTCGTGAAACCCGCTGACAATTCAGGCACAGGTTCCAGCAACGGGTGACCGTAATCAATGAACTTGCGCCCGCCAAAATCAATTTGGCGCTGCATGTCCTGGGGAGAAGGCTGGATGGTTTTCACGACGTTGACAGCATTGTAGCCTTTGCTGATGTTTGCGATGTTCTGAAATTTCGCCCTGCCAATGTAACCAGCCTGACGATAGATGGACCCTTTGCTGCGGGACTTACTATTGGTCCCGATAATCTGGTTTTGAAAGCATTGGCTGCCTTGCAAAGCTTGATGCCGCTGCCCCATTTCAGCATCAGCCTGACCAAAAACCTGCCCATTGCCGCTGGCATTGGCGGGGGCTCCGCCGACGCAGCCGCAACCCTGCGCGGATTGCTGAAGTTGACGGGCCATGATTTGTCAAACCATCGGCTGCAAAAACTCGCTTTATCTCTGGGAGCCGATGTTCCGGTTTGTCTGCGGTCAAAGCCCAGCCGCATGCAAGGCATCGGCGAAACCATCACCGATCTGCCACCTCTGCCCTGGAAAGCCATCGTGCTCGCCAATCCCATGCGACCCTGCAGCACAGCCGAAGTTTTTCGACATCTCGGACTCGCAAAGGGACAAAGCCATGGCACGCCTGTGGAGTGGTCAGCACCAGAGACATGGCGCAATGATCTCACGCCATCTGCTGTCAAATCCCTGCCGGAAATTGCTGGTGTGTTTAAAGCCCTTGCAGCGGCAAAACCACTGATGGCGTCGCGAATGTCAGGATCAGGCGCAACCTGCTTTGGCCTTGCAGCATCACTTGACGACGCAGAGAACGTTGCCGTTCATCTCCGCACCCGCCATCCCGACTGGTGGATCAAGGCAGCCTTGCTGAAGGTGTAGCGCGTTAGCCCGACACTTCATTGGATTTCATGCTTCGAAACATTGCTTGCCTTGGATTTGACTTCTCAGCCACTTTCGGCCTCATCGCCAAGCGCCGCCGAAATTGCTTTCCGCACATGGATGCGGACCTTTTTGACCCGGCGCAAATCGCTTTCGGCAATTTCAAACTCAAGGCCTGAGGCATGGGCAATCACTTCGCCCCGCACGGGCACACGCCCGCCCATTTCAAATATCAGGCCGCCCAATGTGTCAGCTTCGTCTTCCTGGTCATCAGGCAGCAAATCCACGCCAAACATTTGTTCCACGGTTGCAATGGCAATCCTGCCGTCCGCCAGATAGGTTGTGTCATTCTGTTTCTTGATCAGGATTTCCGCTTCTTCATCGTCGTGTTCATCGGATATCTCACCGACGATGGATTCGACAATATCTTCAAACGAAACCAGACCATCGGTGCCGCCATACTCATCCACCACAATGGCAAGGTGCACATGGGATGTTTTCATTTTGAAAAGCAGGTCAGATGCGGGCATTGACAGCGGCACATAAAGCACGTCACGCATGATGGCATGATGCTGCTTGATGGTGCTGGATAATTCACTGGCCGAGAGCGAAAGCCCCGCCACGGATTTGGATTTTGAGGTGCGGCCCTTGCTGTTCATCCAGCGCAGAAAATCCTTCACATGTATCATGCCCACCACATCATCCAGGCTGTCCCGGTAAACCGGCAGCCTTGAATGATTGGCCTCAGTGAAACGGTCCAGCAGGCCGCGCAGGCTTTCGCCTTCTTCAATGCCAATGATATCGGCCCGCGGCACCATCAGGTCATCAACCCGGAGATCGGGAAAATTCAGGAGATTGCCCAACATCGAACGGGCATCCGGTGCCATGCCGGGGCCGCCCGTGGTTTCCGCATGGCTTTCAATCACGCCTTCCAGACTCTCGCGCAAATCCTTGTTGCCGGCCAGTCGCCGCTTCAAACGGCTCATGAAAGTTGGAGCGCGCTTGGGTTCTGTTACTTTGTCGTTGCTCATGTCAAATAGGGATCGGCAATGCCAAGCCTTGCCAGAATGTCCCGCTCCTGTTGTTCCATAACCTCCGCTTCCGCATCGGTTTCATGATCATAACCCAAAAGATGCAGCATTGCATGTACCACCAGATGGGTCACGTGATGTTCAACGGATTTGCCGGCCGCTGCTGCTTCATGAAGAACTGTTTCATAGGCCAGCACCACATCGCCGAGATGGGCAACTTCACCTTGGGGCACCGGCATGTTGGGGGCTGGAAATGACAAGACGTTTGTGGCCTTGTCCTGCTTTCGAAATTCCAGGTTCAGTCTTCGGATTTCTGTGTCATCGGTCAGCAGCACGTCGATGCTGCAAGCTTCGACCTCTGGCACTGCTTCAACGGCCCGCTCAACCAAGGCCTCAATATCACCGAGGCCATGCCACTCCTTCGTTTCCACCGTTACCGAGATAGTCATTTCGCTGGCTTGACAGCAGCCTTGCTCGTAACCGATCGTGAAGTTGAGGCCGACTGACTTTCATAGGCGGTCACAATCCGCCCCACCAAGGCGTGGCGCACGATATCAGCGGCCTGGAAATGCACCTGACCAATGCCTTTGACACCTTTTAGAATGCCAAGCGCATCCGAAAGGCCTGACGTGATGTTGGTTGGCAAGTCCACTTGCGTCGGATCGCCCGTCACCACCATGCGGCTGCCTTCGCCAAGCCTGGTCAAAAACATTTTCATCTGTTGTGGCGTGGTATTCTGGGCTTCATCGAGAATGACAAAGGCATTGGCCAACGTGCGGCCACGCATGAAGGCGAGGGGCGCAATTTCAATCTGGTTTTCGGCCAGTCCCTTGGCCACCAGACTTTGCGGCATCATGTCATAAAGCGCATCATAGAGAGGGCGCAGATAGGGATCGACCTTCTCTTTCATGTCGCCCGGCAAAAAGCCCAGACGTTCGCCCGCTTCCACAGCGGGGCGCGAGAGGATGATCCGGTCCACTTCGCCATTCATCAAGGCTTCGGCAGCGCATGCCACAGCAAGGTAGGTCTTGCCCGTACCAGCCGGGCCAATGCCAAACACCAGTTCGTGGCGGCGGATGGCTTCGATATAGAGCTTCTGGTTGGGTGTGCGGGCCGAAACCGCCTTGCGCCTTGTGCGCACCGAGCCCGCGTCGCCTGCCGATTCGTGGTTGGCCCGGATCATCCGGATGGCACCATCGACATCACCTCTGGTGATTTCAAGACCCCGGCTGGCCCGCGTATAAAGCGCCAGCAGTGTGGACCGCGCATCTTCTGCCGCCGTAGCCGCACCTCGGATGGCCACGCGGTTGCCGCGTGGCGTAATGGCAACAGCCAGACGATGTTCAATAAGCGCCAGGTTTTCATCATGCTCCCCAAACAGCGCGGAGAGCAGCCTGTTGTCATCAAATGCGAGAGTGAGTGTTTGGTCATCGGCAAGGGACTTGCTGCGCGACAGCGACGTGGAAAGGGCACCGGCAATTGAATTCAAAGGTCTGTTTCTCCTCTAGGGAACCAAGGCATCCTGACAATGAGAGTGTGCGCCGAATTTTGCGACATGGCAAGATTCAAGCAATCTCTAACTCGCCCGCCAGACTATTGGAACCTGATGACAGTATTTTGACATCCACCAACTGGCCCACCAGGCTGCTTGGCGCATCCAGATGCACGCTTTGCAGATAGGGCGAGCGACCGATCATTTGTCCCGCCTGCCGCCCCGGCTTTTCAATCAGCACCGGAAACGTCCTTCCGACACAAGATGCATTGAAGGTTTGCATTTGCGCTGTCAGCAAAGCCTGCAGGCGATAAAGCCGTGCGTTCTTGACCTCTTCCGGCACTTGATCCTTGCGATCAGCTGCAGGCGTTCCGGGACGCTCGGAATACTTGAACGAATAAGCCGCTGCATAGCCAACCCCGCGCACAATATTCAAAGTGTCTTCAAAATCAGCATCAGTTTCGCCGGGAAAGCCAACGATGAAATCGCCTGACAACGCAATATCAGGGCGAACCTTGCGAATGCGCTGGATGAGATCGACATAATGTTGCGACGTATGACCCCGGTTCATGGCTTTCAGAATACGGTCGCTGCCAGCTTGTACTGGCAAATGCAGGTAGGGCATCAATTTGGCATTTGTCGCATGGGCGGTAATCAGGTCGTCGCTCATGTCGCGGGGATGGCTGGTCATGTAGCGAATGCGCTCCAGGCGATCGATTTTCGATAACGCGTCAATCAGATTTGCCAGTGTGGAAGGCGTGCCTGAATATCCTGCTCCTCGATAGGCATTGACATTCTGCCCAAGCAATGTGACTTCCCGCACCCCCGCCATCACCAGTTTTTGCGCCTCATCGACGACTTGCGACACGGGCCGCGAAAATTCCGCACCCCGCGTATACGGCACCACACAAAAACTGCAGAACTTGTCGCAGCCCTCCTGGATCGTGACAAAGGCTGCAACCCCGTGGCCGTGCGGCCTGCGATGGCTTGCACCCCCCAGTCCCTCAAATTTGTCGTCGCCGGGAAATTTGGTTTCCACCACAGGCTTCTGGGTCAGCGCCCTTTGTTGCAGCAACGCCGGCAATCGGTGATAGGTCTGGGGCCCAAAGACCAGATCAACACCCTTGGCGCGACGCACAATTTCATGGCCTTCAGCTTGCGCCACACAACCCGCAACAGCGATGGTCAAGTCACCGCCAGTTTGCTGCCGCTCCTGTTTCATCTCGCGCAACTTGCCGACTTCGGAATAAACCTTGTCCACGGCTTTTTCGCGAATGTGACACGTATTGAGAATGACCAGATCAGCGGCTTCCGCCGTGTCCACAGCGTCATAGCCCTGCGTACCCAACAGTTCGGACATGCGTTCACTGTCATAGACATTCATCTGGCAGCCGAATGACTTGATGAAGACTTTTTGCGAGGTGGACTTGTCTGGTGCAGGTGTGGACGACATGGACCGCGTGCTAGCCCAAATCGGGCGCAAGGTGAAGCGTCATCAAAATGGCATCGACAGCGGGTTGTCCGCTTCGCTGATAGTAGCCCTTGCGCAGACCCGTCTGGCTAAAACCATGTCGCCCATATAGTGCACGTGCCGCTGTGTTGTCGGCAGCGACTTCCAAGAACAGTTTTGTCGCCTTTTCAGCCCGCAATTTTTCAACGGCCCCGCTCAAAAGTTGTGCCCCGAAATGTTGACGGCGGAAGTTGGGGCTGACACACAGGGTCAAAACCTCGGCTTCACCGGCAATGTGTCGAAACATCACGAAGCCGTAGATAATCCCCGCAAGTTCCACCACGAGGGCAGAGGCTCCCGGAAGACCAAGCGAAGTCCCGATGGATTGCGCATCCCATCCCGCCAAAAAGCTTTTGCCGTGAATAGAAGCCAGCACAGCCAAATCGTCACTTCTAGCCAAGCGGAGAGTTGGCGTGGAAAGGTTTGCAGGCGCCGAAGGCTTGGCATCAGGTTGACGCAAGTACAGTGGCTCCACATCTTGCTGAGGTAGAGGCAACGTCGCCGCAAAGCGAGCAAAAATCTTGGCATCGGGCCAAAGGGTTTTGGCACCCTGAAAACCTGACCCGACAACGGTACGATTTAGTTTTTTCGCGGCTGTTTCGATGTCATGCGCACGCCCAAGTGCTGGACCTTCGGGACTTGTCCAATAAAACAACCCTGTGCCACCAGATCGATGGGCGATGATGACTTTTTCTTCCCCCATATGCTGGGCCGTGGCTTTCAGACTGTTGAGGCCAACCAGCGGAATATCCAAAGCCAGCGCCATGCCTTTGGCGAAACTCAAGCCAATGCGAAGGCCTGTGAAAGTGCCAGGGCCATAGGTGACAGCGATGCGGGTGAGATGCTCGGGCTTGACTGTGGTCCCGGCAAACAACCGCTCAACCATCGGCCCCAAGGCTTCGGCATGGCCGCGGTCCATTTCTTGGTATTCAGAAGCAACAACACTGGCTGTCGCTTCATCATAGAGTACAGCGGAGCATGCGTTGAAACAGGTATCGATCACAAGAAGCATGGGGTTGCTTAAGCAAGCTTATGCAATTCAATCAAGTCGAATGATGAGAACAGTGTTACCCGTTACTTGACGCTATACAGGCTTATTGCTATGTTTCGACAGGCGTATTCGCAATGTCATTCACAAAGGTTGCGGAATCTGATCGAACATGATGATCGGTCTGGCGTACCTTCGGTGGCTGCAGACAAATTGTTACGTATGGTATTGTTTCTGCAGGATATGCAGCACGAAGATGAACTACGGACAATGCCAATTTGGAAAGCTCATATGCTGACTGGCAATCGAAAAGGCGAATGGAGCCTGTTCGTGTCCAGAAATTGGCGGCTTACGTTCAGAGTCGATAGACAGTACATCGAAATTATTGATCTGAATTATGAAGACTATCATTAGGAGTGTGATATGACAGACAAGATGGGCATTCGACTTAAGAATCCGCCACATGTGGGTGGCTGGCTGCGTGAAGAAATTGTTGAGGCGTATTGTCTCACTGTGACCGATGCCGCAAAAGTCTTGGGTGTGACGCGACCAGCCCTTTCAGCATTCTTGAATGAACATGTCGATCTGTCACCAGAAATGGCGTTGCGTTTTGAAAAGGCATTTGGACTTTCGATGGACACCTTGATGCGGATGCAAAATAGTTACGACATCGCGAGAGCAAGGAAGATGGAAAAGACAATTAAAGTGAAGGCGTTTTTGCCAGCGACAAAGGTGGCGTAAATAAAGTGGAGTGGCACCGTAATTACTCGGCCTATCAAGGTTGTGCGAAAAACTGCCCTGCCACTGTTTGTCTTACAGTCCCAAATGTCCCAATATTACGCTTAAGTACAACACATTGTTAAAGTGCCTCAGCAACAGGATTCTGCACCAAGACATCGCTCAAATTTAATTTACGAGGAATTCCTTCATCACAAATTTCAAATTGTGAGAGCACTTTTTGCTTCACAATTTTTCGATAGAGATCTTTGTCAGTAAATTCCAAAAGATAGTGGCAATTGTCGCCGTAACTCGGATCGTGTGTTAATTCATAATCATTCGGAAATTCTGTGATTTGTAAGCGTAGAAAAATGGGTGGCTCGCCGGCAATTGTTGGTGAATAGTATCTTCGGATATGATTGCATTCCGTTGAACTACATGAAATGGCACAATTCGTTGCGATGACTGATGCGCCTGTGCCGTCTGATGACTTACAGAAGGCAGGACTTGAAAATCTTTTTTTGTGATGGCTGTAATGTCTTGGATGGACAAGCCTGATGACTTCTTTGATTTCCATTCAATGTTTCCAAGAAAAACAAATAATTCATCCATGCCAGAAAAAGAATTTGAGTATTTAATTTCATCGCCCACGACTTGGGTCACTTCAAAACTACCATCTGTACAGCAAGTTACTTCGACCTCGTCATCACCATTGTAACCCACTATCAAAACGTTTCCTGTAACGAGTGGGAAGGCTTCAGTCGGCACTGAAGCGATCCGCGTCAAGCGACTATTGACAAAAAGCGCAAGATCTATCACGCGACGAGAAAACGCAACACCTTTGCCATAATGCCAACCAACACTAAGCGTCTTAAAAGACAATACTGCCTCAATCGTGCTGCTCACGGCCACAACAGAACGATAGCTGATTTCTGTGTTTATCGCGTTACCCGACAATCTGTTCATTTGTTTTCCAGTTTAAATCCAGCTTTTTCAAAACCAGACTTAACATTCTCAATTGTCATGATTGTATGACTTGTAGCCTCTTCAAAGGCTTTAATCACATTACCCAAATTTTCTGCGAACGTCTTGGCAGTTGTGAACGACAAGCTTAACCGCACCACAGGTTGGCCATCTAAGAGTAGAAACGCTCCAACATCGGATAAAGAGCTCTGGAGTTCAAAGCCATTAAAATAAAGGTGTGGAATTGCTATCTCGCGAATAATAGTATTCTGTCCAGGGTTTTTTGGAACGTCGACCATGGCTAAAAGTTAGCTGCTATGGCACGCGATTGCAATATCAAACCGAACAGCATTTTTGAGTTTGGCTTGCAACTCCCCTCACCCCGGATGAATAACCCCCTTCTTCAGCACGATATTGCCATAGAGCCGCGCCTCAGTCGTGGCGATCAATGCATAGGCACCTTTCACCTTGTTGTAAAAATCCGCGCCCACCAAAACATGAACTTTCTGCTTCGGTTCATGCTTCGCAACGATGCTCTCAAACGCGTCAAATATCGGTTCCCGACGGGATTTGTCGAGATAGGCGGCCGGACGCCAGCAGGCCTCAGGCACCATTTCATCCAATGGCATGACCGAAAGAATGGCATCGAGTATTTCTGGCACTCCATGGCCATCCATGCGCACCAGCCGTTTCGCATCCGTATCGGCAGGATAATTTCCGTCCACCACAGCGATTTCATCTCCATGGCCCATGGCCCGCAGGATTTTCAAAAGCTCAGGCCCGAGCAGTGGATTAATGCCCTTCAGCATCAGGTGGTCTCCTTGAACAAAACATCACGGTCAATCATGTAATTGGCAAACAGCGGCAAACTGGCCGCCCCCATGGCGCGGGCATCCACGCCAATCGAACCAGCCTCAATCTCAAAGCTTGAAATGCCATCGAGGTTGATGCGTTTGAGGGATTGTTTGACGGCTGCAACCAGCCGCTCCCGCACATCGCCCGGCATGGCGCCATCAACAAATATCTGCGGACAATCCAGAACGCTGGCAATGCTGGCCGCTGCCAGTGCGATCCCCCGTGCCGCACCATTGATCCAGCGGGTGAGGCACGGTTCCGTGGCCTGCCAATCATCAGCAGACTGCCACATGATATCAGGTTGCAATCCCTCTGACCGCATGTCTTTTTCCAGCAGGTAAAGCGACGCAGAACGGATCAATTGTTCACTGCCGCCAGAGGCCCTGGGCACCGGTATGGAGCCAAAGGCCCCGGCATTGCCCGTTGGTCCCTGCTGGAGATAACCATTGGTCACCAGTCCGCCGCCAATGAAATAACCGACATAAATATAGGCGAAATCCCGGTGATTGCGGCCCCGGCCAAAAAACAATTCAGCCGCACAGGCCGCCGTTGCGTCATTGCAGGTCAAAACTGGCCAGTCACACAAGGCCGCCACTTCTGCTGGAAGATTGAAATCCTTCCACGCCTCCATGGCGTCATGGGGGGCACCAATTTCTTCTTCCCACTTCCAAAGCTCGAAGGGTGAGGCAATGCCAAGTCCTGAGACCCGCCGCAAGAACAAGGGACCAAGTGCATCCCTTATTTCTTCCAGAGCTTTGCTGGCAAAGCGCAGAAAATTTTCCGGTGTTGGAAAATGGTAGGGCATGTGAACTGCTTTGCGTATTTTTCCCTCAAGGTCGATCAGCATCAAATCGCAGGAACGCCGCCCCACCTTGATCCCGATAGAGAAAGCCCCGTCCGGGTTCAGCGAATAGGGTTGCAAGGGTTGGCCAATCTTGCCTTTGATGGATTTACCCTTGACCACCAGATTGTCAGCTTCCAGCAAACGCACGATCACCGATACGGTTTGCGCCGAAAGCCCCGTCAACCGGGCAATCTCGGCCTTTGGCAAGTTGCCGTGAGCCCGTATCAGCGATAAAACCAGACGTTCGTTGTAAATCCGAACACCACTCTGGGATGTGCCGCGTTGGGCAATACTCTTTTCTGGCAGCGCCGATTGCTGCGAGTTGCCTAAAATTTTTGCAGTGGTGAAGCCTGAAGCCATGAAGGTAAGCCTGTACGGGCATTTTTGACCTGTCAATAAATAAATCAATCCGATTTATTTATTGACTCAAGGCGCAGTCTTGTTCCATGATCAGGCAGCACAGGATTTGTCGATTTTAGACTTTAGGGGGTGGCAGGTCCTGTGCCTGAAATAGAGTAACGTTTGTTCCGCTGATGGTCAGCGGGAATCCATGGGAGGACTACACGTGAAGAAAATTTTGACAATCGCGCTCGTTGGCGCAGGCATGATTGCACTCGCATCCGCAGCCAACGCTGCTGGCGGCGCTTGCCTGATCACCAAGAACAACACCAATCCGTTCTTCGTCAAGATGAAGGAAGGCGCTGAAGCCAAAGCTAAAGAACTCGGCATCGAGTTTGCAGCTTCGGCTGGTAAAGTGGACGGCGATGCCGGACCACAGATCGAAGCCATCGAAAACTGTGTTGCCGCTGGCCACAAGGGCATTCTGATCACCGCCTCGAACGACTCTGTTATCCCTGCCCTCAAAGCCGCTCGCGCTGCTGGCCTGCTGGTTATCGCTCTCGATACGCCAATTGGCGATGCTGAAGCTGCTGACACAACCTTTGCCACCGACAACTTTGAAGCTGGACTTCTTATCGGCAAATGGGCTGCTGCAACGCTGGGCGCAGAAGGCGTCAAGAATGCCAAGATCGGCATGCTCGACATCAACAAGGACAACATCTCGGTTGACGTTGCCCGTGACACCGGCTTTCTCACCGGCTTCGGCATTGCTGTTCCTGATTTGAAAGTCATGGGTTCGGAATCCGATGCCCGCGTCATCGGCCACGAATCTTCGGGTGCAAACCCTGAAGGTGGTTTGAAGTCTGCAGAAAACCTGTTGGCCAAGAACCCCGACATGAACGTCATCTACACGATCAACGAACCAGCTGCTGAAGGTGCCTACCAGGGCATGAAGGCCGCCGGCAAGGAAAAGCAAGCCCTCATCGTTTCAGTTGATGGTGGCTGCCCCGGCGTGAAGTCTGTGACCGATGGCATCATCGGTGCAACCTCCATGCAGTTCCCCTTGTTGATGGCATCGAAGGGCGTGGAAGCCGTTGCTGCTTTCGCAAAAGACGGCACCAAGCCAGCCAATTCGGAAGGCCTGAACTACTTCAACACCGGCGTTCAGCTCATCACCGACAAGCCAGCTGAAGGCGTACCTTCGATCACCTCGGCTGAAGGCATGAAAATCTGCTGGGGCTGATACTTAGCTGAAATTTCTGTATTGAAATGTAAAGGGCGGCTGTTAAGGTCGCCCTTTATAATACGGCAAGGCGGAAAATACCGCCACGCAAATAAGGGCAAAGGGACGGGCAATGAGCGAGCAGGGATCAGCCACAAAAGTCATTTCAGACTTTGAAGCCACATTGAACAAGGCCGACACAAAGGTCGCCGAATTTGAAACCCGCGCCGACACCCCGATGGACAAGGTGCGGAGCTTCCTGCAAGCCAATAACACCGCTATCCCGGTGTTCGTGCTGCTGTTCTCGATTTTCATCTTTGGTTTCACTTCAGGCGGTCGCTTCTTCACCGCCAACAATCTTTCGATTGTCTTCCAGCAGGTGACAGTGATTGGCATCATCGCCATTGCCCAAACCATTGTCATCCTCACCGCTGGTATTGATCTGTCGATCGGCGCCATCATGGTGCTGTCATCGATTGTGATGGGAAAACTTGCCGTACATACCGGCGTTCCGGTTCCCATTGCAGTGTTGATTGGAGGCTTTGCTGGCGCTGCCATGGGTTATCTCAACGGTATTTTCGTCACCAAGCTGCGACTACCGCCTTTCATTGTCACTTTGGGAACACTTTACATTTTTTCGGCTCTCAAGATTTGGTACTCCAAATCAGAATCGATCCGCGCCGTTGATACAGAAGCCATTGCCCCAAATCTGATTGTACTCGGCTGGGACGTCATCAAGGTCATCAACAAAGAGAGCATATGGAATGGAGCCACCCTCAAGGTTGGCGGCGTCTGCTTTATCCTCTTGGCCGTCGTGGTATGGTACTTCTTGAATCGCACGGCCTGGGGCCGCCACGTCTATGCCGTGGGTGACAACACCGAATCGGCCCTGCTGGCAGGTGTTCAAACCGACAAAATGCTGCGCTCGGTTTATACAGTTGCAGGCGTCATCGCAGCCTTTGGGGCACTCACATTGATCGGGCGCGTCGGTGGCACGGTGACCCCGCTCGCAGGCGAAACCGCAAACCTTGACAGCATCACCGCCGTGGTGATTGGCGGCACATCACTATTCGGCGGGCGCGGCTCCATTGTCGGATCAGTCCTAGGTGCACTTATCGTGGGTGTTTTCCGAAACGGTTTGTCCCTGTCTGGTGTTGACGTGTTGTGGCAGGATTTCACAGTCGGCATTCTCATCATCGCCGCCGTCGCAATTGACCAGTGGATCAGAAAGGCATCGGCATAATCATGGCAAAGAAAGTTGTAAAAAAAGCTGTGAAAAAAGTTGCAGCGAAAGCCGTGAAAAAACCGGCAATCCGTGAAACCATGGTCGTCGCCATGGCCCCTGTTGCAGCAGTTGCACAAGCAGCACCTCTGCTTACCACGCGCAATCTGGTAAAACGCTATGGCCGCGTCACCGCACTTGATCATGCCAATTTCGATCTCTATCCCAATGAAATCCTGGCGGTGATCGGTGACAACGGTGCTGGCAAGTCCACCTTGATCAAGGCCATCTGCGGCGCCGTGTTGCCCGACGAAGGCGAAATCAGGATGAAAGGTGAAGTGCTGCACTTCAAATCACCACTCGATGCCCGTAAAGCTGGCATTGAAACAGTGTACCAGAACCTGGCACTGTCACCAGCCCTCTCGATTTCCGACAACATGTTCATGGGCCGCGAAATCCGCGATCCCGGCATACTGGGTAAATGGTTCAAGTTGCTTGACCGCAAGGCCATGGAAAAATTCGCCCGCGATAAATTGTCTGAACTCGGCCTGATGACCATACAAAATATTTCGCAACCCGTTGAAACCTTGTCGGGCGGTCAGCGCCAGGGTGTGGCAGTGGCCCGTGCTGCAGCTTTCGGTTCAAAGATCGTCATTCTGGATGAGCCTACAGCAGCACTCGGCGTCAAGGAATCGCGCCGCGTTCTGGAATTGATTCTGGATGTGAAAAAGCGTGGCCTACCCATCGTGCTGATTTCCCACAACATGCCCCATGTGTTTGAAGTGGCGGATCGCATCCACATCCATCGTTTGGGTAGACGTCTCTGCACCATCAACCCCAAGGACTTCACCATGTCCGACGCCGTGGCCTTCATGACCGGAGCCAAAGCTCCGCCACCGGAACTGGTAGGGTAACTCAATTCGCCGCCCGCAATTTGTTGGGGGTTGTTCCGTAGGTTTTTGTGAAATGTTCATAAAATTGGTTGCTTGAAGCAAAGCCGCAGTCCAGCGCAATGGTGGAAATGGGTTGCTTGGTATCCAGCACGAGGCTTCGCGCCCTGAGCAACCGCATGCGAATGATAAATTGTTTCGGCGAAACCTGCATGGTGCGTGAAAACAGCTGCAAGGCATAGTTGGCATGCAAGCCGGTGATCTTGCTGAAATCCGCATTGGCCAGCGGCGCATCGATGTTTTCCAGAATGAACCGCAGCATGGCCACCACATGCTGCACCTGTTTGCCATTTCGGCGAGCCGGGCTGTCACCTTCCTGCCATGGATTGCGCAGGTATTCGATGGGTGCCAGCGTGGCCCGCCGGAACAGCATGTTGATTTCGGAAATGACGATATCGATCCAGTCACTGTCATGCGAACGGTATTCGCCATACCAGCTGGACATTTTCTGCCATTCAAACCCCGAACCGGGCAGAACCACCATCGCCCCGGCCAGAATTTGCAACTGCAAATGCTGCACGTGCGGCAGAAACAGAAAAACATCGAGCGGCAGATAGATGTTGCAAAGTTCAGGTGTCAGGTCTGAAACCAGTTCAATTGAAACCAGTTGATGCGGCACGTTCGCCCAAAACACCACAGTGGTATTTGACTCGATGACGATCTTGTCACCGTCAACCACATAGTGCAGTTTGGCGTTGCGGGCGTGATTGATTTCCACATGCCCATGGGTGTGGGTCTGAGCCATCGTTACCGGTTTGAAAATGCGCATGCCAAAGCGGCCAAAGACCTTTGATCGCGGCCTGGTCAGCAGCGGTTTTTCTGGCGCTTCATTGTGAATGCTGGCGCTTGTAGTGACAGCAAATCGCCTGTTTGTCTGGGCCATGGACCAATACTAACCTTCCTGGGACTTGACCTTTCTTCTCCCTTGTCCTTGTGGGGAAGGGATTTCAGAGGAGGCATGTTCGAATAGGAGAGTCATTTCATCTGGGTGTTGGTATTACAATCACGTTGATCTTAAGAAACCGGAATTCTTAGAAGCGTTTCACTATTGCCGCAAGCCCGCGAATGGTGAATCCTGAACACCGCTCCGCACGCGATATTTTTGGCTGGTGGTCGCGCAATCAATACGCTGAACGAATAATATTTGGGAGGAAATTTAATGAAAAAGACTAACCTGTTGGCAGCCAGCTTGTTGGCGCTTGGGTTCACCACCTCTGCTGTATGGTCTGATGCCATGATGACGGCTGTGCCGGATGCCCCCGGTTTCGATGCCCAAGGCAAAGTCACCTTTGTCGGCATCGGCGATATTCAGGAATACAAGGCATTGCCCTCCTACAGCGAGCCGGACTTCGTCAAGGCATTGGTTGATGCTGGCAAATTGCCCGCCGTCAAAGACCGCCTGCCGAAGGAACCGCTGGTTTACAAAACCGGCAACATGAAAGACGGTATTGGCGTCTACGGCGATGTGATGCGCCATGTCATCGGCGGTCGTCCTGAGGGCTGGAACTATTGGGCCGGACAGTCCCAAGGCTGGGGTGGCATAGATATCGGTTTGCAGGAATGCCTGACCCGCACCGGACCCTTGTTCCAGGTGAAGGCCGAAGAACTGGCCCCGCTGCCAAACGTTGCCAAATCATGGGAATGGTCCGCAGACGGCATGTCGCTGACGATGAAGTTGATCGAAGGTGCCAAGTGGTCTGACGGCGATGCCTTTGATGCCGACGACATCATGTATCATTGGGAAATGAACGTCCTCGACCCCGAAGTGAACCCCCTCGGCGGCGAAACCCAGGAAACCTTTGGCGCTGGCACCAAACTTGAAAAAGTTGACGCCTATACCATCAAGTGGACCTTCACCTCGGCCTTCCCGACGCAAGTTTTGTATTCGATGGCTAATCCGACATTCTGCCCTGGTCCATCGCATATCCTGGCGCCACAGCATCCGAAGAACTCGAAGAACACCTACGAGCAATACAAGAATGCCTTTGGTCCGTCCTACATGGGCATGCCAACCTTGGGTGCCTGGGTGGTTGTCGAACATCGCCCTGATGACATCGTGGTGATGCGCCGCAATCCCTACTACTGGAAAGTCGACGAGACCGGCCAACAATTGCCCTACCTCAACGAAATGCATTACCGTCTCTCCACCTGGGGTGATCGCGACGTGCAAGCTGTTGCAGGCACCGGCGACTTCTCCAACCTTGAGCAAGCTGAAAACTATGTGGAAGCCCTCAAGAAAGCTGCTGATCCTGCATCACCAGCCCGTTTGGAGTTTGGCCAGCGCACTGTTGGTTACGTGCTTCACTTCAACCTCAGCGACAATGCCTGGGGCGATCCTGATGAACGCGCCAAAGCTGTGCGCAAACTCAACCGCGATGTTCACTTCCGCAAGGCTGTGACATCGATGTTGGACCGTCAACGTTTGGGTGAATCCCTCGTGAAAGGTCCATTCACCGCCATTTATCCAGGTGGTATCTATGCGGACTCCAGCTACTTCGACAAAGCCTCAACCGCGTATTTTGGTTTCGACATTGAAGCCGCAAAAGCTGAATTGGCTTTGGCGGGTTTGAAAGACACCGATGGTGACGGTTTGGTCAACTTTGAAGGTGGCAAGAACGTTGAAATCACGCTGCTCGGCAACACCGACTATGCCTCCGACAAAACCCTTGTCGAAGGTGTGGTGGCCATGGCTGAACAGGCTGGGCTTCGCGTCATTCCCAACCTGATGGCTGGCAACGACCGCGACAACGCCCGCAAAGC
>JANOXA010000017.1:0-5832 GCA_031418195.1 Hyphomicrobiales bacterium | reverse complement strand
CAAAATGAAGCGACCCTGCGGCGTGATGGACACGCGCTGTCCGCCGATTTCGGCCACAGACGGGCCGTCACCGCCGCCGCCGTCCCCACCATCATCAATGCCACCACCGCCGCCGCTGCCCCTGGGCCGGGACGGCTTGGTGATAAACTCGGTGCCGAACAGATCGGTGACGCCGGTATAGTCATAAAGCCAGAACTTGTATTTCTGGGTTTCCTCATGGATGCGGGTGCCGCGCCCCACCATCTGGTAGAACTTGATGGGGGATTGCAGATAGCGGAAGAAGACCACGGCATTCAGCCGCTCAATGTCCACACCCGCTTCCAGAAGATCAACCGTGCAGGCGATGAAGGCACGCTCACCAGAACCACGCATGGGCTCGATCATGTCAGCGCCGTTATTTGCGCCGCCCATGCATTTGAAGGCATAGTGATCCTTCGGCTGCTGGCCCTTTTCGCGGCACCAGCGCACATAGAGATTATTCATCGCTTGCGCCACGCGGTCGGCGTGGATTTCACGGGTGCAGAAGATGATGGCCTTCTGCTCCGGGCCGCCGTTTTGGCAGAGCAGGCTGAACAGGTCTTCGCACATTTTTGGCGTGCGCAGTTCAATGAACAACTCGTCGTCAAAATCCTTGCCGGTATATTGCGCCTTGGGGAGGTCACCTTCGGTAAGGGGCTGGCCTGTCTTGATGTTCTTGACGCCCGCCTTGAGGATGTCTTCCCGTGTAAACACCACACTGTCGATGCTGGGCTTGCGCTTCACGATTTCGCAGGCGGCAAGGTATCCATCTTCCTGGGCTTCAATCAGCGTATACTCGTAAACCGGTTCACCGAAGTATTTGTGATTGTGGGCCGTAATCTCCTGGTCTTCCGGGCTGGCGTGTTTGGATTCTTCCAGTTTGCGTGGTGTGGCGGTGAGGCCGATGTGGATGGCATTGGGGTTGCGCCGCAGCACCTCTGACCAGCGGCCCCAGGCGGAGCGGTGGCACTCGTCAATAATGATGACGCTGAAGGCATCCTCGCCATAGTGGTCGCTGAGGAAGCTGGCGAAGCCCTCTTCATCGTCAAGTCCCAATGTCTGATAGGTGGCGATGTGGATGCGGGCATTCTGTGCGGCATTGCCGCCTCGCTCGGTCTGTACAATGCGGACGTTCTCGCCGAAAGCTGCCTTCAACTTGTTATAGGCCTGCACGCGCAGTTCATCGCGGTCACACAGAAACAGGGCAGGCTTTGGCAATTGTCCGGCCTGCGACAAGCGCCACAGCAGGTTGGTGGCGATGATGGTTTTGCCAGCACCTGTTGCCAGCGTCAGCAAAACGCGCGGGTTTGCGCCAGATTTCCGGTCCAGAATGATCTTCTCAAAGGCGGCGCGGATGGCGGCATCCTGATAATAGCGACCTTCCGACCAGGCGGGGCTATCGGCCTGAAACAGGATTTCCGCTTCGGGTGAATTGAGGTTGATGCCCTTGTCGCGGGCATAACGCGCTGTCAGGTCCGGATGCGCCGGAAAGTCTGGGAAGGGAAAGGGGCCGTCTTGCAAGCTGCTGAAGCAATCAAACTCGCCATAGCGGTGGCCGTTGGTGGCGAAGACGTATTTCACGTCATAACGATCACAATCCGCATAGGCCTTGGCCTGCTGCATGCCCTTCAACGGGTCGTCATTCTCTTTTTTCGCTTCGAGCACGGCAATGGGCATGGCGCGTGGCATGGTGCCAACTTGAACACAGAGCAGGTAGTCCGTCCGGCCTGGGCTCTTGCGCCTGCGTCCTTTGGGACCAGTTGGTTCGACAGGAGACGGAGTCAGCACTGTTTCCAGTGTCACATGTTCCTGCTTCACGTAACCCTTTGAACGAAGCACAGGATCGATGAGATGATAGCGTGTATCAGCTTCATTCATCCCCATGTCGTATCGCCCAGCAGTGTCAGATCAAATTTCATCCGTCCCAATACTCGAATTGAACCAATTTTCTTAGACTTAACAAACAAATATCAGTTGCACTACAGGAAATGAATTCTGCCCTGCTTTGGTGTGATCGACACGCCACCGGCATCGGGCAGCATGCGGCTAAAGACGCAAAACCAAATGATGCTGTCACTTGATCGTCACACAATATGTCTATAAATCTCGACATATGAAAAACGACATCGCCATCGACTGCCTGTCTGCCCTCGCCCAGCCTACACGGCTTGAAGTTTTTCGCCTGCTCGTGAAACAGGAACCCGATGGATTGCCTGTTGGCGAAATCGCCCGGCGATTGGATGTGCCGCACAACACCATGTCCACCCATCTCAGCATTCTCACGCGTGCGGGGCTTGTCACAGTGGAGCGGCACAGCCGCAGCATGATCTACCGTGTCGAACTCAAAACCATCCGCACTTTGGTGCTGTTCCTGTTGCGCGACTGCTGCAATGGACAGCCAGAACTTTGCACACCCTTGATCGCTGACCTCAGTTCTTGCTGTGCCCAAACCTCCAAAATGAATTCAACCAACCACGAGAGAGTTTGAACATGCGTATCGGCATCAACGGCATGGGCCGTATTGGACGACTGGCTTTTCGCGCAGGGTTTGGTGCTGCGGAACGTGGGGTGGATGACCCGCGCCGCAACAATCGTTTGGACATTGTGCATGTGAACGAGTTGAAGGGCGGGGCAGCGGCGACAGCGCATCTCCTGCAATTCGACACCGTGCAAGGCCGCTGGCGGGCTGACATCAAGGCTGAAAGCGAAACCGCGATCTCAGTTGATAGCAAGCAGATTGGCTTCTCGTCTCACCCCACCGCCGCCAACATTCTATGGGGTGACCTAGGCGTGGACGTCGTTCTGGAATGCACGGGCAAGTTCATCAACCACGCGACGCTCGATGGTCATTTGAAGCGGGGCGCCAAGCGCGTGATTGTTGCCGCACCGGTAAAAGAAGCTGATGTGCTCAACATCGTCGTTGGCATCAACCACCATCTCTACGATCCGGCAAAACACCCGATTGTGACTGGAGCCTCCTGCACCACGAATTGCTTGGCACCAGTGGTGAAGGTGGTGCACGAGAACATCGGTATCCGCCATGGCCAGATCACCACCATTCATGACCCGACTAACACCAATGTGGTTGTCGATGCACCAAATAAGGACCTGCGCCGCGCCCGCTCAGCCATGCTGTCGCTGCAGCCGACGACAACAGGCAGCGCCACCGCCATTGCCCTGATTTACCCTGAACTCAAGGGCAAGCTGAACGGCCATGCGGTCAGAGCACCTGTGCTGAATGCATCGCTGACAGACTGTGTCTTTGAACTCAAGCGCGAGACGACTGCGGAAGAAGTGAACGCGTTGTTCAAGCAAGCGGCGGAAGGTCCGCTGGCAGGGATTCTGGGCTATGAACCCTTGCCTCTCGTTTCAGCCGACTATGCCCGCGACACCCGCTCATCCATCATCGATGCACTTTCCACGCTGGTAACCGATGGCACCATGCTCAAGGTTTATGCTTGGTACGACAATGAGATGGGTTATGCCTGCCGCATGGTTGATCTTGCCTGCCATATGCAGGAAGTTGGCATTTGATGACGGCCGGAACCCGCAACTATGCCATCGTCACGGCGGCTTATTGGGGCTTTACCCTCACCGATGGCGCGCTGCGCATGTTGGTGCTGTTTCACTTCTTTAAGCTTGGCTATTCACCTTTCACGCTGTCATTCCTGTTCTTGCTCTATGAAGCGGCAGGCATTGCGGCGAACTTTGTTGGAGGGTGGCTTGCCACGCGCTTTGGCATCACCCGCATGTTGATGGTGGGGCTGACGGCGCAGATCGCGGGCTTTCTCATACTCTCAGCCCTTTCGCCGGAATGGACGGTATTCATGTCCGTCGCTTGGGTCGTGGCGGCCCAAGGCATTTGCGGCATTGCCAAGGACTTGACCAAGACAGCCTCCAAATCTGCTATCAAGGTGGCGGAGAAGGCAGCCCATGCTGAAGACGCTGAAGGTCGCCTGTTCCGCTGGGTCGCTTGGTTCACGGGATCGAAAAACGCCATGAAGGGGTTAGGCTTCTTTCTCGGTGGTCTGATGCTGCAAACCCTTGGTTTCCGCTATTCGCTCTGGTTTATGGCCGCACTCTTGCTGCTGGTGTTGGCGGGCGTGTTCCTGTCGCTGCCCCGCGCCATGGGCAAAGCCAAGGCCAGTTCCTCAGCCAAAGAACTCTTCGGCAAATCAAGAGGTGTGAACTTGCTCGCCGCCGCCCGCATCGCCTTGTTCGGCGCACGCGATGTGTGGTTCGTGGTTGGCGTGCCGGTGTTTCTCTATGCCAATGGCTGGACCTTCACCATGGTTGGCGGCTTCATGGCTTTGTGGACCATTTTCTATGGCCTCATACAGGCGGCAGCCCCCGCAATTGTAAAACGAAGTGCCGATGGCTTGTCAGCTGAAGTCCCTGCTGCACGATTGTGGTCAGCCCTTCTCGCGGCCACACCTGCCCTGATCATCGCAGCACTTGCTTCCAACCTGCCAGTCAGCCCGGACATTGTCCTCGTCGGCGGACTCTGCATCTTTGGTGCGGCCTTCGCGGTCAACTCATCCATCCACTCTTATCTCATCCTTGCCTATGCCGGGTCGGAAAAGGCGGCAGAAGATGTAGGCTTCTACTATGCCGCCAACGCCGCTGGCCGCTTTGGTGGAACCCTGCTCTCCGGCCTGCTCTATCAATGGGGTGGCCTCAACGCCTGCCTCGGCGGCTCTGCCATCATGCTCGCGGTTTGCTTTCTGGTGACATTGCTCTTACCAATACGGTCAAACTGATGCTGTGACAGTAATTCTGATCAGTTGCTCCGCCAGAATGACAATTTGCTCAAGAACCGTTGGACAAAAATGGCGGCAGAAAGCACTGGCAGTATCATAAAAACAGTTGCTGCCGACATATGCGCCCATTCTTCAGCCTCGCCTCCAACTTGTGCTTCTTTCATCGACAGCTGACCGATCGCCCAAGGCGATAATGTCATGGCATTGTTCGTTGTCAAAAATGCCGCGAAGAGATATTCGTTCCAGCATAAGACAAACACAATCAGTGCAACCGCTGCAAATCCCATCGCTGAGACAGGCAAGACAAACTCAAAAAACACCCGCATGTGGCTTGCCCCTTCAAGTAATACAGATTCTTCCATCTCGGTTGCCTTGCCACCCAAAACGGGTCTGAGTAGCCAAATGGCCACGGGAAGATTGGTAGCCGCGTAGGCGAATATCAAAGGAAAAACTGTGTCAAGCGTGCCTGACTTCTGAGCCATAAAATACAGTGGGAGAACCAACACGACAGGCGGCAACACACGGGTCACCATCATCCAGAACAACAGGTGGTCACCATCGACCGAAAATTTACTCTCGCGGGTGGGAAATCGCGTCACCCCATAAACAGCAAATCCTGCCAGCAGCACAGCGATGAACGTAGCAGCCAGAGATGTGATCAGTGAATTGAGGAAAGGCCACAGTAGGTTTTCATGAGCATCAGCAAGAATGAAATTCCAAGCTTCAAGAGTGGGCTGAAAATCAACGAATGGCACATAGGAGGGACCATCAAACTGGTCGTTTGGCGATTTGAAGGACGCGACTACCAACCAGTAAACAGGAAATATGCATACAAAGGACCACACCAGCAAAAGCGAATAATTCATAAAATTGGCGAACTTTCCCATGTAACTCCTCAGCCAACTAGTTTGTAATTGTTATTCCATTGCATATGCCATGATCGCTCAATGATGGCGGCTACTCAAGAGATGAAAAACAAATTGATACAGATATTGCAGTCCGGTTTTGTGTATAAATTGAAAACAGGAACCTATTGTGGCACCACTGCTCTGGA
>JANOXA010000016.1:0-108494 GCA_031418195.1 Hyphomicrobiales bacterium | reverse complement strand
GGATTTCGAATGCTGAGTGCCATCGCTGTTCTCCTGATATCTTGTATATACGAATCTAACATTCATGTAAATACAACTCGCAAAGTTCTGCAAACCAACCACACAAATCCACGACTTATTCTGCACTTAACATCTCCCCTTTTGACCTGTTGGTGTTTTGTGCTAGGAAACTCCGGCTTGAGGGGGTCAGCGGCTCAAATGTCCGTGACGACCTAGCAGGGCGTACAGAAAAGTTTTTAAGGACAAACACATGAGCGATATCGCTGACCGCGTTAAGAAAATCGTTGTTGAACATTTGAGTGTTGACGGCGACAAGGTGAAGACCGAAGCAAGCTTCATCGATGATTTGGGCGCAGACAGCCTTGACACCGTTGAACTGGTAATGGCTTTCGAAGAAGAATTCGGCATCGAAATTCCAGATGATGCTGCAGAAACCATCCAAACGGTTGGCGATGCCGTGAAGTTCATTGAAAAGGCACAAGCCTGAGTCAAGGCTACGCCCGTTTTGGACGAGCGTGCCGATTAAATTGCGCGGGGAGCCGCAGGATTGAAAACATCCTGCGCCCCCGCGTTTCTGTATTGAGTTGCAAGTCAAACTGGTTTTTGAAATGAGGCCCGCACATGCGTCGTGTCGTTGTCACTGGAATGGGTATAGTATCGCCACTCGGCACAGGTGTGGAAGCCACCTGGAGCCGCATGATCGCAGGCGAATCCGGTGCCGGGCCCATCACCCGCTTTGATGCTTCAGACCTTTCGACGCGCATCGCCTTTGAAGTCAAAGAAGGCGACGGCAGCAACGGCACTTTGAAGCGCGACGACTGGATCGATTCAAAAGACCAACGCCGTTACGACGACTTTATTCAGTTCGCGTTGATCGCGGCCAAGCAAGCCATGGCCGACTCGGGCTATGAAGCCAAAACCGAGGACGAGAAGTATCGGTCTGGCGTGTTGGTTGGTTCGGGCATTGGCGGGTTGACCGGCATCCAGGACACAACACTGTTGATCAATGAAAAGGGCCCACGCCGCGTGTCGCCTTTCTTCATTCCCGGCTCCTTGATCAATCTCGCCTCTGGTTTGATTTCGATAAATTTTGGCCTCAAAGGCCCCAACCATTCTGTCGTCACAGCTTGCGCAACAGGCACGCACGCGATTGGTGATGCCGCCCGCATCATCGCCGTTGGCGATGCGGATGTGATGGTCGCCGGTGGTGCCGAATCAGCAATCTGCCGCATCGGTATTGCAGGTTTCATTGCTTGCAAAGCGTTGTCGTCGGCCTTTAACGACACACCCGAAAAAGCCTCTCGTCCTTACGACAAAGACCGCGACGGTTTTGTGATGGGTGAAGGGGCTGGCATTGTCGTGTTGGAAGAACTTGAACACGCCAAAGCCCGTGGTGCCAAAATTTACGGCGAAATCATCGGTTATGGCATGTCGGGCGATGCCTATCACATCACTGCACCGTCGTCTGACGGCGACGGCGCTTTCCGCTGCATGCAGGCGGCATTGAAGCGCGCAGGCATTTCAGCAGGTGAAATCGACTACGTGAACGCCCACGGCACTTCAACACCGCTGGGCGATGAGATTGAACTTCGCGCCATTGAGCGGTTGACAGGGAATGCCGCCGCCAACATGGCAATGTCGTCAACCAAGTCAGCCGTTGGCCACCTGTTAGGGGCTGCGGGTGCAGTTGAAGCGGTATTCTCGTTGCTGGCCATGCGGGACAACATCTGCCCGCCAACTCTCAACCTCGACAATCCGTCGGTCGAAACTGCCTTGGATCTGGTGCCGAAGGTGGCAAAGAAGAAACCGATCGATACAGTTCTGTCCAATTCCTTTGGTTTTGGTGGCACCAATGCCTCGTTGATTTTCCGTCGCGTCACGGCGTAAGGTCGGGGGCCGGGCAGGAGGGTTCCGGCTATGACCATGGAAAACCAGATACAGCGCGTTCCCGATGCCGTTGTGCCGAAACAGCGCAAAGCAGCACTCATGCGCGTGCTTGGCTCATTGTTGGGGCTGCTCCTTCTCACTGCCGCTGGTCTTCTGGTACTGGCAGGTTGGGGCTGGAGTGTTTTCACCGCCGCAGGCCCCTTGCAACAGCAAAAAATACTGGAACTGCCCAAAGGTGCAACGCGCAGCGAAATTGCCAAGCGGCTGTATGCCGAGGGCGTTGTCTCTGACGTCAGTGTGATGAATGCCGCCTCCATGCTCAATGGATTGCGTGGCACAACTTTGAAGTCTGGCGAATACCAATTCCCGGCCAATGCCACCATGGCTCAAGTGCTGCAAATGCTGTCGGCAAGCAAAGTCATTACATACAAAGTGACAGTACCAGAAGGTTGGACAGTCAACATGGCGTTGGCGCGGCTCAACAGCAACGACATACTTTCAGGCGAGCCGGTGACTGAAATAGCGGCGGCTGAGGGAACCATACTAGCTGACACGTTTGTTTTCCGGCGCGGAAAGTCCCGCATGGAATTGTTGGCGGAAATGCAAGCGGCGCAAAATCACCTTGCTGAAGATCTCTGGGCCAAACGCGCGCCTGATACGGTGCTGAAATCCAAGGAGGAAATGGTCATCTTGGCCTCCATCGTGGAAAAAGAAACCGCGAAACCGGAAGAACGCCCGCGTGTTGCAGCGGTATTCCTGAATCGTTTGAAAAAAGGCATGCGCTTGCAATCTGATCCCACCATCATCTACGGATTGGTTGGCGGAGTTGGTAAACTTGACCGTCCCTTGACCCGCGCTGACATTGATGGCGTAACACCCTTCAACACATACCAGATTGCTGGATTGCCACCCTCTCCCATTGCCAATCCTGGTCGGGCAGCCATGGAAGCAGTGATAGCTCCCACACACACCGACGATATTTTTTTCGTGGCCGATGGCACAGGTGGGCATGCCTTTGCTGCCACACTTGAAGGCCATAATGCCAATGTGAAAAAATGGCGTGAGTTCCAGAAAAACGGCTTGCTTTTGCCGGGAGAGCAGAGTGGTGATGTCGATACAGCAGTAACCACCAGCGAGCCCGGCAAGCTGTCGCCTGAAATTGCCCAGGAAGTGGTGCAACAAGTTGTCCAGCCCGCGTTGCCCGCAGGCGCTGAGCTGAGTGAACCGGAGGAAGCTTTAGCGGCACCAGATGCGGCTGCCGATCCCGCCATTGATGAAGCTGCCGCCACTGCCGAGAAAACCCAGACTGTGCCAACGCCCGTCGAGGGCGATGACTCACAACCGACGGGTGAAACCAAACCAGTCGCCGCCGAGCCACCGCCCTTGCCTGTCGCCAAGAAATTGAAACCGGAGCCCGTTGCAAAAGTTGAAGTACCAGCCGATGCGCCAGAAAAACCCAAGGACAAGACTGTTGAGAAAACCGCTGCAAAAGCCAAAACACCGGCACCCGGCACCGTGGTCAAAGTAGGCGAGAAACTTGTTCCCATTCCGCTGCAAAAAAAGAAAAAAAAGTAGTGGCCACGGGTTCTGAATTATCTTGATCATGACAAAACGCGAAATTGCACTTTCCAGCATGACTGGTTTTGCCCGGGTCAGCGGCCACTGGCGTGATGTATCGTGGCAATGGGAATTGAAATCCGTCAACGGCAAGGCGCTTGATATGCGCTTCCGCTTGCCGTCGGGTTTTGACAATCTGGAAACCCCCGCCCGTGGCTTGTTGCAACAGGCCATGAAGCGGGGAAACCTCCAGATCAACCTTGCCTTGCAAACTCCACAAACCGGCGAAAGCATCCGGGTCAATGCAAAGCTGCTTGATCAATTGGTCGTGCTCGCTGAAAAACTTCGTAATCGTTTGGGGTCAGCACCCATTCAAGCTGAAAATCTGCTGGGCCTCAGGGGTGTGTTGGAAGTTGCAGAAGAATCAATCTCCGAAGATGACTTGAAGCAGCGTGATGCTGTCATCCTTGCCAGTTTTGAAATTGCGGTTGGCGAACTGGTGGCCTCACGACTGGGTGAAGGAAAGCGGTTGGCGGCAGTATTGCAGTCACAACTTGAGCGAATAATGTTGCTCACCTTGGCAGCCCGCGACTGTCCCGCCCGACAACCAGAAGCCATTCGCCAGCGCTTGGCAGAGCAAATTGCCCGCCTACTTGAACAAACCCAAAGTTTCGACGTACAACGCCTGCACCAGGAAGCCTTGCTGCTGGCAACCCGCGCCGATATACAGGAAGAGCTGGATCGCCTGCAATCCCATCTGGAAGCCGCCAACACCTTGTTGCATAGCCAAGAGCCCGTCGGGCGGAAGTTCGATTTCCTTACCCAGGAATTCAACCGTGAAGCCAATACACTTTGTTCCAAGGCCACCGACAAGACCCTGACCAGCGTTGGCCTCGATCTCAAAACCGTCATCGATCAACTGCGTGAACAAGTGCAAAATATCGAGTAACTTGCAGCGAATCGCAGAGCTAACCCGCAATGACCGCCATCAACCCGAAACTCCATTCCCCCATTCCCCGTCGCGGATTGTTGTTTGTCATGTCCTCGCCGTCGGGAGCGGGCAAAACCACCTTGTCGCGAAAACTTTTGGCCGCAGACAAAAACATCACTATGTCGGTGTCGGTCACCACGCGAAAACCAAGGCCGACTGAAGTGGAAGGCAAGGATTATTTTTTCATTTCGCCTGAGAGGTTTGAAGACATGGTAGAGGCTGGAGAACTGTTGGAGTGGGCTATGGTTTTCGGCAATTCCTATGGCACACCAAAAAAGCCGGTGGAAGATGCACTTCAAGCGGGGCGCGACGTTCTGTTTGATATAGATTGGCAAGGCACACAGCAATTGGCGCAGGCCATGAAAGAAGATTTGGTTCGCCTGTTCATTTTGCCACCTACGCCCGACACGTTGCGCGAACGCTTGATTGGCCGCGCCCAGGATTCAAGCACCGTCATCGCCAAACGCATGGCCGAAGCCGCCCATGAAATCAGCCATTGGCCCGAGTATGATTATGTTATCGTCAACGACCAGATCGAAGTGGCCCATCAACAGGTCACGGCCATTCTGACAGCCGAACGCCTGCGCCGCCGCCGCCAACTCGGACTCGCCCAATTCGTCCGTGAGCTGACGAAAGAACTTTAGGAAAATGGCGAGAACTGTTTTGTGGCCCTTGCGAGCCTCGATGGGTCGCCTCGGCAAAAAATTTTCAGCAAAGCCTATACCCCTCCAGCCTCTTCGCCAGCCGGGCAAAATCCGAGACCTGCAATTGCTCTGCCCGCTTGGTGGGATCAATGCCAAGTTCGATCAACACATGTTCCGGATTGCCAAAAACCGACTTGAGACTGGATCGCAGCATCTTGCGGCGTTGGCCAAATCCTGCCGCTGTTATTTTTTCCAAGGCATTTACCGGACAGGGAATTTCAATTTTACGACGCGGCACAAGTTGCACAATGCTGGATGTGATTTTTGGCGGTGGCGTGAAAGCGCTGCGATTGACATCAAAAAGCCGCCGCGCCTCACAACGCCATTGGGCCAGCACTGAAAGCCTGCCAAAATCTGAAGTGTCAGGATGCGCCGCAATTCGCAACGCCACTTCTTTTTGAAACATCAAGGTAAAGCTGTCAAAAATTGGTGGCCAAGGTTCAAGCGACAACCAGCCGATCAACAATTGCGTGCCAACATTGTAAGGCAGGTTGGCAACAATCCGCGCTGGCCCTGAAACCAGTTTTTGCCAATCGGTTTGCAACGCGTCCCCTTCAATCAGCGTCAATCGACCGGGATAATGATCGGCAATTTGTTGCAAGGCGGGCATGGCCCGCGGATCGCGTTCGATGGCGATGACATGTTTGGCCCCTTCTGCCAAAAGTGCGCGCGTCAAGCCACCGGGTCCAGGCCCGACTTCAACAATCGTTGCATCCCGCAATGGTGCCGCCGTCCGGGCAATCCGGCGCGTCAAATTCAAATCGAACAGAAAATTCTGTCCCAGCGATTTTTTGGCGGCGAGCTGATGTTGCTCGATCACTTCGCGCAAGGGCGGCAGGCCATCATCACTGCCAAGTTCATTCATCGCAAGATTTGCGCCGTGTGGGACATTTTCTGGGCCAGCGAAATCGCAGCCACAAGACTTTCACTTTGGGCTTTGCCTGTGCCTGCGAGATCAAGCGCTGTGCCATGATCAGGCGATGTGCGGACGAACGGGAGACCCAACGTGACATTGACACCACCATGGAAGTCAAGTGTCTTGACAGGGATCAAGGCCTGGTCATGGTACATGCAAAGGATGGCATCATAGCTTTTTCGCATCTCTGGAAAAAAAGCCGTGTCGGCAGGCAAGGGGCCTTTGATATTGAAACCCTCCATTTGCAATTGGCGAATTGCTGGAACAATGATTTCAATTTCTTCACGCCCTATGGAGCCATTTTCACCTGCATGAGGATTCAGGCCAGTAACCGCCAGACGCGGTGCTGCAATGCCAAATTTTTCTTTCAGCGCTGCATGCACAATGCGGGCTTGAGCCAATATCGCGTCCATCGTGAGAGCCACAGGCACATCTTTCAATGCAATATGCACAGTGAGCGGCACCGTCCGCAATCCACCACCCACCAACATCATGACATCCGAGGCAGGTAGCCCCCGTTGTCTGCTTAACGCCGCCAGAAAATCCGTATGGCCCTGATAGGCAAAACCAGCGGCATAAAGCGCTTCTTTTTGGATAGGATTGGTGACCATCGCAGAAGCATGACCCTCAATGCAAAATTCAACAGCTTTCTCGATCGTTGCCATGACCCATGGGGCCGTTGCTGCCGAAAACGATCCCGCAGAAACTGGCGTCGGCAAAGCGTGATGAAGCACTGGCAAGCCTTCACCAAACACATCTGCCGCATGGTCCAGCGATGCGATTTCAATGACGGGCACCGGCGAGTTGGCCGCTCGTGCAACATTTGAAACATGCTGTGAATCGCCAAGCAAAGCGAAAGCCATCGGCGCCTGATCTTTCAACGCAAGCCAGGCCTTGAGTGTAATTTCGACACCAACCCCCCCCGGCTCACCCGGAGTCAATATCAGTGGTTTCAGAGTTGCAGATGTCACGGGGCGTAAGCCGGATCACGATACTCGATCAAAAGGCCCTTGCGCCAAAAGCCTTTGTACTTGGCCTGAATCGAAGCGTAACGCTCATTTTGCAACGAACCCTCAACCTGGGCCCGGGTTGGATAAGCTACCGTGGGAACCCGTGGCTCGATTTTCCGCACACCGCAAAAAGCCAGGACTTGCAAACCATTGCTTGCCCGCATGGGGCCAATAGCCGTTCCTACTTTGGTTTTGCCCAATGCTGCACGAAGCGGTTTTGGCAGTTTTGCGCCGTCGGCTTCAATTTTCTTTCCAACCTGCACGTTGAAAATGCCGGAAGCCGCTGAGCGTGCCGACTTGCATCCCTTGAAGCGTTGCAGATACTGGTTGGCTTCAATGGCCCGCGATTGCAACAATTCATTGGTAATGCCATCAGCGCCGCCATCGATGGGAAAGTTGATTTCCAGCAGTTCATAAACTGTAATGGGTTGCATGCGCGGGTCGTTCAAGATTTTGCGCAGCTTGCCGTCAATCTCGGCCTTGTAGGACGCCAGCTTTTTATCAACGTCGGATTTGGAAATGGCGAAGTTTTCTTTTTGCTTGCCATTCACCAGCCGGCTGAAGGCAATTTGCCCTGCCAAATATTGCTTCATGGCAGAAACTGTAACGCCCTGCGCCTTGAGCTTGCCGCGCAGCCCCGACATGTCGGTTTTCAGTCCCTTGGCTACCGTGACCAAACGGCCTTCAATTTCCTTGTCTGTGGCTTGTGCACCAATCTTCTTGGCTTCTTCAATTTCAGCAAGATCGTCAATCAATTCATTGAGGGCAAATCGCCTTGCCGTTTCACCACTGCCGTGGTTTTCACCCAGGAGTTTCCAAAGATTGATGCGTTGTTCAATGTCATAGCTGGTCAAGGGTAGGTCGTTGATGGTGACCAGCACTTTTTGATCACCAGCTTGCGCCGCGCCGACAAGCAACATGGCGAGCAGAAAGGATGAAAAGAGAAATGACGGGAATTTTGACACGTTAGAATCCTGCAGAAACTTTGGTTCCGCCGAGCGTGGCAAGGTCAATCGACATCATCACGCGATGGTCAACCGTTCCGCTGTCGGCTCTTTTCCCACTATAGGCAAACTTGAAATTCATGCAGTCACAATCAAATTCCACCCCTGCCGTTTGAGACAGGAAGTAACTGTTTTCCAAATCATAGCGCATGCCACCAAAAGCATACCAACCATCCGTCAAGCCTATGCGCAGATCCGCTTCAGCCCATCTCTCGTCAACAAGCCTGCCATAGGCTGGTTCGGCGGCAATATCGAGATAGCCAGCATTGACGGAGAACCTGTCAAAAGTGAGGCTGCCCATGATCTCCTGGCGGTTGATTGCAGACAAATCTTCCTCGGCCCGGACTTGATAGGAGAAGCTGAGATTGTCCCACGGTTGAAAAAGCAACGCACCAACCAGATCAGAACTGCTGCCATCAAGGCCAGAGCCGCTCACAAAACTGTTGTTGCCAGCGATATGGAATGATTCACCACCACTCACTTTCAAGAGGCCACCGTTGCCGCCGAGGAAGGAGTAGGTAAAACCAAGATTGCTGCGAACCCCGCTTTCATAGCGGTCAAGCCCGGTAAAACGGTCTTCGAGAAACAGGCTGGAATTATCAAAATTCAGGGTAATCGCATCCTCATTGCCAATGCGGTTCTGGTCTTTTTCATCACCTGCTGCAATGAACTGAAACACTGGCGAGAAAACACTTTGCCCATAGTCATGTGAAGCAATGAACGGCCAACGCACATCAACACCAGCAGAAGGCAATACGCGCGCAAAGGATTCTTTATCGCGCAGTCCGCCAAACACAGTGGCATCAGGAACATTGTTGCCCAGATAGAAATCGCTGCGCAAATTTGCGAATGGTGTAATCAGTTGGCCGCCATCACCAATGTAGCGCGATTTCCAGCTGATGTTGGCCATCGCCCGGGATTGGCTGGTGCCATGGTTCACATCGGTAAAGGGCGAGCCCGGATCATCGCGCATCAACGAGTAAACCGACCAGTTGAACCGAAGATCACCACCCAAAATCTGTTGATTCAAGTAGTGTTCGCCACTGGCATAGGGCAGGGCTGTCGGCAACGTGTCATTGCTGATCGTATTTGTCAGGGAGGCAAAATTCAGGGCCTGGGCTGAAACATAATTCCGGCCCCAAAGTCCACGCAGATAAACGTCGTTCTGGGCGATTTGCCCGCTGCCGTAGTCATAGTCACTCAGGAAACTGCGGTCACTGGCCAGCGTTGCATTCCAACCCCAATCCCAGTCGGCGTTCAGCTTGAAGTCGCCTGCAGTTTTGATTGCACCGCGCCAGCGGTTGTTTTCAGCCGTTGCGTTGGGCGACAATTCATAAACGCCATAGCCACGGATATTGTAGAGCCCCGTCGCAGTCCGTTGGCGATATTCTATATCGGCGACTGGCCCTTGCTTCGAGGTCAACATCGGCCGGAAAGTCAAATCCTTGTCGGGTGAGATGGCCCAAAAATACGGCGCAACCAGACCAACCCCATAGTCGCTGCCAAAATTGATGTCTGGAATCAGCCAACCGCTGCGACGCTTCACGCTGGGATCAGCATGTTCAAGATAGGGCAATCCCGCAACCGTAACGCCGGCAATCTTCAAGCGTGGCTTGACATGATAAAGCGTCTTGGTATCGCTGTCATGGGTCGTCTGATCGGAAACCAGTTCCCACAGCGGATCACCCGATTTCGTTTCGCAACCTTTGCAAGCCGTATAGTGGGCATCCTCGAAAACAGTGATATGGCCATCAATACGTTTGGCATAACGCGATGTTATCGTCACATCATTGGTCAGCAGGGCTTTCAAATGGCGGGCGAAACCATCGCGAAACTTGTTGTGTAATTCCAGCGATGCCGCATGCATGATATTGCCGTTTGGCTCGCGCAAAACCACCGAGCCGTTGGCCTTGAATGCTCCCGTATCCTGATTGAATGAAACCAGCGTGGCGTTCAGCGTGTAGGGACCATAGGTGATGACAACCGCACCCGTGGCAACGGCAAGTTTGGTGTGCGGATCATACGTCAATTTGTCAGCGGAAAAATCAGCGGCGGTGCCAGCAGCAGGCTTGTCTGTGATCGGTTTGATGAAGGGTTTTTCTTCCAGCGCCGTGGCGGGACCAGCATGTAAAAACACGGCGAAAGATGCGGCAGACAACGCGAAAAAACGACGGCACCAAAGCCTCCGCTTTTGCCCCGCAGTCTTATCTGCCGCCTCCCGGATCGTGTTTTGCAATATGTGTTCCCGACCAATCACAACTTGTAACAGTTTATTAACGGGTTTCACGCTCCAGCGAAACCCCCTTGGCAATAAATACCGCTGTTGCAGCACAACTGTTAAAAGCCGCAAGTGAGTCGAATTTCAGGCAAGCTTGCCACTCGAATGTTGCTTGGTAAACAGGAAGTTAATGGCAAAAACGCGGCCACGTTATTGCCCGCGCCAGAACCTCCGGCTATTCTACGTTTCAAATACCAAGATTCTCGGAATACAGACAACAGGAACATTTCATGAAAATCAGCTTTCAACGCGCCAGTCAGCCCAAAATGGGAACTTGGGTTTTACCAGTGGCCGAATGGGGAAAATCCGCACCAAGCCTGTCTTTTGCAACAATGAAGAATTTGCTCCAGGCCATGAAACTTGGTAATTTCGAGGGCAAAAAAGATCAAGTCCTCGAACTTGTGGCACCTATGCCCGACATTGATCGCTTGATTCTGGTTGGGCTTGGCAAGCCAGAGGATGTTTCGCGAAACGCCGTCGAATATCTGGGTGGCACGATCGCTGGACTGCTACTTGCCACCAAAACAAAGTCAGCCACCATATGCGCATTGCCAGCCGTGGCAGACAAAATCACTGCGGCAGAAGCCGCAAGTTTACTGGCATCGGGTGCCCTGCTGCGCTTCTACCGTTTTGACGCCTATAAGACAAAAAACAACGTGGCACCTGTGCTTGCGGCTCTGACTTTTGAAACCAGTGAGTTCACGGCAGCACGCAAAGCCTTTGAGGTTCAACGCGCCATCGCCGAGGGCAATCACTTGGCCCGCGATCTGGTTAACGAACCAGCAAACGTGCTCACTCCGCCAGAGTTCGCCAATCGCACCAAGGTTTTGGCGAAGTTGGGCATCAAGCTCGAAATTCTCACACCGACCCAAATGAAAAAACTTGGCATGCATGCCTTGTTGGGGGTGGCCCAGGGTTCCCCGTTTGAAGCCCGGCTGGTTGTCATGCGATGGGATGGCGGCAAACCGGGCGAACAGCCGTTGGCCTTCATCGGCAAAGGTGTCACTTTTGATACGGGTGGCGTTTCAATCAAACCCGCAGCCGGCATGGAAGACATGAAGGGTGACATGGGGGGAGCCGCTTGCGTTGTTGGCCTTATGCACACCTTGGCAAAACGCAAAGCCAAAGTGAATGTCATAGGTGCCATCGGCCTCGTTGAAAACGCCATTGATGGCAAGGCGCAACGACCCGGCGACATTCTCAAATCCATGTCGGGTCAAACCATTGCCGTGCTGAATACCGATGCCGAAGGCCGGCTCGTTCTCGCGGATGTGCTCTGGTATGTTCAAGACAAGTTCAAGCCGAAATTCATGGTCAACTTGGCAACTCTCACAGGTGCGATCCTGGTGGCCTTGGGCAAGGAACATGCAGGACTATTCTCCAACGACGATGAACTGGCAGCGCGACTCCATGCATCGGGATTGGTGACTGATGAAAAAGTCTGGCGAATGCCGCTGACGCCCCAATATGACAAGCTGATCGACTCTGATGTTGCCGACATGAAGAATATTGGCGGTCGATTGGCGGGCGCAATCACTGCGGCCCAATTCCTCCAGCGTTTCGTCAACAAGGTACCCTGGGCCCATTTGGACGTTGCCGGAACCGCCATGGACTCGAACAAGACTCCCATCAGCCAAGGCTGGGCTTCCGGCTGGGGTGTGCGCTTGCTCAATCATCTCGTTGCCACACACTACGAAAAATAATGGCTGATATCTGGTTCTATCATCTCGAACGTGAAACTGCCGAAAAAGTGCTGCCCGGCCTTTTGGAGCGAGGTCTTGAGCGCGAGTTGCACATGGTCGTTCAGACCATTGACAATGAGCGCGTCAAAGAAATTTCCCAAGGCCTCTGGGCCCACGAGGATGTGGCCTTCCTGCCCCATGGCATTCCGGGAGAGGCCGACCCCCAGGATCAGCCGATATTCATCACCACCAACAATGAAAATCCCAATGGGGCGACTTTTCGGTTCTATGTTGACGGCGCAATACCCACAAGTGTGGAGGGTTTGGTACGCGCATGCCTGCTGTTTAACGGCAATGACGAACCGGCACTTCAACAAGCCCGCGAACTCTGGAAGCGCTTTAAGGCAGAAGGCCATGCTATTGTTTATCAGAAGCGCGATGAGAATGGCCGCTGGCAAGACCAGGCGGCGAGGCGTTAGCCCCTCGCATCATGAGGATCGTCATTCCAAGTCCCATCGACAACATTGATGCCGCCACAACACTTACCCTTACCTGTCCTTCCAGATCGGCATTGGAAAACGACAGCGAACCGATAAACAAACTCATGGTAAAACCGATGCCTGCCAGACATGATACACCAAGCATGTCGAGCCACTTGGCATTGTCAGGCAGTTTGGCAAGACCAAACACCACAAGCAGGCCAGTCGCCAACATGATCCCGATGGGCTTGCCCAGAACCAAGCCAGTTATGATCCCGGTCGGAATTGGCTGTTGCAACATGTGCCATGACACGCCGTCAAACTGCAGTCCTGCATTGGCGAAGGCAAACAGTGGCAGGATCAGCCATTTCACATAGGGATGGATGGCATGTTCCAATTCGTGAACTGGTGAAGTGCCATCCCTGCGCCGCAACGGAATGATCAGGCCAAGCGCCACACCTGCCAGCGTGGCATGAACACCCGATTTGAGAACACAAAGCCACAAGACCAGACCGAATAGAATATACACGCCTGTCTTCTCGAGGCCCGAACGGTTGAGCAAACCCAAGACAAGGATGATGCAGCCAGCATTGAAAAGTGCCAGTAGCGACAATTGCGATGTATAGAACACGGCGATGATGATGATGGCCACAAGATCATCAAAAGTTGCAAGCGCCAGCAGGAAAATCTTCAAAGACAGGGGGACGCGTTTCCCCACCAGCGCCAACGCTCCCAAGGCAAATGCAATGTCGGTTGCAGCTGGAATGGCCCAGCCCCCTATGGTTTCGGGACTGTTCCAGTTGAACCACGCGTACAAACCCGAAGGTAGGAGAATGCCGCCCACGGCAGCAGTTGCAGGCAAAATGATCTGGGAGGCAGAAGCAAGATTGCCCTCCATTGCCTCGCGTTTGATTTCAAGTCCGACGAGGAAAAAAAACACAGCCATCAGGCCGTCGTTGATGAAATGATGCAATGACTTGTCGATGGCAAAGGCACCGATGCCCACTCTCACCCGTTGATTGAGCAAGCCATGGTAGACGTCAGACAATCCAAAATTTACAAGAAAAATGGCGAGGACGGCGGCCCCTGCCAACACAATGCCGCCCGTTACCTCATGGTCGATGAACTGCTTCAGACTCGAATCGCTCTCAGAAAAGGTGCGCATTGATCACCATGTGGGTTGATATAGCGGCGATGTACCCCAATCCCACCGCCCAGGTCCATTTCAGATGGTTTGAGAATGTATATTTGCCTTGGGCAAGCCCCATCAGAGCAACGCCAGCGGCTGAACCGATGGACAGCATGCTGCCACCAGTTCCTGTGGTCAATGTAATCAGCAACCACTGGCCATGTCTCATTTCGGGGTTCATGGTGAGAACGGCAAACATCAGCGGGATATTGTCAACGATAGCGGAGAGCGCTCCGATAATGATGTTGGCAATTGTCGGTCCCAAATCCGCATAGAGAAACTGGCTGGCCAGTCCGAGATAACCCATCACGCCCAAGCCGCCAACCGCGAAAATGATGCCGAAAAAGAACAGCATGGTATCCCATTCGACGCGGCCAATCTCATGGAATGAATTCAGTACCATATCAGAATTGTCCCGGCGCCTGCCCCGTTGTTGCAGGAAGTACGACCAGATTTGCAGATAGCCAAGGCCAAGCATCATGCCAAGGGCAGGCGGCAGGCCCAGAAAATTTCGGAACGAAACGGCAGTTGCAATGGTAAGCGCGAACAAGACCATGACACCGCATGCGCCAGGTTTCATGCGTTGTTTTTCAATCACAGTTTCCGGCCCATCCACAGGCAAACCAAAATGCATCAGCGCCGCTGGCACCAGCCAGTTTATCAGTGACGGGACAAACAAAACAAAGAACTCAAAAAACTCCAGCTTGCCCTTCTGCCACACCATTAGCGTCGTGATGTCACCAAACGGACTGAAAGCTCCGCCCGCATTGGCGGCCACCACAATATTCAGGCATGCCATGGCAACAAATTTCGGCGATGATTTGCCAATGGCAAGCACAACTGCACCCATGACCAGGGCCGTTGTAAGATTGTCGAGAACGCTGGACAGAAAGAACGCGAAAATTCCTGTGAACCAAAATAATTGTCGATAGCTCAAGCCCCGTTCTGTCAATTTTGTCCGCAAAACTTCAAAAATCCGGCGCTCCTCAAGGGTGTTGACGTAAGTGATGGCGACCAGCAGGAAAAGGAACAACTCACCATATTCAAACAGCATGTGCTGGGCTTGTGCTTCGGCCGATGCTGACTGGCCTTGCATTGCATAGCCAATGCCGATCAACGCCCAGATTAAACCTGCGGCCAACAAAACGGGTTTGGATTTCCGCATGGCAGTTGCTTCTTCGAATACCACCAGCACATAGGCCAGAATGAAAATGCCGACGGCTGCAAAACCAAACCAGGTGTTAGTCAAATCAAGTGCCGCATGCGGCTCAGCCATTGCTTAGTTCCTCGGAAAGCTCCAGCCAGTTGTTTTCGTTGGCAGTCAATTCCTCTGCAAAGCGATTACGCAGCTTTGCATAGTCAGCGGCTTTCTGCGGCGTCTCGCTATAAAGCGTGTGATCCGCCAGCGCCTCATCCAGAACGCCAAGTTTTTCCTGCAATTTCAACATCTTTGCATTCAAATCTTGAATCTGTTTCTGAAGCAGTTTGGCAGGCCGCGCGGGCAACTTCGGCGGTGCAACTGCTATCGGTTTTTCCGCAGCGATTTTCTCGACATTTCCACCACGACGTTTAGCCAGGACAAATTCCGTATAGTCATCCAGGTCACCATCAAAATTGCGAATGCCACCCCCATCAACCAGCAACAACCGGTCTGCACAAGTTTCGATGATGTGGCGGTCATGGGCCACCAGGATGACCGCACCTTCATAGTCATTGATGGCGCGGATCAGGGCTTCGCGAGAGTCCATATCAAGATGGTTCGTTGGTTCGTCGAGAATCAGAACATGGGGACCATGGAATGTCGCCAGCAGAAACAACAACCGCGCCTTTTCACCACCCGACAAGGTCTCACATTTTGAATCAGCCAGTGTCGAGCCAAATCCTGCAGCACCCAATTTGGCGCGCCGCACGGATACGGGGCTATCTGGCAACAGCTTCGTGATATAGTCAAAAGGCGTGTAATCCTCGCGCAGATCATCCATTTGATGCTGGGCAAAAAAACCGATGCTCATCCGCGGTGCGGTCACAAAGCTGCCGCCCGAAGGCTTGAGTTTGCCATTCAGCAATTTCGCAAATGTCGATTTGCCATTGCCATTGGCTCCGAGCAGCGCAATCCGGTCATCAGGATCAATCCGCAAAGTCAAGTTGCGCAAAATCGGCTTGCCCGGCTCATAGCCCACCGACACCTTATCCAGATTGATAAGTGGCGGCGCTAACAGCTTCTCCGGATTGGGAAATCTGAACGGCACCACGCGGTCATCGACGATGTCGGCAATCGGCTCAAGTTTCGACAAAGCCTTCAAGCGGCTTTGCGCCTGGCTGGCTTTTGAAGCCTTGTAACGAAAACGATCCACGTAGGCCTGCATGTGATCACGCTGGTCTTGTTGCTTCTTGCGCAACTTCACGCTCAACGCCTGCTTTTCACGGCGCTGCCGGTCAAAGCTGTCGTAATTGCCGAGATAGTAAGTCAGCTTTGCCGCATCGAGATGCACGATGCAGGTCACGACTTCATTGAGCAGATCCCGGTCGTGGCTGATCAGAACGATGGTGTGGGGATAGGTTTGCAGGAATGACTTAAGCCAAATCGTGCCTTCAAGGTCGAGGTAATTGGTGGGCTCGTCCAATAGCAATACGTCAGGCTGGCCAAACAATGCCGCCGCCAAAGCCACGCGCATCCGCCAGCCACCCGAAACCGCCGAGCAGGGGCCTGCCATTTGCTCATCCGTAAAACCAAGGCCCGCCAGAATGGCAGCCGCACGAGCCGGAGCGGAATGAGAACCGATGTCCGACAAACGCATTTGTATTTCTGAAATGCGATGGGGTTCTGTTGCCGTGTGGGCTTCTTCCAGAAGTTCCTCACGCTCCACATCGCCTTGCAGCACCACATCAAGCAGCGTTTCGCTGCCGCCGGGTGCTTCCTGGGCAACCGTGCCGACCCTGGCATTGCGCGGGATTGTTGTTGTGCCCGCTTCCGCCGAAAGCTCGCCCAAGACAATTTTGAACAATGTAGATTTGCCAATGCCATTGCGGCCCACCAGCCCCGCCCGGTGACCCGTCGGCACGGTTAAGCTGGCATCCTCGAGCAAAACCCGGCCGCCAATACGACAAGTGAGTCCTTGAACCTGTAACATCGGCGCTGGATAGCTGGATAATCGCCTAACAGCAATTCCATTGACTCAAATATTGTTGCAGTGCACAAACGCTGAGGAACGCCCCTCATTAAACCATCATTGAAACGCCGCCATGAACATCCAGACTATGCATATTCTTGAAGACACGAGTTATATTGATGGCATCACCGACATGCTGAGGAATTTGCTGCGGCAAGTCATCCGTGAACGCGAACCCACGATTCTGACCATCCTGGATGACCCCGAAGCTGCTTCAGGCATACCGGATCACCTGGTTGAACATGCGCTGCAAGTCATCGGCATCTGGTTGCAACTGATGAATGTAGCAGAAGAAAATGCTTCGATCCGTAACCGCCGTGAAATTGAACGGCAGGGCGGTCCCGACGAAGTCATTGGTTCTTTCGCTCATGCCCTGGCCCAAGCCGCAGCTGCCAAAGTCACACCGGAAACTGTAACCGAAGTCCTCGCCAAACTCGATGTGGGCCCCACCATTACGGCTCACCCCACTGAGGCCAAACGAGTTACTGTTCTGGAAATCCACCGCCGGATTTATCTGAAACTTTTTGAACTCGAAAGTCCCCGTTGGACGCCCCGCGAGCGCGACGCATTACTTGCGGCCCTGAAAAACGAAATCGACCTCCTCTGGCTCACTGGCGAAATCCGTGTTGAAAAACCAACAGTTGAAAGTGAAGTTGCGTGGGGGCTTCACTTTTTCCGCGAAGCCTTGTTTGATCGCACACCAGCCATATGCGAAAGTCTGCGCTTCGCACTGGGTCGCCATTTCCCGGAAGTCTCGCGCAATTTCAAGCCACCACTCAAGTTCTCGTCATGGATCGGCGGCGACCGGGATGGCAATCCCTTTGTCACCGTGGCCACAACCCGCGACGCCCTGCAACAGAATCGCAATGCGGCCATGGAACGTCTGGACCTTCGCCTGCAAGAACTCTCCCAATTGATTTCAGTAAGTTCCGATGAATGCCATCCCACGGCTGAATTTATGGTAATTCTGAAAGAGCAACTTTCCGCAAGTCGCGATTTCGAACCAATTGTCGCAAGAAACCCCACGGAACCCTTCCGGCAATACTTCAGCGCCCTGCGCCTGCGTCTTCTTGCAACCAATGGCCAAGGTAAAGCCAAAGCTTTTTCAAATGTCGGTGAATTTATCGCGCTTCTGGGCGGGGCCGAAAATGCTCTCTTTCAAATGAAGATTTTCGGGCTTGCAACGAGCCTCATTCAGCCCGTCCGATGGGAGGCGGAAATATTTGGTTTCCGTACTGCCAGCCTTGATCTCCGCCAAAACACCACGGTGGTAAACAGTGTTTTGGCCGAAATCTGGAAAAAAATGAACCCGCTGGAAGTGGTGCCAGCACCCGTTCACGGTTCAATAGAATGGACGGTCTGGCTTGCCGCCGAGTTGGACAAGCCATTGGGTTTTCTCCCACGTTTCCAAAACATGTCTGAAGAGGCAACAGAACTGTTGGGATTGCTTGATCTCATTCGTGAAACGCTGAATGGACCAGATCCGGAAGCCATTGGCACATTTATCTTGTCGATGACCCAATGCGCCGATGATTTGCTGGGGCCGTATCTTCTCGCCAAATATTGTGGACTGTTTTCGGACACCAATGCGCGGGAATCCTGCCGTCTGAAAATTGTTCCGCTGTTTGAAACCATCGAAGACCTGCGCAATGGCCCCGACATCATGACAACCCTGTTGGCCAACCCGATTGTTCGCAACTCCATAGCCGCCAGTGGCGCGGCCCAGGAAGTCATGTTGGGTTATTCCGACTCGAACAAGGACGGTGGCTTTTTCTGCGCCAGCTTTGAATTGTTCGAAGCCCAGCGCAGCCTGATCAGCGCTGGTTTGAAAGCTGGCATCGCCTTGCGGTTTTTCCATGGTCGCGGCGGCTCCGTGTCGCGTGGTGGTGCACCCACGGGCCGCGCCATTGCTGCGCAGCCCGTGGGTTCGATTGGTGGCCGTATGCGAGTGACCGAGCAGGGTGAAGTGGTGTCGTTGAAATTTGCCAACCGCGGCACCGCCCAAAACAATTTGGAGGTGCTGACGTCGTCAGTACTCTTGCACACTTTGAAATCAGCCAATGAGCCGGAACAAAAACTGGTGGGCGAACATCAGATCGCTGTGCAGGAGATCGCCCGACTGTCATTCAAGGCCTATCGTAAACTGGCTGAAGACCCGGCCTTGCTCAATTATTTCCAATCCTCCAGCCCGGTTGAAGAATTGGCGCTTCTTAAAATCGGCTCGCGTCCCTCCCGCCGTTTTGGCGCAAAAGGCATTCAGGATTTGCGGGCCATCCCATGGGTCTTCGCCTGGAGTCAAAATCGCCATTTGCTGACCGGTTGGTACGGACTTGGTTATGCCATCGACGATTTTCTCGCGTCGCAGGGCGGCAGTGGTCTGAAACTGCTGCGCGGCATGTTCCTCAAGTCTCCGGGGTTCCGTCTGGCCGTCGATGAAGTGGAAAAATCCCTGTTCCTCGCCGATATGGATGTGGCCGAACGCTATGCAGCTCTGGTGCCCCAGCGTGTCGAAGCCGAACGGCTCTATGCACTGATCCGTCACGAACATAAGCGCACCAGCAAAGTCATGCTGGAACTTTCAGGTTCTGCCCAACTCTGCGAACGCTTCCAAGGCTTCAGGAGACGCTTTGAACGCGTCCGCCCCATGGTCGATCAAGCCAACAAATGGCAAGTCCAACTCCTTCGTCAAACCCGCGAACAAAAAAACAAGGACACCCTCAACATGCCCCTGCTGATGACAATGAATTGCGTGGCAGCAGGATTAGGCTGGACGGGTTAGACCGCAGCCTCGCACACCGCCGACAACTTGTTGCCATCAGGATCGCGCACGTAGCAGGCGTAGAAACTGGCGTGGTAGGGGCGAAGACCCGGTGCGCCTTCATCTATGCCGCCGTTTGCCAAAGCTGCTGCATGAAAAGCATCGACTTGCTGGCGCGTGTTGGCGATCAGCGCAATCATGGTGCCATTGCCCCAGGTGGCTGGCAGTTTCATGTAGGGTGTCTCGATCCAGAAGTAGCATTCTTTGGTGCCAGGCCGATAATTCGCTGGTCCATAACCAGCACCGCTTTCGCTGGTCACAAGCCGCGTAATGCCGAGTGCAGCCATCACGTTGTCATAAAAGCCGATGGCCCTTGCTGCATCGTTGGTGCCGAGAGTCGTGTAGAGCAACATGGGTTCATTTTTTCCCGGTTTTTGTTTTTGACGTTTTCGGTTTCTTTGGCTTCGGCGCAGGTAACTCCGCCGCTGTCAGGCGAATGAGTTGGCTGAGCCAGTCAGCATCGTCGCACTTGTCACCTTCAATCAACAGATAGTTTTTTGCACCGGGATAAGGCGGAGACTCGGGGCAATTTCCGTAAAACTCTTTTCCGGCGATTGTGGGTTTTACAAACAGCTTATCATCACACATCAGGGCAACAATTTTACCATCGCAATAAATTCCGTATTCGCCGAACATGGCGCGGGCCGACAAGTTTCCGGCCCTTGCCATCTGGTCCAGCACATAATCCACATTGCTTTTTTGTGTTGCCATGGCCGGAGTCCCTTCCAAACAAAAAGGGCGGATGTTTTCACATCCGCCCCAAGATTTATTGCAAACGGCGCTGCCGCTTACGAGCGGTTGCTGCCAGATTGCCCTCCCCAGACCTGGGTCACGCTACCCGTGAATCTATGGTCTTGTTTTTGTTGACGGCAAGCTGCCTGATATTTGGACCTTTGCCAAGTTAAAAATGGCAAATCTGTGGGGTGGTTGAAAACCCTGGTCAGTTCAATCCAGGATTGCTTATCGCCAAAGCGACGTTCACCTTGAGTTTGTGCCACATTTCCTTGATAAGGCCCAATATTCAATGCAGTTGGGGATTCTCATGCGCCTGTCCCAGTATTTCATGCCCATTCTCCGGGACGACCCCAAGGAAGCGGAAATCGTTTCCCACAAGCTGATGCTGCGTTCCGGCATGATCCGCCAGGAAGCTGCTGGAAGTTATTCCTGGCTGCCCATGGGATTTCGGGTTCTCAAGAAGATTGAGCAGATTGTCCGCGAAGAACAAAACCGGGCAGGGGCCATCGAAGTGTTGATGCCCACCCTGCAATCGGCTGACCTGTGGAAGAAGTCAGGCCGCTATGACGCCTATGGCAAGGAAATGCTGCGCGTTAAAGACCGCCACGACCGGGAAATGCTTTATGGTCCAACCAACGAGGAAATGATTACTGACATTTTCCGCTCTGGCATTCAGTCTTATAAAGATGTGCCACGCAACCTCTATCACATCCAATGGAAATTCCGCGATGAAGTGCGCCCGCGTTTTGGCGTGATGCGCGGCCGCGAATTCCTGATGAAGGATGCCTATTCCTTTGACACATCCGTCGAAGCGGGCATGCACTCCTACAACAAGATGTTCGTGAGCTATCTTAAAACATTCGCGCGTATGGGCATCAAGGCAGTTCCCATGCGGGCTGACACCGGCCCAATCGGCGGAGATGCCAGCCATGAGTTTTTGGTTCTGGCTGACACGGGCGAAAGCGGTGTGTTCTTTGATGGCACATTGCACGACATGGACTGGTCGGCAGTCGATATAGATTACGACAATGTGGCAGCCGTTGCCAAACTGGTAACTGACTACACCAGGAAATATGCAGCTACCGACGAAAAGCACGATCAGGGTGAATTTGAAAGCCGCGTGCCTGAAGCCAAACGCGTCTCAGGCCGTGGCATTGAAGTCGGCCACATCTTTTTCTTTGGAACGAAATATGCTGAACCGCTGGGTTGTGAAGTCCAAGGCCCCGACGGCAAGAAAGTGACAATCCAGTCCGGCTCTTATGGCATTGGCGTTTCGCGGCTGGTAGGCGGTATCATTGAGGCATCCCACGATGCGGCGGGTATCATCTGGCCTGAATCTGTTGCCCCCTTTGATATCGGCTTGATCAATATCAAGGCAGGCGACGCGGAAACCGATGCGGCTTGCGACAAGTTTTACAAGGCCCTCACCGCCAAAGGCAAAGAGGTTTTGTATGACGACCGCAATCAACCCGGCGGCGCCAAATTCGCCACAATGGATTTGATCGGCCTGCCTTGGCAAATCATCATCGGCCCCCGCGGCCTGAAAGATGGCGTTGCCGAAGTGAAGAACCGCCGGACAGGGTCAAAAGAGAACGTAAACCTTGATCAAGTGGTGGCGAGGTTTTCTGCGTGACAGTTGAATCCCTGCCCGACACCAAGCCATTTGCAGGCTTCGAATGGATGCTGGCGATGCGCTATCTGCGGGCAAGGCGCAAGGAAGGCTTTATTTCGGTCATTTCGCTATTCTCATTCCTCGGCATCATGCTGGGTGTGGCCACGCTTATTGTCGTGATGTCCGTATTCAATGGTTTTCATCAGGAACTCCTCGGCAAAGTCTTGGGATTTTCCGGCCATGCCACAGTTTACAACGCCACACTTGATCCGGTTGTAGGCTTTGAGAAAATTCGTGACCAGCTCAAAGCCGTGCCAAATGTTGTCAGCGCCTTGCCTCTGGCTGAGGGCCAGGTCATGGTGTCCTCAATCAAAACCGCAACAGGAGCGCTGGTTCGCGGCATGGGCGAAGCTGATTTGCAAAAACTTTCCAGCGTCAACAACGCAAGCTTGCGCACCGCCATTCGCACTCCCGGTGGTCTTGATGAAAAACCCGGCCTCGAAGGCTTCGACAAATCAGACGGCATCGCCATCGGCGAGCGCATGGCATGGCGGCACCAAATTGGCTTGGGCGATACCATCACGCTGATCGCACCCAATGGCCCGGAAACCGTCATCGGCTCAACACCGCGCATCCGCGATTATCCAGTGGTTGCCATCTTCAAGATGGGCATGTCGGAGTATGACGAGAACGTTGTCTATATGCCGATCGCCGAAGCACAGGATTTCTTTTCTCTGGAAAAGGGTGTCACGGCCATCGAACTCTATGTCAAAGACCCGGAACAAATCTCCGCCATGGTCGAGGACCTGCGCAAAGCTTCTGGCGATGGCAAAATGGTGCAGACTTGGCGTGACAGGAACCAGGCTTTCTTTACAGCCCTGACGGTGGAGCGCAACGTGCTCTTCATGGTGGTGACCATGGTGGTGCTGGTCGCAGCGCTGAACATCATTTCAGGCCTTATCATGCTCGTAAAAGACAAGAGCCGCGACATTGCGATTTTGCGAACCATGGGGGCAACCGCAGGATCTATGCAACGCGTCTTCTTCATAACCGGGGCGGCCATCGGTGTCGTTGGCACTATTGCCGGACTGCTGCTTGGTCTGTTGATCTGCGTAAATGCCGAAAACATCCGCAAATTTGTGCAATGGGTCTCCGGCGTTGATCCTTTCAATCAGGAACTTTATTATCTCGCCCAATTGCCAGCCAAAATTGATCCCACACAAGTCGTCATCATCACACTGATGACATTGTTCCTGTCGTTTCTTGCAACCCTCTATCCCTCCTGGCGCGCCGCCAAGCTCGATCCTGTGGAGGCTTTGCGTTACGAATGAAAATTCATCCCGCCATGGAACTCCGCAGCGTCACACGTATTTATGGTGCCGGTGAAAGCCAACTCAAGGTTTTCGATGGCCTGTCGCTGACTGTCCATGCCGGTGAAGTCGTGGCACTGGTCGGCCAGTCAGGCACAGGCAAATCATCGTTGCTGCATATTGCCGGATTATTGGAACGGCCAACCGCCGGTGAAGTTTTTATTGCTGGGCAGGAATGCACGGGCTTGGATGATACCTCGCGCACCCGCGTCCGCCGCATTGGTGTGGGCTTTGTTTATCAGTTCCACCATCTGTTGCCGGAATTCTCGGCATTGGAAAATGTCATCATGCCGCAATTGATTGCAGGTGTGTCAAAGGCCAACGCCACCACCCGCGCCAAGGAATTGCTGACGCGCTTGCAACTCGACCACCGCTACACCCATCGCCCCGCCGAAATGTCAGGCGGCGAACAACAGCGCGTCGCCATTGCCCGTGCGCTTGCCAATCGTCCCTTGCTGTTGCTGGCTGACGAACCGACAGGTAATCTCGATCCCGACACCGCAGCCATCGTCCACGAAGAATTCATCCGCTTGATTCAGGAGGAAGGTTTGGGTGCCCTGATCGCCACCCACAATTTCGAACTCGCCCGCAAAATGAGCCGCGTCATGGTGCTGCAAAATGGCAAGCTTGTTGACGGTTAAACCAGCGCTTTTGCTGGTCGCCCTGTTTGTCGCAACCCAATACACCGCAGCAGCCAAGCCGGACAAAACCGCCTTCGCCATTTCCGTCTGTGCTGCAATCGATAAAGCCTCTACCCAAAATGGTCTCGATCGGGCCTTTTTCGCAAGATTGCTGTGGAAAGAAAGCCTTTTCGATCCTAACGCGGTCAGCCCCAAGGGCGCACAAGGCCTCGCCCAGTTCATGCCAGACACCGCTGAGCGGCGCAAACTGGCCGATCCATTTGATCCCATTGCCGCCATTTCAGCCTCGGCATCATTCCTCTCCGATCTTAATAAATCCTTTGGAAACCTTGGCTTGGCGGCAGCTGCTTATAACGCAGGTGAGCAACGGATCAGCGATTGGCTGGCAGGCAAACGCGGCATGCCCAACGAGACGTTTGACTATGTCTCGTTCATCACAGGCCGCCCACCCGACGAGTGGAAAGTTTCCGCCGTCCGTTTTGAGATTCCGGATTTGGGCAAATCCGGCGATTTCAAAACCAACTGCATCGCCTTGGCATCGCGGCAAATCACGCTGCGCTCCAGCGCCGTCAGTCTTGGCCGATCCCAGCCTTGGGGGGTGCTGCTGGCCGCCGATTTCAATGAAAGCCGCGCCCTTGCCATGTTCAAGCGTCTGAAACTTCGCTTCCCTGCCATGCTCGACGGCAAATCTCCCATGGTCATCCGCAAGCGCAACTTGTCACGGGGATCGCGCAAAATGGCTTTCGTCATGATCGGCACCAAAACCCAGGCTGAAGCATCAGCACTTTGCAACAAATATGGTGCTGCGGGCTTGCCCTGTGTGGTGCGAAAAAACAGGTGATAAGGCGCTGTTGGTGGCCTTTCGGATTTCAATACCTGATACAACCAAAGTCGGAAACCGATGACCTGAATCTGCTGGACCATGCCTGATCCTCTTTTTATCCACCTGCGCTGCCATTCCGCCTTCTCGCTGTCAGAGGGTGCGATCACCATCAAGCAGATGGCCGCACTTGCTGCCAAGGCCGATATGCCAGCCCTTGCCATAACCGACTCGGGCAATTTGTTTGGCGCACTGGAATTTTCGGATGTGTTGGGCGAAAAGGGCATTCAGCCGATCATCGGCATTGCCATCAAGGTTGACATGGTGATTGAAGTTGATGCGAACGCCTTGAAACAAAACGCGTCGCTTCGGCAGTTTCCCACGCTCGTTTTGTTGGCGCAAAACGAGCAGGGCTACAACAACTTGATGAAGCTCACCAGTCGCAGTTTCCTTGATGTGGAAGCCAGCGACGAACCCCATGTGGGTTGGGATTTGCTCCAATCCCACAGCAGCGGACTGATTTGCCTGACAGGCGGTCCCTCAGGCCCTCTCAACGCCGCCCTGTTACTAGGTCAATCAACTCTGGCCGAAAGCCAGTTGCTTCAGCTTGCGGCATTGTTCGGTGACCGTCTTTACATCGAGTTGCAGCGCCATGGCGAAAGCGCCGAACGGGCAACAGAAACCCAACTGGTAGACTTGGCCTATGCCCATGACATTCCCCTGGTAGCAACCAATCAAGTTTACTATGCCGCACCCGATGATTATGCTGCCCATGACGCATTGATCTGCATCGCCGGGGGCGAAGTTGTTGCAGCTCAAGACCGCCGCCGCTTGTCCACGGAGCATTTCTTCAAGACCCAGCAGCAGATGGCGGCACTCTTTGCAGACTTGCCTGAGGCCATCGAAAACACCGTCGAGATTGCCAAGCGCTGCGCTTTCCGGGTTGAAGGCAAAAAGCCCATCCTGCCGCGCTTTGCCGAAGGCGACGAAGCAGCGGTCTTGCGATCAGAAGCCTTGGCCGGCATGGAACTTCGCCTTGCAACAACAGGCATGGCCACCGGCATGTCGCGCGAAGACTATGACAAGCGCCTCGATTTCGAGTTGGGCGTCATTATCAAAATGAACTATCCCGGCTACTTCCTGATCGTGGCTGACTTCATCAAATGGGCCAAGGCCCGGGATATTCCGGTGGGGCCAGGTCGTGGCTCAGGTGCTGGTTCGCTTGTCGCCTATGCCCTTACTATCACCGATCTTGATCCCCTGCGCTTCAACTTGCTGTTTGAACGCTTCCTCAATCCTGATCGCGTGTCCATGCCCGACTTTGACATCGATTTCTGTCAAGAACGACGCGATGAAGTGATTCACTACGTTCAAGCCCGTTACGGCAAGGAGAACGTGGCACAGATTATCACCTTCGGCAAATTGCAGGCCCGCATGGTGACGCGCGACGTGGGCCGGGTTTTGCAACTGCCCTATGGACAGGTGGATCGCTTGTCCAAAATGATCCCGATGAATCCGGCCAATCCGCTTACACTGGGACAGGCCATCGCAGGCGAACCGCGCTTGCAGGAAGAAGCTGAACGCGATCCCCTGGTCAAGCAGCTATTCGAAGTGGCGCTGAAACTTGAAGGTCTTTATCGCAATGCCTCCACCCATGCGGCAGGTATCGTGATCGGTGATCGTCCTCTCGATCAATTGGTGCCGCTCTATCGTGATCCGCGCTCTGGCCTGCCGGCCACACAGTTCAACATGAAATACGCCGAAAAAGCCGGACTGGTGAAATTCGACTTTCTCGGTCTGAAAACCCTGACGGTGATCGACAAGGCCCAGCGCATGATCCGCAAACGTCTGCCGGATTTCAATGCCAACAAGATACCGATGGATGATCAGGCAACTTTTGCCATGCTGGCCCAAGGCGAAACCGTGGGCGTGTTCCAGTTGGAAAGTGCCGGGATGCGCGATGCCGTGCGTGCCATGCGGGCCGACATGCTGGAAGATTTGATTGCGCTGGTGGCACTTTATCGGCCGGGCCCCATGGCCAATATCCCCAGTTACTGCGCCCGCAAACTGGGCAAGGAACCGGTTGCATATCTACACCCCATGCTGGAGCCCGTGCTCAAGGAAACCTTCGGCATCATCACCTATCAGGAACAGGTGCAACAAACCGCCCGCGTCATGGCGGGATATACACTGGCGCAAGCCGATCTTTTGCGCCGTGCCATGGGCAAGAAAATCAAATCCGAAATGGATGCGCAGCGGGAGACTTTTGTCGCAGGTGCCATCGCCAACAAGGTTGACAGGGAAACCGCAAATCTGGTCTTTGACGCCTGTGCAAAATTTGCCGAATATGGTTTCAACAAATCCCATTCGGCACCTTATGCCTATATCAGTTATCAAACGGCCTATCTCAAAGCCAATCACCCGGTGGAATTTCTCGCCGCTTCCATGACGCTCGACATGGGCAATACCGACAAGTTGATGCAATTCCGCCAGGAAGCCCAGCGCTTGGGTGTGCCTGTCATATCGCCGTCGGTCAATGAAAGTGCCGTTGAGTTTACAGTGCGCGATGGAAAAATCATCTATGCGCTGGCAGCTTTACGCAATGTGGGGGCAGGGGCGGTTGCCCATATGGTACAGAAGCGGGAGGAGGCTGGCGCATTCTCTTCGCTTGCTGCCTTTGCCCGCCGTGTGGATGCCAAGTCGCTTAACCGCCGCGCCCTTGAAAGCATGGCCAAAGCTGGCGCTTTTGATTGTTTACATGGCAACCGGGCACAAGTGCTTGAGAGTGTCGATATGCTGATCGGCTTGTCCAACCGCGCCTCCAACGAAGAAGCGGCGGGACAAAACGATCTGTTTGCAGGGGGTGGAAAATCTGCTGTTGCCGCACCGGAACTTGTATTGCCCCCACGCGACAATTGGCTGCCCATGGACCGTTTGGCCCATGAGTTTGATGCCGTGGGTTTCTATTTGTCAGGTCATCCCTTGGATGAATACAAACAATCCCTCAAGCGCCTGAATATCGAACCCTATGCCGAATTTGCCAGCAAGGTGCGAAACTCAGGAGCCGCTGCGGCCAAACTGGCGGCAACTGTCACCCAAAAGCAGGAACGGCGTTCCAAGGCCGGCAACCGCTTCGCTTTTGTTTCATTTTCAGATGCGACGGGCCAATTTGAAGCCATCTGTTTTTCCGATACGTTGCTTGCCGCCCGCGACATGCTGGAACCCGGCAAATCTGTGATCATCCGCGTGGAAGCCGACCTCGATGGCGAAGAAGTCAAAATGCGCCTGCAAGCCGTCGAGTCGCTTGAGAAGGCAGCAGCCAGTGTCGTTCAAGGTGTGCAGATATTCATCCGTGATGAAAGTGCACTGGCATCGATTTCCAAGCGACTGCAAAAAGGCGGCAAAGCACCCGTGCTGCTGACATTGATGGCGGATGGCGGCAGGGAAGTTGATATCACACTCGGCAATGCTTTCGTCATGTCACGACAAATCCGCAGCGCCCTGAAAGCCGTCCACGGCGTTGTGGACGTTCACGATCTTTGAGACAATCAAGCCACGTTCTTGGTCAGAACCTTCTGATCCATTTGCTTGACAAACTCGATGCCAACGCCGTTTTCAAGATAGCGCACGACACGACCCTTCATTTTGCCAACCATCAGATATGTACCAATCGAGGGCATCACATCGGTTTTGATGGCAGCTCCTGAAACTGAAATATCCATCACTTCGCAGGCATAAACCCGGCCATCCGGCAATACGATGCTGGATGCCTTGTCTTTGGGTTCAAAACGGGCGTGACGCCGCTGGTCTGCTGCATCACCAGTTGTGCGTTGTTTCACCCATTCAATCCGGGTCAACAAGCGTTCAAGCCGGGCACCGGAGTAGGAGTACAGCACTTTGAATCCACCCGGCACCGGGGTGCTGGATTTCACTTCAACGCGACCAAGATCTTCAAGATAAGCCACAATCGCCAATCCAGGCGGTGGAATTTCAGAAGTGATGAAGATTGCACCTTCACTAGACATGTCTAAAACCTGGCAAGCATGTTCGCTCATGTCAGGCAGCATGAACCGTCCGAAAACCACACCGGCCAAACCACCGGTTGCTGGAGGCGAAGTTTTATCTTGAACTATTGCTTTCACAGTTGGACCTCAAAACGCGTTTCCCATTCTCCCCAGGGCGTCGCCTGATTTTCACCAGGACTTAACGGGTTTAGGGCTGAGAGAGTAAAGGCCGCGTTAAAAGGTCAATGCAACTAATAGTATATTCTGTAAATATCGCACGTTAAGAGGGAATTGTTGTTGCCAATCATCAGTTAATTGGATTTTCCGCCGTTGATAATGGCGAAACTGACAAACTTGGGTCTGCCAATTGAAGTGGCGGCTAAACGGCGTGGTGCCTCGCGGTGTTCGGTCCAGATCATTCGGGCCGAAATCAACTCGCGACCCAAAATGGCATTATGGCCAATGTTGCCCACATCGCGGAAGGCAAACAGTCCACCGATCAATTGCACCCGGTTGTTGCCGCGCATTTGCACCGGAAGCGCAATCATTTCAGCCGCTACAACTTGCGCGGCATCGGTTTTAAGGCGCATGCGGACCAAGGCAGGTTGATATTCGGTGAGCGCCAGGGTCAAATGCTTGCGCACAACATCCGCTTCAAAATTGTCCCAACCAGACAGTGCGTCTTTTCCCGTCTGGTTTTCATTGAAAATCCGACACACCCGCGAGCCTGCCAGGCGATACTTGTAGGAATTGCGCAAGTTGTCCCGGTCCAGCACAACAAGATCAGGCATCAGGTCTTTGATGCTGTCAAAAGCAAAGGCTTCCCGTGTGGGATAAGCCTGTTCAGCCCGCAAAGTTTCCCACAGGGAAAACAGGCGGCGGCTGCCCGGATGCAGAATTTGGCTGTCGGCACCATCTTGAATGGTTGTATCTTGGCTAAGCATCTTTAACTCCTGGCTGGACAAAAACTAGACTTGTCCCAATTGGAAACGGTTTCGCCTATGCTCTGCACACCTCGTGCCAATCGGCCGAGGCAAAGTTTGAAACGAAGAAAGCACCGGGAACTGGCAATGATTGAACCCAATCCGAAAGCGGCGCTGAAACAGCCCGCCATGTTCAATGTGCCAAACGTTGTATTACTCATGATTGCCTTGTTGGTTGTGGTTCACTCTGGCTTGTGGGCCTTGGGCCAGGATTGGCAAGTTTGGTCGCTATATGCCTTGAGCTTCATACCGTCCCGCTTTGGCGGCCCCGAAATGCCAGCCTTTCCGCAAGGTGCCCAATATTGGTCATTTGTCACATCAGCGCTGCTGCATGCCGACGTCTATCATCTGGCGTCCAATTGTTTTTGGTTGCTGGTATTCTCAACGCCACTGGCGCGACGCTGGGGAAACTTGCGCTATCTGGTTTTTTGCATTTTGGCCGCAACTGCAGGCTCCGCCGCCATGCTGATTGCCCACTGGCAACAATTCATAATTGTTATCGGGGCATCAGGCATCGTCTCCGCCGCATTGGCCGCAGCCGTGCCTATCATGTTTGCTGATGGCTTTTCATATGGTCGTACAAACGATGCAGCGTACCGAAGGCTTGGAGTGCTGACACCCATGCAACTGTTCAATAACTACCGCGCTTTGGTTTTTACGGCGATTTTTCTGGCCATGACCCTGTTGTCAGGTGCCAGTCAAAACTTGAGCGGCACCGCCTTTTTGGAAGAACGCAGCATCGCCTGGCAAGCCCACCTCGGGGGCTTCATTGCCGGCTTCATATTGTTTTATCTTTTGGACAGATGGAAGGTTTCCGTCACCACAAAACCGTGATAGCCTGTGATCACATGCAGCAAGAAAGGAATCCACCATGTCGGTTGCCCATATTCTTGGAATCAAAGGCCGCAATATTGTCACGGCAAAACCCGACGACACCGTTGGAACAATCGTTCAGTTGCTCGCAGAAAAACGCATCGGGGCCGTCATCGTCACCAACAAGCAAGGTGAAATTGCCGGCATTGTCTCTGAAAGAGATGTCGTGCGCCATATGGCAAGCCAAGGTGCAGCTATTTTGGACAAACCTTCTTCGGCAATCATGACCGAAAAAGTATTGACCTGCCGCGATGAAGACAGCGAGCAGGAACTGATGGCCCTGATGACCACCCATCGCATCAGGCATTTGCCCGTCGTCAGGGATGGCAAACTTGTCGGCATGATTTCAATCGGCGACGTGGTGAAACACCGGATCGAAGCCATTGAACGCGAAGCAGAGGATATGAAGGCCTATATTGCAAACGCGGGGTAAGTGGGGTTCCGCTGATCAGGAATCCATCTTTAAACCGCCGCTCTCAATCTTTCGATAAAAACAACTCCGTCGACCCGTATGGCAGGCCTTGCCAGCCCCTTGCGCCTCAACCGTCACCAGCAAGCAATCCTGGTCACAATCCACGTGCATTTCAACAACCCGGAAGGTTTCGCCCGAGGTTTCGCCTTTCATCCAGAGTTTGCCGCGTGACCTGCTCCAGAAGTGGATAAAGCCGCTTTGCTGTGTGGCGGCAAATGCTTCGGCATTCATGTGGGCAAACATCAAGACTGCCCCGTCAGTATCATCAACAATGATCGCCCCGACGAGTCCGTGGCCATCGTACTTCAAATTCAGTTCGAGACTTTCTTCTGAACTCACAATGTAAACCCGACACGCGGGGCGCGAATTTGCTCCATGAAGCGGGCTTGCAACACCGGGTTGGTTTTGAACTCGCCCACAAACTGCGTTGTGACAGTCGATACACCATGCTTCTGTACGCCGCGCATTGACATGCAGGTATGCACCGCTTCCAGCATTACCCCAGCCCCTCGGGCATCCAGGTTTTCCAGCATGGCATTGGCGATTTGCGCCGTCATGGTTTCCTGGGTTTGCAATCGTCTGGCAAAGGCATCGACAACCCGGGCAATTTTCGAAATCCCGACAACCCCGCCATTTGGCAGATAGGCCACATGGGCCCGGCCAAAGAACGGCGCTACATGGTGTTCGCAATGGGACACGAATGCGATGTCTTTCAACATCACCATATCGTCGTAACCACCAACCTCCTCAAAAACCCGGGTCAGGATTTCTGCGGGATCTTGCGCATATCCGGCAAAATATTCCTTGTAGGCCTTGGTGACGCGCCGTGGCGTGTCAAGCAATCCCTCGCGGTTTGGATTGTCACCCGCCCAGGCGAGTAAAGTGCGGACAGCGGATTCAGCCTCTTCTTGCGATGGTGCGGCGATGGATTTGGTCAGCGGCTTTGGATATGTTTTGACGTCCATCATTTTGCTTCCTTGCGTCTATTGTTTCCGGAAACCATGCTACGTCAACTTGCCGCCCATGGATTTTTTGTAATTTTTTTGAACGACGCCTGAATTCGGCATTTCCGCTCCCCATGTAATGGGCTAACGTGAGCGTTAAGCCAGCCAGACGCTTTTCAGTTGCAGGATATGGGCATGATCAATGACGTTTACAACAAAAAGATTTTGGCCTTTGCAGCAGACATTCCGCATTTGCAACGGCTGGAAAATCCGGATGCAACTGCGGTTGCCCATTCCAAACTCTGCGGTTCCAAAATCACCGTCGATCTGAAATTCAAAAACGATATTGTAACGGAATTTGGCCATGACGTCAAAGCCTGCGCCCTCGGGCAGGCTTCCGCGTCCATCATGGCGCGCCACGTTGTTGGCTCTTCTGCAGGTGAACTCAAAACCTTGCGCGAACAAATGTATAGAATGCTTAAAGAACAGGGTGATCCACCCACAGGCAAGTGGGTCGAACTCGAAGCCTTGATTCCTGTCCGGGACTATAAAGCCCGTCATGCCTCAACGCTGTTGACCTTCGATGCTGTGGTTGATGCCCTGAACCAGATTGAAGCCAAGCAGGGAGCGGCGGCATGAGCGGAGAAAAAATGCCCTCCACCATCAAATTTCAAGAAGTCGAGCGCAAAACCGGGTCTGGTTATCCATCACATTTGAACGAGCCCCTGAAGGGCCGCTCCCGCGCTGCGTTGGGGATTTTGTTTGGGCTGGACCAATTTGGCGTCAATGTTGTGACGCTGGCACCCGGTGCCTGGTCGAGCCACCGTCATTGGCACGAAGGCGAAGACGAGTTTGTTTATGTGCTCGACGGTGAATTGGTTTTGGGCGACGACGCCGGAGATCACGTCATGACAGTTGGCATGTGCGCTGGATTCAAGGCAGGCAATGGCAATGGCCATCACCTCAAGAATCTCAGCAATGCCCCAGCGACCTATCTCGAAGTCGGCACCAGATTGCGCGAAGACAAGGCCCACTACAGCGACGTGGAAATGCTGGCCATCAAGCAGGCAGGCGTATTCAGATTTGTGAAAAAAGATGGAAGCGCGTTTTAGGCGAGGGCCTTTTCGTCAAAGGTGGGTGCCAACACCAGATAGAGCAACAGGCAGCCGATGAGTGCAGCAAGCAATGGCCAGAAAAAACTGTATCCCAGATAGATCGCACCCGCAGAGAAAAGGCATCCTGTAGCCGTTCCATTATCCCAGCCACCTTCGGCTGTGATGTGATAGCGCAGTGGACAAGGCGATTGGCGGGACAAATTATACATTCTTGAAGTAAAGGCTGTTTCGTAGACAGGCCAGACAACGGCGGCAATTGCGTTGGCCACAATTGCACTCCATATCGCATCATAGCCGAAGGCGCGGCACAACACGGCCACAGCCAAAACTGAAACTCCGATCAGCAATGCGCGTTTACCGTTGCCAAGGTCAATGGACTTGCCGACAAACAGGCCCATGACAGCACCAACCACGCCCGCACGTGCCAAAGCCCCTCCGTAGGACGCATAATTGGATTTCAGCGTAATGAACAAGGCAATCAGCCACGTGAAATGAAAGCAGCCCGAACGGATACCGTCTGCGAACATGGCCCAACACGCGGTACGTCTTGCCAGCCTGGGAACGACCGCCACCTGTGCAATCTCAATGTTTGGCCCGTAGAAAATGGGTATCGCCGAGGCCGCCATGGCCATCCCCACAATTGCAAATGTAATTGTCGGTCCGACAAAGGTCAGCAACAATCCGCTGGCGAGCGGTGCCACGATTCCAATGATGGCCCCAATGAATGCCATGCCGCCGACTTGCGAGCCGCTATGTTCACTGTTGCCAATCAACGCCACATAGGCGTGGAAAGTTGTCCAGTAAAAACTGCTGCTGATCGCCCATAGCGTTAGATAGGCAATCAATAACGGACCAACATCACTGATCTGTGATAGCAGTGGATAGGTGCTGGCTTCCACCAGTATTCCAAGAATGAAAGCGTTTTTCAATCCGATCCGTTTGGCTACGGGTAGAACTGCATTTCGGAAGATCAGTCGACTGCCAAACATCAAACCGATACTGCACAACACTGTCGGCACCGAAAGGCCTGCTTTCAACAAATAGATAAAAGCAAATGCCTCACCGCCATGCATCGCGACCGCTTGCAATGCGGAGTGGCCATAGATCAGGTTAAACGTCTTGTTCTTGAAAAAACCCATGGGCGCTGCACTAAACCGTTTCGTTCAAATCCACAAATCCGGTGCTTGACAGGGCAGGTATGCGGCCCTAATCAGCGCTCAACATTTAGCGGAAGTAGCTCAGTTGGTTAGAGCGCCGCCCTGTCACGGCGGAGGTCGCGGGTTCGAGCCCCGTCTTTCGCGCCAAATGTTCAAGAATAGGCCACCCCTGCGGGTGGCCTTTTTTGGTTTACTCGGTCACCTGCTGCACCGCCGTCATGATGCCGAGATCGGGATTTTCAGCACATTTGGTTCCCATGTCGCCCGCCACTGTTTCAAATGACTTCAAGTCAATTGTCGTGTCTTCCGCCTTGCCGCCATAATAGCCATGCAGCCAGATCAGAAGGTAGCTGGCATCATCGGTGGTCATCGCCGTGAGGTCGGAACACTTGATGGTGGAAACGTCGATGACTTCGGCGCGCGCCTGGGAAACGGCGAGGCTTGTTGCAACCAGCGCCAAAGCAAATATTTTTTTCATGATGAAATCCATTGATTAAAGGGCCACCCCGGCTGATTCCCGTTTAGCAGGAATTTTGACAAATTGTCACGGACCCCCTTGGAAAACCCGTTCTCGGGACAATAACGGCGTGAAAAGCTTGCGGTGCACGGGCGGCTGCGCTACCAACGCGACGGGAATGGGGCAACAAATCGCCCGACCGGAGGCCCGATGTCGCAACTGCTGCAAGACTATTTGCCGATCGCCATTTTCATGGCTGTTGCAGGCGGCATTGCATGTGCGCTGATGATTGCGCCCCTGCTGATTGCCTATCGCAATCCGGATCCGGAAAAGCTCTCTGCCTATGAGTGCGGTTTCAACCCCTTTGATGATTCCCGCATGAAGTTTGATGTGCGGTTCTATCTGGTGTCGATCCTGTTTATCATTTTCGATCTGGAAGTCGCCTTCCTTTTTCCCTGGGCTGTCAGCCTTGGCAAAATCGGGATTTTCGGTTTCTGGTCAATGATGGTGTTTTTGGGATTGCTGACCATCGGCTTTATCTATGAATGGCGCAAAGGGGCACTTGAATGGGATTGATTGAGACAACGACGCCCCACACGGACAAAGTTCAGCGCGGGTCCTTCGCCGGGATCAATGACGAACTGGCAGACAAGGGTTTTCTTGTCACTACGACTGACGATCTGATTACGTGGGCACGCACTGGTTCATTGATGCCCATGCAATTTGGCTTGGCCTGTTGCGCCGTTGAAATGATGATGGGCTTTGGTCCGCGCTATGACATGGAACGATTCGGTTTGGCTCCCCGCGGTTCGCCGCGCCAATCTGACGTGATGATTGTTGCTGGCACACTTACCAATAAAATGGCTCCGGCGCTGCGCAAGGTCTATGACCAGATGCCGGAACCGCGTTATGTCATCTCAATGGGATCGTGCGCCAATGGTGGCGGTTATTATCATTACTCATATAGTGTCGTGCGCGGCTGTGATCGCATCGTTCCCGTGGACATTTATATCCCCGGCTGCCCACCCACCGCAGAGGCTTTGCTTTACGGCATATTGATGCTGCAAAAGAAGATCCGCCGCACTGGAACGATTGAGCGCTGACCCATGGCTGTTGACCTGAACGCACTGGGCCTTCACATCGCTTCAAAGCTGGGCGTCACGCACTCTATTGCTTTCGGCGAATTGACCATTCTGGCCGACGCAGAAAAAATCAACGACGTACTCAGCGTCTTGCGTGACGATGCAGAATGCCGTTTCGTCTGCTTCATTGATTTGACGGCGGCTGATTACCCCGAACGCGAAAAACGCTTCGACGTGGTCTATCATCTCCTCAGCCCCTACAAGAATTCCCGCATCCGCGTGAAAGTCCAGGCAGGCGAGGGCGATGTGGTGCCATCATCCATTCCCAGCTTCAAAGGTGCGGATTGGTTTGAACGCGAAGTCTTCGACCTCTACGGCATCATGTTCTCTGGCCACCCGGACCTGCGCCGGATTTTAACGGACTATGGATTCCAGGGACATCCGCTGCGGAAAGATTTTCCGACGACGGGTTATGTTGAGGTGCGATACGATGACGAATCCAAGCGGGTTGTGTATGAACCGGTGAAGTTGGTGCAGGAGTTCAGGCAGTTTGACTATTTGTCTCCATGGGAAGGAACGAATTACGTGCTGCCCGGTGATGAGAAGGCGAAGCAGTAAGAAGTGAGTAGCGAATAGCGAATAGGGAAAGATGACGAGTGACAACGGACATAAAGTCTTACAAGGACTTGCTGATTTGGCAGCAGGCCGTGGAGCTGGCTGTCGCGTGTTACAAACTGAGCAAGAAGTTTCCGAAGGAAGATTTGTTCGGACTGACGAGTCAATTGCGTCGATCTTCCTCGTCGGTTGCAGCAAATATCGCAGAAGGTCATGGACGGGAAAGTTCGGCCTCATTTGTTCAGTTTTTGCGTATTTCGCAGGGTTCGTTAAAAGAGACAGAAACACATATCATAATTGCTGGAAAACTGTCGTTGGGGTAGCGCGACGAGCTTGTATTGGCGCTGGCAACTTGCGACGAGTTGGGAAAAATGCTGCGGGCTTTGATCCGCTCTATTCAGGACAAGAAATGAACTCCCTATTCGCTATTCGCTATTCGCTATTCGCCCCTTTAAGGAGCGCTCATGACTGAACTCTCCACCCGCAATTTCACCTTGAACTTCGGCCCCGCCCATCCGGCGGCTCATGGTGTTCTGCGTCTTATTCTTGAATTGGACGGCGAAATTGTCACGCGTGTTGATCCGCATATTGGTCTCTTGCATCGCGGTACTGAAAAACTGATCGAGCAGAAAACCTATCTGCAAGCTGTGCCATACTTTGACCGTCTCGACTACATGGCCCCGATGAATCAGGAGCATGCATATGCGCTTGCGGTTGAAAAATTGTTGGGCACCACCATTCCAAAACGCGGCCAATTGATCCGTGTACTGTTTTCAGAAATGGGTCGCTTGCGTTCGCACTATTTGAATGTGACGGCACAGGCGATGGACGTCGGTGCCATCACGCCATTTACCTGGGGTTTGGAAGCACAAGAAAAAACCTATGTGTTTTACGAGAAAGCTTCAGGCGGTCGTATGCACGCCGCTTATGTTCGCCCCGGTGGTGTGCATCAAGATATTTCTCAAAAACTCATTGACGAGATTGGTCATTTTGCTCAAGACCAATCCAAGGTTTTGGATGACGTCGAAACACTGCTGACGGGCAACCGCATTTTCAAGCAGCGCAACGTCGACATTGGCGTCGTCACACTTCAGCAATGTTTTGACTATGGCTTCTCCGGCGTCATGCTGCGCGGCTGTGGCGTTGCATGGGATTTGCGTAAATCCCAGCCCTATGAATGCTATGCCGAAATGGATTTTGACATTCCCATTGGCAAGAACGGCGACAACTATGATCGCTATGTGCTTCGCGTGCAGGAAATGCGCGAGTCTTTGAAGATCATGACACAGTGCGTGGAATTGCTTTCGGGCAAGGAACGCGTTGGCCCCGTTTCGTCCGTGGACGGCAAGGTGGTGCCGCCCAAGCGCAGCGACATGAAGCGTTCCATGGAAGCGCTGATCCACCATTTCAAACTCTACACCGAAGGCTACAAAGTGCCCGCAGGTGAGGTTTATGCCGCAGTCGAAGCTCCAAAAGGCGAGTTCGGCGTATACCTTGTATCTGACGGCTCCAACAAACCCTACCGCTGCCGCATCCGCGCCCCCGGCTTCGCCCACCTGCAAGCCATGGACTGGCTCTGCCGCGGCCATATGCTGTCGGATGTGTCGGCGGTGCTTGGATCGATTGATATCGTGTTTGGTGAGGTGGACCGATGATTTCTTTGTCCTATTCTGTTTCATACACGACCCCCAACACCGTCATTCCCGCGAAGGCAGGAATCCAGCTAGAAACCAGTTCGATCCTGATCAAGCGGGATTCCCGTCTTCGCGGGAATGACGGTTTTAAAGTGGAAATACTTGCATGAGCGTCCGCCGCCTCGATCCTATCCAACCCGCATCCTTCGCCTTCACGCCGGAAAACCTGGGTTGGGCGAAGCAGACGATTGCGAAATATCCCAGCGGCAAGCAAGCCTCAGCTGTGATTCCGCTGCTATGGCGGGGCCAGGAGCAGAATGGCTGGACCTCGCGTCCGATGATTGAATACGTGGCCGAGATGCTGGATATGGCCTATATCCGCGTGCTGGAAGTGGCGACGTTTTATACCATGTTCCAACTTTCACCCGTTGGCACCAAAGCCCACATTCAGCTCTGCGGCACCATTGCCTGCCAACTGCGCGGGGCGGAAGATTTGCGCAAGGTATGTGAACGCAAAATCCACCCGCAGCCCCAGCATTTGAATGCTGATGGTTCGATGAGTTGGGAAGAAGTGGAATGCCTGGGATCCTGCGTAAACGCGCCAATGATCCAGGTGTTCAAAGATACCTATGAAGATTTGACACCCGCCAAACTGGAAGAGCTGATTGACCAATTGCAGGCAGGCCAGAACGTAAAACCCGGCCCGCAGATTGACCGCCATTTCTCTGCACCTGTCGGTGGCGGCACCACTCTGACTGATAAGTCACTCTATAAAGGCCAGCGTAAATTTGCCCGCGTGGAAGCGCCACCGCCACCACTGCCTGCTCCTGTTGCGCCAGTTGTTGCAGCAGCGGTTGCACCTACGCCAGCGACAAAACAGCCAATTCCATCGCCTTCAGCAGTGAAGCCACCAGCCGACGAAATTCGCCCCGTTTCGCTTGTTTCCAAACAAGTTGAAGCGCAGATCAAAGCTGTGAATGCCAAGGAAGCAGCATCGACAGCACCTGGCATTGTGATGACGGAGAAAGCCCAGGCTGAAACCGGTATTGTGCGTGTGACCAAAGACGACGTGGTGAAATCCACCACCAAAATCAAAGCGAAATCCACCTCTGAACGCATCATTGATCCACCAAAGCCCGCCATCAAATCCGCCGCGCGCGCCATTGATGGTCGTCCGGAATTGCTCAAAAAACCGCACGGCAAAGCTGATGATTTGAAACTGATCTGGGGTGTTGGCCCGGCACTCGAAAAGCTGCTCAATAAAATGGGCGTCTGGCATTTCAACCAGATCGCCAATTGGTCTGCCAAAGAACTCAGTTGGGTTGATGAAAAACTCGAAGGCTTCAAAGGCCGTGGCCTACGCGACGAATGGGTGAAGCAATCGAAGAAACTGGCCAAAGGCTGGCGGCCAGAAAACGCCGTCGGCGACAAGCCGGGGAGGAAGTGACAGTTGAAAATTCCATCGTGGATTTATTTGTTTTTCATGACAGTTTTACTTGCGCTGGGTTGCAGCACTATCGCTCGCTCTGTTGCACCTTACTTGAATGATGTTGCGCCGGTACGTGTGCTTTTGACATTTGTATTGTTCATTCCAGTGATGCGCGTTCTGTATCAATGGCATCGCTTGGTGTTGGAGAAGCAAAATGCTCGCTGACAAAGATCGCATTTTCACCAACCTCTACGGCTACCATGATTGGGGCCTTGAGGGTGCCAAGCAACGCGGCGCGTGGCTGGATACCAAGTCCTTCATCGACAAGGGCAGAGACTGGATTGTCAATGAGGTGAAAGCCTCGGGTCTGCGCGGTCGTGGCGGTGCCGGCTTCCCGACGGGTCTCAAATGGTCCTTCATGCCCAAGGTGGTGGGTGAGCGCCCGCATTACCTCGTGGTGAATGCAGACGAATCCGAACCCGGCACCTGCAAAGACCGTGAGATCATGCGGCACGACCCGCATTTGCTGGTTGAAGGCTGCCTGCTCGCTGCCATGGCCATGGCCTGTAACGTCGGCTACATTTATGTGCGCGGCGAATACATCCGCGAACGTGAACACCTGCAAGCCGCCATCGACCAGGCCTATGAAACGCGGCTGATTGGCAAGAACAACATTCACGGCTGGGACTTTGACCTCTACGTGCACCACGGTGCTGGCGCCTATATTTGCGGCGAAGAAACCGCCATGCTGGAAAGTCTGGAAGGCAAAAAAGGCCAGCCCCGGATGAAGCCGCCGTTCCCCGCCAACGTGGGCCTCTATGGCGCACCGACGACGGTAAACAACGTCGAATCTATCGCAGTGGCTGGAACAATCCTGCGGCGCGGTGCCGCGTGGTTTAATGCCATCGGCAATCCCAACAATGTCGGCACCAAACTGTTCTGCATTTCAGGCCATGTGAACAAGCCTTGCAACGTCGAAGAAGCCATGGGCATTCCGTTCCGTGAACTGATCGACAAACACGCAGGCGGCATACGCGGCGGTTGGGACAATTTGCTGGCTGTCATCCCCGGCGGTTCATCCGTCCGCATGGTGCCTGCTGAACAAATCATCGACACGCCGATGGATTTTGATTCGCTGTCGAAATTGAAGTCGGGCCTCGGCACGGCAGCCGTCATCGTCATGGATAAATCCACCGACCTGATCCGCACCATCGCCCGTCTCGCATACTTTTATAAGCACGAGTCCTGCGGCCAGTGCACACCCTGCCGCGAAGGCACCGGCTGGATGTGGCGCGTGCTCACCCGCATGGCCGAAGGCCGCGCCGAAAAACGCGAAATCGACATGTTGTTTGATGTCACAAAACAAATCGAAGGCCACACCATTTGCGCCCTGGGCGACGCCGCGGCCTGGCCCATCCAGGGCCTGATCAACCACTTCCGCCCAGTCCTCGAAAAGCGCATTGACGACTATTCCTTCCGCTCAGATTCCGACGGCGCAATCCGTCAGGCCGCGGAGTGAATTGATGCACCTCGCTGAGCTCAACATTGGCAAGTTCAAGCATCCAACCACCGATCTGCGCATGGCTGGGTTCATGGACAATCTGGATCGTGTGAATGCCCTTGCGGAACGTTCGGAGGGTTTTGTCTGGCGCTTGAAGGGCGACAACAACAACGCCACGGATTTTCGTGTCGGTGACGACATGGCTGTGAACCTGTCAGTGTGGACCGATGCCAAGTCGCTTGAAAATTATGTGTTCAACACGGTGCATGCGCAATTCTACAAGCGCAAACAAGAATGGTTCGACCTAATGGAAAAGCCGCACATGGTGTTTTGGCATGTGGATGAGGGCCATCAGCCCACCCTCGACGAGGCTTACACTCGTTTGCAAAATTGTAAAAAAAACGGTGCGTCCGAATTTGCATTCGGATGGGCTGAAGTCATGAATGTGGAGCGCATGCGTTCCTTGAGGTGTGCGTGATGGCTTCATTCGCGATTGTGACTGGCACCCCCTCCCGGCTTCGCCGTACTCCCCCGGCCAAGTGGCCGAGGGAGAAAGAAATTTATTCTTCCTCGGCCACTTGGCCGGGGGAGTACCCCGAAGGGGGGAGGGGGTGTTTGCGCACATTCGCTCTGATGGGAATGGAATAAATCATGCCAAAGATCAAAATTGACGGCGTTGAGGGTGAATTTGAAAACGGTTTGACACTGTTGCAGGCCTGCGAACAAATGGGCAAGGATGTGCCGCGCTTTTGCTATCATGAACGTTTGTCGATTGCGGGCAACTGCCGCATGTGTCTTGTTGAAGTGAAGGGCGGCCCGCCAAAGCCACAAGCTTCCTGTGCCATGTCAGTGAACGACCTGCGCCCCGGCCCTAATGGCGAAGCGCCAGAAGTGTTCACCAACACGCCCATGGTCAAGAAGGCCCGCGAAGGTGTGATGGAATTCCTGCTCATCAACCACCCGCTGGATTGCCCGGTGTGCGACCAGGGCGGCGAATGTGATTTGCAGGATCAGGCCGTGGCCTTCGGCAAATCCGCCAATCGTTTCCATGAAAACAAGCGCGCCGTGGAAGACAAGGATTTTGGCCCGCTCGTCAAAACCGAAATGACCCGCTGCATTCAATGCACCCGTTGTGTGCGTTTCACCACGGAAGTTGCGGGCATCAACGACATGGGTTTGACTGGCCGTGGCGAAGACGTCGAAATCACCACTTATCTTGATCAAATTATTACCTCGGAACTGCAAGGCAATATTATTGATCTTTGCCCCGTCGGCGCATTGACCTCGAAGCCCTATGAATTCAAGGCGCGTCCCTGGGAACTGCGCAAAACCGAAACCATCGATGTGATGGATGCAGTGGGATCAAACATTCGTGTCGATGCCCGTGGCCGTGAAGTCATGCGCATTCTGCCGCGAACCCATGAAGACGTCAACGAGGAATGGATTTCCGACAAGACCCGCTTTGTCTGGGATGGCCTGAAAACCCAACGACTCGATCAACCTTATGTCAGAGAAATGGGCAAGCTGCGCCCCGCTTCATGGGAAGAAGCACTCGGCCATGTGGCCAAGAAATTCAAAGCCGCAAAACCGGAACGCGTCGGCTTCATCCTCGGTGATCTGATTTCTGCAGAAGAAGCTTTCGCCATCAAGTCCCTCGCCATGCAGCTTGGAATCAACAACGTAGATTGTCGCCAGGATGGCACACCCTTGGGCGAACACGGCGGCCGGGCGGGCTATCTTTTCAATTCCACCATCGCAGGCATTGAACAGGCTGACGCCATTATGCTCATCGGCTGCAATCCACGGCTTGAAGCGCCGGTGCTCAATGCCCGCATTCGCAAGCGCTCCCTGAAAGGCGGCTGCTTGATTGGTGTTGTCGGCGAAAAGGCCGATCTCACCTATAACTACAATTATCTCGGTGCCGGTCCTGACAGTCTTGACCAATTCGTCAACCATGCCGCCGTTTCGAAACAGAAGCCCATGCTCATCGTCGGGCAGGGCGCACTCGCCCGCGCCGATGGTGCAGCTGTGTTAGCCAAGGTTGCGAAGGCCGCCGCCGCCATGGGCGTTGTCAAAGAAGGTTGGAATGGTTTCAATATTTTGCACACAGCCGCAGGGCGCGTCGGCGCACTTGATGTTTGCGCCCTTCCCGGCGATGGCGGCATGAACACCACCGCGATGTTGTCGGCTGCAACGAAGGGCCAGCTGGATTTGTTGTTCCTTGCAGGTGCAGACGAAATCAACACCAAGGAACTGGGATCCACTTTCGTCGTCTATCTCGGCACCCACGGCGATGCTGGAGCCCACCGCGCCGATGTGATTTTGCCGGGTGCCGCCTACACCGAAAAATCCGCAACCTATGTCAACACCGAAGGCCGCCCGCAAATGACGGCCCGGGCTTCTTTCCCGCCGGGAGATGCGCGTGATGATTGGGCTATATTACGCAACTTGGCAGAAATGGCGGGCGCGGCTCCTGCCTGGACAACACTCGATGGTCTTCGCAACGCGATGTACACCATTGCGCCACAACTGGCCCATATCGATCAAATTCACACCGCTGATGCCGCTGCATTGTCCGAGCTGGGCAAAGGTGAAGGCGAAACGTCGCGCATGGCCTTCGCATCGCCCATCACGGATTTCTACATGACCAACCCCATCGCCCGCGCCTCGCGTATCATGGGCGATTGTTCAGCGTTGAAAAACAGCGCAAGTCGGCAGGCGGCAGAATGACATGATCGAAATCGCAACCCTCATCGCTCTCATCGTACTGCAAAGCGTGGCTTTGATCACGGCCCTGCTGATCTGCGTGTCCTTCCTGATTTATTTCGATCGCAAAGTCTGGGCCGCCGTGCAGATGCGTCGGGGACCGAATGTCGTTGGCCCTTGGGGCATGCTGCAATCATTCGCCGATCTTTTGAAATTCGTCTTCAAGGAAGTCATCATTCCCGATAGCGCCAACAAAGGTGTGTTTGTGCTCGCCCCCATGGTCACTGCCGTTCTGGCACTGTCCGCCTGGGCTGTGGTGCCTGTCAATGAAGGTTGGTCGGTTGCCGATATCAACGTCGGCATTCTCTATCTCTTCGCGCTTTCCTCGCTCGGTGTCTACGGCATCATCATGGGCGGCTGGGCTTCGAACTCGAAATATCCGTTCCTCGCCGCCTTGCGGTCCGCTGCACAAATGGTGTCCTACGAAGTCTCGATTGGCTTTGTCATCATCACCGTGTTGCTCTGCGTTGGTTCCCTTAACCTCTCGGATATCGTGCTCTCGCAAAAGACCGGCCTTGGCACCATGCTGGGGCTGCCTAATTCCTTCCTCGATTGGTATTTCATCCCGCTGTTCCCGATGTTCGTGATCTTCTTCATCTCAGCATTGGCTGAAACCAATCGCCCTCCCTTTGATCTGGTTGAAGCAGAATCTGAGCTCGTCGCCGGGCACATGGTGGAATATTCTTCCACGCCCTATCTGCTGTTCATGCTCGGCGAATACGTGGCCATCACACTTATGTGCGCGATGACGTCGATCCTGTTTCTTGGCGGCTGGTTGCCGATCATCGATATTGCCGTGTTGAATTGGATTCCGGGCGTCATCTGGTTCATGCTGAAAACCGTCTTGGTGTTCTTCGGCTTCGCCCTGACAAAAGCCATCGTGCCGCGCTATCGCTACGACCAGTTGATGCGTTTGGGCTGGAAAGTATTTTTGCCTATCTCACTGGCTTGGGTGGTCATCACCGCTGGTGTCCTTGTTACTTTTGGATGGTTGCCGTCATGAATCTTTCCACCGCCGCCCGCTCGCTGTTCCTGAAGGAATTTCTTTCAGCCACCTGGCTTGCCTTGAAATATATGGTTTCACCCAAAGCTACGATCAACTACCCCCACGAGAAGGGCCAACTTTCCCCGCGCTTCCGCGGCGAACACGCCTTGCGCCGTTATCCCAATGGCGAAGAACGCTGCATTGCCTGCAAGCTTTGCGAAGCCATTTGCCCGGCCCAAGCCATCACCATTGAAGCAGGCCCGCGCCGCAATGATGGCACAAGGCGAACCACGCGCTATGACATCGACATGGTGAAATGTATCTACTGCGGCTTCTGCCAGGAAGCCTGCCCGGTGGATGCTATCGTCGAAGGTCCGAACTTTGAATACGCCACGGAAACCCGCGAAGAGCTGTTGTTCAACAAGGAAAAGCTGCTCTCCAATGGTGACCGTTGGGAACTTGAAATTGCGCGCAACATCGCCCTCGACTCTCCCTACCGGTGACAAGCATGGTCGTAACATTCTTCTTCTATCTCTTTGCCCTTCTCGCCATTGCCTCGGCGATGATGGTCATCCTGTCGCGCAATCCCGTGCATTCGGTGTTGTTCCTGATCTTGTGTTTCTTCAACGCCGCAGGACTTTTCATCCTGATGGGGGCCGAATTCCTCGCCATGATTTTGGTGGTGGTTTACGTCGGCGCAGTCGCCGTGCTCTTCCTCTTCGTCGTCATGATGCTCGATGTGGATTTTGTGAAACTGCGTGAAGGCATGGCCAGCTATCTGCCAATTGGCGGCGTCATTGGATTGATCGTGTTGGCCGAACTCGCCATGGTTCTGGGCACTTGGTCACTGGCTCCAGAGACGATCAAAACAGCGGCCCCCATGCCAACAACCATCACCAACACCCAAGCCATCGGCGAAATCCTCTACACCAAATATGTCTATTTCTTTGAGGCTGCGGGGCTCATTCTGCTGGTCGCCATGATCGGTGCCATCGTTCTAACTTTGCGCCACAAACCAGGCATCAAACGCCAGAACATTGCCGAGCAAGTGGCAAGAACGCCAGCAACCGCCATGGAAATCCGCAAAGTTGAACCGGGGCAGGGGATATGAGCATGATGATGAAATCCATTTGTTCGGCCTCGAAGGGTCGTCAAGTGCAGTTCGCACAAGGAACCTCACTATGATCGGCCTTTCACATTATCTCACCGTCGCTGCCATCCTCTTCACCATCGGCATTTTCGGCATTTTCCTCAACCGCAAAAACGTCATCGTCATCATGATGTCGATTGAGCTCATGCTGCTGGCGGTGAACATAAACCTAGTGGCCTTCTCTACCTCCTTGCATGACATGGTGGGCCAGGTCTTTGCGCTTCTGGTTCTCACCGTGGCAGCTGGCGAAGCCGCTATTGGCCTTGCCATTCTCGTAACCTACTTCCGCAATCGTGGCACGATTGAAGTGGAAGACATCAACATCATGAAGGGCTGACGAAAGCATCATGTATCAGGCAATCGTCTTTCTTCCACTGCTCGGAGCCCTGATTGCAGGGCTCGGCGGCACGGCGCTGTTCAGAGCCTTTGGCAAAGATGCCGAAGTCTATGGTGGCCATCAAGATGCACATGCGGCTCACGCTGACCATGGTCACGGCCATGATGACCACAGTGGTCACTACCGCGGCCCGATGTGGCCCATGTATCTCACCACGGCGTTTTTGATTATTTCGGCAATTCTGTCCTGGGTGCATTTCATTGGCATCATCCGTGCCCCCCATGAAGCCAAGGATGAAACCATTCAGGTTCTGCGCTGGATTTCTTCCGGTGCCCTGCAAGCCAATTGGACCCTGAAAATAGACACGCTCACCTCAGTGATGCTGGTTGTTGTCAACACCGTCTCGGCCCTCGTGCATGTTTACTCCTTGGGTTACATGAGCCACGACGAACACCAACCCCGCTTCTTCGCCTATCTCTCGCTCTTCACTTTCGCCATGCTGTTGTTGGTCACCAGTGATAATCTGATCCAGATGTTTTTCGGTTGGGAAGGGGTGGGCCTGGCGTCTTATCTGCTCATCGGTTTCTGGTATAAAAAACCAGCCGCCAATGCCGCCGCCATCAAGGCCTTCGTCGTCAACCGCGTTGGCGATTTCGGTTTTGCCCTTGGTATCTTTGGTTGCTTTTTGGTTTTCCAATCGGTGGAATTCAAAACCATCTTTGATGGCGCGGGTGCCGTTGCCGGAAAACCAATACACTTCCTCAGTTGGGAGTTTGATACGCTCACCACGCTCTGCCTGCTGCTGTTCATGGGAGCCATGGGCAAGTCGGCGCAATTCCTGCTGCACACCTGGTTGCCCGACGCCATGGAAGGCCCAACACCCGTATCGGCGCTCATCCATGCGGCCACCATGGTCACGGCAGGTGTATTCCTCGTGGCCCGCATGTCGCCGCTATTTGAACTTGCCCCCGCCGCCCGCGACGTTGTGATGTTTGTTGGTGCAATCACCGCATTCTTCGCCGCCACCGTCGGCCTCGTGCAGAACGACATCAAGCGGGTCATCGCCTATTCGACCTGTTCGCAATTGGGTTACATGTTTGTGGCCTTGGGAGCGGGCGGTTATGGCATCGCAATATTCCATCTCTTCACCCATGCCTTCTTCAAGGCCCTGTTATTCCTTGGTGCTGGTTCCGTCATTCATGCCATGTCGGGCGAACAGGACATGCGTAAAATGGGCGGCCTTGCGCCACATATCCGCGTGACCTGGGCCATGATGATCATCGGTACACTGGCCTTGACCGGCTTTCCGCTGACGGCCGGCTATTTCTCCAAGGATGCAATTATCGAAAGCGCCTACATGTCCAACGCTGGCCCCGGCATTCTGGCCTTTGGCTTGCTGGTCATCGCCGCTTTCTGCACGTCATTCTATTCATGGCGTCTGGCCTTCATGACCTTCAACGGCAAGTCACGCGCTGACCATCACACCATGGAGCATGTTCATGAAAGCGGACAAGTCATGTTGGTGCCGCTGTATATTCTGGCGCTTGGCGCATTGGTTGCAGGTATCCTTTTCGCCCCCTATTTCATTGGTCATGATGAAGCAATTTTCTGGGGCGCATCAATCCCGCGTTCGCCTGAAAACGAATTGTTGCACAAGATGCATGAAGCGCCGGAATGGGTGAAATATTCGCCCTTCGTGGCCATGGCGCTGGGCTTTGCGCTGGCTTACCTGTTTTACATTCGCAATACCGAATTGCCCAAACGCCTTGCCGCCATGCACCAACCGATCTATCAATTCCTGCTCAACAAATGGTACTTTGACGAACTCTATGACTTCCTCTTCGTGCGCCCGGCTAAATGGTTGGGTAACTTCCTTTGGAAAAAAGGTGACGGTGTGGTCATCGATGGTTTGGGACCTGACGGCATCTCGGCCCGCGTCGGCGACATTACCGGGCAGGTGGTTCGCCTGCAAACCGGCTATCTCTATCACTATGCTTTTGTCATGTTGATTGGCATTGCCGCCTTCATTTCCTGGTTTTCATTTGGGGGCACGCACTGATGAATTGGCCTGTGCTTTCTGTAGTTACTTTTCTGCCGCTCGTCGGCGTTCTGGCTATTCTTTTGGCCAAGGGCGAAGACGCCGCTGCCACGCGCTACGCCCGCTATGCAGCCCTCTGGACCACCATCGTAACATTCCTCGTCTCGTTGCTCATCCCCTTGAATTTCGTCAATGCCGAAGCGGGTTTCCAGTTGGTTGAAAGCCACAGTTGGATGGGTTCTATCGCCAACTACAAGATGGGCGTTGATGGCATTTCCATGCCGCTTATCTTGCTCACAACTTTTTTGATGCCGATATGTATTCTGGCCTCATGGTATGTCGACAAGCGCGTCAAGGAATACATGATCGCCTTCCTCGTCTTGGAATGTCTGATGATCGGTGTGTTCTGCGCACTTGATCTCGTGTTGTTCTACGTCTTCTTCGAAGCAGGCCTTATCCCCATGTTCCTCATTATAGGAATCTGGGGCGGGCCACGCCGCGTTTATGCCTCATTCAAATTCTTTCTCTACACGTTGATGGGTTCGGTGCTCATGCTGCTCGCCATCATCGCCATGTATTGGCATGCGGGCACAACTGACATCGTCGAATTGCTGACACCCGGAAAATTCCCGGCGGAAATGCAAACCTGGCTCTGGCTGGCCTTCTTCGCCTCCTTTGCCGTGAAAATGCCGATGTGGCCCGTCCACACCTGGTTGCCCGATGCCCACGTCGAAGCGCCAACAGCCGGTTCCGTCATCCTCGCTGCCATCCTGTTGAAAATGGGTGGCTATGGTTTCTTGCGTTTTTCGCTGCCGATGTTCCCGGATGCCTCGCTGTATTTCCAGAACTTCGTCTATGTTCTCTCGGTCGTCGCCATTGTCTATACTTCGCTGGTGGCGCTGATGCAGGAAGACATGAAAAAGCTCATCGCCTATTCATCCGTCGCCCACATGGGCTTTGTCACCATGGGCATTTTTTCCATGACACGCCAGGGCATTGATGGTGCCGTCTTCCAGATGATCAGCCACGGTCTGGTGTCCGGCGCACTCTTCCTCTGTGTCGGCGTGGTTTACGACCGCATGCACACCCGTGAGATCGCCGCCTACGGTGGCCTCGTCAACCGTATGCCTATCTATGCTGCTGTCTTCATGCTGTTCACCATGGCCAATGTCGGCTTGCCTGGGACATCAGGTTTCGTCGGCGAATTCCTCACCTTGCTTGGCACCTTCCAGAACAACACCTGGGTCGCCTTCTTCGCGACCTTTGGTGTGATCCTGTCAGCGGGCTATGCCCTGTGGCTCTATCGTCGTGTGATCTTCGGCAAAATGGAAAAGCCGTCGCTCGCCTGGATGCCCGACATGACGCTGCGTGAATTCGCAACCCTCGCACCTCTCGTCATTCTCACACTGCTGTTTGGCATTTATCCCGCCCCCATCATGGATGTGATCGGTGCGTCAGTCGAAAACCTGATCAAGACCATGCAGACAGCCCAAGCCCTTGGCCTTGAGGCCGCAACCAGCCTGGCCCTAAAGTGAACACCATGAACATGCTTCTCCAACCTGCCGATGCAGTGGCCGCCTTGCCGGAAATTTTGATGGCCATCATGGCCGCCGCCCTGTTGATGGTTGGCGTTTACACCCGCAAGGATGCTTTCAAACTGGTGTCAAACCTCGCGATGGCAACCCTCGTTGTCGTGGCTGCCATCGTTTGGTGGGGAACCGGCAATGGAAAAGTTTTGAGTTTCGGCGGCAGTTTCGTGCTCGATGATTTTGCGCGACTGATGAAAGTCCTGGCATTGCTGGGGTCTGCTGTGGCCATCTTGCTGTCAAGCCGTTTCCTTGTCCGCATAAATATGGCACGATTTGAATATCCCATCCTCGTGCTGTTTGCCGCCATAGGCATGTTGATGATGATCTCGGCCAATGATTTGATCGCGCTCTACATGGGCCTCGAATTGCAATCCCTCTCGCTCTATGTCGTTGCCGCCATCAACCGCGACAATGCCAAGTCTTCGGAAGCCGGCCTCAAGTATTTCGTGCTCGGTGCGCTCTCATCCGGCATGTTGCTGTATGGCGCATCGCTGGTTTACGGCTTCACCGGAACAACCGAATTTGCGGGCATCGCCGCAGCATTGAAAACCTCCGGATCCAATTTAGGTATTATTTTTGGCTTGGTCTTTGTGTTGTCAGGCCTCGCTTTCAAAGTCTCGGCAGTACCTTTCCACATGTGGACGCCCGACGTTTATGAAGGTGCCCCAACACCCGTGACGGCTTTCTTCGCGTCAGCCCCCAAAGTGGCCGCCATGGCCTTGTTCATGCGCGTAGTCGTGGGCCCGTTTGGCACCATCGTACATGATTGGCAGCAGATCGTTGTCACCATTTCAATTCTCTCCATGGCGCTCGGTGCCTTTGCCGCGATTGGTCAAACCAATATCAAGCGCCTGCTGGCCTACTCATCCATTGGCCACATGGGCTTTGCTTTGGTCGGTCTTGCCGCAGGCAGCGAAGACGGTGTGCGCGGCGTTGTCATGTACATGTTGATCTACATCTCCACCACGCTGGGAGTCTTCGCCTGCGTACTCGCCATGCGCCGCAATGGCCAACAGGTTGAAACCATCAGCGATCTTGCAGGGCTTGGCCGCACCAACAAAGGCCTTGCCTTTGTTATTTCCATGTTGATGTTTTCACTGGCTGGCATTCCGCCTTTGGCAGGCTTCTTCGGCAAACTGTTTGTTTTCATGGCCGCCGTTAAATCCGGTCTGTGGTTGTTGGCCATTCTCGGCGTCATGGCCAGTGTCGTCGGTGCTTATTATTATCTCCGCATCATCAAGACGATTTACTTCGATGAACCGCAAACCGCATTCGATGCCATGGATGGTGAAGTCAAAACCGTGGCTTATCTGTCAGGTGCGTTTGCATTGCTCTTCGTGATTTTCGCCTCGCCCTTGATGACATTGGCCGAAGCGGCAGCAAAGTCGTTGTACTGAACGCGTGATAGAACAGGCCCAACTCCAACACTATACGACGATCGACTCCACCAACCTCGAAGCCCATCGGCTTTTCGCCAACGGCCAGCGTGAGTCCTTGTTCCTGTTGGCGGACGAACAAACGGCAGGCAAAGGCCGACTGGATCGAAACTGGGCATCGCTGCGGGGCAATTGCTATTCAACCCTGATTCTTCCCCTGCACAGCCCTTCTGGCATGTCGAATGAGATCTCAATCGTTCCCCAAATCGGCTTTGTCGTTGCGCTGTCTGTTGCTGATGTGGTGCGGGGTCTCACAACAGCCGAACCGAAGCTCAAATGGCCCAACGATGTGCTGGTCGGCGGAGCCAAGATTGCCGGCATCCTGTCAGAGGTGCTTTCCACCAACCCGCTGACTGTTGCCATTGGTTGCGGCATCAATGTCGCCCATGCGCCAACCGGATTGCCCTATCCTGCAACCTGCCTCAATGCCGAAGGTGTCCATACGGAACGAGACATTGTGTTCCAATCCTATCGCACGGCATTGGCCCAATGGTTCACCCTGTGGAACAACGGTCTGGGATTTGCCGCAATCCGTTCCGCTTGGGTCCAACAGGCCATTGGCATTGGCGAAACTGCATCGATGACCATCGGTACAGAACACTTGACCGGAACCTTTGAAGGTCTCACAGAGCAGGGAGCCGTGGTGCTGAAACCTTCAGTCGGCCCCCCACACATTTTTCACGCTGGCGATTTGCACATTCCTTCGCTGGGCAGACTTCGAAATGGACATTCATGAACGCCAAACGCCGCAAAGACCAGACCCCCGAACTCGTGCTGTTGCCCCTTGGCGGCACCGGGGAAATCGGCATGAATTGCTATTGCTATGGCACAGGCAATGCCCTTGAGCGGCAATGGCTGATGGTCGATCTGGGGGTGAAGTTCGGCGGTGAAAAAGAACCCGGCGTTGACGTTATCCTGCCTGACATTGGTTTCATCACATCCAACAAAAGCGATCTTGCAGGCCTGGTCATCACCCATGCCCATGAAGATCATATCGGCGCTGTTCCATGGCTGTGGCCGCAGTTGCGATGTGATGTTTATTGTACAAGTTTTGCCGCCGAACTCCTGAAACTGAAATTGCGCGAACACGGTCTCGAAGCAGAAGTAACTTTGCACATTCAGGTGCCGGGAAAACCTTTCAAAGTCGGCAATTTCGAACTTGAATTCGTGGATGTCACCCATTCCATCCCCCAGTCAAATGCCTTGCTGATTGAAACCCCGGAAGGACGCATCGTCCATTCCGGTGATTGGAAAATCGATTACACGCCCGTCCTTGGCGCACCTTTCAACGCCAAGCGCTTTGAGGAAATCGGCAAGGCAGGCGTTGATGTTTTGGTCTGCGATTCAACCAATGTCTTGCGCGAAGGCTTCTCACCTTCAGAACGCGATGTGGCGTCAACGCTTGAAGACATCATCAAACACGCCACAGGCCGTGTCGCCGTCACCACATTTGCCTCCCATGTCGAACGCATTTCCTGCGCTGTAAAAGCGGCGCGTGCAGCGGGACGCGAAGTAGTCATCGCAGGCCGTGCCATGCGCAACACCATCGAAGCGGCGCGCAACTGCGGCATGCTGGGTAATGCCGGCGCGTTTCTGGATGAGGATGCTTTTGGCTATCTGCCACCCAACAAGATCATGTTGCTCTGCACTGGCAGCCAGGGCGAACCCCGCGCCGCCATGGCGCGTATCGCTGAAGACAACCACCCTAACATTGCACTGGAGGAGGGCGATCTGGTTATTTTCTCCGCCCGCACAATTCCGGGCAATGAAAAAGAAGTGGGCGCAATCATCAATGGACTTGCCAAGTTGAAAGTCGATGTCATTACGTCAGATGATGCACTGGTGCATTCGTCGGGCCATCCCCGCCAGGACGAATTGAAAACTCTTTACAACCTGCTGAAACCCCGTGCGTTGGTTCCCATGCATGGTGAGCCGCGCCACCTTTATGCCCACGCAAAATTCGCCAAGGCCAATGGCATCAAGGACACCCTGATCCTCGAAGATGGAAAGATTTCAAGGCTTTGCCCCGGACCTCTTGAAGTCATAGATGAAGTGTCCTGCGGCGTGCTGCATGTCGATGGCAAATTGATCGTGCCGGGAGGAGATGGCCCAGCCAAACAGCGCCGCAAGCTCTCTCATGTCGGCATGGTCATCGCATTGGCGCTGGTTGATGATCGTCTGGAACTTGCCGAAGATGTTGAAATCATCCTCGATGGTGTGCCAATGGGCATGGAAGAGGAACTCGCCATATCTGCCGAAAAAGCCTTTGAAGCTCTAGCCAAAAGCCGACGCAAGGATGATGCGCATGTGGTTGAAACAATCCGCACGGCGATCAGGCGCAACGCCGACATGGTCTGGGGCAAGAAACCCGTTGTCAAAGTTCTGTTAGCGCGGGTCTAAGCCGTTTCAATGGTCGACGGCCCTCGGACTCAGACGGATTTTGCGTACTGAACTGCAATGGGGTTGAATTTGCGGGAAACATTTTTCACTGTCCGCTGCAGCCTGACGCGATTACGAATGGCATGCAAACTCAAGAAATCAAGTCGATAGGTTTTTTTCAACACGCCACACGGACCATAGCTGATCTGGATGCTGCAATCGCCATAGTAGCCACGACGAATACGAATGCGTTTGGCCCGGCGGGCGAAGTTGCAGATGTGGTTGATTGCATCGAAGTCCAAAGTTTATCTCCCTATTTTTTCCATGCTTAGGCGAAGGGAATTTAATGACAGGGCAACGAGCAAGGTTAAAAAACTGGCATTCTCAACCAAATGCAGCTTTCAGTTGAATAAGGTAAAAATAATATTGACGGCGCGCTGCAGGAAGAAATTGCCACATCTCCGTCAACTCGGCCCCGAAGAAAAATCGGGTTGGAGGGCACTTGTTGAATACCGGTCTCCAATCAATGCCCTCCACCCCGCGCCTTTCGCGGGGAGGAGGTGTCGCGAAGCGACGGAGGTGGGGAGGCGAATGCAGCACATGATCCTGCACTATCGAGCCGCTCGGTTTACCTCTACCGAAGCACTCCCAATCACGATCTCTGCCAATCCGAAAGCTGCCTGAAATTCAGCGAGTTAAGGCCAGTTAAGGTAGGTCAATTCCGCGTAGTTTGATTTATAATATTCGAATCATGAAAAAGCCTGTTTCCCCCCCATCGCCGCCAGCCCCTATTGAACCCATCGAATTGCAAGGGGCCTTGGAAGAGCGTTATCTGGCCTATGCCCTTTCCACCATCATGCACCGTGCTTTGCCGGACGTGCGCGACGGTTTGAAGCCAGTTCACCGTCGTTTGCTGCATGTCATGCGCATGCTGCGGCTCGATCCCAATTCCGCCTTCAAAAAATCCGCCAAGATCGTTGGAGACGTGATGGGCGGTTATCATCCCCATGGCGACCAATCGATTTATGACGCACTTGTGCGCCTCGCCCAGGATTTTTCATCGCGCTATCCCCTAATCGATGGCCAGGGAAATTTCGGCAATATCGACGGCGATAGCGCTGCTGCCTATCGTTACACCGAAGCCCGTATGACAGCTGTGGCGGGCTTGCTGCTCGATGGCATTGATGAAGACACGGTGGATTTCCGCCCGAACTATGATGGCTCGGTTGAGGAACCCGTTGTGTTGCCGGGTGCCTTTCCCAATCTGCTGGCCAATGGTGCCACAGGCATTGCGGTCGGCATGGCCACATCCATTCCGCCCCACAATGCGGCTGAACTCTGCGATGCCGCACTGCATCTGATCAAAACCCCCAACGCAACGCCAGAAAAACTGTCGCAATTTGTGCAGGGACCAGACTTCCCCACGGGCGGCATCATCATCGATTCCCGCGAGTCAATCATCGAAGCCTACAAAACCGGACGCGGCGGTTTCCGCGTGCGGGCCCGCTGGAGTGTCGAGGAACTCGGTCGCGGCGGCTGGCAAATTGTCGTCACCGAAATTCCTTATATGGTGCAAAAGTCAAAACTGATTGCGCAAGTTGCCGACCTGCTCAACGACAAGAAGCTGCCGCTGCTGGGCGATATCCGGGATGAATCGGCAGAAGATGTTCGCGTTGTCATCGAACCCAAAACCCGCAACATCGAACCTGCCATTCTGATGGAGCAGATGTTCCGCCATACCGAATTCGAAAATCGAATTTCACTCAACATGAATGTGTTGTCGGGCGGCAAGATACCCAAGGTCATGTCCTTGCGCGATGTGCTGCGCGAATGGCTGGACCATCGCAAATCGGTGTTGGTACGCGGCACAAATTTCCGGCTGGGGGAAATTGCACGGCGACTGGAAATTCTTGAAGGTTATTTGATTGCCTATCTGAACCTTGATGAAGTCATACGCATCATTCGGGAAGAAAATGAACCAAAACCGGTTCTGATAGCGCGCTTCAAGCTCACCGACAATCAAGCCGAAGCCATTCTCAACATGCGCCTGCGCTCCTTGCGCAAGCTTGAAGAAATGGAAATCCGCACCGAACACGACAAGCTGACGAAAGAGCAAAAAGGCCTCAACGCTTTGCTAAAATCCGATGATCAGCAGTGGGAGAACATCAGCGATCAAATTCGCAGAGTAAAAGAAACCTATTCCAAGAAAACACCCCTCGGAAAACGCCGCACGGATTTTGCCGAAGCGCCCGATGTCTCCGATGAACTAGATGAAATGATGGTAGAGAAGGAACCCGTTACCATCATCTGTTCGGAAAAAGGCTGGATCAGATCGATCAAGGGCCACATTGAAGATACATCCTCCATGTCTTACAAGGATGGTGACAAGGGGCGCTTTGTCATCAAGGCGATGACAACCGACAAACTGATGTTGTTTTCCACCTCGGGCAAATTCTTCTCACTTGAAGCAGGCAAACTGCCGGGAGGCCGTGGTCATGGTGAGCCGTTACGCCTGATGGCAGACCTTGATGCCACGGATCAGATCGTCGAACTGTTCATCCATCAACCCGGCACGAAACGTCTGCTCACTTCGACAGAGGGCGACGGATTTTTGGTGCTGGAAGATGATTGCCTCGCCAACACGCGCAAGGGCAAGCAGGTTCTGAATGTCAAAGCACCGGCTGAAGCCCTGACCTGCCGCAGCGTCAGCCCGGATGCCGATCATGTTGCAACAATCGGCGAAAACCGCAAACTGCTGATTTTCAAGTTGGCAGAGTTGCCAGAAATGTCCCGCGGCAAGGGCGTTCGCTTGCAAAAATTCAAGGATGGCAACCTGTCAGATGCCCAGTGCTTCAATCTGAAAACAGGCCTCCAATGGCTGGATACGTCCGGTCGGAGTTGGACTGTAACTGATCTTGCCGAGTGGATGGGAGAACGGGCACAAGCCGGAAAACTGCCACCCAAGGGCTTCCCCAAGAACAATCGTTTTGGCTAGGCCAGCATTTTATCAATCCTGTTAAGTGGAGTTTAGCCGTATCAAGTGTTGCGGCTCGACACATGCATTGGATTCTGTGCAGGGGCTGTCCCGCAGTTTGATTTGTGGGCGGAATAAAATGAGCGGGTGGCAAGTTTGGATAAAGTCTGGCGTTACAGTCGCAAAAAAATAGTCGACCTGACAAAGGTGATGCCAGTGCAGATCAGCTTCGCTTTGCGGAAGGGCAAGTCCGCCTGACGACCAGTACAAGTGGCACCGAAATCAAGTGGGCTGTTGATCCACCTTGTTTCTCATCGCATTACAGCATCATGGATTGCCTGGTTGACACCGATCCCCCTTACATTCTCAGGTTTCATGCAATGGGTTGGTTCGAGGAAATTTTTGTTACCGCAGAAGATGCAATTCGCCGCATTGAAACCATAATGGTGCGCGGCGATCGCTATTTCACCAGCCGTGCCTTTGTCAGGGCAGTTGATCCAAAGGACAGCAATATGCCGTCGATTCTGCGAGAAAGCCTAGAACGCCGCGCCGCTCCCGACGAATATTGTTTTGAATGTGCCTATGATGAAACTTCACAAAACTATGTCGTCGACCGCATAGGTCCAAAGTCAGCAATCGGCCGCTTGTGGGGGACGTATACCTCATCTTTCCCATGCCAACCCAGGAGCAAGTACGGCGACGCAGTGAGTGCAGCATACAACAAGGTGCTTCAAGACGGGCAGCCACACTATGACCAGGTCTTGGCAGCCATGCGTCTGCCCGACAACCAAGTCCATTGGGCACCCTATCACCGGTTGATTTTTCCTGGAAGCAGGCGTCATGGTTTGGCCGCAGTAAGCGTTGTTTCGGAAATCGCCAAAGTGGAATTTTCGGTCATTTAGAGCTAAGATCGACAAATTTAGATCATAGCTGTTTCTACCGTCATCCCCACGAAAGTCGGGATCCAGGCTGTCAACCAGCGCCATTGTTGAAAGCCTGGTTTCCCGCTTTCGTGGGGATGACAGGGGTTATGGAGTTGTTTGATTGCCCGAAGCGCCAAAATTCAAATCCACGTGGGGTTATTTCAGCCAAGTAAGACAAAATTCGTAATTCTGACCTATAGGCAATCATGAAGTCCGTTGTCTGGGGGGCGGGCCAAATCATTGTTTGTAAAGTTTGGCAAATGGACACACAAGAATATTGGATTAAGGACGGCGCAATCATCGCCCGACCTGTGAAGTCAGACGGCAGCAATTATTCTGCCAAAGCCCTGTTCGACAGTCTCAATCTCATTCGGCTTGAGACGGGAACCAAAGGGACATCCTTGAAGTGGAATATGGCCGGTGCAAACTGGTCATCACTTTTATTTGCATTGAATTTTGTCCACACTTGCAAAGCACCATTTACCTTAAGCTATTTCAACTCCGGCTGGTTTGAAGAAACCCTCAATACTGCTTGGGAAACCGGGAACCGTGTTGAGCAACTCATTTTTAAAAGTGATATTTATTTCTCACAGCGCGCCTATTCCGCCGTTCAGATTCCAGATTTGAAAATCATGCCGGCAAAATTGCGTACTGCCCTCGAAAGCGGCACGACGTTGGACGATGAGTCCGTCGTCTGCAGCATTGATACAGCGCGACAAGTTTCACATGTCGAACAGGTCGGGCGAAATTCACTCGTCGCAAGCATCTGGGGCGTTTCACCTGTTTCGTTTCCGTGCATGTCGGGCCATAGCTATGACAGGGTTGTCTCCCAGTCCTATTTCACCGCCGTCGCAACCGGCAGGCCGGTTTATGATCATGTCCTAGCAGTCATGGTCAGGCCAAATGGCGAACATCACTGGATGGGTTATCAGCGCGTTATCATCCCGGAAACCAAGACAAATGGCACCAAGCGCCATGTTCGTGTCATCTCGGATCTTTCACCCGTCAACATTAACCTGTTTTAGTTCAGTTCGACGTCGGTTGCTCGTTATTCTCGCCACCCATTGGCAAGGCAATTTCTGCTTCAGGCGAAGTCATCTCTGCGACAAGATTTTCCAGCGATTGCTTTTCGGATGCCACAAGATATTCCATCGGTCCAATACTATCCGTCGACCATTGCCAACGCAGGAAACCCCGTTCCAATATCGAATAGCCAACGCGGGTGAAGTGGCCATGATTGGCCATCTGGTTGGTTGCCAGTCCCCAAATCGCATCAGGTTGCCATTTGATCAATGTCAGGATCAGGCCAAGCTTCACAAAATGCTCAAACACCTTGCGGTTCTTGATCTGCTTGTCGACCCAGATTTCGCCGTGATAAACCAGCTTTCCCGTCAACCTTTCAGAGAAACTCCCAGCCGGAGGCTTGGCATGGGATGGCACCATCAATTCCTGCCGCCGCATGTAGACGCCAATCATGTAGGTCACGCACCAGTCTGCAAGGCTGGTATCAATTTCGTCGAACCGGAAAGCTTGGAGACCCACCATTTCGCCAGCTTCATCTGTTAGATACATCCAGAAAGCCCGTTCGCGGTCAAACACACAAACCTCATGGTCATGCATGGGAGAAGGCAACGATCCACGCAATTTCAACTTGGCAGCATTAAATGCCGCCATGTCACTGGAAGCGTGAACATTGATTTTCAGTGCCTTCAGTTCTGCTTCAAGCAAGCTTGCAGCGCGGGCGGCGTCCAAGGGGTGCGAAAGTCCGGCTTTTTTCATCAAGGGTTCCTTTATAAAATGATGATTGGACAAATTGCCGATTTTTCGCAAGTCCTGATTTCAATCAATTTGTCGCAAAACCCAACCGTCCGGTGTAAGACGTTCTTGAGGCATGAAACGTCCCTTATAAGTCATTTTGGGTGATCCCGCGACATAGAAGCCCAGGTAGACATAGGGCAAGCCCATGCGTTCTGCCCTGCGGATCATATCGAGGATGACAAAGCTGCCAAGGCTGCGCTTTGCCATGGCAGGATCGTAGAAGCTGTAAATCAAAGAGACCCCATCGCCCAAAACGTCAACCAACACGGCGGCGATCAACTCGCCCTGCGGTTCGTAGGCCGTTGGGGTGCGATATTCGACGATGCGGCTGTCAACCAGCGTATCATCAACCATAGCCGAAAAATCCAGCACAGACATTTCAGCCATACCCCCTTCAGAATGGCGGTCATCGATATAGGTGCGGAAAAGCGAGTAGAGTTCACTCGTTGCTTTTGCAGGTTTGACGATAGAGGTTACATCCTCGTTTTGCCGCAAAATCCGCCGAAAACCCTTCGTCCAATTAAAGCTCTTGACCGGCACTCGAGTCGAAGAGCAGGCACCGCAACCATCGCAGGCCGGGCGATAGGCAATGTTTTGACTACGTCGGAAACCGGTCTGGGAAAGGTTGCTGTTCATATGGCGTGCATCCGGCCCTACAAGGTGGGTAAAGACCTTGCGTTCCAGACGCCCTGGCAAATAAGGGCAGGGACTGGGCGCAGTAATAAAAAACTGCGGAAAATTTCGCCGTTCTATGGACATGGGGTGAACCGAACTCCTGAACCCTGATTATCACTTGAACGCGATTGTTTCGCAAGCACCTCTGGCAATTGGGCAGTTTTGCTTTTAAGCAACCCACAAAGGGAGACTATTGATGGCTCAGGATAGAGTAAATGTGGCTTGGCTGGGACTGGGTGTCATGGGCTATCCGATGGCCAGCCATCTGGCGGCCAAATCTGGAGCCTCAATTTGTGTCTATAACCGCACACCAGCGAAGGCGGGAAAGTGGGTGGAAGTCCATGGACACCGATCTGCCGCAACACCCAGGGAAGCCGTTGCGGGGGCTGACTTCGTTTTCGCCTGCGTTGGCAATGACGACGATTTGCGCGCCATCACCATAGGTCCAAATGGGGCCTTCCACGGCATGAATCCCGGTGCAGTTTTTGTTGATCACACTACGGCATCAGCCGATGTTGCTCGCGAACTGCAACAACAAGCTGCCAGCCGGGATATAGGGTTTATTGATGCACCGGTATCAGGCGGGCAGGCCGGGGCTGAAAATGGCTTGTTGACCGTCATGTGTGGTGGCGAAAACAGCGTTTATGCCAAAGCAGAACCTTTGATCATGCATTTTGCCCGCATGTGCAAATTGTTGGGGCCCACGGGGTCCGGCCAACTCGCCAAGATGTGCAACCAGATTGCCATTGCAGGCGTTGTTCAAGGATTGGCTGAGTGTGTCCAGTTCGGCATGAAAGCCGGCCTCGACATGCAGGCCGTTGTCGAAGTCATATCAAAAGGAGCAGCAGGCTCCTGGCAAATGGAAAACCGCCACAAGACCATGATCGCCGACAAGTTTGACTTTGGCTTTGCGGTTGACTGGATGCGGAAAGATTTGGGCATCTGTCTGGCAGAGGCAAGGCGCAACAATTCACAACTGCCCGTCACAGCGCTTGTCGATCAATTCTACGCGGAGGTCCAGGCCATGGGTGGCAAGCGCTGGGACACGTCGAGCCTCGTCGCGAGGTTCAGGAAATAGCCTTCAGATTCTTTGCCACATCAAGGGCAAAATAAGTCAAAACCCCATCGGCACCCGCACGTTTGAAGGAGAGCAGGGCCTCGGTGATGACTTTCTCAGGATCAAGCCAGCCATTGTTGCAGGCAGCCACTATCATGGCGTATTCGCCAGACACTTGATAAGCAAATGTCGGAACGCCAAACTCGCGCTTCACCCGTGAAACAATATCAAGATAGGGCATGCCGGGTTTGACCATCACCATGTCAGCACCTTCAGCGAGGTCCAGCGCCACTTCCCGCAATGCCTCATCCGAATTGCCGGGATCCATCTGATAGGTTTTCTTGTCGCCGCGCAATGTGCCAGAAGAACCCACGGCATCCCTGAACGGCCCATAAAAGCCAGAGGCATATTTGGCACTGTAAGCCATGATCTGGGTGTCAACATGACCTCCCGATTCCAGCGCAGTCCGGATGGCCCCGATGCGACCATCCATCATGTCTGACGGCGCAATGATGTCACATCCCGCCTGCACCTGAACGAGTGATTGTTTCACCAACGCTTCCAGGGTCAAATCATTGGCAATTTCATCGTTGACCAACAAACCATCGTGGCCATGGCTGGTATAGGGATCCAGTGCCACATCGCACATCACACCAATTTCAGGCACCGCTTTCTTGATGGCCCGCACGGCGCGGCAAACCAGATTATCCGGATTAAAGGCTTCACCGCCATCTTCACTGCGTAAACCAGGTTCAGTATTGGGGAACAAGGCGATGGCAGGAATGCCGAGGGCGGCGGCTTCTTCAACCTGCCGCAGCAGAAGATCAATGCTCCACCGCGAAACGCCAGGCATCGTCGCAACCGGGACTTCGATACCCGAACCTTCGACCACGAAAACCGGCCAGATCAGATCAGAACTGGAAAGTGTGTTTTCACGCACCAAAGCACGTGACCAAACTGTCTTGCGGTTGCGCCGCATGCGAAGCGAAGGAAAAGTTGGATTGGCTTTCATCAGAATTCTCTACCAGACCAAAACCGACTTGAGAACCCGCAATCCCGCCACAGCGTTACTTGCAGATGCGAAATCCATTGCGCCTCCGCGCCAGATCAACATGAAAATGATCTCCATGATATCTGTCTGAACCCGGCCCCAAAACCGTAGTGAAACGAATGCAGGCATCCCGCCGCAAACGCCGCAGGAAATTGCCTTTCGAGGAAGTCCCGATCAATTGTGCCGCACCCGACCAATCACCTTTGATGGTCGTGGTGGAGCCATCGGAAAATTGCAAGGATGCAATGTCAAAAGCATTGGCAATGCCGTGTTCACTCATTTTACCAGAGGCCAAACCATTTCGCCGCCTGCACACATAGGCTGAGGCATTGTTGATCACGGTCAAATCTTTTTTCAAATACGTCTTCGCCGACGGTTGCAGAGATGAAGTGACCCAACCATGCAAGGCCTCGGCAAAATCGCAATTGACTTCAGCAGGTGGTACAATGCGAGTCTGGCCAATCGCCCGTAACAATACGGGCGCAGCCGCCCCACATCCGCCCGCAACGCCAAGTGGGGGCAGGGGATCAAAAGTCAAGTCCAACCCTTGCAACTGAATGCTGCAATGAGCTCGCGCAGCGTCAGTCGCCGCAATTGTCCAGCCACCACCGTTTGCAAGTGGCGGAAAATTGAGAAGTGGTTTTTTCAATGGTTTGGCATTGAGAAGGGGTGGTCGCAACTTTGGCAAAGGTACTTCCTGGCCAAGGCATAAAGTTGAAAATGCCATAACACCAATAACCACGCCAAGAATTCGAACCACCATGTCAACACTTTGAGCAGTTCGATCCGGCCTTGTAAACCATTCCCTAACCATGCTCCAATCATCCGGATGCTGAAATCGATAAAATTTTAATTGTGTTAAACCTGCAATGCGAAACAGGTGTCGCATTCAGATTTGGGATTGGTTCACCATGCGTAATTCGCCTCTTTACATTTGTCTTCCATTATTTGCAGCCTTGGGGCCGTTTGCACCAGCCTTAGCAGGCATGGCCCCTGCCGACGCCACAGCGTTACTGGCAAAAACTTATGTGCTCGACAAGCGCTGCAATATATTGTCGGCCGCCGACCGTCAGGAATTGCAGGATTTTGTCGCCCGCGCTGAAATAGCCTTGGCGGAAATGCAATCAGTTCAGGTTGCCCGGGCCGCCTTGGCGAAGGGCCGGGCAAGTGGCAAAATTGGTGATTGTGGGCCAGAACAGGCAAAATTGGTAAATGATGTTTTGAACGAAGCCCGCAAGGGCGCCAATACAAATGTCCAGGCACCGTTTGAGGTGGAGGCATCAGCCGAACCCGTAGACCAAACAAAACAGCTCACCACTTCTTCTGAGCCAAAAGACCAGGTTGTTGCATTGCCCAAACAGGATGTAGCTGTTTTAGCTGCAGCGGAAGATCAGCAACCACCGCAAAAGCCAAAACTCAAATCCACCAAGAAACCACAGCTGGTCAAAGTTGATGCGCCGAAGCCAGCCAAGATTCAAAAACCCGTCAAGGCTCCGCAGAAACTTTCGCAATACGCCAGTCTGGCGCAAAAATACTATATTGCCCGACGCTGCAATACGATGGGAGCTGCCGCAATTCAGCGTCTCTATGGCACCGTTCTATCAAGCCACAAACAAGCCATGGCGAGCAATTCAGCTTCTGCCGTCAAAGCCATGCTGCGCACTGTGGAAGCCAAAGCTGGCGGCCAAAACTGCTTATAAACAGCAGCGGAAGTACAAATATCAGGCCGCCACCCGCAAGTGTGGCGGCCTTAACATTTCATTGCACCAGTCCAAATTGCGTCAGATTCAATTAACATTGCCGAATAAGACGAAATAAACTGTCTGCGAAAAAGAGACAAAATATCGAAAATATAAGACCAAATTTACCCAAACTCTTCAGCCCACCTTAAAGCCCCCAGCGTAGTTTGGCCTCAACAAGGGGAACGGACAAAGAAGCCGCCCCTGATAATAAAAAGGGATAGGTGGATAACATGAATACCCAAGTGATGGTCAGCACGACCTTGCAACCAGTCGAAGCCAAACGCCAGCATATCAAGCATCGCTATATGGAAGCCCTCACATTGATTGAGCGACTCCATCGCAGGCTGCTTGACGTCATCAAGGATGATTTCGAACGAACCGGCGAGAAGGAAGTCAATCCGGTTCAAGCCCTGTTGCTGTTTAATATCTCGGATTCGGAATTGACTGCGGGCGAATTGAAAACCCGCGGCCATTACCAAGGTTCCAATGTTTCATATAATCTGAAGAAGCTGGTGGAAGCGGGCTATGTGAACCATGAACGTTCGTCATCCGACAAGCGCTCCGTGCGCGTCAGCTTGACTGCCAAGGGTCTCGAAATTCGGGGCCGTGTAGATGCACTCTACAACCGCCAGCTCCATGCCATCGAAGATGTGGTGGGCCTGTCGGTTGAAGAATTCGACCGGATGAACAAAGCCCTGACACGTTTGGAACGCTATTGGACCGATCAAATCCTTTATCGCCTCTGACAGATACCTGAAAAATCAACTTCTTGAGCCACGAAAATGGGAAAATTCCCGATTTTCGTGGCTTTTGCCATGCCGAATGTTGCCCAAAAACCTCAACCGACAGTTTTTTTTCCGGCGACCTTTTTTCTGCCTTCGAATTCTGATTCTTGCGCCTCCAATTGTCCAGATTGTTGATTGCAATCTGTCCGAGTCGTCATTTTTTTGACGAATGAGCGAAGGGCTGGTAAAACAGTCAGTTATACAAGACATAATAATGCCGGGAACTGAGGCGAAGTATGCGTGGTATTGAGAAGTTGAAAACCCAATCTGGACGGGCAACCAAGGCTTTTGGTTTGATCATGACTGCGGCACTTCTTTTGGGAGTGTCGAACTTTGCCCTTGCATCAGGCGTGCCACCATCCAACACCAAAACACCAACTGTCAGCGAAGTTCTAGTTGGCAAGAAGATATCGCCAATGATCTCTGCGGATAGTGCAGATCGCCTGTCCGCCATCGCCGTCCGCTATCGTAACATCATTGCCAATGGCGGCTTTCCCAAGGTTCCTGGTGGCAGCCTGAAAAAAGGCAGCAAAGGCAAAGCCGTTGTTGCCTTGAATCGCCGCCTTTTTCTGGATGGCTATTTGCGCCGCGAAGCAACCCAAGGTGAGTTTACCGAAATCTTCACCAGTGCCACTGAAGATGCCCTGAAGCGTTTCCAGGTAAACATGGGTTATATTCCCACCGGCAAGATCGATGGCCCGACGCTGAAATCCCTCAACACATCAGCTGAAACCAGACTGCGTACCATCGAAGCCAACATCGAGCGTTTGCGCGTTTATGGTAAAGATCTCGGTGATCGCTATTTGGTCGTCAATGTCCCCAGCCAGCAAATTGAAACGGTCATCAACGGCAAGGTTTACTCCCGGCACAACGCTATTGTTGGCAGGCCTGATCGCCCAACGCCGGTGGTTGCCACAGCTTTGGCCGATATCAATTTCAATCCCTATTGGAATGCGCCCATTTCAATTGTTGAACGCGACATCCTGCCGAAATTACGCAGCAGCAATGCCGTGTTCAGCGAAATGAACATGAAAGTTTTTCAAGGCTTTGGGGGTCCGGAAGTTGACCCTGACACCGTTGATTGGCAAACTGCCAATCTCGAAGACTACCATTTCCGCCAAGAACCGGGTGAAACCAGTGCCATGGCGACGGGCAAGATCAATTTCCCCAGCCCCTTCGGCATTTATCTTCATGACACACCTGAACGTCAGCTCTTCAAGACCGGCCAACGCTTTTACAGTTCCGGCTGTGTGCGGGTGGAAAAAATTGATGTGTTGATGGAATGGATATTGAACGGCCAGGATGGCATTAACCGGTCTCAAATCGCCGCTCTTGCTGAAACGCTGGAACGCCGGGATGTTAAGCTTTTAACACCTCCGCAATTGCGGGTGACTTATCTCACGGCTTGGCCAGTCGGAGAAACGGTGGCTTTCCATTCGGACATTTACGAATTGGACGGAACAGGCTTCACCGTCGGCCAGCCCTTGCCGGTGGGTGAAACCAGCGACGAAGGCTTGCGTTACGTTTTAAAGCCTGTGCCCCGGAAAGCTGGCAGTGTTGACGCCTTTGAAGCCGATGGCTTTGACTTGTTTAAAGGCAGAAAGCGCAGAGATGGCGAAGGCGTGATTCTGGATGGACCAAAGAAAAAACGCAAATCGCTTTTTGGCAGCAGTCTCTATGAAGAAGATGCTGATGCTTCCAGCCGGGATGGTGAGGACCGGACTCCGGCCACGCCTGCCGTGAAGAAAACTGCGGCAAAGAAAATTGTGGCCACCAACGCTGTTGAAGAAAAGCCCAAGGCAAAATCCAAAAAGAAGTTTGACGGGCTTTTTGATTGGGATGCCTATCGCAAACAGCAAAAACTCGACGCCAAAAAGATCGCTGCTCCCAAGAAAAAAGCGCTGAAGTTGACCGCGAAACCCGATACGCCTCTTGGCTCTAAAACCGCCAAGAAAAACATAGTCGCTGCTTCAGCCGAAAAGAAACCAGCCACGGATGTGACGAAAAAGCAAGCCAAGCCCGCTGAAAAGAAACTGGTGGACAACTGCAAACTTGGCACCGATGGGACACTGCCGAAAGGCTGCGTGCCGACCAAGAAGCCAAAAGCCAAAGTTCTTGCCGCCACGGTGAACTGAGCCAACACTTGCCTGCGCCAACTTGTTTCTGGACCCGTGCTGGCAAGGCTGTATAGAGCAGCCTTTCCCAGTATTTCGGAGATTCCCCATGGCGAAGACTGTCAAAAAGACCAAGGCCAAGACGACTGCAAAGTCCAAAAAGCCCAAGCCGCTGTTCCCGGGCTTCTTCAAAGACAAGCTCGCCAAGTCCGATCCGAAAATCGCCAAAGCCATTGCCCTGGAATTGCAACGGCAACAAAATGAAGTTGAGCTGATTGCATCTGAAAACATCGTCTCTCGCGCCGTGCTGGAAGCCCAGGGCTCGGTGATGACCAACAAATATGCCGAAGGCTATCCCGGCCGCCGTTACTATGGCGGTTGCCAGTATGTAGACCAGTCCGAACAACTGGCCATCGACCGCGCCAAGCAATTGTTCAACGCCAAATTCGCCAACGTGCAACCCCACTCCGGTGCCACGGCCAATCAGGGCGTGTTCTTCGCATTGTTGCAGCCGGGCGATACTTTCATGGGCCTCGATCTCGCCTGCGGTGGCCATCTCACCCACGGCTCACCCGTCAATCAATCTGGCAAATGGTTCAAGGTTGCATCCTACAAGGTGCGCGAAGACAACCAGCAAATTGACTATGACGCCGTGGCCAAGCAGGCCTTGGAGGTTCGTCCCAAACTGATCATTGCAGGCGGCTCGGCTTACCCACGCATCATCGATTTCAAACGCTTCCGTGAAATTGCCGACAGTGTTGGCGCTTATTTGTTCGTTGACATGGCACATTTTGCCGGACTCGTGGCAGGCGGTGTGCACCCCAGTCCGCTGGAACACGCCCATGTCGTGAGCACCACCACCCACAAAACCCTGCGCGGCCCGCGCGGCGGCATGATCCTGTCCAATGATGAAGACCTCGGCAAGAAAATCAATTCAGCCATTTTCCCCGGCCTGATTGGCGGGCCACTGGAGCACGTCATCGCCGCAAAAGCCGTGGCCTTTGGCGAGGCCTTGAAACCGGCGTTCAAGAAATATGCAAGCCAAGTTGTCCGCAATGCCAAAGCCTTGGCTGAAACCATGGTTGAAGGCGGCTGTGACATCACCACAGGCGGCACCGACACACACTTGATGTTGGTCGATCTGCGCAAAAAATCCATATCAGGCAAAGACGCCGAAAAGGCTTTGGGCCGCGCTTACATCACCTGCAACAAGAACGGCATTCCCTTCGACCCTGCACCCTTCACCATAACCTCAGGCATCAGATTGGGCACGCCCGCGGGCACATCGCGCGGTTTTGGAGAAGTAGAATTCCGCGAAGTTGGAAGACTGGCCATTGAGGTGCTCGACGGCCTTGCCAAGCATGGTGAAGCAGGCAATGCCAAAGTTGAAAAGACTGTAAAATCCAAGATCCTCGCCCTGACTAAGCGCTTCCCGATTTACACCTGAGGTAAAAACCATGCGCTGTCCCTTCTGCGGCAATGCCGATACGCAAGTAAAGGATTCCAGGTCAACCGAGGATTCTTCGGCTATCCGCCGCCGGCGGGTCTGCGCCGATTGTGGCGGCAGGTTCACCACATTCGAGCGTGTGCAATTGCGCGAGCTCAGCGTATTGAAACGCTCGGGCCGCCGTACACCCTTTGACCGGGACAAACTGGCCCGGTCCGTTGCCGTGGCATTGCGCAAACGACCCGTGGAGAGCGAGCGCATCGAGCGCATGGTATCAGGCATCGTGCGCCAATTAGAAAGCTTGGGCGAAAGCGAAATCAAGTCAGAACAAATCGGCGCACTGGTGATGGAAGGCCTGCGAAATCTTGACGATGTCGCCTATGTGCGCTTTGCCTCCGTCTACAAAAACTTCCACGAAGCCAAGGATTTTGAGGAACTTATCGGGGAGTTGAGTGCGGAAGACGAGAAATAACAGGCTTGACGTAGGTACGGCGTAGCAGTACAAATGAAAAATGAGCACTTCGAATGGGATGACGACAAGGCTGAAGCCAATTTGGCCAAGCATGGCATCAGCTTTTTGGCAGCAACGGAAGTTTTCAACGATTGTTATGCGGTTGACTTCATGGATGGCCGGGAAGACTATGGCGAAGACAGATCAATCATGATCGGGTTTTCGGAAAATCGGCTTCTGGCCGTTTTGTACACGTTGCGCGGACAGCGATACCGTATCATTTCCGCGCGAAGGCCAGACGCACCGGAAATAAGGGAATATCATGATCAAGAACGAACCCACTAAGTTTGATTGGACGCGTTATGATGCCATGACGGATGAGGAGGCCCATGCCAGCGCCCTGACAGATCCGGACAACCCGCCGTTGACGGACGAAGACTTCAAGCGGATGAAGCGGACACCGCGCATCGCCATTGTGCGGCGGGTGATGCGGCTTTCGCAGGAAGATTTTGCAGAACGCTTTCGCATACCTCTGGGAACCTTGCGGGACTGGGAGCAGGGGCGCAAGGAGCCGGACGCTGCAGCAAAAGCCTATATCGAAGTCATTGGAAAAATTCCCAATGCAGTCATGCAAGCCTTGCAGCGATGAAATCCAATTCCTTGATGCGCAGTTAATCCTGGGCACCTGTGCCGATGAATTGGGTTGACTTCTACCCAACATTGCTTGTTCATGAAGGCCTTAACCAGACCGGGGGGTCTATTTTGAAATTCTTTGTCAGAACCATCATCGCCATGTGTGCGACAGCATTGAGTTTTGCAGCAGCCATGGCGGCCCCGGCTTGCAAGGCCTTTCCACAATTCACTGCCGTCGATCTCTCCCAACCCGTCACCACCATCACCACCAAAACCGGCAAGTCGGGCGTCGAGGCATTCAAATCCATCGGAGTCAAAACCATCGCCCGCTATTATGATTGGGCCGATGGCGAGACCACGTGCAAAACCCTGTTTCCAACAGAGTCCGATGCTCTCATTGCCGCTGGTTTCAATATCATCACGATATTCCAGCACGAAAATTCAGACCCAGAAACATTCTTCATTAAGTCGCGCGGCGCAAAGGACGCCCGCGAGGCTTTGAAACTTGCCGCAGCCAACGGCCAGCCCCCCGGCTCTGCCATCTATTTTGCAGTAGACGGTGTCGACCAAACTGTGAAGGATGCAGTGTTTGAGCACTCGCTACACAAAGGCGGACCCGTGCCTCCCAAACGTCGCAAAAAACTGCTGCTTGCCGATCCCACATATAGCAAGCACTTCAAGTTCTACGAACGCTTTCGCACCTACTACCGCCGCGCCTTTGGCAAACAGGCGGCCAGCATTCGGGCTTCCGACATGCTGCCCCACGTAGATCAATATTTTCGCGAAGTGAACCGTATCATGAAAGCCGATGGTCGCTATCGTGTCGGCGGTTATGGCAGCGGTATGGTTTGCAATCACCTCTTGGGCAAAAAGCTGGTGAATTTTTGCTGGCTCGCCATGTCGTCAGGCTGGCCCCAAAGCAAAGAATTTCAGGCGTCAGGAAGATGGAGCATGGTTCAACAACAGACGACGTTTTGCAAAGGCTGGCAATTCAATCGACAAGAACGAGCCCGCTTTGATTTCAACAGGATCAAGTCAGGTGATGTTGGTCAGTGGAACAAAAAAGGCAAAATGATACCTGCACCCGGCCTCCCTGCCAAGTGCAAGCCTAGTTGGTGAAGTTACCAAGTCAATTTAACGCCAACGTCAACGTGCGGTTCCCATGTAGCTTTCGTGTCGTTGATTTTTTCATACGTGACATCTGCAGAACCGAACACACCTGCGCCAGAAGCCGACGTCCAGTCAAAACGCAATTCTGGTTTCAACTCCAGTTCATTGGCTCTCGTTCGATTCTCATGCAGCGCCTCAAACGCTAATGTGAGTTTGAGACTGTCGCTGACAAGGCGTGATGCTTCAGCACGCATCGAATGAATCTGAAACAAATCAGCTGACCCTCGCAAATCTTGTTCAATTCCGGCACCCATGGCGAATGAAAGTTTTGTGCTGTCATCAATCGTCCAGTCCATATCTATCTGTGGACCTATGACCTCAGCACTTCCAAAGTCTTTTCCATCACGTGTTCCCCAAAAAAAACCGACGTCACCTGTAAGGTTTTTGTGAGAAAATGTAGCTCCAAAAATAACATCCAAGCCGGCAAAATCCCGTCGCGTATTGATCAGATATTCCCTGCCTACAAAGGCCACTTCTACAAAAGGATTGAGCAGCGGATCGTTGTTTCCTGTCAACCGTAGTGAACTTTCAAATTCGATGTTTTCTTCCCGGTTGCGGTCAAGTGAAGAAAAACCTTTTTCAGTGGTATTTTCAAAAATAGCTGCATCCAACCCCAAATCAGCTTTGAGGCTAATGCCGTCAAACTTCTGCTCCAAGCCCAAGTCTGCACCAAACCCATGTTCATGTTTGATGGCCGCTATTTTCTCACGTTCAAAATCATAGGAGATATCAATTTCCATAACGGTCAGGCGGGAAATCTGGCGTTCGGCATGTCCTTCTGCTGTGAACAACACATCACCAATTCCGTGGTCATATTGCACGCGTCCATCCAGCAGCGCCGACATGATCCAATCGGATATTGACCATTTCTCATCCAAACCAAGTGTTACGTAAGGCCGCAGAACATCACTGCCGGAAATGCCGGAGGTCAAATTTGTGTCTGCTGTAGCGCTAGACACCCCAAACAAAAAAGTAGATGCGGCTGTAAAAAGTAAACACCTCACTGCTGCACCATGACCAATTTTGAATTGGATTAGGCTGATCAATCCGAAGTTGTTTGTTCTGCCATGCATTTCACATATTATGCCACATCAAGAGCAGCGTCGCAAACCAAACCCCCGGATATACGAGGTTTGCGGCGCTGCAATTGTTGCACCACGACATTGCTTTTGGTTTTAGGCCTTCTTGACAGCAGGGCGGCACTCTGGATGTTCAGCAACATCACGAGGTGTGTCACAGCCCGAACCACCGGGAACCCGTGGCTTGCGGCGCTTGGCTTCTTGCAATAGCCTTACACCATCAAATACCATGCCATCGGCCTTCTTGACAGCAGGGGTGCACTCCGGATGTTCAGCAACATCGCGAGGCGTATCGCAACCTGAACCACCGGGAACCCGTGGCTTGCGGCGCTTGGTTTCGAGGTCATAAGTCTGGCTCGAAGCCTTGAAACCATCTACTTTTTCAGTCGCAGGAAATGAAGCGTACGAAGTGCTCGCAATGGCGAACATAATGACAGCAGATGCCAAAAGTGTTTTGATCATTTTAGGTCTCCTCTGGAAAATGAACCCGTTGTGAGCTCATGACCGGAGAGTTAACGCACTGAGCCTGACACAACACACACCAGACTTGTCAGTTGCTTGTCAGGTTCGCGAATAAAAAATCCCCGCACAGCCACGCCGGGACAGTGCTTGAAGAACTATATCTTCACGCTGTTTCAGGTTGCAGGTCTTTCCTGCGACTCTCTTGCATCAGCAAGAATATCGAAGCCGCCATGATCATGGCCAGGCCGAGCCAGATGAGACCGGATGGCCAGTAGCCAAAGAATATCCCGTAGATCAGCACATTGCTGATCAGCTTGAGATCATCAAACGGTTGCACGAAGTTGGCGTCCGCCGATGCATAGGATTTGCTCAGCAGATACTGCGCCACGAACACCAGAAATCCTCCGATGATCAACAGCCACAGGATATTGCCTGTCGGAACTTCAAAGCCAACGCCGACTGACCAAAACAGATTGATGGGCGTGAGCAAAAGCAGAAGCCACGTCGTCAGCGATTCCGGCGTTTCGCTGCGGCTGAGATATTTTGTCAACAGGGAGGCAGCGCCCCATAACATCGCAGCAACAACCGGCAGCAGCCAAAACACATTGAATTGCTCCGACCACGGATTGGTTACAATCAAGGCGCCGGCAAACCCGACAATTGATGCGATCCAGCGATTGGAAGTGACCTTCTCACCCAAAAACAATTTCGCGCCAATCAACACAAAAAACGGTGCTGTCATGGTGAGCGCCACAACCTGCCAAATGGGAACGCCCTTGGAAATTGCCATGACAAAGGCTTGCAAGCCCGCCGCCGACAAAACAACACGAATGATATGGGGTAGGGGTTGTTTGGTCTTGAACGACAAGGTTCCGCTGCGCCAGAGAAAGGGCAGGGAGATGACAAGTGCAATGGCATATTGCCAGAATGTATCAGACTGGGGCTTGAAGCCGAGGCCGCCAAAATCTGCGCTTGCGGTAATGACAAATGTGATGGCGTTGATGATGGCAAAAGTAATGCCTGCCAGCACCATGTAAAGTGCACCGAGCATTGCCCGGTTTTTGGGGAGGGAAATCTGATTCATGTGAAAATCCTTTCTTCAATACATGAATCAGGACGACATGAAAACAACACGCCAGTCAGCCGCAATCGCGGGCTGATTTTTCGTACTGTCCCATTCTCTTTTATCCGGACTTTACCGTCGGCCCAGGAGTTACACCTGATCTGCTGACACCTGACTTTCGAAAGGCCGCTTGCGGGCTTTACCGCCGGTGGGGACTTGCACCCCGCCCTGAGAATAACGCTTGGCGAAATTGCCAAGCCATGTCGATTTAGTCTCGCCATCGGCAAAGTGCAAGAAGATCACCGTACCCATGCGTGAACTGACATTGCCTTGGAAGCAATCTGCGTCTATTCGAGCCAATCCACTGATTGCCAGTTCTCCCGCTGTTTGAAAGTACCTGTTCGCCAATGACAACCCCCCGCCGCTCGCCCGTTGCCCGTTCTGCTGCCCGGCTTGGCGCTGTACAAGCCCTTTACCAACTTGATATCGGAGGTGCCGATCTTGGCGAAACCCTCGCGCAGTTTTCATCGCGGGTGCAAGGTGATGATTTTGACAATGGTGATGTAGGTGGCGCCGACTACAAGCATTTGCGCGAAGTTGTTGAAGGCACAGTGCGCGAGCAGATGCTTCTTGATCCATCGGTAGACAAGGTACTCGACAAGGATTGGCCGCTGCATCGCCTTGATGCCACAGTGCGTGCCATCATGCGTGCAGCTGCATTTGAGATATTCTTCAAAGACAACGTGCCAGCCAAGGTCGCCATCAATGAATACGTCAACGTTGCCGCAGCGTTTTTTGAGGATGGTGCCGAGCCAAAATTCATCAATGGCGCATTGAACACTTTGGCGCGTTCTCGCAGGCCGGAAGAATTTGCCCCATGACCACCGCGCCAACCGATGTCGAAGCCAAGCGCAACATTCTTCTGCTGGCGCTTGCCCAAGCGCTTTACTCCTGCTGCACGATACTCGTTTTCGCCACGGCTGCATTGGTGGGCAATGACATTGCGCCCACACCCGGCCTTGCCACTGCGCCGATAACAACATTTGTTTTGGGCGCATTGATCACCACAATCCCGGCTTCATTGCTGATGCAAAAACTTGGCCGCTCGCCCATCTTCAAGTTTGGTGCCATCGCCTGCATGGCAGGGGCGGCGCTGGCGGTCTGGGCAATTTTCAACCGCCATTTCACAGCGTTTTGTTTTGCGACCGCCTTGTTTGGTGTGTTTCAGGCAACCTCTGGCTTCTACCGCTTTGCCGCTGCTGAAAATGCCAGCCCATCAACCAAACCGCTGGCGATCTCTTGGGTGCTGACCGGCGGTGTGGTGGCGGCCATTGCTGGCACCCTGATTGTCATGGGCACCAGCGATCTTTTTGCGCCTTTCACCTTTGCCGGTTCTTATGCCGCCGCGGGACTGCTCGCCCTTGGCAATCTGGCCGTGATATTCACCTTGCGATTGGCCCCGCCATCAATAGACCAAACCGAAGGCCCGGCCCGTAGCTGGCCAGAGCTTTTGCGCCAACCCAAATTGGTCACCGCCATGGCCTGCGCCATGATCGCCTATGCCCTGATGAACCTGATGATGACGGCAGCGCCCCTGGCCATGATCGGTTGCGGCTTTACCACGAATGATGCCAGCTGGGTCATCCAATGGCATGTACTGGCCATGTTTGTGCCAAGCTTTTTTACCGGCCAATTGATCAAGCGTTACAGCGCCGAAAAAATCACCGCCGTCGGCATGATCATCTTGGTCCTGGCAGCCGGGGCAGGGCTGGCCGGCATCACTTTCGCCCATTTCTCGGTTGCCTTGATCCTGCTGGGTCTCGGCTGGAATTTCGGCTTTATCGGTGCCACCACCATGCTCACCGATTGCTACCGCCCCACCGAGCGCGGCAAAGTGCAAGCCGCCAATGACTTCGGCATCTCCGTGCTGATGGCCATTGCCTCTTTGAGTTCAGGCCAACTGTTGGCCAACTTCGGCTGGCACTCAGTGCCTTACGCCCTGTTTCCGCCACTGGTGGTAGCACTGGCAATGCTGGCTTGGCTCACGATGACACTGCGCAAGCCCGCCAACACGGCCGGATAGTCGCTTTCCCCCACCCTCACGTCAAGATCGTCAAATCCCCCGCCATGAGATTGATGGTGTTGATGGTGGTGATGTTGGTCAGTTGCACCAGCACATCATTGGCCCCCACACCCGCCACGCCATCGGAGATGAAGAGGTGGAAGTTGCCGGTTTGGTTGACTTTGAAGAAAGCAAATTCTCCGGCCGTGGTGGTACCTTGGTTGATGCTGGTGGCGATATCGGCCAGCGCATCGGCCATGGTGGTGCCCGAAAGTGCGGCGAATGTTGCAACACCTGTGCTGGCATTGATCGAGGCCTGGTTGACACCGGCAACACCCGCAACACCGCCAACGGTCAGGACTGAAGTGAAATCAAACTCATCACCCACCCCCACAAGACCCTTGGCATAATCAGCCACAATGTCGGCCGTTGCAGCTGTCTGGCCCGTGCCGCCGATGGCATAGACAAAACTGTCACTGTTGGCACCACCTATCAGCGTGTCAACACCGAGACCACCTACCAGCACATCAAGCCCCGTACCGCCGTTTAACGTGTCCCCACCATTATTGCCAGTGAGCTTGTTGTTTTGGGAATCTCCGGTGATGTTGTCACCCTGGCCCGAGCCCTGGATATTTTCGATATTGGAAAGCTGATCCCCCGCCGCTTCACCGCCCGCATTCAGTGCGTTATTGGTCAGGTTGATGGTTACCGCAACGGATGAACCTGTATAAGACGCCGTATCAATGCCACCGGCTCCATTCAGGATATCGCCACCCAAACCACCACTCAGCGAGTCCGCGTCAATGCCGCCTGTCAGGGTATCGGCACCAACAAAGCCAAAGAAGGTCGCAGCCGAGTTTGACGCCGTCAACACATCATCGAAATCCGACCCGAAGATCGTTTCCATTGAGACTAACGTATCCCCCTCAGCATCACCACCAAAGCCAAAGCCCGTCGCCAGATTAACCGTCACCCCCACCCGCGAGGCCCGGTAATGGGCAGTGTCATTCCCATTGCCGCCATCCATGTCATCAGCACCCAGACCACCGACCAGCGAGTCAACACCAGTTCCACCATACATCGTGTCATCACCCCGACCGCCAAACAACTGGTCTGCCCCGTCACTGCCATAAATTGTATCTGCACCTGCAAGGCCATAGACCGTGTCTGCGCCATCACCTGCCGAGATGACGTCACCCACCGAGTCGTGGCCATAAAGTTTGTCGGCTCCCTCCGTTCCATCAATGATGCCATCGCGGGGATCAATGATCTGGGTGCGGATGTCAGTACCTTGCGTGACTAACAAGCTGTCGTCTCTCCATGAAACCACCACGCGGCCATCGGCGAGGGCGGCAATTGATGGAGAGAATTGGAAATCAGCGGTCGTCGTATTGACGAGAATCTCACCACCCGTTTTGTTGCCCAAGGCATCAAAGGCCTGCAGGCGGATAGCAGTACCCGTCTGGTCGACGCCTGTTTCGCTGGAATCTTCCCAGGCAATCACAAAGCCGCCGTTGGGCAAGGCCGTGATGTCGGGATCCCTTTGATGGGCGAATGTGGTTGTATTGGCCAATTGTTCGGTTCCAACCGGGGTGCCAGCGGCATTGCGGATGATGAATTTAACCGCCCCGCCCGAGCCATCGACGTCATTGCCTACGCCGCCATTGTCCGTCCACGTCGTGACAAAACGGTCGTTGTTCAACCAGACAACTTTTGGATCAGTTTCAGAGTTGCCGCTGAAGCTGTTGACGGTAAATTCAGCTCCAATTGCGATGCCTGCGTTGTCAAATACCCGGGCACGGATATCCGAAATATCTAGTCCCGAATCTCTCCATGTCACCACGAATTTTGTGCCGTCCGCGCTGGCGGCAACTGCAGGATCAGATTGCTGAGCTGCCAAACTACCTGCATTGGTGTTGACTGGCGCTGTATCCAAAATCGTTGTGCCAGCTGCATTGAAGATGGTCATCCTGATATCGCCGCCATTGTCATTGGGCGCAAAAAACACAGCCACTGAGCCATTGGCACCGAGTGATGCGATTGCCGGGGACTCGTGATCCACGCTGGTGGTTTGGGGAGCCCGGATGCCCAGCTTTATTCCCGCCAGCGAATAGACAAAGCCATCGATGTCACTGTCGATGCTGGAGTCAAAATCCTGAACCGCAAACCACAGATTGCCATCACTGAGCTGCACCACATCTGGCGAGAATTGATTTCCGCCGGCGAGGTCGGTGTCAAGTGTCACCTCAGCCCCCAACTTCACTCCCGCAGCATCATAGCGCTGCCAGCGGATCCGGGTTTCTGCTGGCCCATCATCCCGCCATGTCACCACAAAGCCGCCATCGGTTAGGCCCGTGACCGAGGGTTGATCCTGGCTTCCCGTCAGCGTGGTGTTGACGAGGATTTCATTCCCCCATTTGCGTGTGGCCATTGTATTTCTCCATTACTAAACTTGCCAGAATGCGTTCTGGTCCGAGCCCCCTCGTTGACGTGCAGAGTGGAACAAAGACGATAGGTAAGCGTCACCCTTTCGGGTGACGCGTCTGATGAAATTTTCGCGTAGTGACGAATCTCCGGACTTTTCATTGTGCCGGGGCTTGGCTAGAGTTGATCTTCAGGAGAAGTGCTGTTCATGGCCTCACGATTGAATGCTGAACTACTCTCTTCGATCATCGGCGATATTTATGATTGTGCCATCAACCCTTCAGGCTGGTCAGCGGCCTTGTCGCGCATCACCTTGGCTCTGGATGCCGCCTATTCCACCATTGCCCTCAGCACCACCACTGACCTGCACAACCGCATGGCCGCCCATTCGCCTTGGGATGCAGAGCAACTGAACATTTTGAATGATGACTATGGCATCAAAGGTGTGCCAGGGTTGGATCAGCTCTTGGTCGTTGATGTTGACGAGGCTTGGTCAACCATGTCGGTGGTGCCAGAGCATGAAGTCCAACAAACCAAATTTTACCGGAACTGGGCGCAGCCGCAGGGCTTGCGCGATGCATGCCTTGTCAAGTTCGTGCACTCAGCCGACCGCATTGGCATGCTGGCCTGTGTCACACGGGCAAACCGCGATATTGTCGGGCCATACGAACAAAAGTTCATCAGCCTCATCTCGCCTCACTTGCGCCGGGCTGCCTTGATTGGCGATCTGCTGGATCAGGCGCGGGTCGAGGCTCAGATTTATCAAGCGACATTGAACAGGCTTGCAATCGCTGTTGTGTTGACAAATGCCAGCGGTCACATTCTTTATGCCAACGCCGCAGCGGAACAGATGTTTGAACAAGCAGGCCCCATTCTCAAAGTGAGTGGTAAATTGAAAACCCAGGCAACCACTTCGCAACATGCCTTGAATGTCGCATTATACGGGGCTTCACAATCAGACCAGGTTTTGGGTGGCAGTGGCATAGGCATACCTTTGTCTTCGCCGGACAAGCCACCAGCTGTTGCCTATGTGCTGCCACTGTCAGCCGGAACCGCGCGCGCAGCTTTCAAACCTGCGACTGCGGCGGTGTTTGTATCAACGCAAATCTCTGCCGCGCCACCGTCGGAAGCGGTGCTTGCAGCACTGTTTGATCTGACGCCCGCCGAAGCTCGCGTTGTGCTGGCGGCGGTGGGGGATCACAAACGCATTGATCTGACCAAGCAATTACAGGTGAGTGAAAATACTTTGAAAACCCACTTGAGCCGGATTTATAAAAAGACACAGACCAACACCATCACTGAGTTGGTGAAGGTGATTGCAACCACTGTCGGGCCAACGCGGCAGAGTTTTGACGAAAATCCACCGAGGGCTCATTCGTCCCTCACGTCAAAATCGTCAAATCCCCATCCGTCAGGTTGACGGTATTGATTGTGGTCACGCCAGTGAGTTGCACCAGCACATCATTGGCCCCCACACCCACACCCGCCACGCCATCGGAGATGAACAGGTGGAAGTTGCCGGCGTTGTTGACTTTGAAGAAAGCGAATTCTCCGGCTGCGTTGCCCGCCGTGGTCATGCGTGTTGCAATGTCGAGCAGGGCATCGGCCATGGTTGTGCCTGAGCCAGCGAGGAAAGTTGCAACACCGGTTGTGGCATTGATCGAGGCTTGGGTGGCGGTTGCAATTGCGTTTGAACCACCGATGCTGAGATTGCTGGCAAAGTCAAACTTGTCACCCGTGCCGACAATGCCTTTGGCGTAGTCACTGATGATATCAAGCGTCGCTGCCGTCTGGCCCGAGGCACCAATGGCAAACACAAAGGTGTCACTGCCCACACCACCCGTCAGGATGTCAGCCCCTGCCAAGCCCGTCAGACGGTCGTTGCCGCCAAAGCCCAGGAAGGTATTGCTGGCTGTGTTTCCGATAATGCTGTCGCCAAGATTGGAGCCATAAATATTTTCGATGTTGGTGAGTTTGTCACCCAAGGCATCGCCACCCGTGTTGACATTGGTGGCCAGATTGATCTGGACGGCGCCGAGCGAGCTTGTGTAGTTGGCCCGGTCTATGCCGCCAAGCCCGTTGATGGTATCAGCTCCCGTGCCACCGATGAACACATCGGCCAAATTGCTGCCCGTCAATATGTCACTTCCCGCACGGCCATCCAGCACAGTTGCTGCCGTTCCTGCAGTCAAATTGTCGCCAAAGGCCGAGCCATTGATGTTTTCAACGGCAATGTAGCTGTCACCCTCAGCCTCGCCGCCACTGCCTGTTCCAGTCAACAGGTTGACGGTCACACCAGTGCGCGACGACGTGAAAAAGATAGTGTCGATGCCCGTACCGCCATCAATGTCATCAGCCCCAAGTTCGCCGACAAGGTTGTCGGCATTATTGCCGCCATAAATCGTGTCATCACCACGCCCGCCAAACAATATGTCACCACCATCACCGCCGTACATTGTGTCAGCGCCCGCCAAGCCATACATCGTGTCAGCCCCGGCAAAACCGCGCATCTGGTCGTTGCTGGAATCGTTGCCCATCAGGGTTTCGGCCACGCTTGCCACATTGGTGCCGTTGACGATGCCGTCGCGCGGGTCGATGATTTGCTGGTTGATGCCTGAGCCGCTGCCGTCGCTGCTGGCGGTGGTGTCCATCCAGGTTACGATAAAGCGTCCATCAGCCAATTGGGCGATGGACGGGCTTTGGGCGTTCTCGGTGTCGTTGCTGCTGATCGTTACGTCCAACCCAAGTTGCTGGCCTGTTTTATCAATATGCCGGATTTTGATGTCTCCGGCGGCACCGAATGCGGTTTGATAGACAAGGTAGAATGATTGGTCAGGCTGCACCAGAATTTCGCTGAGGGTGCCGGGAATCTGGGCCAGATTTGCCAAGACTGTTCCGTTACCGAGCACCAACTTTATGCCAATATTGCTGTCGCCATTGGCTGGATCAAAAGTGTTTAAAGCGACCACATACAAGCTGGTAGATCCGCTACCGTCCGGCTTTGCACCAAGATAGCAAATTTGGGCTTCGCGGATTGTTGTCGCCGTAAGTCCGCCAAAGCTGTCCAACACGATTGGCGCTGATAGGAATCCCGTGCCGTCCGCACCGACCCGCATCATGATTTGTATGGCGCTGGTCCCCTCGTTTCTGGTGTAAACCGCCACCAAGCCGTCGATTAGCGTCGATATAACATCAGGCCGACCTTCAATGGTCACAGAAAAATCAATGGTGCTAGAGGTTTGGAAGACACCATTCACATCATAGCGAACGGTGAAAACATCAGAGTCCGTGGAATTAAGGTAATTGCTGGCAGACAGTCTGAACCCGGTTCCATCAGGGTGGATCGAGGGTTGAGAGGTATTTGTTCCTCCGTTGATTGTCTGTCCAAGGAATGTCCCATCCGCCCCGAAGCGTGTCAATGCAATGCTGCCAGCCACAGGACTGATAGCCGGGTCTGCATCCCGGTGGGCGATCACAAATGTGCCATTCGACAGGGTGCAGATCGATACCTGATCCTGATCACCTTCACCATCAGACGGGACAATCGTTTCCGCCCCGACCTTGTTGCCCGCCGCATCGAAACGCTGGAATTTCACAGCGCTTGCACCAGCCCCCATGTCATCTACCCAAGCAATGACATAGCCGCCATTCTGGAGGGCCGTTACTACAGGTGCAGTCTGGCCGTTTGCCGTCGTGGTGTTGACGAGTTTTTCGGTACCCCAAAGGCGAATGGCCATGATCGTTGTCCTAGTTGAAAAATGGCCCCGACAACATCAAACTACCTCAGGAGTTGAAAGTCAACCCCACTCCTCTGAATAGGTTGCGTCAGCCTCACGTCAAAATCGTCAAATCCCCATCCGTCAGGTTGATGGTATTGATTATGGTGACGCCAGTGAGTTGCACCAGCACATCATTAGCCCCCACACCTGCCACGCCATCGGAGATGAACAGGTGGAAGTTGCCGGTGTTGTTGACTTTGAAGAAGGCGAATTCGCCAGCTGCGTTGCCCGCTGTGGTCATGCGTGTTGCAATGTCGAGCAGGGCATCGGCCATGGTTGTGCCTGAGCCAGCGAGGAAAGTTGCAACACCGGTTGTGGCACTGATCGCCGCTTCGGTGGTGGATGCAGCGACGGTGCTTCCGCCGATGCTGAGGGGAGAAGCGAAGTCAAACCTGTCACCCACGCCAACTGCACCTTTGGTGTAGTCCACAATGATGTCCTTGGTCAGATCGGTTTGGCCGGAGTCGCCAATCGCAAAAACGAAGGTGTCGTTGTTCAGGCCACCTGTCAGGGTGTCGTTGTTTAGTCCGCCGCTGATCCTGTCGGCACCAATGCCGCCGTCAATGGTGTCAACACCCGCCAGTCCTGACAAGACATCCGCGCCATCGAGGCCCAAAATGGTGTTGGCACCCGTGTTGCCGGTGATCGTGTCGGCCTGGCCATTGCGCCCTGTGGCATCAATGGCGGCAGCGCCTGTCAGCACGGTGCGTTCAATGCCCGCATGCACAAGATAAGTCACTGAGGAATTGACCGTGTCTAATGTGCCTTCGCCAGCAAATTCGAAAATCGCATCGCCAATGCTGTCAACCGTATAGGTGTCGTTGTCCAGTCCGCCAAACATCCGGTCGGCCCCTGTGCCGCCGTTCAACGTGTCAGTGCCTTCATTGCCAAAAAGATTGTCGGCTTCGGATCCGCCGTTCATGATGTCGTTGCCAAATCCGCCAAACATGCGGTCATTCCCGGCACCACCATTCATGGTGTCGTTGCCATCCTCGCCTTCCAGCTCGTCGGCACCTGCATCACCGTTCAAGATATCATTGTCGGAACCACCATTGATATAATCATTGCCAGCGCCGCCGTTCACTGTGTCGAGACCATTATCGCCCTCTAGCTGATCGTTGCCATTATCGCCATTCAGAATGTCGTTCTCGCTGCCGCCCCGAACAAAGTCATTACCGTCACCTCCGCTGAGCGTGTCGATGCCCTGTTCGCCGCGCAGGCGATCTGCGCCGCCACCACCGGTTCCCGTGTCATTGCCTTCATCGCCCTGGAACTCGTCAGCCGCAACGCCGCCCGTAAACTTGTCATTGCCACGACCACCGCGCGCCGACAGACCGCCCGCACCTGCGAAAAAGGCATCTCCGGTTTCGGTGCCCCGCACGGCTTTGATGCCGACCAACGTGTCAGTACTGGCAAAAGTGTCGCGTGCAGTTGTAGCCGCGACATTGGCATTCAAAACACCGCCGACCTCGTTGCTGATTTGCGCTGCAACAACTGCGGCCGACATGTTAAAGATCACGCCAAATTCGCCAACCTGGGTGCCCCATTGATGGCCGTCAAAGTTGTTTCGTGACCACTTTTCTTCTTCATAATTCACAAGCACTGCGCCCGTCGCAAGGCCGGACAAATCGCGATATGTGTCGTTGCCGCGACTGCCGCTAAAGTCGAAGAGCCTGGGGATCCCCAAAGAAAACCAGTGTCCGTCATTAGCATCGTCGGTGTTGGTTACACCTGCATTGGCCTGCATGATGTCATTGCCGAATGAGCCGCGCACCCGTTCCATTTGCTGGAAAGTTGTGTTGACAGCAACACCGTCGAGCGAACCCGTGACAGTGCCACGACCTGGCCCCAGATTGTTCAAGGTGACGGTGATGGTGTCAGTAGTGAGATTGCCATCGAACGCCAGCATGTCAAAACCCACATCACCATTCACCGTGTCTATGCCGCTGCTGCCCCGAATGAAGTCGAACAGGCCAGCGCCCGCATTTATCGTGTCATTGCCAAGGCCGCCGTCCATGAAATCATTGCCGTCGCCGGCATTGATGGTATCATTGCCTTCATCGCCTCTTAATTCGTCGCGCCCATCGGCACCAATCAGCGTGTCATCACCTCCACGTGCTTGAATATTACTGCCAATGGCTGATGCCACGAAATGGTCCTTGGTATCGGTCAGCCTGAAACCCTGGCCGCGGATAATAGTATCGGTGTTGCGATAGGTGTCGAGTGCTGTACCTGCTACCACAGTCTTGATCCCATCGCCCACGTTCACGCTGATGGCGGCAGCCGAGAGATTGATGATGACACCAAATTCGCCTGCGAAGTTGCCCCAAGTGTTGTCATTGTTGCCAACTGCACCATGGTCTTCGAATTTTTCGGCGTCGTAGTTTATTTTGAAATCCGCAACTTCCCGGTCGGTCTGGTCGTTGAACTTGTCATTGCCGGCACCACCAATCCAGTTCATGTCGGAATTTGGCCCGTTGAGCGAATTCACGCCAGCAAAGAAGCTGTCATTGCCGTTGGTGCCAATGATGCGATCTGTATTGTTGAATGTCGTGTTGACAGTGCCACCCAGCGCACCTGTAAATGTACCCGTGACTTTGCCTTTACCACCAATGCCCGTGTTGTCATGGATGACTGTGACACCTGCGACGCCAATTGCACCCAAGGCAATGGGTGCCTCCATGGCCGATATCATGTCATAGAACAAACCACCGTTTATCGTGTCTGTGCCATAGGACAGAAAAACAAAATTGCCATCATTTGGCCCGGCATCGCCGGTGTTGATCGTGTCATTGAAAGCAGAGCCGCGCAGCGTTTCGCCCGCAGCCGAGCCAATCACGGTCAGGCCTTCCTTGGCAAAGACGGCGTCGGATGTTGCATCATTATAGTTTGCCAGCATGGCATTGAACTGGGCGATGGTGGGCGGTGACAGATAGCCATTTTCGGTGACAACCAAAGTGGCACCGCTGAAAAGCTGAAAGCCACTGATTGTTCCTGCCGAAAGTTGGCCACCACTGACCGCGAGACCAGCACCATTGATCCTGAGAACTGTTGTCCCAAAAGTCAGATTCACAAACGCGCCGCCGCCAGACAGCACCCCGTTGTTGATCACGTTATCAAGCAAGAATTCCCAATCAAAAGCTGGGCGACCGACACTATATACAACATTTGCCATGGCGAGAGCTCCCTTTAAAAAGGCCTACCCCCTTACAAAAGGCTATCTCAATCTTAAGATGTAGTCAATCGGCGCAACCTTCGCCGTATAGATTTCGCCCCCTTTGCGGTGGTGCCGGGAATACACCCAGCACGGCGTGCCAATAGCTCCACGAGCGCGGATCGATAATGCCGGGAGGAGCTGAGGCGAGAACTGCACGCAAATCGTCGTCATCCAGTTCTGTACGCAACAACTTCATATCGGCATGGGTTGCATGTCGAAAAGCATAGGCCATGAAGCGGGGCATATCCCGCAAGGCAATGTCCGGCGGTTCAAACCAGATCACTCGTGCTGCCAATGCGTGAAAAGCCAGAGTGTCCAGAAGCGGGTTCATGGTTGCGGAATCCCGTCAAAATGACTGCTGTCCGGTTAAGGACCTCAGACTTTTCTTGCCCTATCTAAAACCACCCAAGTTTGTCATTGCCGCACTTGTTGCGGTAATCCATGGTGCAACGAGAGCATAGCCCACCGGATAAATCTCGCTTGCACTACGATGGATTACCGCAACAAGTGCGGTAATGACAACGAGGGTGAGATCTGAACCCCCGTCAACGCGCTTTTCGACGAGCCGAAACAACTGAAGTAATCAGAGCATGCATTTTTGTAAAATCCAAATCAGGTTTCATCGGCAAATCATAGGGCGGCAGACTTGATTTTGCCAAGCCCGTCACAACGACATCCAACTACCAAATCAGTTTTCCCCTCAACTAACTGAGTTACGCCCCTCATATCTTCATTTGGCTTGATGTTTTATCCCCATTGAAAACTGGGCGGAAACTTGGCATAGCGGGCCATCGCCCAACCCTTTGGCAGGGAAGCGTTGTGTCTTGACGTTGAGTTCCAAGACCAGCGGCCAACAGCGGGGTTTCGGGTCAACTTGAACTTTGAGGATTCCCCCTATGACTTCCACACTCTGGCTGATCGTGCTCGCGGGCGCGTTGTCCATCGTGTACGGCATTGTAACCACACGCAGCCTGATGGCTGCCGATGCTGGTTCTGCCCGTATGCAAGAAATCTCCGGTCTGGTGCGCGAAGGCGCTGCGGCTTATTTGAAACGCCAGTATTATACGATTGCCGTGGTCGGCGCGGTGATTTTCGTGATCACGGCGTTCCTGCTTGGCCGCTATGCTGCTATTGGCTTTGCCATCGGCGCCATTCTCTCAGGATTGGCAGGTTTCATCGGCATGCACGTATCAGTCCGCGCCAATGTGCGTGTGGCACAGGCGGCAACGAAATCACTGGCTGGTGGCCTTGACTTGGCTTTCAAAGCTGGTGCTGTAACGGGCTTGCTGGTTGCAGGTCTCGGACTCCTCGGTGTGGTTTTGTATTTTGGTTTCCTCACCGGTTCGCTCGGATTTGTCCCAACCTCACGCACGGTGATTGATGCCCTCGTCGCACTTTCATTCGGTGCATCGCTGATTTCGATTTTTGCCCGGCTCGGCGGTGGCATCTTTACCAAGGGTGCAGACGTCGGCGGCGACATGGTGGGTAAAGTCGAAGCCGGCATCCCGGAAGATGATCCAAGGAACCCCGCCACCATTGCCGACAACGTGGGCGACAACGTTGGCGATTGTGCCGGCATGGCGGCTGATCTGTTCGAAACCTATGTGGTCACAACCGTTGCCACCATGGTGCTCGCGGCAATAGCACTTCCCGAAGCCTACAAGCATGCGGGCATGGTGTTGCCGCTTGCCATCGGCGGTGCCTGTGTCATTACTTCGATCATCGGCACCTACTTTGTGAAGCTAGGCAAATCCGGCAACATCATGGGTGCACTGTACAAGGGCGTCATCGCCACTGCGGTATTGTCGCTGGTCGTGCTGTGGCCCGTCATGTCTTATGTTTTTGGCGACATGAATGCAGCGCTCGGCAGCGTCGAAGCGCCCTATACACCGCGCCATCTGTTCTATTGTGGTGTCGTCGGTTTGTTGATCACCGCTGGCATTATCTGGATCACCGAATACTACACCGCCACGGGAAAGCGCCCGGTGAACTCCATCGCCGAAGCCTCGATCACCGGCCACGGCACCAACGTTATCCAAGGTCTCGCTGTCTCGATGGAAGCAACGGCTGTGCCAGCCCTGATCATCATCGCGGGCATTCTGGTCACGTTCAACCTCGCTGGTCTGTTCGGCATCGCAGTGGCTGTAACAACCATGCTCGCACTAGCTGGCATGATCGTCGCGCTTGATGCATTCGGTCCCGTCACCGACAACGCAGGTGGCATCGCTGAAATGGCAGGACTTCCCAAAGAAGTGCGCCACAACACCGACGCGCTTGACGCTGTCGGCAACACCACCAAGGCCGTGACCAAGGGCTATGCCATTGCGTCTGCGGGCCTCGGCGCACTCGTGTTGTTCGCTGCCTATACGCAAGACTTGAAAGAGTTCTTCCCGGCGCTGCAAGTGTCGTTCGATCTGTCGAACCCCTATGTGGTTGTGGGCCTCCTGTTCGGCGGCTTGCTGCCCTACCTGTTCGGCGGCATGTCGATGATGGCTGTGGGCCGTGCCGCCCAGGCCATCGTCATTGAGGTGCGTCGGCAATTCAAAGCCGATCCCGGCATCATGAAAGGCACCTCGAAGCCCGACTATGCAAGGGCCGTGGACCTGTTGACCAAGGCCGCCATCAAGGAAATGATCTTGCCTTCCTTGTTGCCAGTCCTCTCGCCCATCGTTGTTTACTTCGTCGTCAACACCATCGCAGGTCAGGCGCAAGCCTTCGCCGCTGTCGGTGCCATGCTCATGGGCGTGATCGTCAACGGCCTGTTCGTCGCGATCTCCATGACCGCAGGCGGCGGCGCTTGGGACAATGCGAAGAAGAGCTTTGAAGACGGTTTCGTTGATAGCAAGGGCGTCAAGCACCTGAAAGGCAGCGATGCCCATAAAGCGAGCGTCACCGGCGACACCGTCGGCGACCCCTACAAAGACACCGCCGGCCCCGCCGTAAATCCCATGATCAAAATCACCAACATCGTGGCACTGCTGCTGTTGGCGGTATTGGCGGGGCATTAACGACCCTTTCGTCATTCCAGCCTAGTTGGCTCTTGATTCCACAAACATCAATCCCCGCAGCGAGCGATCGTCGCGGGGATTTTTTGTACTTTATTTTGTCAGCTGGTGGCCAACATTTTTTGTATTATTTTGTCATTCAAATAGGGTGGAAAAGCTATTCACCGGAGGCACTTCCGCCCCGAGTAAGTGGAGATATATAAGATGTCGAAATCAACTCGCTATAATGAATATCGCACTCCGATCCGCACGTTCTGGACGGGCACCCGCATCGGCACCCGCGTGACACGCCACTATAAGTGAACCTTTGGGGAGATCATCATGATCTCCCCAAATCATCAACCATAGGAGAGTATAATGAAATCGCAGTTAACATTTAGCTCCAAGAAATGCCACTGCTATTGGGCACCAATCCTTTCAGTCGACGGTTACCATCAATTCGGTCCTTGCGACGCTTGCCGTAAGTCCCGTCGTTCCTTTCAATGTTGGGCATAAATATCTAAACCCCATCTGATTTGGGCGGTGACCGCAAGGTGGCCGCCCAAAATCTTGTTGCCAAAAGTTTATGACTTGCCAGCAAGGATTCGATTTGCTTTGTTTTGTAACTTAGGCGGCAGGAGTTGAAATACCAGCAAGATGGCCAGAGAACTTCAAATCAAGCCAAATGAAACCCTAGCGCACCTAGTTTATCACCTCTTTGGTTCGGCAAAGGAACTTAAAGAAGACATAGACAATTGGCGTTTTGCTGGCGGAAAAAAAGGTATGCCAGCGAAGGGCGCATTAATGGCGATTTTTCGTGAATCATTCGGCACTGATTTAAGTAAGTGGAAAAATGGCAAAGGGAGGAATCCGAACTTTCCGACTAGTTATACTAGAAGATTAATCAATGTCTTTAGCAACGTAGATGTTGCGAAAGGGGAACTCAAGGAAACGGGCAGCCTGCAGAATCTAGCAGCAATTCATGAATTTTGGAATGACTCAAAATCAACAGAACTCCAAGAAGTTAGAAAGGAGCTTCAAGCGTTTTTGAGCATTGCTTTAACAGCACAAAGCGAAAGAATTAAGAAATCTGCAGACGAAACTGCTCGAAAACTGCTAACCGATCTTGACGCGGAGAGAGTAAAATACGGCGAACACAAAGCTGATAGTTCTGGAATTCGAGAACTAGTGCTACCTGATTTCCACAAAGTCGAAGGTGAAGAGTTTGTCGAATTGGGCCGACAATATTTGCGTGGTCGTGCCCCGACACCAATGACTGCTGTCAACGTTGCGGTGAATCGCAAAGACGTACCTGTAGTTTGGAACGCTGCTATGAACCACGAAATAGTAGTTGTACATGGACCAATTGGTGAGGGCGTAAGTACCATCTTGCTACAGGTGTCTGAGCAAGCACTTAAGGCAGGCAGACGTGTATTCTACTGTTCAACGCCATTGGCGTTAGAGAACATTGAACATGTGGTTAATTGGAGCGAGCAGCCAATAATTGTTGTCGACGGCATAGAATCTTTAGAGAGTTTACCTACTTGGCTACTTGGTTTTTCAGGCGATAAATGTGGGTGCGTTTGCCTCGGTACTCGCACACGACATCTTAGAGATTTAACCCATCCGATCAGAAGCCGAAACTATTACACATATCCAGTTGCAAGGCTAGAAGAAAGCGATGTCAAGCCTTTTGTAGAGGCAATTCTATTTTTTGGCGCAAGCCCAGCTGGGATCTCAGCGGATTATGTCAAAAAACTATTTCAATCTGGTTTGGCGTCTCAGCACGGATATGCAGGGCTTTGGCCAGCGCAGTACCAAGCCACTAAAGGGGAATTATTGGACAATCGCGTGAAGAAGTTATTGGAAAGCGCAGACGATGAGACCAAATTGATAATGGCTATAATTTCACTTTTGAACGGCATGCACAATTTTTCAAATCTTCAATATCTGCCAAAGGCCTACACGGATTTCATGATCTGTCTAGTTTATGCCTTGGATTTAAGTTCAGAGGGAATTGAGAAATGCTCCAAGGTTATAGTCGAACTTCCTGTAACTTGGGCCGGCGAAGTAAAAATGCCGGGCGGTTTAGGTTACTCTGCAATCCAGAATAATCCAGTGCTAGAATTCAGGCATCCGACGCTTACTGATGCTGTATTTAGGTGGAGTTTTGGAGCAAAGCACAAGGAGCGGGGCATTGATCGCTTTTGGCGCTGGTCATTTTATGGACCAATTTTGGAAACCATCTCGCAGCTACGAGCGAATGGAGCAGTTCGTTCCGCGTTTGCGGTAGTGAAGCAAATGGCGCGAGACTATGACTATGCCTTAAGAAGAAAGGGGGAGTTGGTCAAGAAGCTAACAATGGGAGCGGAGTTCAGCAAACACGGAGATATCATTCTTCATGTAGTCGAGAAATTCGAAGCGCTATTCTTCGCCGAAATTGGAGAATTGCATTGGCTCTCTCGAAACCTGAACGTCATAAAAGCCGAGGTTCATGAACTGCATCAACGGCAAGGTGACCCACAGGAGGCGGACCTTTGCAAATCATTCGCGCTCTTGGCGCTTGTGAATGCTGAAGAAGAGCATGACGCTGAAATACTGTTTGAAGTTGCAGAATTATCGCGACGAAATCTTTGGTCCGGTGAAGGGGCTGATTCTAAAGAATTGGATTGGCGAAAACTTAATGAAACAGCTGTAATTGTGTCAGCGGATAATCGCAAACTAAAGGCGAAATGCACCTTTCTGTGGAGACTAATCGTATTCGGGGACATCTCGGATTTTGAAAGAGTAAACGAACTAGTCTTAGCAACTGACTATTTTAAGCAACCATTGTTTGATAGCGAAAGGCTTACGCAATTGAGAATTCTTTTGAGCCGAGCGCGTCATGGACTTGTTCAAGGCGAAGCAATCAGTTTGCCATTCGAAAGTTATGATTCAGCGCTCCTCGGCAGTGTTCAGGCTATCTACAGAGAATTTTGGCGCGAACTTGTTACATTTAGGAAAAATTTCCCCAAAGATCCCGTATGGAATGGTAGCTTCAAGGGCCAAATAGGTGGTGTCGTTAATTCAGTATTGGATGACTGGAAAGTCGACTGCGAAAGAAATCAAAGTCTCTGGAACCCCGATATCGTCAAACTTGTGAACCAAGTCATCAATGATGACACAGCAAGCCTAAATCAATTTGTGGACGCATTCGTGGCCGCGTAGAATCAATATGCCGTTCGGCGGCTTGTTGCCCTACCTGTTTGGCGGCATGTCGATGACGGCGGTGGGACGTGCTGCCCAGTCTGTGGTGGTGGAAGTTCGCCGCCAGATCAAGGCCGACCCCGGCATCATGAAGGGCACCTCAAAGCCTGATTATGCAAGGGCCGTGGATTTGCTGACCAAGGCCGCCATCAAGGAAATGATCTTGCCTTCGATGCTTCCTGTGTTGTCTCCCATCGTCGTCTACTTTGTCATCAACGCCATCGCAGGCCAGGCCCAAGCCTTCGCCGCCGTCGGTGCCATGTTGATGGGCGTGATTGTAACGGGCTTGTTCGTGGCGATTTCCATGACAGCAGGCGGCGGTGCCTGGGACAATGCGAAGAAGTCTTTTGAAGACGGCTTCGTGGATTCGAAAGGCGTCAAGCACCTGAAAGGCAGCGATGCCCATAAGGCGAGCGTCACCGGCGACACCGTCGGCGACCCCTACAAAGACACCGCCGGCCCCGCCGTAAACCCCATGATCAAGATCACCAACATCGTGGCACTGCTGCTGTTGGCGGTGCTGGCTGGGCATTAAATAAAAGTCTCCACCCCCGGCCCCTCCCCGAAGATCGGGGAGGGGTGAAGAAATTCTCACCCCAACCCGCTCTTCGCGGGTGTACAGCGGGGAGGGGCAGGGGTGGGGAGGCAAGTTACATAAGCCGGGTCAGGAAACTGCTCCGGCTTTTTGCATTTGACATGCGTACGGTAATACAGTACGAAATTAATCCATGCGCATCCGCACCATCAAGCATCGCGGTCTGAGACGTTTTGTCGAAGTCGATGACGCTCGTGAGTTGAATGTCGAACTTGTAAATGGAATACGAAACATCGTTGCGGCGCTCGTAGTTGCTGACTCGATGAGCGATGTGCAAGGCCCGCCTGGCTGGCGGCTACATATGTTGAAGGGCAACATGGCAGGCACTTGGAGTGTTTCCGTTTCAGGAAACTGGCGCATCACGTTCAGCGTTGAAAATGACGAAATTACGGATTTGAATTTGGAGGATTATCATTGATGGCAAAGTCCCAAATCAAGGTTGGTATGAAACCCCCACACCCCGGCATATTTATTCGCGAGGAGATTCTGGCTCCACTTGATCTTTCGATTGCAAGGGCTGCAGAGGTGCTTGGAGTTCGCCGCGCCACACTGTCGGATTTGGTCAATGCCAAGTCTGCTGTTTCGCCAGAGATGGCACTTCGGATCGAGAAGGCATTCGGTCTGAACATGGACATGTTGCTGAAAATGCAAGCCTGGTTCGACACCTGTGCGATGCGTGAAAGAGCTGGCGAGATCAAGGTTGCGCAGTACGTGGTTTGAATTTGTTGAAGTCGGTGATTGGGTATTGGAGTGGGATGTCTAATATCCATCAACCTTGCGAACCACACTTCCAAGCTACTCATATGGGAGAATGCAATCCAAGAGCCAGCGCAATAAACTGATCCGGTTTTATCTTCTGATTCAAGAGGTTTCCGGCACGTGAGACCGCGAGATTATACTCGCAACGCCAGTTCAGTGAGTACGTTTTATTAACGGTCTTCAACTTAGGCTTAGTGACAAATGGACCCTCACTATATTCTTTTGCTGCCCTTCTACTTCTTGATGGCTTTATGCTGGTTGGGTCCCGCAGCTATGACTATCGTTGGTATCAGCATCTGCAGACGTTCATTTTCGCCAGTAGCTTTTTTGATGGCCGTAACGCCCCTCCTGTTTTTTATCTCCTATAATTTGCTGGGCTACCTCTATCAATTCAACAGAGCATCTGATCTTGAAAAACTGCCGCGCTACTCAGTTATAGGTAAACACTTCAGCAAACTCATTTCATTAGGGCCAATAGATGAAAATGAATCTTTGGTGATATCTGTCAAACATGGAATCAAAAAAGTAACGATGATCAATAGTACGGAAGATGCCCGGTCAGTTGAACAAGTTGGTGTTGTACAAACCGTCGTACATACTGCTGACTGCAAAAGAGCGGCAGAGATTTTAACGCAACAATTAGAAGATTATTTATATCCCCCGGCAACGCCAAGAGTTCGCGTCATTAGCAGCGAGGAAGCGGAAAGAATGTTCACGCCGTCTCACGATAGCTGTGTGCAGAGGTCAGCGCTTACCAAGCTGAAACTGCAGCGAGACGACTCAACACTATATTTGTATCAGGGTTTGGCTACGCGATATGGGGGAAAGTTTGGTATAACCGAACGGCAATATGAGTTATACACATGGCGCGGTCGCGAAATGAGTTTGGTTGATTATCGTGATGATGCTCGGCCTCACTACATTTTTCCATTCTGCGTGCCTTTGATCGAAAACGTTTGTGACGCGAACCGGTCATCGAACTATGCCAAACCCGCAGTGCTTCAGTTCTTGGACAATAATCTTGTAAAACGAGCGCAATACGTAGAGGTTTTCTCCCATTAAAAAATGACATGCTTGACGGCGCTTTGTTAGCGATTTTGGTTCCATCGTGGCACTGCTTTTGTTGGGAGCAGGGGAATCGGGTGAAGGAACAAACATCGAATCTGTTTGCAAGATCAGGCATTGCTGGACTTGCCTTGCGCGAATGAAAGTGCATCGGACAACCGCAATGCAGTGTGATTGGCAATTCGTGCCGACTCGATCCGCAAATTCGGAGTAATCGGCAACCAACGGCAACGTTCACCCGATTACCCTGTTGTTGAGAGACTGTTGACTTGGTTGTTCGACAAATCGGGGCAAATTTTAGTTTTGATTCTCGCTCGATAGGGGCTTTATTCGGCTGCAAAATTCACTCCGAGGTGCTCTAAGAATTAGCCCAACTAAATAAAAAGAACAAGGTGGATGTATAAGAATTTTGAGGCGTACGAAAACTTCCTGACGCCAACCAACGAAGTTTTGTAGCGGGGTGATTTCAATAGCGAAGCCTCATTTGCGCAATCTCCAACTGCTTAGCACTCTCCCCATGCCACTCGCGCCATACTCCAGCCTATCCTCCAGCGTGACCCGCCTTGACCACCAGCCTTTGAAGTCGCCGCCTTGGGGTTCTGGTTTTTCAGTTCCGATAAACGGTGTGAGTAGGCTTTCCTTGGTCAGGTCATTGGAGCGCGATAATACTTGGAGACAAACAGCTTCTCCCTCACCCCACCAACGGGTTCCGCGTCTTCAGCTTCGGAAACCGTGAAAAATCCCTATCTGCTGTCCAAAGTTCCGTCACCCCATGTTGCAAACAAATCGCCGCAATGCGGGCGTCGTGGATTTTTGCTCCTTTTATGGATCCCGCAATAGCCAATGTTTGAATGACATCCAAGTGCGTGCCCGTTTCTGCCAGAAATTCGTGACGGCCGGAACTGTGCCAAGCCAATAACTGTGCAAAAGCCAATTCCAGTTCAGTGTCAGTTTTGAAGATTTTAGGATTTGTCACCACACTGATGAACTCATGCGCACTGGGCCATGCAATACCCCAGATGTTGGGGCCCTCTGCCAAGTCTCTAACTACATTGCTGGCTGCACGGTGAAATGGAGATTCACTCCGGTAGGCGTAAACCAATATATTCGTATCAACTACGATCACCCTCGATCACCATATGCGAGCGCGAGAATTTCGTCCCAAGACTTGCCTTCTAACGGCCAAGGCGCGTTTGGGTCTCCTACAGAGCAGTCTTTGAGCTTGAAGGGCTTTTTCTTCTTTTGTTCATTGTCAATGACAAGCCGCAGCCCCTCATCGATAAGAGATTTCAAAGTGGTTTTACGCTTTGCAGCAATCCTTTTGACATCAGCCAAAAGTGCATCCGGAATCTGGACAGTGGTTTTCATATGGCTAGCCATATCATGGGATATGGCCAGCCGTCAAAGTCACTTCCCTGTTACCGCTTTTTCCAGTGCTGCCCGGATATACCTCTGATACGGCAAGCCTTCGGCTTTCGCCTTCTTCTTTACGGCTTCCAGCAAGCTGAGCGGCAGGCGCATGTTGAGGCGTTGGTCTTTCGCTGCGAATTCGAATTTGACGGGTTTGAATTGCGAAAAGTCGAGATCAGACAAGTCTTGTTCGAGGAATGCTTCCGCTTCTTCGTCAGTTCTCAGTATGGGCACTTTTCTCATAGCGATTTGCTTCCTCAATATGCATGTAACGTGCACTGACAGGTCTTATGAATGTGCCGCTTTCGAATTCACGCAGTGTGAACGCCACGAAAATGGGCCTACCAGAAGTGTTTCGGTTGATTGCGATCAAACGTTGTTCAAATTCTGAATGGAGCAGGTCCGGCGAAACAATGACCGAAGCATCAAATACAGCCTCAATCTCGTCAATTGAAACGCCGTGCCTCTGGCATTTCGCCAGATTACCATTGTCCCAATCAAAGCCGGCCACGCTTTCTAACATTCGCTAAAAATAGTATTGTACAGTCGGTTGTCAATACAAATTTTAGGGAAGCACTTGGTGGTGCTCTCTCGCCCCATACCGCCCCTTCAAATGCCGGATGAAATACTCAGCATTCAACGCCTCTCCCGTCGCCTGTTTCAGCAAGTCAGGCGTCGATCCTGTGGAAGCTTTTGACCAGATGTTTTTCCGCCGCCATTCTGTGATCGCGCCAAACTCACCCTTGGCAACGTCTTCATTGATGCCCGGATTTTCCCGCGCCATTGCCGCCCATTGTTGCGCCGCCATCAAAGCCCCCAAAGTATAACTGGGAAAGTATCCAAACGACCCGGCGGGCCAGTGCACGTCCTGCATCGGGCCATCGCGCATGTTGTCGCTGGTTGAGAGGTTCAGATATTGGGTCATCTTGTCATTCCAGGCCTCTGGAATGTCTGATGTTTTCAGCTTGCCGAAAACCAGTTCCTGCTCCAGTTCAAAGCGCAGGATGACATGCATGGGATAGGTAACTTCATCGGCATCCACACGAATAAGTCCGGGCTTGACCTGGTGCACATGGCCCAGCACGTCCTGCTTGCTCCAACCTTCAAATGCGGCACCAAAATGTTTCCGCAACAGTGGCAAAGCCCAATCCCAGAAGGCCGGATTGCGGCCGATCTGCTTTTCCACAAACAGGCTCTGGCTCTCGTGCATCGCCATGCCGCGTGCATGGCCCGATGGCCAATGATGCCATGCCGGGGGCAAGCCCTGCTCATAAAGTCCATGTCCGGTTTCATGCATGATGCCCATCAGCGCCGACAAGAATTCATCGCTGCGATAACGCGTCGTCATCCGCACATCCGAGGGAACGCCACCGCAGAACGGATGATGCGACACATCCAAGCGGCCATGGTTGAAATCAAAACCCAGCGCCCGCATCACCTCCATGCCAAGCGCCTTTTGCGCATCAATGGAGTAGGTTGCCGCGAGTGGTTTCAGGGGATGGGCAGCCAAACGCTGCTTTTGCTTCTCGACGGCTTCGGGAATAAAATCTTTCAAGAATGACTTGAGATGGGCAAACACCGGCGTGATATCAGCCACCCTTGCACCGGGATCATATTGTTCTGCCAGCGCATCATAGGGTGAAAGGCCCAACGCTTCGGCCCGCAGTGCCGCCTCTTCGCGCATCGTGTCAATGACGGCGGCGAGGGCAGGTTGAAAGGTTTTCCAATCACCACTCGGTCGCAGCAGCCGCCACAACTGTTCGGAGCGCAGGCGCTGCCCTGTTTGCTTTCGCACAAAGTCCGCTGATAAACACGTGCGGTTGATCGTACTGCGTTTCAATTCCATGACGGCAATGCGTTGCATGCCATCCAGCTCTTGGCTTTCAGCCTTGGCAATCCATTCCATGACCACGGGAGCCGTGGCCATTTCATGATACATGCCTTCCAGCGCAGCCATGGCCTCGGCCCGCTTTTCCCCACCACCTGCCGGCATCATGACGGCTTCATCGACACCCAACATCGAAATGGCATGGGACAGGGATGCAAGTTTATGACAAAGTTCATCGAGACGTGTGAAAGACATGGGGCCACCTGCTGATCAATAACGTTCACCCCATTTGCGATGAGGTCATCGTCAAAAGCAGTGCAGGACCAGCCTATATATTGTTTGGCATCACCCGGTAATTGAAATCAGCTTCCGGTGTGTATCGGTTTTGACAACGGAGGAGGCGATGGCTTCGCCCCGCGGACCAGACAAAACACGCTCGGCAGGAAACAGGCAGATAATCTCGGTGCCCTTGCCCGGTTCCGATTTGATTTCAAGTTTCCCGCCATGCACTTCCAGCAAACCCTTGACGATGGGCAACCCAAGGCCCGCACCTTCGATGGCTTGTTTGGTGGCCAAGGCACCGCGTGAGAAAGCGCTCAACAGTTGCTGTTGCTCAAAGTAAGGGATCCCCGGTCCATTGTCCTTTACTGAAAGCGCCAATTGTCCATTGGGCTCAAGCCGCGCTTCAAGTTTGACGGTGCCACCTTTTGGTGTGAACTTGAGGGCATTGTTGAGCAAATTAATGGTGACTTGATTGATGGCACGTCGATCACACATCAATTTCGGCAGGTTGTCAGGAACCTCAACGGAAATTGAAATGGATTTTTCAATGGCCTTGGCTTCCAGCAGGTGATTGGCATCCTCGAGACATTCAGCGACGCGCACTGGTTCTTCGTGGATGTCGCGGCGACCCGCTTCAATCCGCGAGAGGTCCAGAATATCGTTGATGAGGCCTAGAAGATAACGGCCGGAGGAGTGGATGTCGCCAGCATATTCCTTGTAGTTGTGGTTGGCCAATGGCCCAAACAACTCATGTTGCAACACTTCCGAAAAACCAAGAATGGCATTGAGTGGCGTGCGCAGTTCATGGCTCATGTTGGCCAGGAAAGCGGATTTGGCGATGCTGGCTTCCTCGGCCTTGCGTCGCTCGGCTTCTGCGCGATCTCGCTCTTGTTCCAACTCAGTAATCAGGTGGTCTTTCTCGGCACGGAAAATCAGTCGGTCGCGGGCCGTGTCTTGAAGTTGCCGCGATACAAACAGGAAAAACACTTCCAGCATGATAACAAGCGCCGACATGGCAAAGTAAACATATTCTCCTTCGGCAATGCAGCGTAAGGCAAGGCCAATGCTGATAACGCCGGTTCCAGCTACAAGCACAGGCATGAAGTTTGAAACCACCAGCAAGCGCACCACAATTACCGCCATGATGGCTGCCACAAGGAAGGCACTTTGCAAGGGGTTTGAGTGGGGCCAAAAGAAGAAAAGCGGCATAACCCAGAATGTTCCCTGGAACAGCTCAGACGCGGAGATCATGCCGATCCAGTCGCGCTGCTCGGCAGCAGTGCGTGGTTTCGCGAAGTAGCGGTTGCACAAATATAGTTGCACGGAATGGCAACCCAGTGTGCCGATCAACCAACCAACAACCGTGTAAGCCGGCACCCAAAGAAGTGAGGTAAGAGCCATCAATGCTGTCAAAAGCGGCATGACAGGGGCAAGGTTCATCTGGTTGCGCAAAAACAATTCCAGCAATTCACTTTGCCAAATTTCTGCCACGGCCAACTTGGGGCCCTGCTTGTCCTTTTCATTGCCGGCTTGCGGTGACAAATGCAAAGCGGCGCGCAGGCTTTCATGTTCCGTTGCATGAAAATTTCGGCGATCCAGTGCAGACACTTCAGGCGATTTTGTTGACATGACCCACGACTTTAAAAGTTCCCAAGTCTTCATCATGCCAGACAAGTGCTAAGGTGCCATGTTCAACTAACATCAAGTTGCGGGAACTCGATTAACCAACGACTAACCTTGCTCTTGGCTTTGGCTCTCACTATATGCGGGCAAAAGGAAACTCCCTATGACATCACTAACGGCTGACTTGATATTGGCGGAGCTTAAGCGCATTGCAGCACCTGATGGCCGGGGCAACATCGTTTCTGCAGGCCTTGTTTCGGATGTCGTCATCACAGGCGGTGATGTGACATTTGCTCTCACTGCCCATCCCCAACACATGCGAAGTATGGAACAACTGCAGGAGGTTGTGCAGAAAGCAGTTCTGGCCATTCCCGGCGTGAAAAAAGCCTTGGTCGTATTGACCGCCGAAAAATCAGCATCCGCGCCGCCCAAACCAACCCAACGCAGCGGCGCAGTTCCTGGCGTCAAACATATTGTCGCCGTTGCATCCGGCAAGGGCGGTGTGGGCAAATCCACGACGGCCATCAACATTGCCTTGGGATTGAAAAGTCTCGGGTTAAATGTTGCCGTGCTCGACGCCGATATCTATGGGCCGTCCATGCCCCGGTTGTTTGGCCTGTCCGGCAAACCCTTGACCAGCGATGCCGAAGGCAAGCGGATGAAGCCTATGACACGCTTTGGGGTCGAAGTGGCATCGATCGGATTTCTGGTTGAAGAAGACACGCCGATGATCTGGCGTGGCCCCATGGTAATGTCGGCCCTCACCCAGTTGTTGCGTGAAGTCGAATGGTCAGAAACCGATATCATGATCGTTGACATGCCACCGGGAACCGGCGATGCGCAATTGACACTCGCCCAGCAAACGCCGTTGTCGGGTGCCGTGATTGTTTCAACCCCGCAAGATCTTGCACTCATTGATGCGCGCAAGGGCCTCAACATGTTTCGCAAAACCAGCGTGCCAATTCTCGGCATTGTCGAAAACATGAGTTACTTCATCTGTGGAAAATGCGGTGAGCGCCATGATATTTTCAGCCATGGCGGTGCCAAAGCCGAAGCAGAGCGGATGGGCGTTCCGTTCCTCGGGGAAGTGCCACTTGATATGGAAGTGCGCCGCCGTTCTGATAGCGGCGAGCCAATTGTTGCGACTTTGCCCGATTCGCAACATGCTGCAATCTACCGCGATATTGCACGGCAAATCTGGGTAACCGTGGATTCTGGGGCACTCAGCAGGCCTGCCCCCCGCATTGTCATCGAAAGTTGATGGCTTTTCGATCACTTGGACATCGCCTTAAGTCCATGTTAACCATCGGTTAGCCAAAAAGGACGGTGAACCGGGGAAGGTCATGCCTTTTCCAAATTTGGCCGGAGGGTAAACATGTCGAAACTCATGTCTGTGCTGGGCATAATATTATTGGCGATAGGTGTTGCCTTGGCCGTTGTCGGTATCGTCAATCCGGCCCAAACCCAGATACTGGGTGTGTCAATGGATACTGCTGCCATCATGGGCGTCGGCGGGGTGCTGTCTCTTGGCCTCGGTGCACTGATTGGTGCTGTTGAGCACATGAACCATTCCAAACCACACCTCATGGCTGAAGAAGTTGTTGAAGTCATCGAAGCCTCAGAGCCTGAAGTGAAGGTCGTGGCCAAGCCTGATTTGAAAAATGTATTTGTTCCAAGAGCCCCTGAACCACTGCCGGTACCAGAGTTAGTACCGGCAGCGGTGCCAGAGTTGGTCGATGTCCCGGTTGAACAACCCAGTCGCATCCGGTTCCCTGGCTTTGGCCGTCGCATCGCTGCGACCACTGCTGTTGCGACAGGTGCGGTTGCTGCAACCACTGAAGCCGTGATTGCTCCAGTAGCGAATGTAACGCCATCCGTACAGGAAACCATTGAAGCACTTGAAAAAGCCAAGAGCGACATCAACAACGCCTTGGGTGGTGTTGCAACAATTGCTGAGCCACCACCTGCCATCGTTAAAACAATCGAAGAGGTCGAAGAAATTGATGAACCTGAAGCGGAAGAAGAAGTTGCCGCAGAAGGCGAACTCTATGTGCTTGAGGAAAAAACCATCCGCGGCCGTCCTGCCCGCGTGCTTTCTGACAATACGGTGGAAGCTGAAACCGATGAAGGCTGGATGCGATTTGAAAACCTCGAGCATCTCAATGAATATCTTGATGCCGAAGGCGAGAATGCTTGAAGCGCACCTTTCGAGGCTCGCAAGGGCGAGCACCTCTGGGTGAGGTGGAGTGTGTGGATCAGTCGCCTGACTCCCACCACTCCTCATGCTGAGGTGCCGCGCCTTCGCGGCCTCGAAGCATTGGCTGCAATGCGATTTCTATCTCACATCAAGCACACTGGTTCGCGCATGACGCACAACATCGCTGGCCAGTGAACCTTTCATCAGGCGCTGCAGGCGGCTGCGACCTTCGTCAGTTACCGTGATCAGTCGGTAAAGCGACCCACGCTCAACAATTTCCTGCAAAGCATTGCCAACGGCAGTCTTGGTTTCATGCACGGTGATTTTCATCGCCTTGAGCAGGGCTTTGGCATTGGCCACAGCCTCTTCGGCGGCAGGTTTTGCCGCTTCATCCGGTGCCACTGAAAACAAGGTGATCGGTTCGCCTACCATATGGGCCAGCACTGAAGCTCGGCGCACTGCCTGGAGTGAGCGCGACGTACCATCCGTGCAGATGAAAAAGCCCCGCCGATCCAGACTGGCCCTCGCAACCAGCACAGAGCAGGGCGCCATGGTGGTAACGGTTTGCACAATGCCCGCCTCGAAGAACGCCATGAACTCGCTGCGCCAATGGGAAGGCTCACCAATGATCATCAGGTTGTAGGGCCCAAGCTCATATTGATCGAGAATGCCCCCCGCCACGTCAGGTGCAGTTTTGAGTTTCAATACGACGCTGCGACCTTCGGCACTGCGATATTCAACTTTGGTATCACCAGCAGCATCGCCCCAGGCACTTTCATGGGCTCCTGACGTTGACCAGGCGTTCACATCGATTCCTACTTCTTTCAAGATCGCGAGTGATGCCTTGAGATGTTTGACGCCGGGCAGTTCAAAGCCCGCATCCATCATGTTTTCACGCGCCAGCCGCACCTGCAAACCGCCGGAATGCAGCCCCTGATCAATCGGCCTGACAAACAGATTGATGATGTCGCTATCGTTGGTAACGGCAAAACTGGCGGCAAAACGCACGCAGTTCAAGCCCGCTTCGCTGCCATCAATGCAAGCCAGAACCCGAAACCGATTGCGCCTGATCTGGCGCAAGTTGGAAAGCGTTTTCTGAACCGCCGCTTCCTGCCTGCCGCTCAGTGTGGTACGTTTGAAAAGCCCGAGCATGCTAGTTCAACCCCTTGAGCAGCGGCCAATAAAACAGCGACATGCCGATGATCAATACCAGTGAGATGATCGTCATGCGCCAGCCTGACCTGAAAAAATCTGATGCCTTGAGATAGCCTGAGGCGTAGATGATGGTAAAAGCCGGATGCGCCGCTGCCGTGAGATAGGCAAAGGCCGATGAAATGGCGGTAACAAAACCGATGTTCAAGGGGTCGGCTCCCGATACGCTCGCAGTTTTCAAAACCACAGGTCCAAGCACGGCAACCGCTGCACCAGCAGTCATGGTATTGGTGACAATGGTCGTAAGAACGGCCACGGCCCCGGCAAGCCCGGCACCTTCACCCAAACCCAAAGGCGTCAGTGCACTGATGAACGTGCGCGCCACCCATTCAGCAGCACCTGTATCTTTCATTTGCAAGCCCAGCGATATGGCCGCTGCATAGAGCAACACCACGCCCCAGTTTACGCCGCTATTGATATCTTCCCAACGCACCAGGCCTGCCACCAGAAAAGCAATGGCCCCACTGATAGCCACAATGCCAAGGCCAAGGCTTTCAGAAAAAGCAATCCAGCCAATGATGGTGCCGACGAACAATAAAATCGAGGACCAGCCCCGCGGCCCCAATGGACCGTCCATGGCCACTTGCGTGCGAAGCCGTGCCACAGCCCGCGAAAGGTCTTTGTATTCCGGCTTGAATGTCCAGAACAACAGGGCTGAAACAATCGGCAACTGGATCAAAAACATCGGATAAGCGTAAAGCATCCATGTCAGGTAATCCATCAGGTAACGCCGGGTTTCAGGATTTGTCGGATCGTAAAAGAATTCCCGCCAGTAGCCGATCATGATGGCATTTCGTGCGCCGCCTGATGGCGTGCCAATGCCTGCGATGGCGCAGCCATAGGAAATCGACAGCAGCAATACTGCCGCAAGATTCTTGACCTTGGCCCCATCACTGGAAGTGAGGCTGATCAGGGTTACGCCAACTGGCAGCATCATGGCAGCAACCGTGTGTTCACCGATGAACGAGGCCAACACCCCGCACACCACGGTAATGCCAAAGCTGATCCAGAACACGCTTGTGCCGGTCACCCGCACAATGGCCAAGGCAATGCGCTTGTCGAGTTTCTGTTTCACCACTGCCACCGCAAGCATCAGCGAACCCATAATGAACAGCACCGAGTCCGTCATTAAACTTCGCGCCACTGTGGATGAATCGAGGCCGAGGAACACTACCTGTCCCACCACTATCATCAGCGCAACAGATGGCAACGGCACAGGTTCTGTCACAAACATCAGCGTCGCCATCAGCGACATGACCAGCACGACTTGACCGTTGTGGGTCAGGCCCGCCGGCGTTGGCGCATGCATCAGCGCCAGGCCCAGCACCATGGCCACAATAAACCAGCGGCGCTTCCACAGCAGGTTAAGGTCCACATTGCCGATGATTTGACGATAGCGCTGATAGCCACGTCGCCGGAAACGCCGCAAACCCGCGTGCGCCTCATGGGCAAGCAGGCTGTCGCGGGCCAGATTGAAGGTGGTGTCGCCGGTCATTGATTTACTGCGCTGGTAACTTGAAGCTCACTTAAACCGCGCAGTTGTGGCGCGACAAGGGCCAAAGCAACGGCAATGCAGAAACCAGTCGCGCCAAACCTGAATTCAATGCATCCTCTGTCACAGTTCAACAACCGAGTCCCGCCATGTCGCTAAACCTTGCACCCATCCTGGCCGACGCCGATTCAAATCTGGATCGCAACATAGAAAGACTTTTTGATTTCCTGCGCATTCCCTCGATTTCCGCCGACCCCGCCTACAAGCCCGATTGCATCCGAGCCGCCAAATGGGTGGTCGCAGAGTTCAAATCGCTGGGTTTTGAAGCAAGCTTGCGCGAAACACCGGGCTGTCCGATGGTCGTTGCCCACTACACGCCGCCCGACGCCACGGCAAAAACACCCCATGCCTTGTTTTACGGACATTATGATGTGCAACCCGCTGACCCCTTGGAACTGTGGCATTCTCCACCATTCGAACCTGTCCGCAAGATTGACGCTAAAGGCGTTGAACGCATGTATGGGCGCGGCACCTCTGATGATAAGGGGCAGTTGATGACCTTCATCGAAGCGGCCCGCAGCTTTATTCGGGTGGAAGGAAAATTGCCGATCAAGGCAACATTTCTGATCGAAGGCGAAGAAGAGAGTGGATCGCCATCGCTGGTGCCTTTCCTCAAGGGGAACGCCAAGGAACTTTCCTGCGATGTAGCCTTTGTTTGCGACACCAATATGTGGGACGCCAAAACCCCCGCCATCACCACCCGGCTACGCGGCATGGCCCGCGAAGAAGTGACAGTCACCGGGCCATCCCTCGACCTTCATTCTGGCCTCTATGGTGGACCCGCACTTAATCCCCTTAAAGCCTTGAGCAAGCTCATCGCCGCCATGCACGACGCCAAAGGCAAAGTGACAATTCCCGGATTTTACAATGGCGTTGCAGAATTGCCGGCCGCCACCAAAAAACAATGGCAGGGTCTCAAATTTTCCGAGAAAAAATGGCTGGCTGCCATTGGTTTGAAAACATCAACAGGCGAAAAAGACCGAAGTGTTTTGGAGCAAGTCTGGGCAAGGCCAACGGCAGAAGTGAATGGCCAATGGGGCGGCTACACCGGGGCAGGGGGAAAAACCGTTATTCCATCTAAGGCCCATGCCAAATTCACTTTCCGTCTGGTCGGCAAGCAAGACCCGGTAAAAATTTTGAAGGCCTTTCAGGCTTTTGCCAAAAAACAATTGGGCGGTGATGCCAAAATCAGTTTTGCGGGCGAGGGCGGTGGCAGTCCGGCTTCTGAAATCAGCGAAAACAACATTTACATCCGAAAATCCGCCGAAGCCTTGCGTGAGGAATTCAAGCGTGAAGCCGTGATGATGGGTTCGGGCGGCTCCATTCCCATTGTCCGCTACTTCAAGGACATTCTGAAAATGGATTCGGTGCTCGTCGGTTTTGCCCTTGAAGACGATGCCATTCACAGCCCCAATGAAAAATACAACGTCGCCAGCTTCCAACGCGGCATTCGCAGCTGGATCAGGATCATGGACGCGCTGGGGAAATGACTATGAACATCGTTTTCAAATCCGCCTTGGCGCAAGGCCGCATGCTTCGGTCGCGTAAAATTTCGGCCAAAGAATTGCTTCAGGAAAACCTTGATCAATTCACCCGCCACAACGGCAAGATCAATGCCGTAATCATCACCGACCTCGACCGCGCTCACAAGGCCGCTGCCTCAGCTGATCGTCGATTGTCGCGCGGCAAGGCCCTGTCTGTTCTTGACGGCGTGCCCATGACAGCCAAAGAGTCATTCGACTGGAAAGGCCTGCCATCAACCTGGGGTGATCCCGCCTTGCGCAACAATATCGCAGACCGGGATGCAGTTGCCCTGCAACGGCTGGCTGAAGCAGGTGCCGTTCCCTACGGCAAAACCAACGTGCCCTTCGCCCTGTCTGATTGGCAAAGCTTTAACGCCATTCACGGCACCACCAACAACCCCTGGGACATCACACGCATACCCGGTGGTTCTTCCGGCGGCGCCGCTGCGGCCTTGGCTACAGGCATGTCGGCATTGGAAATCGGTTCCGATATCGGGGCATCGATCCGCAATCCCGCACATTATTGTGGCATCTACGGCCATAAACCCACCTACGGCGTGGTGCCCTATCGCGGCCATCTGATGCCGGGAAGCGTTTCAATCAGCGACATCACCGTGGCAGGCCCCATGGCAAGATCGGCCCGTGACCTGACCGCCATGATGAAAATATTGGTTGGCAGCGAAGGCATCGAAGCCCGGGGCCGCCCCGTCACATTGCCGAGTGCACCACAAAAATCCTTGAAAGATTTTCGCGTGGCCATCAAGCTTGATAGTCAGGTGTCAGAAATTGATGCGCCTCTCGGGGGCTTGCTCGAAAAACTGGCGCAATTTCTGACAAAGAAAACCCGCAAACTGTCTATGGTAGCACGTCCCAATTTCAGCGACGCCGAAGCCTATGAAAACTTCATCACCTTGCTGCGGGCAACCTCCACCAAACGCATGGCCGATGATGAAATTGCGACGGCTGCAGAAAAAACCCGCGGACTTGACCCTGATGACAAGGGCTATGTGGCCATGATGACGCGGGCCTTTGGCATGTCCCATGGTGCCTGGCTGCGAGCCCATGAACGACGACAGCAAATGGCCCTGATCTGGGATCAGTTCTTTGAGGAGTGGGACGTGTTGCTATGCCCCGCCGCCGCCTCCGCCGCCTGGCCCCATGATCAGGTCGGCGAACGCCACGAGCGCTTTATCTCCGTCAATGGCAAGCCAGTCTCCACCATTGATCAACGCTTCTGGGCTGGATACTCCGGCAATTTCTATCTGCCCTCGACCGTGGCCCCCATGGGATTGACGGCGACCGGTTTACCCTGTGGCGTACAAATCATCACGCGGGCCTACGGCGACTACACGGCACTGCGCTTTGCCGAATTGCTGGAACGGGAATATTACGCTTTCGTTCCACCGCCGGGTTATTGAAACATGGCTGGGGCTGTAATCAAGTTGTGCCGTCAACGCCCAGACAGCTTCATGAACTCGGGCGGATAGCGATCTCCGGTCACTGGAATGCGTTCGAAAGCAGTGCGCAAGTCGGCCAATTCGCCTGGTGTAAAATTGACTGCAACTGCGCCAATATTTTCGGCCATGCGCGAGACTTTGCGGGTGCCGGGGATGGGGACGATCCAGGGCTTTTGCGCCAGTAGCCAACCCAGCGCGACTTGTGCCGGCGTAACGCCTTTCTGCGCTGCGAACGATTGAACCATATCAACAACGGCCTGATTGGCGGCCCGGGCTTCAGCGGCAAAGCGTGGGATACGTTTGCGGAAATCGCCTTCTTCAAACTTCGTTGTGGCATCGACGGTGCCAGTGAGAAAGCCCCTGCCCAAGGGTGCAAACGGCACCAAGCCAATTCCCAGCTCTTCCAGTGTTGGTATAATTTCCGCTTCCAACTCCCTGAACCATAAGGAATATTCACTTTGCAGGGCAGCTACAGGTTGTACCGCGTGGGCGCGGCGGATGGTCGAGGCGCTGGCTTCAGAAAGTCCAAAATGTTTGACCTTGCCCTCGGCAATCAAGTCGCGCACCGTGCCCGCCACATCTTCAATCGGCACATTGGGGTCCACCCGATGTTGGTAAAGCATGTCAATGGCATCCACACGCAAACGCTTCAAAGAACCGTCCACCACTTCACGAATATGCGCAGGTGAACTATCAAGCTTCATCCACGCGCCACCCTGTTCAGGGTCGGGAGCGAAACCGAATTTTGTGGCAATGGCTACTTTGCCTTTGAAAGGTTCCAGCGCTTCACCCACCAGCGATTCATTGTGAGTGGCCCCATACACTTCCGCCGTATCAAAAAACGTCACACCCAACTCAGCGCATTTTCGCAACACTGCAATCATCTCGGTTCGATCCGAAGGTGGCCCAAATCCCGACGACATGCCCATGCAGCCAAGGCCGATAGCCGATACTTCCAATCCGGAATTTCCCAGTTTACGGTGTTGCATCAGGCAATCTCCTTTGATTTTTGGCATGTGTATGAATGGCGATGGCCGCACCTGACACAGTTATCATTGCCATGCCGATGAAGGCCAGCACGTCAGGCACATGCTGATAAACCAGCCAACTTGCAATCACGGCAAATGCAATATGGAAATAGCTGAAGGGTGCCAGAATGGAAGCCGGCGCATAACGATAGGCTTGCGTAAAGAAAAAATGTGCCAAGAGAGATCCTGCACCAAGAAATGACAAGAGCAGGATGTCGACCGGAAGCAACGAAAATGATTTCCAATTGAAAACCAACAAGATGCCAAACATGACAGCGCCAAACAGTGCCACATAAAACAACATGGCCATGGTGCTTTCAGTCGGCGCCAAGGCCCGTGAGAGTAAAATATAAATCACTGATACCGCCGCAGCGATCACAGCAAACACCACACCATCAAAAGCCAGTTCTCCACCAGGCCGCGCAATCAGAAGCACACCGGCAAATCCAACCATGGCGCAAAGCCAACCCACGGCACTGACCTTTTCCTTCAACAACCATCCCGCCACCAGCATGACACCAAATCCCTGTAGATAAAGGATGGCCACGGTTTCGCCCACCGGCATCCGCTGCAAGGCGAGACCTGCAAAGAGTGATGCAACCGACAATGACCCGGCACGCAGCAATACCAGTCCCGTGCGATGGGTCTGCCACAACCTGGCCCCGTGTCGCGGCGTTGCAAGGCCAACCAGCAACAGCAGATTGATGGCAAAGCGCACAGTGGCAACAAATGGCACATTGTATTTGGTCATCAGGTATTTGCCGGCCGTATCCATAAGGGCAAACAAAACCGTGGCCGCAACGACGAGCAAAATGCCACGCAATGCCGAAGGAGACAGACTGTTCATGGGATAAAAGCTTTCAAGGCTTCATAGCGGTAGCCCTGCAAGGTGACCAGTCGAAATTGCGGCTGCCTGCCGTAGGTATTATTCCGGCCAGACAAATTTGCCGCGCACCCAGCCCAACTGATTGCTGGGACTCATGACTTGGCACCAGACA
>JANOXA010000015.1:0-2584 GCA_031418195.1 Hyphomicrobiales bacterium | reverse complement strand
GATGGTTTCCGGCTTCTTGATTTCGCCGAATGACCACGACAGGATTTTCTCCGGAGACGCAATCGAGATGCGAATCTGGTCGAAAGCTTGGGCCGGCACCGCCGGGTTGAAGACGTTCATGACCTCTTGGTTCATGGTGTCTCTTTCTCCTCGAATGGGCGGAAAATACCGCCGCTAAATCATTAAACTCAAATACCGGATGGCTTACTCGGCAGCTTGGGCGGGCGGAGCCTGCTCAAGGGCCGCCTGCCCGTTCTGCAATTCCACATTCAGTCCAAGGGAACGCATTTCCTTGACCAGAACGTTGAAGCTTTCCGGGATGCCGGTTTCGAATGCATCGTCACCGCGCACGATGGCTTCATAAACCTTGGTGCGTCCCGCCACGTCGTCAGACTTGACGGTGAGCATTTCCTGCAAGGTATAGGCAGCGCCATAGGCTTCCAGTGCCCAGACTTCCATTTCACCAAAGCGCTGGCCACCAAATTGCGCCTTGCCACCCAGCGGCTGCTGTGTAACGAGAGAGTATGGACCAATCGAACGGGCGTGGATTTTATCATCCACGAGATGGTGCAGCTTCAGCATGTAGATGTAACCGACAGTTACCTTGCGGTCGAACTTTTCGCCGGACTTGCCGTCGAATAATTCGATCTGGCCAGAGGTTGAAAGGCCCGCATCGGTCAACATCTTGTTGATGTCTTCTTCACGCGCACCATCGAACACTGGCGTTGCAATGGGAACACCCTTGCGCAAGCCTTCGGCATATTCAACGATCTGATTGTCGTCGAGTGCATCCAGCTCGGCATTCTTGCCATAGATGGCCATAAGGCCATCGCGCACCGGCTTTGGCTTCTGTGTCTCTTTGTAGACTTCAAGCATCTGGCCGATCTTCTTGCCCATGCCAGCACAGGCCCAACCCAAATGGGTTTCAAGAATTTGACCGACGTTCATGCGTGAAGGCACGCCGAGCGGGTTCAACACGATGTCAACAGGTTGACCATCGGCAAGATAAGGCATGTCTTCTTGCGGTACGATGCGCGAAACCACGCCCTTGTTGCCATGGCGTCCGGCCATCTTGTCACCGGGTTGGATCTTGCGCTTCACAGCGACGAAGACTTTGACCATCTTCATCACACCGGGAGGCAATTCGTCACCACGTTGCAGCTTTTCAACCTTGTCCATGAAGCGGTTTTCGAGGCCTTTCTTGGACTCGTCATACTGCACCTTCATGGCCTCAAGCTCACCCATGGCCTTGTCTTCACCAAGCACAATGTTCCACCACTGCGAGCGTGGCACATCATCAAGCTGGGCAGCAGAAATCTTGCCTTCCATCTTGTGGCCACGTGGGCCCGATGTGGCAGTCTTGCCGACGAGGAACGACTTCAAACGGCCATAGGCGTTGCGGTCGAGGATCGCCAATTCGTCGTCGCGGTCCTTCGCCAGGCGTTCAATTTCTTCGCGTTCGATCGATTGGGCACGTTCGTCCTTGTCCACACCGTGGCGGTTGAACACTCGAACTTCAACAACAGTTCCTGAAACACCGGGCGGCAGGCGCAGCGATGTATCACGCACGTCAGAGGCTTTTTCACCAAAGATGGCGCGCAGAAGTTTTTCTTCCGGCGTCATGGGTGATTCACCCTTCGGCGTGATTTTGCCACAGAGAATATCACCAGGCTTCACTTCAGCGCCGATGTAAACAATGCCGGCTTCGTCCAGATTGCGCAGCGACTCTTCACCGACGTTGGGAATATCGCGGGTGATTTCTTCAGGTCCAAGCTTTGTGTCACGCGCCATCACGTCAAATTCTTCGATGTGGATGGAGGTGAACACGTCATCCTTGACGATGCGCTCTGATAACAGAATCGAATCTTCAAAGTTGTAGCCATTCCATGGCATGAAGGCGACGAGCACATTCTGGCCAAGCGCCAGATCACCAAGTTCCGTTGAAGGACCATCGGCAATGATGTCACCTGACGTGATCGCATCGCCAACCCGCACCAGCGGACGCTGGTTGATACAGGTTGATTGGTTCGAGCGTTGGAATTTAGCCAGTGTATAGATATCAACACCGGGCTTTGTCGGATCGGTTTCTTCCGTAGCGCGGATAACAATGCGCTTGGCGTCTACCTGGTCAACAACACCAGTGCGGCGGGCTTGAATGGCAGCGCCCGAGTCGCGGGCCACAATGGCTTCCATGCCGGTTCCCACCAATGGCGCAGATGAACGCACCAATGGAACAGCCTGACGCTGCATGTTCGAACCCATCAAGGCACGGTTGGCGTCATCGTTTTCAAGGAATGGAATCAGAGCCGCAGCCACAGACACGATCTGCTTTGGCGACACGTCGGCATAGTCGACCTTGTCGGCAGGCACCGGCAACACGTCACCATGCATACGCACCAGAACCAGCTCTTCAGCAAAATGGCCGTCCTTGGTCAGGGGCACATTGGCTTGCGCGATGTGATATTTGCCTTCCTCGATAGCCGACAGATATTTCACATCATTGGTCACCTTGCCACCCACAACCTTGCGGTAAGGCGTTTCGATGAAGCCATATTTGTTGACACGGGCATAGGTCGCCAGCGAA
>JANOXA010000014.1:0-23335 GCA_031418195.1 Hyphomicrobiales bacterium | reverse complement strand
CTCGTCGACAGCCAGCGCCCGGCGGTACAGCGGCTCGGCCTCGGTGAGATCGCCTTTGTCGCTGAGCAGGTTCGCCAGATTGTTGAGGTCTCTGACGACGCTCGTAAGTTCCGGCCCCAGCGCCTTCTCGTCGACGGCCAGCGCCCGGCGGTACAGCGGCTCGGCCCCGGCGAGATCGCCTTTGGTCTTGAGCAGGATCGCCAGATTGTTGAGGTCTGTGGCGACATCGGGATGCTCCGGCCCCAGCGCCTTCTCGTGGATGGCAAGGGCGCGGCGGTACAGCGGTTCGGCCCCGGCGAGATCACCTTTGTCGCTGAGCAGGACCGCCAGATTGTTGAGGTCTGAGGCGACGCTCGCATGCTCCGGCCCCAGCGCCTTCTCGTGGATCGCTAGGGCGCGGCGGTGGAGCGGCTCAGCCCCGGCGAGATCGCCTTTTTCGCTGAGCAGGTTCGCCAGATTGTTGAAGTCTCTGGCGACATCAGCATGCTCAGGCCCCATCGCCTTCTCGTCGATGGCGAGGGCGCGGCGGTACAGAGTCTCGGCACTGGCGAAATCGCCTTTGGTCTTGAGCAGGATCGCCAGATTGTTGAGGTCTACGGCGACGTTCGGATGCTCGGGCCCCAGCGCCTTCTCGTCGACGGCAAGCGCCCGGCGGTACACCGGCTCGGCCTCGGCGAGATCGCCTTTGGTCTGGAGCAGGAGCGCCAGATTGTAGAGGTCTGCGGCGACGTCCGGATGCTCCGGCCCCAGCGCCTTCTCGTCGATGGCAAGCGCCCGGCGGTACAGCGGCTCGGCCCCAGCGAGATCGCCTTTGATCTTGAGCAAGTTTGCGAGATTAGTGAGGTCGCTGGCGACGGCGGCATGGTCCGGCCCCAGCGCCTTCTCGGCGATGGCGAGCACCTGGCGGTACAACGGCTCGGCTTTGGCATAGTTTCCGGTTTTGTAACTTGCGATGGCCTCGGTCATCAACTTGTCCGCCTCGGCCAGCGCCTTGCCGTCGGCTTTGCCAGCAACCGCCGGAGCGTCGGCTTGCTAGCCTTTCGCCAGCCGACACGCGTCCACCGTCTTGAAGGCGGCGCTCGAACCTTTCAAGGAGATTGTGGCCAGGGACTTCTTGCCCAGTTGGATCGTCAGCTTGCCGGCCTTTGCAATTTCGGCGCGGACCTTGGCCGCACCACCATAGCTTCCAAGCAGCAGCGGCCCGCCGCCGAAGTCGTACAGCGTCATGCCGCTGTCCCAGCTTGAGCGACCGTCGAAGCGCATTTTCAGTGTGTAGGATTTGTCCTTCTTGGCAAAACCCAGCGTGTCGTTGCGAAATGCAATGGTCAGACGGTTGTCCTTGCCCCACATGCCAAACAGCACCTGGGTGCCGCCGGCCTGCAACTGCTCGGCAAAGCAGCCTTCGAACTGGGCATTCCAGTAGACTGTCCAGCCTTCCGCCTCGGACCAATCGCGATCCGACGGCAGAAAGGTTGCGGCATAAGCAGTGGAATGTCCGAAGAAGACCAAAGCCAACAACATCAAGGCTGGCATGCAAGTGTTTTGAAAAACCCGGGCTGGCCTTTGCCCGCCTACAGTCGGAACGCGGATTCCCACAGGTGAAACAAAGACCATGATGCCGTGACCTTTCGTTCAAGCGGCAATATCTGGATCACCAACTTACGGCTGAGGTTGTATCAAATCAGGCCAATGTACAAGCAAGACATCCAAACGCCGCCCGCCCACGGCGCGTAAACAAGGAGGGATGCCGTGGTGGCGGTGTGTGACGCCAGTTGACCGGCCAGCGCTCGAGTGTATTTGTGGCAATGTTTGACAAGCTTTGCCATAATGGTAAGATTGCGGTCTCAGGAGTGTAATGATGGCCACCATGAATATCTCTTTGCCGGACAAACTGAAGGCATTCGTTGAAGCCAGTGTTGCCGAAGGCAACTACAGCAATGCAAGTGATTTTGTGCGTGATCTCATTCGAAACGCGCAAGAGCGCAAAGCTGTCATCGCTGAAATCAATGCAGCCTTGGATGAGGGGGATGCAAGCGGCTACACACCTTATGTGCGGGAGGAAATCGAGGCTCGTTTGGAGTTGCTGACAAAAAAGCCTAATGCGGCTTGAAGTCTCGGCGCGGGCGGCGCGAGACATTGATGGCATATTTATCTATGGGCTGAAACATTTCGGATTGACTGTTGCCCGCACCTACTACCAAGGCCTGTTTGATCTTTTTGATGTGATAGCAGCGACACCACTGATGGCGCGAGAGCGACCCGAACTGAAGTTTAAAAGTCGGGTGGTCAAATTCCGCAGCCATGTTGTATTTTATCGAACAGATGAAAAACGTGTTCGCATTGTGCGCGTTCTGCATGGGCGGCAGGACTGGGCCAAACACCTGTGATTCATTGCCTTCGCATCACTCCATAAACCAGCCATGGCTGACCACCAATGACTGTCCCGTCAACGCGTTGGTCGGGAAACTGGCGAACATCATGGCGACTTCGGCTACGTCTTCCAGCGTGGTGAATTCGCCATCGACGGTGCCGCCGAGCATGATTTTTTTCACTACGTCGTCTTCTGAAATGCCAAGGCGTGCGGCTTGTTCGGGGATCTGTTTTTCAACGAGAGGCGTTTTCACAAAGCCGGGGCAAATCACATTGGCCCTGACGCCATGTTCGGCACCTTCTTTCGCCAGTACGCGGCACAGGCCAAGCAGGCCATGCTTTGCCGTGACATAGGCTGATTTGAGGGGAGAGGCGAGTTTGGAGTGGACTGAGCCCATCAAAATCACCGAACCTGAACCTTGGGCGTACATGTGGGGCAGGCAGGCCTTGGTGGTGAGGAACGCCCCATCCAGGTGAATGGCCAGCATGCGTTTCCAGTCAGTGAAAGGAAAGTCCTCGGTCTTGTGGACTATCTGCACGCCGGCATTGGAAATCAAAACATCGACAGTGCCCCAATGAGAAACGATTTTCGCAATGCCTTCATTAACCGACGTTTCGCTGGTGACATCCATGGTCACAGCCATGGCGCGGCCCGGAAATTCTTGCATTATTGCCGCTGCCGTTGCCGCTGCCGCTTCGGCATTGAGATCGCAGATCGCCACTTTGGCCCCCTCGGCAGCAAAGCGCTGGGCCATGGCGCGGCCAATGCCACCTGCCGCACCAGTTATCACGGCGATCTTGTTTTCGAGTTTGAACACTTGTGTCATGCGACAATTTCCAGTCAAATTTGCAACGCTTTGGCCAATGTTGTGGGGCGTAGCACTGACGAGGAGTGAAATAAACCGGGAACTGCGCCAATTCGTCCGTCTTGCAGTGGTCATGGGGCTTCGCTATGGGACTATGTAACACGTTTTCAGTTGAGGGATTCCATGGCCAACCACTCTCCATCGCACCAGCCCCGTGGCTTTGCTGATCACAAGGATACCTATGAAGGATTTCTGACCGGGTCGGTGGCCCTGTCGATGATTTGCGCCTTCATCGTAGTGGCGCTTTGTGCCTTCCGTTTCATGGATAGCTGGAATGTGTTCACCGGATTTGCCGGGATTATTCTGGGTGCCTTCGCGGTGCTGATTGATGTCCGGGCGACTGGCAAGTGGTATGTTTCCGGCGCGTTGCTGGTGCTTTACAGTCTCTATGTTGCCATTAACCTGTAAGGTCTGACCATGAAAATCGCGGTTCCCTTCGAAACGTCAATAGGGGAATCGCGTGTTGCGATTTCGCCGGAAGCGGTCAAAGCCTATATCAAGAAGGGTGCGACGGTTGCCGTTCAGACTGGTGCCGGGCTTGGGGCAAATTATTCTGATGAGAACTTTGCAGCGGCAGGTGCCGTGATTGTCAAGGGCGAAGCCGTTGTCAAAGATGCCGATCTGGTTCTATCCATTCGGCGACCACCTGCGAAACTGCTGGCTGCCATGCAGCCCGGTGCAATGCTGGTTGGCGGATTGGAACCCCATGGCGACCGTAAGGCGCTTGAGGCTTTTGCGAAGTCCGGCGTTACGGCTTTTGCCCTCGAGTTGATGCCGCGCATCAGCCGGGCCCAATCCATGGACATTCTGTCATCGCAAGCCAATCTCGCGGGCTACAAGGCGGTGATTGATGCGGCATCGATTTCAACACGGGCTTTTCCAATGATGATGACGGCGGCTGGCACTGTGGCTGCTGCCAAGGTTTTTGTCATGGGTGTGGGCGTTGCAGGTTTGCAGGCCATTGCCACAGCCCGTCGCTTGGGGGCCATCGTCACGGCAACTGATGTGCGCAAGGCGACAGAGGAACAGGTCAAGTCACTGGGAGCGAAATTCATCTTTGTCGATTTGGCGGAAGCCGCAACGGCTGCTGGCTATGCCCGTGAACTGACGGATGCGGAAAAAGCCAAACAGGCGGAACTCGTGGCCGCCCATGTGAAGACACAAGACATTGTCATCACCACGGCGCTGATTCCCGGCAGGCCTGCGCCGACGTTGATCACCCAAGAGATGGTCGAAAGCATGAAGCCGGGGTCGATCATCATTGATCTCGCGGTCGAACGGGGTGGCAATTGCCCATTGTCGAAGCCGGACGAGATCGTTGAGCACAAGGGTGTGAAAATTGTTGGCACGGTCAATCTTGCGGGCAAGTTGGCGGGCAATGCGTCGCCGCTGTTTGCCAAGAACATTGCCAACTTCGTCGACCTGATGTTGCAAAAAGATGGCAGCCTGAAAATCGACGAAACCGACGAATGCATTTCCGGAACGCTGATTGCGCGCGGCGGCAAGCTGGTACACAAAATTTATGGGGCGGACGCATGATGTCCTTCGAACCGTCATTCCATGCAAGCCGAAGCGCAGCGCAGGCGCTACATGGAACCCCGCTTTCGGTCAGCCTGAGCGGTCGCCAAAGCTGGGTTCCAGATAAACTGCTACGCTGCGCTGCGCAGTTTTCTGGAATGACGGCCCATGGGGTTGAGTTGAAATCCACTTTTGGAGTCCTTTCATGGAACACATGACCCTTGATCCCTTCATCTCCCTGCTTGGCATTTTCGTGCTCGCCGTCTTTGTGGGATATTATGTCGTGTGGAACGTGACGCCGGCCCTGCACACGCCGCTGATGAGTGTGACCAATGCCATTTCATCGGTGATTGTTGTGGGCGCATTGCTGGCGGTCGGGGCAGGGGCCATTGCGTCGGGTTCCACGTTGGCCATGGTTTTTGGATTCCTGGCTTTGATCCTCGCGTCAATCAATATCTTCGGCGGTTTCATGGTTACGTCGCGCATGCTGGCCATGTACAAGAAGAAAGAAAAATAACATGAACGCCAGTTTTGCGGGCCTGCTGTATCTGGTTGCCGGTTCCCTGTTCATCATGGCGTTGCGTGGGTTGTCGTCGCCCGCTTCGTCGCGCCAAGGCAATATTTACGGCATGGTGGGCATGGCGGTTGCGGTGTTGACCACATTGGCATTGGCGAAACCCATTGGCGTTTTGCCATGGCTGTTGATTATTGGCGGCATGGGCATTGGGGGCGTGATCGGCGGCATTACCGCCAAGCGCATTGCCATGACAGCCATGCCGCAACTGGTGGCGGCGTTCCATTCGCTGGTGGGTCTTGCTGCGGTGTTTGTTGCCGCTGCGGCTTTTTATGCGCCGGATGCATTTGGCATTGCCAGCAACGGTGTTATCCACGGCCAGAGTTTGATTGAAATGGCATTGGGGGCGGCCATTGGTGCTGTCACCTTCACGGGATCCATCATTGCATTCCTGAAGCTTGATGGCCGCATGTCGGGAACGCCGATCATGATACAGGGTCGGCATTTCATCAATATCGCACTGGCTCTTGGGCTCATCGTTTGCATGGTGCTGTTTTTTCAAACAGCGGCGGCATTGTGGTTCTGGCTGATTGTCGCCATCAGTTTTGCGCTGGGCTTCCTGCTGATCATTCCCATCGGTGGTGCCGACATGCCGGTCGTTGTTTCGATGCTCAACTCCTATTCCGGTTGGGCGGCGGCGGGCATTGGTTTTACACTGGGCAACATGGCCTTGATCATCACCGGTGCCTTGGTGGGCTCATCAGGTGCCATTCTGTCCTACATCATGTGCAAGGGCATGAACCGTTCTTTCATCTCGGTCATCTTGGGTGGCTTTGGCGGTGAGAGTGCAGGACCCTCGGCCAAGGGTGAGACGAAGCCTGTCAAAAAAGGCTCAGCCGAAGATGCGGCCTTCATGATGAAGAATGCTTCCAGTGTTATCATCGTGCCGGGCTATGGCATGGCCGTGGCCCAGGCCCAGCATGCGCTTCGTGAAATGGCTGATCATTTGAAAGCCTCTGGTGTGACGGTGAAATACGCCATTCATCCCGTCGCAGGCCGCATGCCAGGTCACATGAACGTGCTGCTGGCGGAAGCCAATGTGCCTTATGATGAAGTTTTTGAACTGGAAGACATCAACTCGGAATTCGCCCAGGCCGACATTGCCTTTGTCATCGGGGCCAATGACGTGACCAATCCTTCAGCCAAGGACGATCCCACCTCGCCGATCTATGGCATGCCGGTGCTGGAAGTCTGGAAAGCCAAGACGGTGATGTTCATCAAACGCGGCATGGCCTCAGGCTATGCCGGCGTCGACAACCCGCTGTTCTGGCGCGACAACACGCTGATGCTGTTTGGTGATGCCAAGAAGATGACGGAAGAGATCAACAAGGGGATGGGGTGATTCATGCTTGGTATCATGCAGACTTGAAAAATGACTCTCAACCAGAAACATTCATTGAACTCTGTCTTTCGAGAGCGTGTCATTGAGCACGTATTTGTTGGCGAAGTGATGAAGTTTTTTTGGAGTCGCGATCAAATGGACGTTGAAGTTCTTCGTCCTGAATTTGATCGAGGCGGATATGATGTTGTCTTCACCAAGGGTTCCGTATCCCGGTTCATTTAGCTCAAAACGACGCTAAAAAATTCGAAGACCAAAGATTTCAAGGTAAGCCTTGGTCTGTCACAGAAACCAAATCCCTGCGTGATATGGATTTTGATAGACGACAATCTACATTTTCTGGGTTTCCGATGGTTTGGCTCGGAAGTCGGTAAGAACTTTCCAGATTTACCTGCAAAGCGCTTGGCAAAACACACAAAAGGCGACGCAACTGGGCAGAAGGCCAATCGAAGCGGTCATCGTCTTCTGAGGCAGAGTGATTTTGTGAAGCTCACTACAATAGAAGAAGTCGTCGAGAAGCTATTTCAATAAACGATCACCGAGCAGTCTACGCGGCACTTCTCCTCGATGGCCTGATCAAAATATCCGCCGGAATATTCAGTGCACGATTCAGACGCCGAATCATGGCCAAAGACAGTTCTCGTTTACCGTTGAGAATTTCTGCAATCCGCCCCCTGTTGCCGATAATGTCCTCAAGGTCCTTCCGCGTCAACCCTTGTTGCTCCATCCTGAATTCAATGGCCGAAACTGGATCAGTTGTATCAATTGGAAAGTGTTTGGCTTCGTAGGCTTCCACCAACGTCGCAAGCACATCCAGTTTGTCGCCTCGCGGACTTCCGACCGGCGCTCCCCACAGCGATTCAATTTCGCTTAATGCGCGTTCATAGTCAGCGTTCGACTTGATGGGTTTCACGTCAGCCATTGTACTTTACCTTCCTCACGTCGATCTTGTCATAATCTTGGTGTGTGCCGATCCAATTGATGAAGAGGATCGAGCGTCTGAAATCTATTGCCGCCACCAACCTATAGTCATTGCCTTTGATATTGAACACTATCCGGTCAGAGTTGACGACGCTGGCCGATCTGTACTGGCCTTTCACTTCAGCCATGCTCTGCCATTCGGCATTCTTAGCCTCCGCGAACCACGCCTCAACGGCTTGGCCCAATGCCTTTTGGTCGGCGTGCTTTCTCCTGCTTTCAAGGTAAGTGGTCAGGGTGCGCCGTGCAATGATCCGCATCATCAACCGATAACACGATCCCATTTTGGGATCAAGCCGGCATCCTGAGTTGTGACAGTTTCACCCAACTCTCGAGTTCATTTGACTACTGGACATATTTGTTCTTTTATAGGGTCATGAAGGGGGGCTTTCATTTGGAGAGAGACAATGACCAGCCATGTGTTTTTGCCCCCGGCCAGCCGGTTTTCAATTACCTTTGCTTCACTGCTGGTCTGCCTCACCCTGTTTTTTGCAGGCATCACAGGCACGGCTTTTGCCGGAGACAATGACAAGGGCAACGCCGCCTATGACAAGGGCGACTATGCCGAGGCTGTAAAATTCTACAAGAAAGCCGCTCAAAAAGGCGATCCGGCGGGCCAGGTCAATCTGGGCTACATGTATCAAAATGCTTTTGGTACAGACAAGGATTTGGCCGAAGCCGCCAAGTGGTATGGCAAAGCTGCCGACCAGGGTTATGCCTTGGGGTATGCCAATCTTGGCGTCATGTATGAAAATGGCTTTGGCGTTACAGCCAGCAATGATGAAGCTTTCAGACTCTATAAAAAAGCCGCCGACAAGGGCGAAGCCAATGGCCAGGTGAACACAGGCTGGATGTATGAAAACGGCAAAGGCACGGAACAGAGTTATACGGAAGCCATGCGCTGGTATCTTAAAGCAGCCAAGCAAGGCAATGGCCGGGCGCAAACCAATGTTGGCTGGCTCTATGAGTTTGGCAAGGGTGTTGAGCTGGATCTGAAGCAGGCCCGTGAATGGTATACCAAGGCCGCCAAGACTGGCGATGCCATTGGCATGAACAATCTGGGCCTGGTTTATGAATATGGCAAAGGCATTGAGGTTGACCTGGCGGAAGCTGCAAAATGGTACAAGCAGTCAGCCGAAAAAGGCAATGCCAACGGTCAAGCCAATATTGGCTGGATGTATGATGCAGGGCGCGGCGTGCAGCAGGATTATGCTGAGGCGGCAAAATGGTATCGCTTGTCTGCCGACCAGAACAACACCTCCGGCCTGAACAATCTGGGCTGGCTTTATGAGAACGGCAAAGGCGTGGCACAAGACTATGTGGAAGCCGCCAGACTTTACAAGTCGGCAGCCGAACAAGGCTATGCCTATTCCCAGAATAACTACGGCTGGTTGCTGTCGAATGGTTCTGGTGTCGAGAAGAATGATGCCGAAGCAGCTGTGTATTTCCGCAAAGCGGCTGATCAAGGCAACGCCGAAGGCATGGTCAATCTGGGCTGGGCCCTCGACAATGGCCGGGGCGTGGCGGTTGATTATGCCGAGGCCGTAAGTTGGTTCCGAAAGGCCGCTGACCTGAAGAATGGCGAGGCCCAGTCAAACATGGGTTCGATGTATGAATCAGGCCACGGCGTTGGAAAGGATTATGCCGAGGCCTTGAAATGGTATCGACTGGCGGCCGAGCAAAACAACACCAACGGTTTGCTTAATCTTGCTGCCATGTACAAGAACGGCAACGGCGTGGCGCAGGATTACAATGAAGCCCTGACCTGGTATCGCAAGGTCGCCGAAAAAGGCAATGATACGGCTACCCAGAACATCAAGGAACTGGAAGAAAAAATCGTTGCTATTGCCAGAGGCGGTGTACCTGAGGCACCCGCAGAACCGGACCAGACTGCTGATACGCCGAAACCACCTCAGACACCCGAAGAGCCGGATGTGACAACTTTGCTGTCGAATGATGGACCGGCTCAAGTCGGCCTGCCGGACCCTTCCGCCATTGTGCCGCAATTAAAGTCACGGGTAGCCTTGGTTATCGGCAACAGCGCCTATATCAATGCAACACCCCTGCCCAATCCGCGCAATGACGCCGAAGCCATGGCCAAGAAATTGACTGAACTGGGATTCAAGGTGATTTTGGGAACTGATCTTGACAAGCAGCAACTGGAGGTCAAGGTGCGCGAATTCGTAAAGGCCTCACGTACTGCTGATCTCGGCCTGTTTTTCTATGCCGGACATGGCATCCAGGTTGGCGGAAAAAACTACATTATTCCCATCGATGCAGTGCTCGAAGAGGAAACGGCGCTAACTTTCGAGGTGATGGGTATAGACAACGTGACGGCATTCATGGGTGGCGAAAACAAGGTTGGCGTAATCTTGCTTGATGCCTGTCGTAACAATCCCTTCACCCGGTCTATCAAACGTCGAATGTCGGCATCACGCGCGGCTTCCGTAGAGGTGGGCTTGGCCGCCATCAAGTCTGAAGGCGGTGGATTGCTGGTGGCCTTTGCTACGGCAGAAGATGATGTGGCTGCTGACGGAGAAGGCAAAAACAGCCCGTTCACGTTGGCGCTGTTAAAGCATCTGGGCACCAGGAACCTCGAGATTAACACAGTGCTCACCCGGGTAAAAAAGGAAGTCGCTGCTATGACCAAAAACGACCAGCGGCCATGGACGAACTCTGATCTCACAACAGAGGTTTACCTCGCCCAGTAGGTTGGACGCCCATATTCTGTCGGGAAAATCAGGGGCCTTCTGTTGCAGAAGGCCCCTTTCCACATGCGGGTTTGAAGCCCCTCGCACCTTGCCATGACTTCGACTAGATTGCGCGGCAGGGATTGTTGGCGAATCCCCGATGCGACAACAGAGAGACGGTGGCGGGCATAATGGCGCAAGATTCAATCACGCTTGAAAAACCAACAGTGCATCTGGTGCACATGCTGGTGTTCATCATGATCGTCGGCATATTGGCCGCCGTGCTCTATGGACCGCTGCTCACGGCCTTTGAAGCCAATCCAGGTTTGAATGCCCTGATTCTGGTCACCTTGTTGCTGGGTGTTGTCTATGGCCTCGTCATGGTCTGGCGGCTTTACCGCGAAGTGAACTGGGTAAATGCGTTTCGCATGGGTGAAACCAACGATGAAACTTCGCCCGTGTTGCTCGGTCCCATGGCGACATTGTTGAGCGATGCCAACCGCCGCACCATGCTTTCGCCGCAGACCATGCGGTCATTGCTTGATTCCCTGGCATCACGGCTTGATGAATCTCGCGACTTGCTGCGCTATCTCGTGGGACTGCTGATTTTTCTCGGCCTGCTCGGGACATTCTGGGGCTTGCTTGACACCGTGACTTCGGTGGGTGATGCGATTCGAAATCTTGATGTTTCGTCGACGCAATCCAGTTCAGTGTTTGAAGAATTGAAACTTGGCTTGCAGGGGCCGCTCACTGGCATGGGCCGGGCGTTTTCGTCATCGCTGTTTGGTTTGGCTGGTTCGCTGGTTGTGGGCTTTCTTGATCTCAAAGCTTCCCAGGCCCAGAACCGTTTCTATCATAATTTCGAAGACTGGCTTTCCACCATCACGGATGTGCAAGCCGGGGAGGGTGGTGCCACGTCGGCTCCCGCCTTCATGCGGCTGGATTTGCAAAGCCTCAATCGCACTGTCGAAAAATTGAGCCAACAAGTGGAGCAGGGCCAGCGCTTGGGGTCTTACAGCTCGCCAGCACCGTCCAATGGTGCCGCCAACGAAACCATGGAACAGTTGGCCGATGCCGTGGCCAATCTGGTGACGCAGATGCGCGATGAACAGAAAATGGTGCGGCAGTGGATACAAACCCAGCAAGTGCAACAAAGTGAAATCCAGCGCCTGCTGATCCGCCAAACCGGTGTCGGTCGGGGCAAGGAGTAAGCCATGGCCGGAGCCCTGTCACGTCGTCGGAGGCAAGAGGAAAGCCCCTATTGGCCAGGCTTTGTTGATGCCATGGCGCAATTGCTGCTAGTCATTATTTTCCTGTTGTCGGTGTTCATGATTGCGCAATTCCTGCTGGCACGGGAAATTTCCGGGCAGGATTCAGCCTTGGGCCAGTTGCGCTCGCAGATTGCCGAACTGACAGAACTTCTGTCGCTGGAAAAATCCGGCAAGGCAGAGGCTGAGGCACAGCTGTTGTCCCTGACCGACGATCTCAATGCGGCCAAGGCCAAGTCCACTGACCTGTTGGCCAGCATCGAGGCAGAAAACACACGGGGGCTTGATGCGGGGGCGGCACTCTCAGGACTGCAGACCACGCTCGATGCCGAGAAAAAATTGTCCTCGGAAGCCTTGGCAAAAGTGGAATTGCTGAACCAGCAGATTGCAGCCATGCGCAGGCAATTTGCCCAGCTCAATGCGCTGCTCGACGCGGCCGAGGAGCGCAACCGCACCTCCGATGCACAGGTTGTTGATCTGGGTCGCAGGCTCAATTCAGCGCTGGCCCAGAAGGTGCAGGAACTTTCGAAATTCCGCTCGGAGTTTTTTGGCCGTCTGCGGCAAATCCTGTCGCAGCGCTCTGATATTCTGGTGGTGGGAGACCGCTTTGTGTTTCAGGCCGAGGTGCTGTTTCCCAAGGGCAAGGCGGCTTTGAATCCGGCGGGTGAAACCGAAATGACCAAGCTTGCCGTGGCCCTCAAGCAACTTGAAGCGGAAATCCCCGCTGACCTGGCCTGGGTATTGCGCGTTGACGGCCACACCGATACTGACCCGATGCAAACTGAAGAATTCAAGTCCAATTGGGAGTTGTCTTCTGCGCGGGCCATCTCGGTGGTAAAGTTCCTGGAAGCCCAGGGCGTGTCATCGCGCCATCTGGTGGCGGCAGGTTTCGGCCAGTTTCAGCCCCTGGTGGAAGGCGACAGCGAAGAGTCGAAATCCGAGAACCGCCGCATTGAGTTGAAACTGACAGAGCGGTGAGATTGGACTCAACACGGGGAGGGTTCCACTTGGTCGGGAAGAACTATTCGAGCAATTTATCGACCAGCCTGGAGACGCCGAGTTTCGACAAATGGACATGATCAACAAACAAGGCAAAAGCGGCAAAATCGTTGTGTAACGCAGTGGTTTCCTTACGTGCAATTTCCCCGATGTTCACAAAGTCGAACCCGGCTTGCGTGGCTTTCCGGTGCAAGGTGTCACGTTCGGCAACAAAAGTTTTGTGGTCAGCACCCCGCGATCCTGGGAACCGGGTCAAATTCGGAATGATGTTGTAGATGTATGGCGCGAAAACAATTGTGACTTTTGCATTGTTCTGCTGGGCCGCAAATGGCTTTAGCCAGGCTATAACTTCTTCTGGCCTGCCAAAGGGCCGCCCTGCTTCGAAGTCATTTTCACAATAGACATAGATGATATGAACAATTTGCTGGTCGAAACGCTTTCCCGCAGATTGCAAACGACAAACAACTTGTTCTGCGGGAACTCCATTTACGCCAAGATTTACATATTGCGCGCTGGCATCCCGCTTCTGCAATTGTGACGAGAGCGTATCGTTGTCACCAATCATGGCACCGACCGCCACCGAGTCACCGGCAACGAGAACCTTTCGTCGAGAGGCAATGACCGGCAAAGTCACCCGTTCGCGGTCACTGTTGGTGCTGAAGTCCGACATGCTGATGGAATAATTTTTGACAAACCGGGTGAGTGGTTCACCCAAGTCCGCCCCCCGGTCAAAAAACAGGCTGGGTGGGTCAAACAGGTCATAGTCCACACTTCGAATGTAAGTTGTGGTTTTTAGCAGATTTGGCTTGGGACTTAGGCAGCCATCTGGACCGACTTCATTGATCGACGCCCGGTCGGTGACCAGTTCCTTATAGGGTGTGTTCCCCATGCCTACTCCCGCCGCAATCATGGCAGGGATGAGCGGTTCGATTTCGTCGCGACCTGCCAGTGGCAAGGTAGACTGGGGCGGCTTTGAGAAGCGCTGGCCCAACAATCGATAGCCATCATAGACCATGCTGCGGTCTGCATGTTTCCAGCGTGCAATACTGAACGCTCCCTCCAGGCAAAGCAGTGCTATCAGCGCAAATGCGGCATAGCCAAGAGTAATCAACAAGGTTTTTCGCATCAATAATCAATCTCAGCACTTGGTGGATCATTCATTTGCAACCAGCCGCCACCCGATGTCAAATGCGCTGTTTGATTGTTGCCATTGGTGTTTGATGCAGATACTGAATGATCAACCATAGAGGTTGCCCACTGCCCTTGGCACGCAGCAGCTGTTTTGAAGGAACCAGTCGACCATGCGATTACCCAGCCTGTTGAAATTGGCGCTGATAAATTTTTTGATCTTGGTTGGCATGATACTGTCACTGCTTTTCATCATGTCGGCGGCAGGGGATGGTGTGAACTTCGCCAAATCCTTTTTCCCGAAAAAAGACAACCGCGCAGAATTGCCGGGTTACCAGGACCACGGAAAAGCTCGACGGGTTTACAATGACCAGCGAATTGCCAACTCGGCCTATGCGCCGTTCACCGAGTGGCGACACCCTAAATACAGCAGCGAAAATTTGAATATTGATGCCGACGGCTTTCGAATGCACACTGCGGGAAAACCCAATCTTCAAGTTGCAAAGTCGCTCGGCGTTTTTGGGGGATCAACGGTGTGGGGTACGGGTGTTGACGACAATGGCACAATTCCCGCACAGCTGGATGCCATTACAAATCAATTCAACATCACCAACTATGGCGAGCGCGGATATACGTCCCTGCAAAACCTCATCGACCTGATGAAGTTGATGAACCAGAACAAGCCGCCCAACACAGCCGTGTTTTTCGAAGGCTTCAATGACATCTGGGTTCATTGCAATGCGATTGTCACACAAAGCTTGAATGGTCACTTGGAAGAACAGCACATGCGGGCAGCTCTCGGTCGCGCTGAAAAACAAAACTATGTCTACAACAACATCATTGCTCCCATCATGACACTGACGTTTGCCGTCATTGGCGGCAAGGAAAATGCGCAGAGTGCCAGTTGCAGCAATGATCCAGCACGGGCCGAGGCGGTGGCTGAATTGATCGTGCGCAACATGGAAATGGGCCACGCATTGGTATCGAGTTATGGCGGCAAGTTTTACGGCTTCTTGCAGCCCAGCGCCTATGTGGGACAGCCCCGGATTGACCATCTGGGTCTTGATTCACCGGACAGGCTTATCCAGCGCCAGCAGTTTGATGCAGTCTATCCTTTGGTGCAGCAGAAGATGAAGGCCCGTGCCATCAGCTGGTTTTTTGATATCTCGGATGTCCTGGATGGCGACTCCTATTTGTTGGTTGATCACGCCCATGTCACTGAAGAAGGCAACCGGATTATTGCCGAAGCCATCAAGCGAAAAATTTCCAATTGAGTCGGGTCGACTCTGGACAACATGGCAATTGGCTGGTGCCAGCAAATTTCATGTGTTAAGTGCCCTCGAAAATGAAACAGGTTTTCAAAATTTTTTTCAAGGCCGATGATACTCGGCCGTTTTTTGTTTTGATCTGCCTGCTGATTGGCGGTGTTGCAGAGGCAGCCGGATTGAGCACGCTGCTACCCGTTGTGACGGCCATGGTTGGCGGCGACAAGCCTGGTTCCTCACCCCTCAATGCCCAAATCAGATCGGTGGTTGAATGGTTTGGCATCAACCCCAGCCTGAACAATCTCATTCTGCTCATCGTCGGCCTGTTGGTATTGAAGTCCGCCGTGTCTTTCGGTGCCCTGTCCTATGCCGGCATATCAGCCGCAAGGGTTGCCAATGCGCTTCGTCGCAAATTGATTGGCGCAATCTTCAAGGCACGCTGGAGCTTTTACGCCGATCAAAGTGGCGGGCGGTTTGCCAGTGCCATCAGCAATGATGTGGGGCGTGCCGGCGATGCCTATGTTTTGGCCTCGCAAATTGTTTCCTACTCAGTCCAGGTTTTGTGTTTTTCCGTGGTTGCGATCTTGCTGGATTGGCGCATTGCCCTTGCGGGCCTCGTCATCGGTTCGGCAATTGCGCTGCTGCTCAATTCCCTGGTGCGTGTGGCACGCCGCGCCGGCTTCAAGCAAACCGATCGCACAACTGACCTGACCATCTATCTGATGGACATGCTCAACAACATCAAGCCGCTCAAAACCATGCAGCGTTACGATGCGCTGCTGGGAAACCTGACGAAAACCTTGAAGCGCCTCAAAAAATCGTTGATTACCCGCGAACTGGCGCGGGTTGGTGTGCTTGAAGGCAATGACGCCATCATGGCCATTGTATTGGGTGCGGGGGTATATTTCGCAACCAACAAGTTGAATACACCCCTGCCAGAACTTGCGATCAGTGGCGTGGTGTTTTTGCAGATCATTCACAGTCTGGCACGGCTACAGAAATTCATGGTCGTATCTGCCCAGATCGAAGGTGCCTATGTGCGTGTGGAACAACTGATTGCCCTCGCAGAGTCACAGGAAGAATCTGCCGGAGGAATGGCAATTCCTGAAACCGACAAGGTTTGCCGCTTTGAAAATGTCAGCTTTTCCCATGACCGCACAGAAGTTCTGCGCCAGGTGAATCTGGCGTTTGAGCCCGGTCAATTGACAGTTTTGAGCGGTCCATCCGGGGCAGGCAAAACCACCATTATCGACCTGTTGATCGGTCTGCATTCCGCGACATCCGGACGGATCATGATTGGGGCACTGCCCATTGAGCAAGTTGACATTAAAGTCTGGCGCAAAAAAATTGGCTATGTGCCGCAGGAACTCAGTTTGCTGCATGAATCGGTGCGTACAAACATTTCCTTTGGTGACACGGCGATCAGTGATCAGGAAATTCTGTCAGCTTTGGAAAAAGCCGGTGCTGGAGATTTTCTGCGTTCCCTGCCGGAAGGATTGGATACCAACGTGGGTGAAATGGGGGGGAAACTATCAGGCGGCCAGCGCCAGCGCATATCACTGGCCCGTGCCCTGGTTGGCAATCCGGCTATCTTGATTCTGGACGAAGTGACAAGTGCGCTCGATCCCAAGACTGAAGCGGACATCATCAAGAACATCGTGGCCCTTGGCAGCCAATACACCATCATCGCCATCACCCATCGCCCGGCATGGACCAAGGTTGCTGATCATTTCTATTCAGTCTCGGGCGGCCATGTTAAGAAATTGGTGGCGAAATAGCTCGCACAGAACTGAGTGCCATGAATCACATTGCCGCAAGATTGGGATTTGTTGGCCGGCCTCGCGAGAGAAGTTTGTTGTTTATCGGTGATACGGAAGATGCTTTTGATGGCCTATTGCCGCTGTTGGACGAAATACGTTCACGCGACCATCGATTACGTATTCTGCTTTCGAGCGCTGACCCCGAAGTCCGGAAGTGGCTCCACCATCGCTTTCCTGGGTTGCTGGTAATACCCCTGTCATATGGCAATCAGGTTTCCGCAGAAATGTATCTGCGGCAACTTAAGATCAGGGCTGTGGCTTTTATTGAAACAGCGGGTCTGGGCGTGGCTGCTCCGTTCATTGCCAAACTGCAACAGCTGGCAATTGGTGTGGTGACCGTTTCTGGCCGGGGTGTCGAAACACTCCCCGAAATATCGGCCAAAAACCATTCCTGTAAACTGGTAGTTGTTCTCAAGCATGCCCCCCGTAGAGAAGACTTGGATGAAGGCATAGCAAGCATGACTGCCGCTGAATTGGCTGACAAGTTTGATGTCATGATGGCCCGCGACTTAAAGGCATTGCGAAAACCTGGCACTGTTACAAGTCTGCTGCTTCCCCATCGTTGGCGATGGGTGGTTTCCCGGCGCACCACACGACTCGCAAGTCTAAATGATCTCAAGTTGCATTTGGGTGCGCCAAAAACCATATTGTGCCTAGGCAACGGACCATCGTCGGCCGACGCGGCGCTGCTTCAGGTTCGCCATGATGCCTTGTTCCGGGTCAATCATTCTTGGCTGACGAGGAAATACATGGCTGAACCGGATGTTGTGTTCACAGGTGGGCGGCCAACCCTGCGGACGCTGGACCGGGTTGTCTTTGGATTGCAAAGTGCTGAAGCTGAAGATCGTCTTGTGCAGACAAGGGCCTTCAACCCGTTGCGTTCCCACAGTACCTACTTCAATGTGAATGATGTGTCTGATGCCTTGCAGCGTTTTCAGTGGGGGCATTTGCGGCCCACCAATGGAGCAAGCATGATTGCAGCGGCAATTGCCTTGCAGCCGAAAACTCTGGTGGTGGCGGGGATCGACCTTTTCCAGCATGCCGAGGGGACCTATCCCGGTGAAAGTTCAATTGCCAATGCCTATGCGCCAGCCCACAGCCGGGAAACCGAGTTGGAATTCCTGCTGCAATTGTTCGCTGGATATGAAGGAGAAATTGTGATTTTTGGCGACATCCTGCGAAGTGCTTGGGAAGAACATCGTCTAAAACCAAGCTGAATCGGAGCCAGTTCAAGCTCAATGGGCGAACTTGACTTTGACAAGCTGATAACACAATAAGCGGCCAATCATTGGTTTGCGATATATGGTGGCCCCCAGCAATGATTGTCCACATGATTGAAAAGAGGAGCCGTCGGGTGGCGGTGTGGCAAGTATGACAAATATGTTCAAAAAAGAATCCCAATTCAAGACCCGTTGGTATCACCGGATGCCAAGATATTGGTTTCAGAAGGACCTGGTTCGACCAGACGGCGTACATGCGGCTCCAGAAGTTTTTTGCCTCGACGTCGCCAATGGTGTTAAGCCCAACAACAAGCCGCCTGTGAGAATCTATCTGGGAACTGAAGCGGGCCAATTCCGGGCTGAGCGCGTATTTGTCTGGTCGGTCATGCAGGTGCGTGATCCGGCACGGGTTTATGAAATTCATTTCATGAAGGAACTGAAGGGTTACGACCGGAGCGGTTGGAAAACCGGCTTTACCAATTATCGCTATGGCATTCCGGCGATGTGCGGCGGCAAGGGCCGCGCCATCTATAATGATGTCGATCAACTCTACCTGGCAGATCCCGGCGAGATGTTTGATCTGGAAATGGGAAGTGCCGGCATGCTCTGCATCACGCCGCGCGAAACTTCAGTCATGTTGATTGATTGTGAAAAAATGATTGCGCATTGGACATTGGCCTATGCCCAGCGCGGCAAGAAGCACAAGTTTTTCCGTGAGACCGTGCAAGAGAAAAATCTTTGGGGCCGCCTGCCATCGGAATGGAACGCCAGGGATGATGAGTTCACGGCGGACAAATCGAAGTGCTTCCATTTCACAACGCTGCAAACCCAGCCGTGGCAACCGTTTCCGGATGTCTTGCGTTATGAACCGCACCCTGATGGTGAAGTGTGGTTTTCCCGTGAGCGCGCAGCCGATGCAGCTGGTTTCAGCGTGTTCACCAAAGACCAGCCAAGCCGTCGATTTGCCGAGATCCTGCGGCAGCAAACGGCGCTGCATGGCAATGCAAGCACAGCTGACAAAACTGTGGAAACAGACATCAATCAACTCGTTGCTGAAACCAGTGCCAAGGATATCCTCAGTTTCGGTCTGGATGATGCTGCTGCGGGCATGACTACACCGTCAGGCCTGTTGGTGATGCATCAGGAAATCACGGCAACCGGCCAGCGAAAAAACAACGCCAAGAAACATGATGGTGTGGTTTGTGTTGATCTTCTTCCTGGCTTTCCGGATGAGGATGTTTCTTGGATGATTGATGAACTTTTCAAATCGGCAAACAAGTTTGTCTATGCCACAGTGGCTTGTTTTCCTTCGAAAGAATATTTGCCCGATGGCCAAAATGCGCGTGTCACCCAGCAGTTGCCGGAATGGTGGAATGGCTGGTTCACGCTGGTTGGCCGTCGCCATCCCAACATTCGTTGGAAGTTGCGCAGTTTTGAAAAGGCCGGCAAGTCGAAACTGCATGTTGTTGATGTTCGCCAAGTGTCCGCAGCAGCCTGATGGCCATGGGCAAGTTTTCCGGCATGCATGAAAAAATTGACAAGCGCGACGATGTGAAGGCGCCGTCTGAGCGGTCTTTCGGAATTACCTTCGTTGTCGTCTTCGCGCTGCTTGCAGCATTTTCCTGGTGGCACCGGGGTATCACAACAACGCTCTATGTCACTGCTGGTGTTTCAGTGGTCTTTGCCTTGTTCACGCTGTTGGCACCGCGCCTGTTGCGACCCTTGAATTTGATCTGGCTGAAGTTTGGCCTGCTGCTGCACAAAATCGTCAACCCGATCATCATGGGCCTGCTGTTTTTTGGCGTGTTCACGCCGATGGGTCTTGTCATGCGGCTGTTTGGCGTGGACTTCCTGCAGACAAAGAAAAAGCCTGCAACCGACAGTTATTGGAACATCAAGCGTGATGACGGCATTGCCGAGAGTTCCATGAAAAACCAGTTTTAGGAGTTTTGCCTGATGGCCTTCATAGTTGAACTTTGGGCATTCCTCCGTGCACGGAAGAAAATGTGGATGTTGCCGATCATTGTATTGGCGCTTTTACTGGGGGGACTGGTGATCCTCACCAAGGGTTCCGCCGTGGCACCCTTCATCTATACAATATTCTGACCGACATGAGAATTCTTGGCATTTCCTGCTTTTATCATGACAGTGCTGCGGCCCTTGTTGAAGATGGTCGCATCATTGCGGCAGCGCAAGAAGAGCGGTTCACGCGCAAGAAGCATGACGATGATTTTCCGATCAATGCCATTCGCTATTGCCTTGGGCAGGGCGGTGGCGGACCGGTTGACCACGTGGTTTTTTATGAGAAACCTTTCGTCAAGTTTGAGCGGCTGATTGAAACCTATCTTATGCATGCGCCCCGTGGATTTGGCTCGTTCATGAAGGCCATGCCGCTTTGGCTGAAGGAAAAGCTGTTTTTGAAACGGCTGATTCTTGAGAATCTAGAGCTTGTTGATGCTGATACAGACTGGCGCCCAAGGCTGCTGTTTTCCGAACATCATCTCAGCCACGCCGCCAGTGCGTTTTATCCTTCACCGTTTGACAAGGCGGTTTTCCTGACGATGGATGGCGTGGGGGAATGGGCCACCACGTCGGCTGGCATTGGCGAGGGCGCAAAAATTTCAATCGAACGGGAAATCCGTTTTCCACATTCGCTGGGCCTGCTCTATTCAGCCATGACTTACTACACCGGCTTCAAGGTGAATTCCGGTGAATACAAGGTGATGGGTCTGGCACCCTATGGTACACCAAAGTTCACCAAGACCATACTCGATAACCTGATTGATCTGCGCGACGACGGTTCGTTCCAACTCGACATGAGCTATTTAGATTATGCCACCGGACTTCGCATGACCAATGCAAAGTTTGATGACTTGTTTGGTGGCCCTGCGCGAAAACCAGATGAATTGTTGACCCAGCATCACATGGACCTTGCAGCATCAATCCAGGATGTGACCGAGATTGCCGTTTCGCGCCTCGCGGGATTTCTCGCCAAAGAAACCGGCCTTCGCAATTTGTGTCTGGCGGGTGGTGTTGCATTGAATTGTGTGGCCAATGGCAAGCTTTTGCGCGAGGGTAAGTTTGACAATATCTGGATTCAGCCAGCCGCAGGCGATGCAGGTGGAGCCTTGGGTGCAGCCCTTGCCGCCTATCACCTGCATTGCGCAAAACCGCGCATCGTGGAGAAATCTTCCGATGCCATGTCAGGCTCTTATCTTGGGCCAGAATACACGCGGGCGGAAATTGAAAAGGGTTTGCAGGATTCAGGTGCCAGATTCACCTGGGTGGAGAAAGATGCCGATCTGCTGAAAAAAGTGACGGCAGCACTTGTCGATGGAAAGGCCGTGGGCTGGATGCAGGGGCGGATGGAGTTCGGGCCGCGGGCGCTTGGCAACCGTTCAGTACTCGGTGATCCGCGTTCACCGACCATGCAAAAACTGTTGAATCTGAAAGTGAAGTTTCGTGAATCCTTCCGTCCCTTTGCGCCATCAGTCTTGCGTGAAAATGTTGCGGACTGGTTCGAGATGGAGTGCGACAGTCCCTATATGCTGCTGGTGGCGGATGTTGTCATGAAGCGCCGTCGCAAGATGACAGTGGATGAAGAGAAATTATTTGGCATTGAAAAGCTGAATGTGGTGCGGTCGGAAATTTCTGCCGTCACCCATGTTGATTATTCCGCCCGGGTGCAAACTGTTCACAAGGAAACCAATCCAAAGTACCACGCGCTGATTTCTGCCTTTGGCAAAAAAACCGGCTGTCCTGTGTTGGTGAATACAAGTTTCAATGTGCGTGGCGAACCGATTGTCTGTTCTCCAGCAGACGCGTTCAGGTGTTTCATGGGAACCGATATTGAAATGCTGGTCGTGGGCAATGCCATTTTGCTGAAAGAAGACCAGGACCAGAGCCTGAAACTTGATTACAAAAATGCCTTTGAACTTGATTGATACAGGTTTGAAAAACGGGAATTGAAGAGATGCTGAATTACAACAAAGTGCAAATGCGCTACGAACCCTATCCGCTGGCGGTATTGAGGCCGGCCCTTGATCCTATTCACTACAATCAACTTGCCGACAGTTTTCCGGATGAAAGCCTGTTCGGAAGTTTGCCCAAATTTCCTTACAAGCTAAGTCTTTCGGAAAAATGGGCACCAAAAAACTATGAGCGTTTCCTGCGTGATACAAAAGTCTGGCGGGATTTTCACAGTTGGGTGAAAAGTGATGACTTCATTTTCAAGACGATTGATTTTCTCAAGAACAATCATGTTGAACTACCTCTTGCCGAAGCCTTTGAAAGCAGTTCGCAGAAAGTGAGACGCTGGGCGAAATCAATCAGCCACGGCAACATTCCGTCGCGTGGCCTGAAGCTTAGAAGCCGCTTTGAGTTTTCCTCCCTGAAAGCCGACGGCGGCATGGTCGAACCCCACACCGACGCAGCCCGCAAAGTCATCACTTTGGTGATCTCGATGGTCAAAGATGGCGAGTGGGACACGGCTTATGGTGGCGGTCTCGACATGAACCGCACCAATGACATGCGCTACGCCTACAACTGGGAAAACAAGATGGTGCCGTGGGAAGGCTTGGAGGTTGTCGACTCGGTGCCCTTTGTGCCCAACCAATGCTCGGTCTTCGTCAAAACCCACAACTCGTTGCATTCGGTGCGCCCGATGACACAAAAGGGTTCGAAGGCCCTGCGCAAATCAGTGACGGTTGTTGTTGAGCGTGACGAATAGTCAACTGCATGCCTACCATTCATCCAATGAACAATGGAAAATCGGGCACGGATGCAAAGCAGTTTTGCGAATATTTCAAAAAAAGAATTTTCCAATACCGGCAATTTCGTGAGCCTTGCGGTTTCCGGCAAAGCCACAAAAACAGTCATTGTTCGTGTGGCAGCAAGTCATCATGATTTTCACCAGCCTCTGCGGCGAAGGTGGGTTGTTTATTTTCGTTGGCCGCAAACGCTGACCTGATGAGCGGTTAGTTCGCACTCTCCTGCGGCCTCATGCATGGCGTTGGGGCGCACCTTTGCGCGGGCATTGACATATCGAAGTAGTGTGTATAACTACACACCATGAATAGCCGTCTGATCATCAAAGCTTTGGAAGCCGATGGATGGGTTTTGGTGGCGCAGAAAGGTCGTCATGTCCAGTTCAAGCATGCGACTAGAGCGTTTTCCGAACTGTCTGAATCGAGAGGGATTCCCAAATCAGTTTTAAAGTGATTCAAGCTGTCTGCCGGGCTTGGAGGCGGCAGTTATGGCTAGAGCTTACTCAATTGATCTTCGGACACGTGTTGTTGGGG
>JANOXA010000013.1:0-55440 GCA_031418195.1 Hyphomicrobiales bacterium | reverse complement strand
AGTATTTTCGCCACTTTCATAACGCGCTTGTCTTGATCTTCCTTCGACAGCTTTTCGAAATGCAGGGGCATGGCGATGTTCTGACCAACAGTCAAAGCCGGATAGAGCGCGTAGAACTGGAACACCATGGCGATGTTGCGCTTTTCCGGCGTCAACTCGTTCATGTTGCGACCTGCAATGACCACCTCGCCGGAGGTGGCGCGTTCGAGACCTGCAATCATGCGAAGCGTCGTGGTCTTGCCGCAGCCCGATGGGCCGAGCAGACACACCACTTCCCCGGCATCAACTTTCAAATCAGCATCGCGCACGGCGACGAAATCGCCGAACTTCTTGGTGACCTTACGAACATCGATCGTGGACATGGATTTAGCGTTTCACAGTACCGAAAGTGACGCCACGCAGCAGATGGTCTTGCAGGAAGAAGGTCACGAGGAAAACAGGGATGAGGAACAGGGTTTCGATGGAGGCCAGCAAGGTCCAGTCGGTGCCACGGCCACCTGAGGAGACAGCTTGGTTCATGGCGACGGGCACAGTGCGGGTATCAACTCCAGTCAGCAACAAGGCAAAGAGGAACTCGTTCCATGTGAGAATGATTCCGAAAACAAATGTCGCAGCAAGACCTGCGATAACTTGCGGCAAACAGATCTTGAAGAACACGCGCGAGTCTGATGAACCATCAATGCGGGCTGCGTCTTCCACATCAAGCGAGAGTTCGTCAAAGAAACTCTTCATCATCCAGATGGTGAAAGCAAGGTTGAAGGCGGTGTAAAGCAGGATAATGCCGATGTAGGAGCCTGACAATCCAACCACGCGGAACATCAGGATCACCGGGATGATGACGACGATGGCCGGCAACATGCGGGTAGTGAGAATGATGAAGAGGTAGGTGTCATTCCCCTTCAACGGATAACGCGAGAAGCCGAAAGCGGCAAGCGTTCCAATGACGAGGGCCAGCATCACCGACACGGATGCAATGAACAATGAGTTCAAGAAGAAGCGGTCAAATCCGGTATTTTCAGCAGCTCCACCCACCGTCATAGAGCGGTTGAAAACAGAACCGAAATTTTCCAGTGTCGGTGTGAAGACGAATTGTTCGGGGATCAATCCAAACAGCGACGTCGGTGACAATGTGGGCGGCACGGAAAGTGCCTGATCCTGCGGCTTCAAGCTGGTGAAAATGATCATCAACACCGGCAGGAAGTAAATGAAGGCGATGACGGCCACGAACAAGGTGTGACCCCAACCCGCTTCACCGACGCCGGATGCTTTTCGGAAGCCAAGTTTTTCGAGAAGGGCGCTCATGCTGTTTGGCTCCGCCGATTTGCGAGATACAAATACAAGTTCGTCAACACAATCACCATGAACAGCATGACGTAGGACACTGCTGCACCCTCGCTCGTCTTGTTCTGTTCATTGGCGATGCGGATGAGATGGTAGGAAATCGTCAGCGTATCGTTGCCGCCCTTGGTGAGCAGGATGACGAGATCGGCCAGCTTGAAGGCTTCGATGGTGCGGAACAACAGCGCCAGCATCAACAGGCCCCGGATATAGGGGAAGGTGATATTCCAGAACCGCCGCCAGCTTGAAACGCGATCAATGGCTGCCGCTTCGTAAAGATACTTTGGTACGGACACCAAGCCTGCAAGAACCAGCAACATGACGAAAGGTGACCACATCCACGCGTCAGCGAATACGATTCCTGCAACAGCGCCAACCTTGTTGTCCATCAAGATGAACTGTTCGCCCGTGATGCTTTTCATCACATAGCTGACAATGCCAAACGTTGGGTCAAAATAGTAAGTGAAGAACACCCCCGATGCGACCACTGAAAGCATCATCGGGGTAAGCACGAGGATCAACAGATATTTGCGCAGAGGAAATTGTTTTGCAAAAATCAAGGCGAGCAAAAAGCCGACGATCATTTGTGCCGACACAGTCAACACCACGAACATCGCTGTATTGGTCAGCGCGTCCCAGTTCGCCTGTGCTGCAAGATCGTTGGTCAGAATCTTGACGTAGTTATTGAGGCCGACAAAGCGGATGGTTTGCTGACTGGACTGATAAGCGAAGAACGAAAGTCCCAACGACCACAGCAGTGGAAAGATGTTCATGACAAAAAGCACGGCAATGGCAGGTGCCACCAGAAGGCCACCGTAATATTTGCGGCGATAGGCATTTACCACGAATGCAGCGGCAATGAGTGCCGCCATGGCACCAACAATCCAGAACGAGATTTTCGCAGGAAGAATTATCGCAGCCAAAATTGACACGACAAGGCCCACAAGAATGGCAAGTTTCCAGTTATGGGCAGAGGCCGTGAAGAGTGGCGCTGGCTGGTCGATGGTCGTTACGGACATACTTTTTTACTTCTGTGTGCTGTGTCCAAAGGGACCTCATCCGCCCCGTCGGGGCACCTTCTCCACGAAGGCGTGGAGAAGTGACTAATTCTGTCCCTTCTCCAACCCTCTCGTTGGAGAAGGTGCCCGAAGGGCGGATGAGGTTCTTTCTTACTTGATCAAGCCTGCTTCCGTCAGCAAGTTCTGCTGGAACTTCGCTACGTTATCGAGCGTTGTTTTTGCATCCTGCTTGCCGGTGATGGCAAGGTCGAACTGGTCTTGTTGCTGGGTCAGCAATTCAAAGAATTGTGGCACATGCCACACGTCTTTTTGCCAATCCAGCGAGGCAGCCCAGGCGCGGTTCCATGGACGATAGGTCACGTACTTCGGATCGGTGAACACCGACTTCATGGCCGACTGGCCACCCGACGCAGCAAACTGGTGCTGAATCTCAGGCGACAACCACCACTTTACAAAGCCCATGGCTTCGGTGAGCTGGGTTGGCGTTGTCCATGTGGTAAGCACAAAGGGCTGACCGCCGATGTTTGACCAACGGATCATCTTGCCATCAGCGCCCATGGTTCCGGGCATCATGCCGAACACCAGCTTGTCAGAAACCTTCGACGATTTCGGATCAAGCGAAGCTTCGCCCAAACCGATCCAGTCGATGTTCATCGCCACTTTACCTTCGCGGAACAATTCATCCGATTTGAAGATGTCCATGGTGCCGGTCTTGGCAACGGGTGGCATGTAGTCGATGAAGCTCAGGTATTCTTCCAAAGCCTTGACCGCTTCAGGCGAATTCACAACGCCTTCAGCCTGACCACCAGGTTGCTTGGTTTCATCCCAGGTTCCGCCACCGCGTTGCCAGATGAAACCATTGATCTGCATGGACGAGAAGTCGTAGCCTTTGCCAGCCTGGAAGGCGATGCCGTAGAAATCGTCTTCGGCAGGCTTTCCAGCCAGCATTTCACCCTTCTTGCGCTGGAAGAACATGCCTACGTTCTTGAAGTCATCCCATGTCATGGCGTCGAGTTCTTCGCCAGTGCAAGGGAGTTTCTTGCTGAACTTGGCCATGAAGGCTTTCTGTTCACCTTCATCGCAAATGATATCCTTGCGGGCGAAGTTGACCAGCACGTCAGGGAACTGCGGAAAGCCATAGTAGTTTGGTGTGGAGTTGGGATAGGTCGAATAGGCATTCAGGGGCGCTGGATGCATGTCGGCCATGGTCTTTTGCAGTTCAGGATCGGCATCGATTAGATCGTTGACCTTGCGGAAATAGCCGCCTTCAACAAAAGCACCGAGCCATTGCGAATCCGACACGGCGAAATTGTATTTCTGTTCGCCTGATGTAAGGGATGCGTTGACGCGGGTGTAGAAGTCGGGCCACGGAATGAAGTCTACTTCGAGCTTCACGGTGTTGCCGGTTTTCGACTTGTATTGTTCGTCGAACATTTTCTTCATGATGCGGGTTGGCGGCCAATCGGGCACAGCCATAGTCAGCGTCACTTCTTCGGCAAAGGCGTATGTTGCGCCACCGACCATCAGTGAAGCAGCAAAACCTGCTGCTGTCACCAGTCCCTTGAGTTTTGTCATATCGGTCATTTTAACGTTTCCTCCGTGTTACCAATATTGCTTCAGGCTCTTCACTTTCGGGCTTTCATTCAATTGAAAGCCTGACCGCTGGAAGCGCGGAATAGGTGAATTTTCTTGGGGTCGATGGCAATTGACGCAGTGTCGCCGGGTTTGACTGAAGAGGCGCGGCTTTCCGGCAGAACAAGCCGCAACATTTCGCCCATGGCTTCCACGGAAACCACCGTAATGTCGCCGAGAGGTTCCAGCAGGCGCACAGTCGATTTGATGCCTTTGGCCGATTTTTCGCTGAATGAAATGTCGTTGGGGCGAATGCCAATCAGGGCCTTTTCGCCAGCCGAGGTTTTCAGATTGCGGATCGCGTCCCAGGTTCCCAATGGGGTGTCGAGAGATTTTCCATCTTTGGATACTGTGGCATGCACAATGTTCATGTGGGGCGAACCAATTTTTCCAGCCACATAGGTGTTGACAGGATTTTCGTAGAGTTCATCCGGTGTGCCGCGCTGCACCACTGCGCCATCTTTCAAGACGGCAATTTCTTCTCCCATGGACAGGGCTTCGAGTTCATCAGGTGTTGCGTAAATGATCGTCATGCCAAACTGCCGGTGCAAACGCTTGAGTTCGGCACGCATGTCATGACGGAGTTTGGCGTCAAGGTTGGTGAGAGGTTCATCAAGCAGCAGGATTTTTGGCCGCCGGATCAGCGAGCGCCCGAGTGCCACGCGCTGTTGTTCCCCGCCCGACAAGGTGCCGGGTTTGCGTTCAAGCCGATGGGCCAATTTCAACATGGTGGCCGTTTCGTTGACGCGGGCAGCGATCCTGTCGGAGGCTATGCCTTCTTCGCGCAGGGGATATGCCAGATTTTCAAATACGGTGAGGTGTGGATAGAGTGCGAACGACTGAAACACCATCGAGACACCACGGCCCGCGATAGGCGCATTGCTCACGTCTTTGCCAAAGATTTCAACCTGGCCTTTATCCGGTGCCACCAGACCTGCGATCATGCGCAACGTCGTGGTTTTGCCAACGGAACTCGGGCCAAACAGCACAAAAAAGCGGCCTGCCGCGACATCGAAACTCATGTCCGCAATGGCCCGCACGCTGCCATAGGATTTGGCCGCGTTTTTGAGGCTTAAGGCTGCTACGCCGCTTTCAGACATTAAAAACACCGACTTTCTCTGGCGTGAGACTATCGATAATCCCGGCACTGGCAAGTGACAAAATCATACCGTTGCCTTGGCGCTTTCCCATTTTCCGGAACGGGCGGATTTCAAAACGGCATCGGTCACAATATCGGTTGCCATGGCTTCGCGGAATGTTGGGCTTGCGGGCTTGCCTGTGGCCAAACCATCAATGAAGTCTGCAGCTTGGTGGACAAAGCTGTGTTCATAACCAATCTGCAATCCGGGTACCCACCACTTGTTCATGTAGGGGTGTTCACCATCGGTCACATGAATGGAACGCCAGCCGCGAGTGCGGCCTTCATCACGATGGTCAAAATATTGCAGGCGATGCAGATCGTGGAGGTCCCAGGCGATCGAGGCTTTTTCACCATTGATTTCGAGTGTGTAAAGCGCCTTGTGACCCCTCGCATAACGGGTGGCCTCGAAATTGGCGAGAGAACCATTGTCGAAACGCGCGAGGAAAAGGCTGGCATCATCAATGCCGACCTTTTCAGTTTTGCCGGTGAGGTTGTGGTGGCGTTGCTTGATGAAAGTTTCTGTGAGACCGACAACGGAATCGATACCACCGTTCAGCCACATGGCCGTATCGATGCAATGGGCGAGGAGATCACCCGTGACACCACTGCCGGCCACATCCACATCCAGACGCCAAAGCCCCTGCCCGCCCTGCGGCAGATCAGCTGACATGGTCCAGTCTTGCAGAAATTTGGCGCGGTAATGAAAGATTTTTCCAAGTTTGCCTTCGTCAATCAATTGCCTGGCAAAAGTAACGGCAGGCACCCGGCGGTAATTGTACCAGACCATGTTGGGTACTTTGGCCTTTTCCACCGCCTTGACCATTGCAGCGCTTTCCCCGGCATTGCGGCCCAGGGGTTTTTCACACATCACCATTTTTCCTGCTGCTGCCGCTGCGATGGCGATGTCGTGGTGCATGTCGTTGGAGGCCGCGATATCAATGATATCGATGTCCTTGCGCTCAATCAGCTTGCGCCAGTCGGACTCGGTTGATTCATAGCCCCATTGATCGGCGAAAGTTTTCAACTTTGTGGCATCTCGCGCGCAGGCGGCCTTTAACACAGTCTCGTAAGGCAGATCGAAGAAATTGTTGGTCTGCTTGAAGGCATTGGAATGGGCCCGGCCCATGAAACCATAACCGACCATGCCGATGTTGAATTTCTGCTTTTTCGTAGCTGGAGCCATCAAGCGGTCCAGCCATGCTTGTCGCGCACCTTGATCATGGTGGAGAGAATGTCGTTCCAGGTTTTTTGTTGCAGCATGACATCATTGGGGAACATGCAACCGTCCCAGCAGATATGCTTGAAGGCCTTGGTGAGTTCGCCATCTTTGCCGCGCATCCAATATCCAGCATGCTTGGGAATATCGAGCTTGCCGTTCTTGTCGGTCACCATGCAATGGCGACCAGTCTTGTCGTGATAACCCAGACCTTTCACGGTGCCATCATTTTGCGCCACATGGAAATCGATGGTCCAGGGGCGCAGGGCATCGGTCATTTTTTTCAAGGCCGCATCGAGGATGGGTTTGCTTTTCCAATCGAACCTGACGGGCAGAAGGCGTGATTTTGGGGCGTTGTAGCCCATGGTGTAAAGCAGCGTATGGGCCATGTCGGCCTGGAAGCCGATGGTTTGGGGACGGTCAGTTTCTTCCAGCGTGTTGATCATGTCTTTCCAGGAATGCATGCCGCCCCAGCAGATTTCGCCTTCGGCAGCCAATCGTTCGCCATGATCCACCGCCACGCTGCAAGCTTCGCGGAAAGTCTTGGCAATTTTCTTGGTGTTGCCGACCGGATCCTTGGCCCAATCGCCGGGGCCGGCAGCTGAATCAATCCGTATCAAGCCGTAAGGCCTGACGCCGAGTTCACGAAGCCGCGCACCAAGCCTGCAAGACTTCCTGACATTATCGACGAATTTTTTGCGGTCGGCTGGCGACCCCATGGCAGAGCCGCCGCCGACGGGTGGCCAGACGGGAGCAACAATCGAACCAATACCCAAGTTCTTGCGCTGGACTTTTTCCGCCAGCCGCTTAACCTCATCATCCGTGAAATCAATATTGGTGTGGGGTGCAACATGAAAAATGTCGATGCCATCGAATTTGACGCCATCGACTTCAGCCTTGGCAGTCAAGTCAATCAATGTGTCCAGTTCAATGCCGGGCTCAGAGTCAGCCCCCTTGCCGACGAGACCCGGCCACATGGCATTATGTAGTTTTGGAAAATTATGCTTGGCCAATGACTTTTCCTCCCCGCCCCTGACCCGTTGCATTTGAGTCCATTTTTTTGTGATCATAGGCAGGATTCAATTTGTCTGTCCAGAACTGTTATATTAGTATGACAGTTATGGGATATGATCTATCCAAGGCCAAACTGGATCGCCGCCGACCAATGCGGGACCAAATCTATCCGTTGATCCGTGATTTGATTTTAACGGGAATTATCAAACCGGGCGACCCGATTGATGAAAAAGAAATTGCTGTACAATTGAGTATTTCCAGAACGCCTGTACGCGAGGCTGTCAAAAAACTCAGTGACGAACATCTTGTTGATGTCGTCGCTCAATCAGGCACCAAGGTTGCCCGCATCGATGCCCACGAAATCGAACAAGCTTATCTCATTCGTCGCTCACTTGAGATGGAGAGTGCGGCACATGCTGCACCCCACATGAACGATGTCCATACCGAGGCGCTCCATGACATTTTGAAACTCCATGAAAGGTCCATCGAACAGGGAAAATTTGTTCAGGCCATCGGCATAGACGACAACTTTCACCGCTATATTGCCCAAGTTGCGGAATTGCCGCGGCTCTGGCACATGGTGGAAATTTCCAAGGCCCATTTGGACCGCTGCCGCCACATGTTGTTGCCTAGGGTCGGCGAAGCTGCCGCAACACTCGAACAGCATCGCTCGATCATCCGTGCACTGAACACCAAAACCCCCGAAGCTGCCCGCGAAGCCATGCGTCAGCATCTCGACAATTCCTACAAGGGAACAGTTCGCATGCTGGACGGGATGGCAGCGGCGAATTGAAACTATTGCTCGCGAGGCCTATCGGCGGATTTTCAGATTTTCCGGATCGTAGAATGACTGAAGACTGAGTTTCGCCTTTTTTGTTTCACTGGCGATGACAATTTCATATTGGCCTGAGGTGAGATAACCGTCTGACACGCCTTCCGCATTGCGAACGTAGCCAAAGCCAAGGGGTGCACCAACCGTGTAACCATAACCACCACTTGTCAGGTATCCAGCGAATTCGCCATTGCGCAAAATTGTTTCACGGCCCACCAATACAGCATCAAGGTCTTCCACCTGAAAACCGACAAGTCGTTTAATGAGTGGCAAAGACAAACGTGATTGCAATGCCGATTTTCCGATGAAATTGGCATCGCTTTTGATTTTTACTGCCCAACCCAAACCCGCTTCGAAAGGTGTGTCGCTGGGTGTGATATCAGACCCCCAAGCGCGATAGGCTTTTTCGAGCCTGAGAGATTCCAGTGCACGATAACCAACGGGGCACACTTGTTCTGCTTCACCATGGCTCATCAGGCAATCAAAAACATCCGCAGCTGCTGCCATCGGCATGTGCAATTCCCAACCCAATTCACCGACATATGTGACGCGCAAGGCCCAAACCATGTGACCGGCAATGTCAATTGTTTGCACCGCGCCAAAAGGAAATGCGGCATTCGAAACATCGACTGATGTCGCGCGTTGCAGAACTTCACGACTCGTTGGTCCCATGAAAGAAAGCGCGGCCAAGGCTTCTGTTGTGTCTTCCAAAGTCACATCAAAGCCTTTTGGAACATGTTCTTTTATCCAGGCTGAGTCATGTGTGCGAAATCCTGTGCCTGTCACGATGTAGAAGTGATCTTCGGCCAAACGTGCCACTGTCAAATCAGCTTCAATGCCGCCGCGTGAATTCAGGAGTTGGGTGTAGGTGAGCTTGCCGATTTCGCGGGCCACCCGGTTGGCGCAAATCCATTCCAGCGCCTTGGCCGAATCCTTGCCACGCATTTCAAACTTGGCAAAAGACGACTGGTCAAAAATACCTGCGTGTTGGCGCACATGGTTGTGCTCCTGCCCCGCGGCGGCAAACCAGTTTTGTCGGCCCATGGCGTATTCATCGCGGGCGGGTTCGCCAAGGGGTGCAAACCAGTTGGGTCGTTCCCAACCCAGCTTGGAGCCGAAAACTGCGCGGTGTTTTTTAAGGCGTTCATACAGCGGCGACTTTAGCTGTGGGCGGCCTGACTCATATTCTTCGTGGGGGTAGCTGATGGTGTAGTGCTTGCCATAGGCCTCGCAAGTTCGATCACAAACCCATTGGCGCTCCCGGTGCAGATTTGAAAAGCGCCGGATATCCACCACCCACAAGTCGAGTGGGGCTTCAACCGTCATCACCCAGTCGGCAAGCACCCAGCCCGCACCGCCGCCAGCGGCAATGCCAAAGGCGTTAAACCCCGCACCCACAAACATGTTGCTGCATTCAGGTGCCGCGCCCAGAATAAAATTGCCATCGGGGGTAAAGCTTTCGGCACCGTTGATCATTTTCTTCACGCCAACATTCGCAAGTGCCGGCACCCGGGCGATGGCTTGGGTCATGTGCTGTTCAAAATGTTCGAAGTCATCATCAAACAGGCGGAACTCCCAGTCAACAGGCAAATCCTCAATCAACCATGGAATGGGATTTGGCTCGTAACCTCCCATGATAAGCCCTCCCACTTCCTCCTTGAAATAGGTGCGACGGTCAGAATCGCGCAGCGTCGGTGCATCCGGCGAAAGGCCCAGAATTTTATCAGTGATGATATACTGATGCTTGATGGCTTGCAGCGGCACATTTATGCCCGCCAGCGCGCCCACCTGCCTTGCCCATTGGCCTGCGCAATTCACCACTTTTTCGCAATGAATTTTGCCTTGACTGGTGTTCACGGAGATGATTCGGCCCTCTTCCAGATCAAAACTTTCGACACGCACGCCTTCATGGAATTTCGCCCCATGCATGCGTGCACCTTTGGCAAGAGACTGTGTGATATCGGACGGGCTGGCTTGGCCATCGGTTGGCAGCCAGCTTGCGCCAATAAGATCATCAACATTCATTAGCGGCCACATGGACTTCACCTCAGCGGGTGAAACGAGATGCATGTCCATGCCGAAACTGCGGGCTGTGGTGGCAAGCCGTTTATACTCGGTCCAGCGATCCTGATTGGTGGCAAGACGCAGGCAACCCGTCATTTTCCAGCCAGTTTCAAGACCGGTTTCGGCTTTCAGGTTTTTGTAGAGTTCAACAGAATACTTCAGAACACGGGTGATGGAGGCCGAAGACCGCAATTGTCCGACAAGCCCCGCTGCATGCCACGTCGATCCCGAGGTAATGCGCCCCTGTTCCAAGACAATGACATCGGCCTTGTGGTTTTTGGCGAGATGATAGGCGGTGGAACAGCCAATGATACCGCCGCCGATGACCACGATCTGTGCATGGCTGGGCAACGTCATGGCGAAATCTTTCCGTATACTAACTGATAATCCGAAAGTGCCGTTTCATATCGATTCCGGTTTTCGGTTGCATAGGCCGCGTAATCGATGCCTGGTGCGTTGAGGTAGAGCTGAGAGACCATGGCCCACATGGTTTCGCGCAACAGTGACGCGCATTGCATGGCGGCGAAAGCCCGCTGCATCTTGTTATCAGGTCGTTGACCAAAGTAACTTTCAATCAGCATTTCAGCCTGGACTGGAGTCATCCGCGCATTGGATGCGGCACCTGCCAGATCGAACATCGCTGTATTGAATCCCGCATACTCGAAATCGATGAGCCAGAGTTTTTCGCCATCATCCAGAATATTGCCCGGCAGCAGATCGTTGTGGCCAAAAATGACAGGCAATGGCACTTGCACCGCTTCCAGTGCCTCCGCCTGGGACTGGAAAATTCCAATTTGGTCCGTATACGGTGTATTTTTTTCCTTCAATGTGGCAGCATAGTCCCTGATCACATGAAAGACCCAGAACATGAAACCGGGTCCCGTGACGTAGCGTGGCAATGCGTTGTGAAACTCCTTGATAAGTCGACCGACCCTCGCCGCATTCTGGCGCACATCCTCTTCAGTGAAAGTACTTGCACCGAGGTATTGGCTGACAATCACTCCTTCAGCGGCATAGCGCACTGCAGGGGCCAGACCCGCAGCGTGGGCGGCCCTTGCCACCATGGTTTCCCGGTCTCTGAAGACATGGTGGAAGGGATAGTCCAAGCCAAACCGCACCACGTGCTTTCCATCGGCATCGTTGACCAGATAATTGGCATTGCTCAGTCCGCCCTTCAGCACTGAAATTTCAATTGCACCATTCCAGCAAGGCAAGTCTTTGATTCTGTCGGCATCTGGATACAACAAATGAGGCATTGGTGGATTTTGGGCCAACGCATTCAAAATGCCAATGCAATTCGTGGAAATATCGCCTGATTGACTGACATTTTCACGTCAAGTCACGAAATTTGTACAATCTTTGTTGCAAAATCCACATTCCCACCTAAAAATTGGGTTTTCGCTTTTGCTTGAACGCCGCCACACCTTCTTGCATTTCACTATTTCCAGCAGCTGCAAGTCCGGCCAAAGCTTCCATGGCACGTTCCGCATCTTCGCCTTCAGCCGCGTTGATCAAAACTTTGGTAGCCTGTGTGGCGACGGGGCCGCGCGACAGCAATGTTTCAGCCATTTTGTTGGCCTCGGCAAGGCTTTGACCTTTTGGCTCCAACCGGTCCGCGATGCCAAGGCTGACGGCTTCAACAGCAGAGAAAACTTCGCCCATGATCGCCATGCGCCGCACATTCTGGCCGCCAAAACGACGCACCGCACGTTGGGTGCCAGACCAGCCGGGGATGATGCCAAGGCCGGTTTCGGGCAAGCCAAATTTGATATGCGCTTCCGCAATGCGGATGTCGGCGGTGACGGCCAATTCGAGGCCGCCGCCCAAAACATGTCCGTTCAAAGCTGCAATCAGCGGCTGGCGCAATCTGGCAAGCGCGTCAAAAGCCCGATGGCCAGCTCTTACCCATTGCAGGCCGAATTGTTCAGGTGGCCAGGTTGACCAAGCCGCGATATCGCCGCCCGCGCAAAAACTTCTTTCACCTGCACCCGTGATGATGGCGACCCGGATCGTACTGTCGGCATCAATCAGAAGTGCTGCGCGTTCAAGTGCCATGACCATTTCAAAGTCGAGGGCATTCAGTTTCTCAGGTCGATCAACGGTAATCGTGGCAATTGCTCCGTTGACGGAACATTTTATCCGGTCGTCGCCTGTATTTCTATTCATCGAGTTGCATTCCCATGATGCTTGTTTCAAACAGTCGTCGGTCCATCAGCTTGAGCTCCGGAGATACAATCAGCGGGAACTCCGACTGGTCGAGAATATTGGCTTGCAAATCAACGCCCGGTGCAATCTCGGTAACGACAATGCCTTCGTTGACCAGCCGCAGCACGCAGCGCTCGGTGATGTAAGTGATATCCTGGCCTTGCAATTTGCTGCGCGGGCCCGAAAATGAAATTTGTTCAACGTCTTTTACAAGCTTTTTCACTTTGCCTTCCTTGTCAATGCGCAGCCTGCCATCGACGATCTGCATCTTGGCACCTGCATTGTAAAAGCCGGAGTATATGATCTTTCTTCCCCGTGCCGTGATATCGACAAAGCCGCCTGCCCCGGCAGTGACGTGGCGGCGCACACCGAGTTTTGAAACATTGACGGAACCATGGGAGTCGATTTGCAGGAACGACAGTAACGCACAATCAAAACCTGCCGCCTGGAAATAGGTGAACTGATAGGGCGACGGCACAAAGGCCTCGGCATTGGAAGCGCAACCAAACTGGAATTCCAGCAACGGCACACCACCAACCGCCCCCTGTTCTATCACCCATGTACATTTTCCGTGCTGTCCCTCTTCGATCAAGATGCGCGGCACATTCGCCGACACACCAAAACCAAGATTGACGGCCCACCCGGCTTTCAATTCCTGGGCGACGCGACGGGCAATGACTTTGCCTGTGCCAAATTCCATCAACGCAAAACTATCGAGCGGCCGGAATTCTTCGCCGGAGATAGCCGGATCATAGGGCGTTTGCGTGGTTTGCCATTGCTCTGGGGCTTCCACGATGTAGTTTACCAATATGCCGGGAACACGAATTTGATGGGGACGAAGCGCGCCATTTTCAACGACGCGTTTGACCTGGGCAATGACAATTCCGCCATTGTTGTGGGCGGCCAATGCAATGTCAATTGCGCCAAGATAGGCGCCTTCCTGTTCAAAGCTGATGTTGCCGCGGGCGTCGCATTCGCTGCCGCGCAAGATGGCGACGTGGGGAACGATGGTGGGAAAATACAACCAATCCTCGCCTTCGAAATTGATGTTGCGCACGATGGCGTGTGCTGCTGCACGTTCATTCATGGCGCAGGCTTCATGGCGGGGATCGACAAATGTATCGAGGCCGACTTTGGTAATCACACCGGGGCGCTTTGCCGCCGCTTCGCGCAGCATGTCAAACATGATGCCGGATGGGACATTGTAACCGGCGATTTGATTGGACGTGATCATCTGCCAAATGCGAGGTGGCTCTGAACTGGAAGGACCGGATGGATATGAGCCTGCGATGGTGCGGGCAATCAATCCTTCCCGTGCAATGTGGTCAATACCGCCAATGCCGAACATGTCTCCCGCCGCGATGGGGTGCAGCATGGTGAGATTGCGGGGGTGGCTTTCGATTTCAAAACGCGCACCCAGAGCTTTCAACACGGCATCAGGACAACAGAGGCCCGACGATGAATTGACGGCCACGACGGCCTTGTCGGCAATGTGGCTCACGGCTTCAAGGGCGGTAACGATTTTGGGCATGTTTCACCTGTTGCCGCGGATCATGTCGGCGGCTTTTTCTGCAATGGCAATTGTGGGGGCATTGGTGTTGGACGACACCACTTCCGGCATGATCGAACTGTCGCAGATGCGCAATGCGTCGATGCCATGAACACGGCACGTGGGATCAACAACCGACATGGCGTCGCGTCCCATTTTGCAGGCTCCCACGGGATGGTAGGACGAGCGGGCATTGGTGCGGGCAACGGCTTCGTAGTCGGCTTTGGTTTTTACAGCCAAGCCTGGAAAATGTTCTGATGAAACATATTTGCCCATTGCCGAAGTCCGCCCCACCTCTTGCGTGATCTTGATCCCTTCGATGTGGCGATCCAGGTCATATTGTTCAGCAAAGGAATTGGGATTGATGAGTGGCTTGTCAGCAGGATCAGAAGAGCGGAGTCGCACATAGCCGCGCGAGCGCGGTCTGGTGTGATAGGAATTGCAGGTGGCACCATTGCCGCCAGGCACCGTGCCCACACCCTCCTCTACGCCAGCTCCCGCCAGAAAATGGAATTGCAGGTCAGGGGCTTTTTCTTTGCGGTCACCCCACCAGAACGCGCCCGCTTCAACAATGTTCGAAGCGACAGGACCATTTTTGAAAAGCAAGTATTGCAATCCCGCTGCCAGTTGCCAATGCTTCTTCTTGTACTTGTCATAGGAGTGCGGACCGTTCAGCACCCAAGTCACGTCGGTTGAGAAATGGTCGTGGAAATTTTCGCCGACCCCCGGCAGTTCATGCCGCACATCCACACCAACCTCTTGCAGATGCGATGTCGGACCTATACCAGAAAGCAACATCAACTTCGGCGACCCGATGGCTCCGGCACAAACTATGACTTCGCTTGCGGCATCGATACGCTTTATCTGATATCCCTCCACCACTTCAACGGCAGTGGCCCTGGCATTTTCGACAATGATGCGACTGACGAACAAGTCGGTGCGCAAGGTGAGATTGGGGCGATGCAACACGGGCTTGAGATATCCCACGGCGGCGCTGCACCTGCGACCGTTTAATGTTGTGGTTTGATACAAGCCCGTACCTTCTTGTTTTCCTGAGTTAAAATCAGGATTGTAGGGCATGCCGATTTCCATGCAGCCCTGCACAAAGGCCCTGGAAACCACATTGGTCGAAGCCGGATCGGATACGCCAAGCGGTCCATCTATGCCGTGATCTTTTCCCCCCAGCCTGGTGTTGCCTTCGGACTTGATGAAATAGTCATGCAAGTCTTTCGCCGCCCAGCCATCACAGCAGTGTTTTTTTGCCCAATTGTCATAGTCCTCAGGAATTCCACGTGTATAAATTTCGGCGTTGATTGAAGAGCCACCACCCAACACGCGAGCCTGGGGATAAACGACTGTACGGTTGTTGGCGTGGGCCAAGGGGGTTGTTTGATAACCCCAGATCAAGGGGCCGCTGGTCATCTTGAAAAACCCCACGGGCATGTGGATAAACGGGTTGGTATCCATTGGACCTGCTTCGATGAGAAGCACGCGAGCCTCCGGCATTTCGCTGAGACGGGCAGCCATGACACAACCAGCGGAACCACCGCCAACAATCACATAGTCATAACCCTCAACTGCCATCGCCAGTTCCCCATACTGCGGCCTTGCCACCGCCAGAACTTCACCTTATAAATAACCAGTTGGTTATTTCAAGGGGCACTGATGCCACGCGCCGTCGAAAAATTTTCCCGCGATCCCGACGCGACTCGCAAGCGCATTCTGGCGGCGGCAAAGCGCGAGTTTGCCCAGCACGGACTTGGGGGTGCAAGAGTGGACCGCATTGCGCTTCGGGCCAAATCCAACAAACGCATGCTTTATCATTACTTCGGCAACAAGGAAGACCTGTTCCGTCGCACCTTGGAAGATGCCTATGGCGCGTTTCGACTTGCAGAAGCAGATTTGCGGTTGGAGGAAGATGAACCCGTGACGGCGATCAAACGGCTGGTCGGATTTACCTGGCGGTATTATCTCGACAATCCGGAATTCATCACTTTGGTGAACAGCGAAAACCTGCACAAGGCCAAGCACCTGAAGGCATCGGCCGTGATGGATGATCTCAACAAGCCGTTTTTGGCACGTATGGAGAAACTCCTGAAGCGGGGCGAAACCTTGGGACTGTTTCGCGGCGGGCTCGATAGCGTTCAAGTTCTCATTTCATTGTCTGGACTGGGGTTTCACTATCTTACCAACCGCCACACCGGGGCTGTGGTCTATCACCGAGACCTTATGGAGTTGCACGCTCTTGAAGCGCGACTTCGATTTAACATTGAGAGCATTTTGCGCATCATTTGCACAACAGAAACCATCAAGAAATTGGAGAAACAACAATGGGTGTGGCATTGGTGACGGGTGCAAGGCGTGGGATTGGCAAGGCCATTGCACTGGCCTTGGCTGATGATGGCTTCGATGTGGCCGTGGCTGATGTTGTGGCTTCCGACGAATTGCAGGCAGTGGCCGACGCGATACGTGGCAAGGGTGTTGCAAGTTGCGCCATAGCCGCAGACATTGCTCGGATTGAAACTCATGCCGCTCTGCTGGATGCCGTGACGACGGCTTTGGGACCGCTGACAACACTGGTCAACAATGCTGGCGTCTCAGTTCTGTCGAGGGGTGACTTGCTGGACGTGACGCCAGAAAGTTTTGATCGCTGCATCAACGTCAACACCAGGGGCACGTTTTTTCTCACCCAGGAATTTGCGCGCCGTTTGCGGGATTCGGTGACACCCTGCCATCGCAGCATTGTGACAATTACATCTGCCAATGCCAACGCTGTTTCCACTGCGCGGGGCGAATATTGCATTTCAAAAGCCGGTGCGTCGATGATTTCGAAGCTGTTTGCTTCACGGCTTTCCGATGAGGATATAGGTGTCTACGAAATCCAGCCCGGTTTCATTGAAACGGACATGACCGCCCCGGCGAAGGCCAAGTATGACAAGTTGATTGCTGATGGACTGACCGTGATCAAGCGTTTTGGCACGCCTGACGATGTGGCAAAAATTGCCGTGACCATGGCCAAGGGTTTGCTGCCCTATACCGTGGGCCAGGCCATTCTGGTTGACGGTGGCTTGATGACGGTGAGGTACTGAAATGCGGATCAAATTTCCAGATGGCATTTATACTTTGACGGGCGAGCCGCAGGCCGCACGAAAACCCAAAGCGCCATTTAACCGGATCGCATTTGCTGCGGCTCATGTGGTGGCAGATCCTTTCAGCACTGCTGATCCAATGGGTGATCCAGCTGTGGATTGGCAGCGCACCATGGCCTACCGTACGCATTTGCTGGACTTGGGATTCGGCATCGCCGAAGCCATGGATACCTCACAGCGTGGCATGGGGCTGGATTGGCCGACGGCGCTGGAACTGATCCGGCGATCGCTGGATCATGCGGGTTCGCGGGCGGGACAGATTTACTCGGGCGTGGGCACTGATCATCTGGCTGCCGCCGATGCCCGCACGATTGACGACGTGGTGCGGGCCTATCTGGAGCAACTGCATGCTGTGCAGAAACTTGGTGGGCGCGTTATTCTGATGGCGAGCCGCGCTTTGGTGCGGGTTGCCCAATCTCCGGCTGATTATAAAAAGGTTTACGCCCGCGTTCTCGCTGAGGCCGACCATCCTGTCGTTTTGCATTGGCTTGGAGAAATGTTTGATCCGGCATTGAAAGGGTATTGGGGAACCGAAGATTTTCCATCGGCCATGGAAACCGCGTTGCAAATGATTGATGCCAACAAGGTGCAGGTTGACGGCATCAAAATTTCCTTGCTGGACGCAGAGAAGGAAATTCTGATGCGGCGCAAGTTGCCCGATGGCGTCAAGATGTACACGGGTGATGATTTCAATTATCCCGAACTCATTGCGGGTGACGGGCAAGACCATTCGCACGCGCTGCTGGGAATTTTTGATGCCATTGCCCCGGTGGCTTCTGCGGCATTCACGGCGCTCAGCAAAAATGACCTGAAAAAATTTCACGCCTTGATGGCACCAACGGTGCCACTTTCCCGAATGATTTTCCGCGCACCCACACAGTTTTACAAAACCGGCATTGTGTTCCTGGCCTGGCTCAACGGCCATCAGGATCATTTCATAATGGTGAATGGTGCCCAGGCGATGCGGCCATTGCCGTATTTTATTGAAGTATTCAGACTGGCCGATCAAGCGCACTTGTTACGAGATCCGGAGATGGCGGTTAAACGCATGAAGCAAATGCTGGCAGCTTATGGTGCGTGAACTTTCGGGACGGCTGGACCTTTGTGCCATCAACACGGCCACACTGGGCTTTCAGGCGCCGATTGGCGAAGTGATTGAAGCTGTGGCGCGGGCAGGATTCGGCGGCATTGCGCCTTGGCGCCGTGAAGTTGAAGGGCTCAATGTTGCAATCATCAGCAGGCAGATCAAAGACGCAGGGCTGCAAGTCACCGGCTATTGCCGCAGCACATTCATCCCCGCCACCACACGACTTCAGTTTCTGCAAAACATCGAAACCAACAAGCGCGCCATTGCCGATGCGGCGACTTTGGGTGCAAGTTGTTTCGTGATGGTGGTGGGAAGTTTGCCTGAAGGTTCGAAAGACTTGGGCGCTGCACGGGCGCAGGTGAAAGAGGCCAGCGGCCTGCTTGCGGATTTTGGCAAATCAGTTGGTGTGCGGATGGCGCTTGAGCCGTTGCATCCGGTGTATGGGACCAACCGTTCTTGCCTCACACTTCTGGCAGAAGCCCTGGATATTTGCGACCAACACAATGATCCCTGGCTGGGAGTGCTGGTCGATGTGTACCACCTGTGGTGGGATCCATATCTGGCGCGGGACATCAAGCGCGCCGGAGATCGGATATTCGGCTTTCATGTCTGCGACTGGTTGCGCGACACGCAAGACGTGCTGAATGACCGGGGCATGATGGGTGACGGCATTATTGATATTTTCGGTATTCGCGCGATGGTCGAATCAGCAGGCTACCAGGGTTTGGTTGAATGCGAAATTTTTTCCGCCAACAACTGGGGAAAACGCCCGATGGCTGAAACCTTGAAAGTGTGTGTCGAACGGTTTTCCAGCGAAGTTTGACTGAAGTCACAGCAATGATTATTCAACAAGCACAGTTTCGATTTTCTGTAATTCATCAGCAGTGAAACTTGTGTTATCCAACGCGGCAACAGCTTCTTCAATCTGACTGACGCGGCTTGCGCCCATCAAGGCTGATGTGATTTGGGGCAATCGCAGCACCCAGGCGAAGGCCATCTGTGCCAAGGATTGTTCGCGCTGCCTGGCCATGCCGTTCAGCTTCAAAGATCGCGTCACAACTGCATCGGTGATTTGTGACGTTTTCAAAAAGTTGCCGACAGTTGCGCGACTACCGTCTGGTATGCCACTCAGGTATTTGCTTGTGAGAAGGCCCTGGGCAAGTGGTGAAAAGACGATTGAGCCCATGGCTTCGTGGGCGATGGCGGCAAACACACCTTCATGTTCCGGCTCGCGTTGCAACATGTTGTATCGCGGCTGATGGATGAGACAGGGTGTGCCAAGTTCGCGCAGAATTTGCGCGGCGCGGCGTGTGGCATCAGCGGGGTAGTTTGAAATTCCAACATAGAGTGCGCGGCCAGATCGGACTGCCGTATCCAGTGCGCCCATGGTTTCTTCGAGTGGTGTGTTGGGGTCGAAACGGTGGGAATAGAAAATATCGACATAAGCAAGTCCCAGTCGCTTCAGGCTTTGGTCCAGGCTGGCGAGCATGTATTTGCGGCTGCCCCACTCGCCATAGGGGCCATCCCACATGTGGTAGCCGGCCTTTGTCGAGATGATGATTTCATCGCGGTGTGATTTGAGTTCTTCGGCCAGAATTTTGCCGAAAGCAATCTCGGCACTGCCGGGTGGCGGGCCGTAGTTGTTTGCCAAATCAAAATGGGTGATGCCGAGATCAAATGCACGGCGGCACATGGCGCTCATGTTGGCGGCCTCCGCAGTGGCACCGAAATTGTGCCACAGCCCCAGGGATATGGCGGGGAGGAGAAGGCCACTGCGGCCGCAACGATTGTATTTCACTGTTTAAATCCTCACTGGAACGCCCCACCCCTGCTTCTCCCCGCGAAGAGCGGGTAGGGGGTGGGCCTTTTTGGGTTACTTCATCAAGGCGCGGGCTTCTTCTGGCCCAAATGGGGATGGCCGTTTGCAGGTGGATTTCAGTGTTATGACTTTTTTCGTCGTGCCTGAATCCATCATGGCCGTCATGACTTCGACAACATGGGCCACCATTGAAATATCACAGCGGGCGAGTTTCTTCTTCTTGATGGCAGCGGCCATGTCGGCAAGTCCGGCACAGCGATAGTTGGCCCACAGCACGTCAGTCTGGCTGTTGTTCATGCCCCAGTTGTTTTTGGCAAACGGATGGTCCCAGGCTTTCAAAGCCTTCGGCGTCTGGTCGCTGCCAGCCACCATCACGTCACCGCCAAAGAAATTCGGATCAGGCACAAACATGGCACCGGTCTGGCCATAGATTTCCATGTTCTGATGCTTGTGGGCCCAGACGTCCCAGGACAGGGAAACCGTGACGCAAGCGCCATTCACAAACTCCAGCAATGCGTGGTAGGTTGTTGGGGTTTTCACTTTCAGCTTTTCGCCGTTGCGTGGATTGCCGGGCTGGCTGTTGATGACGCGTTCCTTGCGGCCTGTGCCGAGGAGTGCTGCAACCCGCTTTACCGGTCCAATCAGGTTGATCAGGTTGGTAATATAGTAGGGGCCCATGTCGAGCACTGGGCCACCGCCGGGATTGAAAAAGAAATCCGGGTTGGGGTGCCACATTTCCATGCCGGGCCCCATGAAATGACAAGTGCCGGAAACGACTTTGCCGATCTCCCCGTCATCAATCGCCTTGCGGGCCTGCTGGTGCGAGGAGCCAAGGAATGTGTCGGGTGCGGAACAGACACGCAGTTTTTTCTTGGCGGCGTATTTCTGCAAGGCCAGTGCGTCCTTGTAGGAAAGCGTCAAAGGTTTTTCCGAATAGACGTGTTTGCCGGCATCGAGAATCTGCTTCGACACCTTGTAGTGGGTGGCTGGCACCGTGAGGTTTACGACAATGTCGATGTCGTCCTGTTTCAACAGGTCTTTGACTGTGTGGGCCCGCACGCCAAATTCGGCGGCGCGAGATTTTGCAGCCTCCATGTTGATGTCAGCCACGGCTTTCACTTCAATGTCCTTGAAGAGATTTGCCAGTTTCAAATAGGCCCAGGAGATATTGCCGCACCCGATGATGCCGATGCCCAGAGTTTTGCTCATTGATGTTGCTTCCTATTGCTTCTTGCAGAAATTGATCGACGCCTTGGCCCAAGCCGCCACGTCCTTGGGGTTGTCATGTTCCATGACATAGGTCAGGCAGTTGGTTTCTTCGCGCAACACCTTGAAAATTTCCGGCCACTTGACTGTGCCTTTTCCCACATCACACCAGCCATCCTGATCGAGGTTCTTCCCCTTGGGGGCAATGTCCTTGATGTGGGCAGAGGTGATGCGGTCGCCATAGGCTTTCAACCATTTTACCGGGTTTTGCTTCGTGCGGGCAATCCATGCCACGTCAGCTTCCCAGTTCAACAATTCACTGCCCTCGAAAATCCTTTCGTGTGGTGTGGAGCCATCTTTCAGTTTCACGAACTCGAAATCATGATTGTGCCAGCCAAAAATAAAACCTTCATCGCGATACTGTTCGGCGGCAGCACCCAGGCGTTGACCGAATTTTTTCCAGCCTGCACCTGTCTTGGGGCGTTGGTCCGGCATTAAGTAAGGGCAATAGAGTGCGCGCATGCCGAGGGTTTTGGCGATGTGAAGCACGCGCTTCTTTTCCTTCTCGAACATTTCGATGGGGAAGAAATGGCCCGATGGCATGGTCTGGCCATGCTTGTCGAGCAGCTCGCGGAATTTTTCCGGCTCATCATAGAATGCGCCGGGCGAGCCATAGGCCCCGCCGAAGCCTTCCACTTCCTTGTAGCCGTTCTTGGCCAGCATTTCGAGAATGCCTTCCCACGGCTGGAAATTGCGGGCGGAATAAAGTTGGAACGACAGTCGTTGTGGCATTGGGTGGCCTCCCGTTTTTCAAGTTGTTGTGTGAGATGATGAATAGAGATCGCGGATGAGAAGCGTGTCTTTGGCACCTGTCAAATCTGCGGGATTGTCGGGGGTGAAAGAGATGGTGATGCTTTCACCCGCAAGCAGATCGAAGGCGTTGTCGGAGAAATGACCTGGCACATCGCATCCAAGAGCGACATAGAGGGCCAGTTGCTTGGCGGAGATGGTCACTGAAAGAACATCGTCTCTGCTGGTGACCGATGTTGCGAGTCCCGGATGGGGCAAAGCCAAATGTTTATAGGGCACGGGTGCTGCATGACTGCGGCGCTTGATGCCTTGTTCGTCTATCCAGTTTACAAACAGGATGCAATCGTCGCCGACTGCAATCTTGTCCAGTCGGGTGATTTCTTCGCCGTTACCGGAAAGCTTTACATTCTTCTCATAAAGCTTTGTTCTGATGCCGTTTACTGAAACGGATTCAATCTCAATCCCGGTCTCAAATGGGTTTGGCAAATCATGGACTGCGGAAATGATAAATTCATCGCCCGCCTTGCGTGCTGTAACCAACACAGGCGCAAAGAAGGTTCTTGCCATGTAATGCATCAACTTCCATGATCCGCCATGATCAAGGCCTGACCATGAGGCCACAGGCCAAGTGTCATTGAGCTGCCAATAAAGTGTACCCATGCAGTGCGGCTTCAGTGAGCGCCAATATTCCACTGCCATTTTCATGGCGAGGCCGTGTTGGATTTGGCTGAGATAAACGAAGTTTCCGAAATCCATGGGGAAGCGGAAATTGCGGAACATGGTTTCGGCAATCCGCGCATTGCCGCCCTTGTTGCGCTGGTGATGCTCCATCACGGCGGAGGAGATGTTGAGGTCTTCTTGGCTCGTCGCAAATTCCTTGATCAGGCGCAGCGACGGGAAGGACTGAAACCCAAATTCCGAACAGAAACGGGGCTTCACATCATAATAATGTTCAAAGTCCCGCCCCTCATGCCACACCGACCAGAAGTGCATGTCACCCTTCGAGTCATCATGCCAAGTGTCACCGAAATCAAGGATGCCGGGCGATGGAGAGGACGGCCACCAGATGGCGCTGGGGTCGGCATTTTTTACTGCTTCTTCAAGTGTGCGATTCAAGCGATCATAATTGACGAGGTAGCGATCACGGTTCTTTCGTGAGTCTTCAAACCATGTAAGCGCACCGAGCAGTTCATTGTCACCACACCACACGGCTAAGCAGGCGTGATGCTGCAAGCGCGTGACTTGGTAAGTCGCTTCTTGTTTCACCTCATCCAGAAATTCCGGCGTGGAAGGATAGAGCGAACACGAGAACATGAAATCCTGCCACACCAACAGACCGAGTTCACCGCAAATATCATAGAAAAAATCCTGCTCGTAATAGCCGCCACCCCAGACACGGATCATGTTCATGTTCGCGTCTTTGGCGGCCTGCAGGAGTTTGCGTGTCAGTTCAGGTGTTGCATTGGAAGGAAGCGCATCCGCCGGAATCCAGTTCGCACCTTTGCAGAAAATTTCGCGGCCATTCAGCTTGAAGGCAAAGCGGCTGCCTGTTTCGTCCTTGTCTGTGATGAGTTCAAGCTTGCGCAGACCAATTTTGCGGCGTTCCACTTGATCGCCGCAACGAACTTCGAGATCGTATAAATACTGGTCTCCCTGCCCTGACGGCCACCAGAGATTTGGTGTTTCCATGACAAATGTTTCATGCACGTGAAACTGGCCAGGTTCGAAATCAATTTCCCGTTCGAGTTCCTTGCCATTAAAACCAACGCTTACTGCCGCAGGGCCGGTTGCATATTTTTGACACTCCACACTGACGACAACTTCTACAGTTCCATCCTGAAGATGGTGTTGGCGTGTGATGATGGAGTCAATTCGCGCGGCATTGGCATGATCCAGTTTGATGGTACCGCACAAACCAAACGGAACCACTGCCAAATTCCAATCCCAGCCGAAATGGCATTGGGGCTTTCGCAACATGTTACCGTTCGGAATTGGATTGTTGCTGACGCTGTATGGAATGTAGAATGGTTGCGCCGCTTGTTTTTCGTTCGCTGCTTTGGTGTTTGAATGGAGGACAACTTGAACGATATTCTCGCCAACTTTTAAAATTTTTGTCACATCAGGCCGGTAACGGCGGAAGCTGTTTTCTGCGTGCAGGACATGGCCGCCATTGACGCTGACATCTGCAACCGTATCGAGGTAATCGATATCTAAAAAGTACGCGCCACTTTCAATTTTATTGAGCGTGAACGTCTTCGTCGCCACCCATTCCTCATCCGCCACCCAGCGGCAGGCAAGTTCATTGGTGCCTTTGTAGGGATTTGGGATTTGCCCTGCGGCGATCAGTGCGGAGTGCACGTCACCGGGGACGGGATAGTCCACCGTGATGTTGCGGTTGGCATTGTGCAACCGCCATGTGCCAGCGAGGTTGATAGTATTCAGCATCCCCTCCCCCTTTTGGGGAGGGTTAGGGTGGGGGTCGCTCCGCTGTTTGATGTTGTGTTCATTACAAATTTTCAATACCTCCCGACCCCCACCCCGGCCCTCCCCACCAGGGGGGAGGGAGAGGAGGAGTGGAATTAAATCCGATCCGTCGTCGCTTCGTCAAATATCGAGGCGAGGTTGATGCGGAAGCGGACTTTTACTTTTTGGCCTGGCACAAAACTCTCGTTGGATTCAACGCGGGCCGATATGGTTTGGCCTTCGACCTTGAGCCAGATCAGGGTGTCGGCACCCATGGGTTCCACAATGTCGACGACGGCTGGGTATTCTGCCGTGGCCCCTTCTTCAGCGCCGCCATTGACACGGATGTGTTCGGGGCGAACGCCCAGTGTGGCGGGTTTGGCACTCAATGGTGCATCGGCAAGATATGACTTCAATGGGATGCTGAGTGTGCCGAGTTTGAAGGCGGCCTTGGCACCTGCACCTTCGATATTGCCTTTGAGAAAGTTCATTGAAGGCGAGCCAATGAAGCCTGCAACATACAAGTTCTTCGGCTTGTTATAAATCGTCTGGGGCGCATCCAGTTGTTGAATGGTGCCACCTTTCATCACGGCGACGCGATCAGCCAAGGTCAGGGCCTCGATCTGGTCATGGGTGACATAGATCATGGTGTTGCCGAGGCGTTGATGCAGGCGCTTGATTTCCACGCGAAGTTCAGCGCGCAGTTTGGCATCGAGGTTAGACAGGGGTTCGTCAAACAGGAAGACGTCAACGTCCCGTACCAGCGCACGGCCGATGGCGACACGTTGACGTTGCCCCCCCGATAGTTGTGAAGGCTTTCGATCCAGCAAGGGCTGTATCTGCAAAATTTCAGACGCGCGGGCGACACGCTTTTCAATCTCCGCTTTGTCCATGCCGGACACGCGCAAGCCGAACGACAGGTTCTTTTCAACAGTCATCTGCGGATAAAGCGCATAGGACTGGAACACCATGCCGATGCCGCGGTCCTTCGGTTCTTCCCAGGTGACGTTCTTGCCCTTGATGAAAACCTGACCCGCTGTTGGTTCAAGCAGACCCGCGATGCAATTCAACAGCGTGGATTTGCCGCAACCTGATGGCCCCAGCAACACGATGAATTCACCGTCAGCGATGTCGAGATCGAGCGATTTCAACACCTGCAAGGCACCGTAGCTCTGGGCGAGGCCGCGCACTGAAACGGATGGACTGCCAATTTTCGCATGCATGTTCATTGCATCAACCCTTCACAGCGCCGGCCGCAATGCCGCGCACGAAATATTTGCCTGAGAAAAAGTAGATGGCCAGCGGCACGATGCCAGTGAGGATCGTCGCTGCCATATCGACGTTGTATTCCTTCACACCCTGCCCCGTGTTGACGATGTTGTTGAGCTGCACTGTCATCGGGTAGTTGGTGGGGCCGGCATAAATCACGCCGAACAGGAAATCATTCCAGATGCCGGTGACTTGCAGAATGACAGCAACTGTCATGATCGGCACCGCCATCGGCAGGAACACCTGAAACAGAATGCGCCAATACCCAGCACCATCGACACGCGCGGCCTTGAACAATTCTTGCGGCAGTGATGCAAAATAATTTCGGAACAACAGTGTGAGAAGCGGCAGGCCGAAAATCGTGTGCACCAACACCACGGCAGGCAAGGTTGAGAAAATACCAAGCCAGCGGGTGATGATGACGATGGGATAGATCATCACAACATAGGGGATAAAGCTGGCCAGCAGCAGAATGGTGAAGAAGGCTTCCGAATATTTGAACGGCCAATTGGCCAGTGAGTAGCCGGTGACGCATGCCACCGAAATAGACACGATCACCGACGGCACGGTGATTTTCAGCGAGTTGATGAAACCCGGTTTGATGCCTTCACAGTAAAGACCTGTGCAAGCTTGGCTCCAGGCTTTGACCCAAGGGGCAAATGTCGGATTGTTTGACGGCGAGAACAGGTTGCCGTCGCGGATGGCATCGAGATCTTTCAAGGACGTGATGATCATGATGTAGAGCGGGAACAGAAAGAAGCCGCTGCACAGCAACAGCACCCCATAGACGGCGACCCGTGGCAGCGTGAGCAGCTTTTTTGGTTTTGGGCCAGACGGGCCTTCAAACAAGGTTGCAGTGTTCGACATGGCTTATTGTCCCTTCTTGCCAAATTCCATCCTGATCCAGGGGATCAGGATGACGGCCATCGACAACAGCATGACAGTTGATGCCGTCAAGGACTGGCCAAGATTGGCGGTAAAGTTTTGATAGATGTAACGCGACGGCACATCAGACGATACGCCGGGGCCGCCGTCGGTTATCGCAATAACAAGGTCAAAAATACGGATGGCACCTGACGCGACGAAAACAAATGTCGTGACCAACACGGGCTTCATCATGGGCAAGACAATTTGCAAATAGGTGCGCCACGTCGGAATACCGTCAATTTTGGAGGCCTTCCAGATTTCTTCATCAATGCCACGCAATCCTGCCAGCATGAGAGCCATGACGAACCCGGTGCCCTGCCAGAGTCCGGCGATGATGATGGCATACATCACCATTTTCTGGTCGGCGATCCAGCCAAAGGAGAAGCTTTCCCAACCCCAGGCACGCACCGCTTTTTGCAAACCATACTCAGGTGAAAAAATCCACGCCCAGACGTGGCCCGTGACGATGAACGACAAGGCAAATGGATAAAGAAAGATGGTGCGGAAAATCCCCTCAGCGCGAATTTTCTGATCCATCAAAACGGCAATGATAAAACCAGCGATCATGACGAAAACAATCGACAAAATCGCGTAGGTGACAACATTCGGATAGGCACCGGAACATTGCAGTTTCCAGGACGCCGTTCCGATCTCAGAGATTGCAGGGCAATCCATCCAGCGGCTGGTGTTGAACAGGCGGTCGTAGTTGGCGAACCCGACGAATTTCTCCCACCACTGGGCTGGCGTGAACAGCGGCAGCACGCGCATGGATGTGAAGGAGAACAAGATGACCCACAGCGTGCCACCGACAAATACAAACAGGGCAATCAAGATCATCGCCAATGAGCCAAATTTTGACTGCTGGTTTTCGTAAGGCGCAAACCACGGCACAAGGCTTAATGGGACGACAATTGAAAGTAGTCCCAGGATCGAAGGGAACGATGAGCCAACCATGGCCGGCGAGCCAGACAAATTCAGTACTGCTAGAAACAGCACGAAAATCGCAGCGAGATAGATCAACTTATAGCTGAATTTGCGAAACGGAATATCGAGCAGCGTGAGTGCGATGCCTGCCAAGACAATGAAAAACGTGGCCCCGGAGACACCACTGAAAATTGTCCACGGGGTCCAGCCGAATCCCAGGAAAAACGCGGCACATGCCGCAATGGCAAAGGTCGTGTCGCGCGTGCGGCGCGGAAGATTCGCCGTTTCAAAACTGTCCTGCAAAAAACGTTTGCCGAAAAGGGCGGCTGCATAAACAATCGCGGCGAGTGCTGCAAGTTTCAGCGTGAAAAAACTGAGATCAAATACCAGGGCGAAACCGCCAACATGCTTTTTGACTTCAACGAACCAGCCCGCCTGCTCGAACATGCCATAAGCCAAAAGGCCGAACACGGAGGCAAGAGCTGCAATAACTGAGTATACGATGACTGCCGGCAAGCGATCCCGGGTGAAGACGTAGCGCGGGTTTAGGGATGCTGTGGCCATGTCCTGTCTTCACTTTCGCATGTATGGCCGACCAACACATCTTGTTTGGCACCAAGTGGCCAATCGAAAATGCGGCACGGAGCAAAATGGAATTGGGTTGAAAGAAGTAGAAACACGCCCCACCATGAGGCGGGACGTGCTGCTGAACTTTCGTTCGCTCCTACGTCTTGGGAGCGTTCTTGATAATTTCGGCGAACTTGGCTTGCGTATCAGCAGCTGTCAAAGCTGGATCGGCCATGAATGCAGTGAACAGATCGTTGATCTGGTTGATCGAGTCACGATCAATCATTTGAACGTCGTTCGGGAACACTGCGGTTGAACCGTCGAGAATTGCCAAGCCCTTCTTCATGCAGTCGTTTGCAGCACCCAAGTCAACGTCCGCACGCATTGGCAGCGAACCCTTCTTCAGGTTGAAGGCAACTTGCACTTCCTTGGTGACCAAGGTTGCGGCCATCTTCTTTTGCGCAGCGGTTACTGCTGGATCCTTGTTCTTTGGGAAGTAGAACACGTCACCACCTGTGTTCAGAACCGGGGTTACACCCAGACCTGGCAAACAGTCATAGTCTTTACCTGCAACAAGGTTGGCAACGGCGAATTCGCCACCCGCCCAGTCACCCATGATGTTTGCGCCGGCTTTGCCTGCGATAACAAGTGCGACGGCTTCGTTCCACTGGGGAACCATTTTGTCGGCCGGCACGAAGGTGCGCACTGCGGCAAGGGCGTCAAATACTTTCGTGAATTCTGGTCCGGCGGCGAGTGCCACGTCACGGTCCTTGTAAACCTTCACGAAGTTTTCAACGCCTGCGAGGGCAACGAGAACGTCGTTGACGAGGAGACCCACTGGCCAGCCTTGGGCGAGTGACAAAGGCTGAATGCCCTTGGCTTGCAGGGCTGGAGCAGCAGCGACCATTTCAGCCCAGTTTTGTGGAGGTACAATGCCTGCATCTTCATAAACCTTGCGGTTGGTCCACATCCATTGGGCCGAGTGCAGGTTTACAGGAACGCAATAAACCTTGCCGTCCTTGGTGCATGATTCAAGCTGGCTCTTGGGACGCAGAATGTTGGCCCAGTCTCCAGCGGTTGCAACGTCGGTGATGTCTTCCAGTAGACCAGCTGCGATCAATTCGTCAGCATCTTTGCCGGGGTTGAGCTGCGTGGCGCCCATGGGGTTGCCACCGAGAATGCGCGAGATGATGATGGGACGGGCAACGTCGCCCGAACCGGCGATGGCACCATCAACCCACTTGTCGCCCGAGGCATCCACAGCCTTGGCAAATTCCGCAACGGCGGCAGCTTCGCCACCGGACGTCCACCAATGTGTAACTTCGAGATCAGCTGCGTAGGCAGCGCCTGTGCAGAACATCGAAACCGAAAGTGCGAGACCTGCGGCAAATTTCTTAATTCCCATGACAATTTTCCTCCCTTGTCGTTTTATTTGGGTGCATAAAAGCTAGACCAGAAAAAATCTCTTTGCAACGTTTCAGAAATATTTATTTCAACCCCCGAATTGCTGCGTTGCACAATGGTTTTACTGGACTTGAATCGATTCAGAAATCCGCTATCGTTGCGATGATGGATCAATCGCCGGAAAAGCGCCCGACATTGCGAAGCCTTGCAGAAATCACCGGGTTAGGGATTTCCACGGTCAGCCAAGCCTTGCGCAACAGCCCGGAAATTTCAGAAGAGACCCGCAGACGCGTTCAGCTTGCAGCGCAACAGGCGGGCTATCGCCCCAACCGGGCCGGTGTGCGTTTGCGCACAGGCAAAACCAATGTGATTGCCGTGGTGCTCAACCCACAGGATGAGGGTTCGGGGTTTCTGTCGGATTTCGTGTTTGGCATTTCCAGTGGCCTTGCAAACACAGCTTACCATCTGGTTGTGACACCCTATTCGCTTTCAGACGAAATGGCACCGATACGTTACATAGTTGAAACAGGCTCGGCGGATGGTGTGATATTCTCGCGCACGCAACCCAACGATCCACGGGCACGATATCTGCATGATGCCGGCATGCCGTTTGCCACCCATGGGCGTACCCAAATGGGCTTGCAGCATCCCTATCATGATTACGACAACGAGGCCTTCGCTTTTGAGGCCCTGCGCTTATTGTCCGTGCAAGGACGAAAGCGCGCAGCCCTGCTCGGCCCGCCACACCATCTCACTTACAACCTTCATACCAACATTGGCTTCGAACGGGGCTTGCGGGAATTTTCACTCGACAATGTGGCGATGGGATCAATCGATATTGATGCGAGGCTGGCCGAGTTTCGCGATGTGGGCCGCGAGTTGGCAAGCCGCAACGACAGGCCGGATGGATTTGTAGTGAGTGGCATTGCTGCGGCAGTGGCGCTTTCAGTCGGACTTGCCGAAGGCGGTTTGGAAATCGGTCGCGACTTCGATATTGTGTCGAAGCATTCCACCAGCCTGTTGTCGATGACCAATCCAAAGATCATATCGATCCCTGAAAGTTTCCATGATGCGGGAGCCAATCTGGCGCGCATGTTGATACAGGCGATTGACGGTGGCAACGTCTCCAATCTCCAAATACTGGACCGGCCATAGCCAGCCTTCACAGCTTTTTAATCTGATCGAATTCTTGAGCGATATTGCACTGCAATGACGAAATGCGACGCAATATGGGCGAATTAAATTGACGCCGTGATTGTTCAATGCCCAAGATGGGCGATGCATGAACGTGAACGCAGCCAAAAAATATTGACGCTCGTGCGCACTCGCGGCGTCATGCGAGTGCGCGATCTGGTCAAGTCGCTGAACGCTTCTTCAGCCACCATGCGCCGAGATCTGGTCAAACTTGAAGCCATGGGCCAATTGCGGCGGGTGCATGGCGGTGTCGAAGCCATTGAAATTGCCAGGCAAACCCATCTTGCGACCCGCTCATTTGACATCAGCCAGACCCTGCATGCCCAACGCAAGCGGCAATTGGCACAAGCTGCGGCGCAACTTTGCAGCAATGGTGAATCGATCATCATCAACGCTGGCTCCACCACCTGGTTCATGGCAGAATTCCTCCGCACACGGAGAATGCAGATTCTCACCAATTCGGTGCCGATTGCGCAGGAATTGATTGCCACCAGCGAAAATCGCATCGTCTTGCCGGGCGGTGAAGTTTACCGCGAACAGGGAATCATCCTTTCACCGTTTGACGAAGATGCCATCCAGCATTTCACGGCGTCCAAAATGTTCATGAGCTGTTATGCCGTTACGCCACTTGGCATTGTCGAAGGTGACCCGCTGATTGCCAGGGCCGAGGCCAAGCTGTTGTCACGAGCTGAAAAACTGATCGTCATTGCGGACTCGTCGAAGTTTGAACCGCGCGGTTCAATAGCAGTATGCAATCTGGCGCGGGTGCATACGCTGATAACAGACAGTGCTGCCCCTGCGGCCATGCTTGGCACATTGCGGGATGCGGGCGTTGAAGTAATGATTGTGGGGGAACAACAGAATTCGGTTTCAGCAGCAGCGTGAAAACTGCGGATGAAAACGTGCAAACCGGAATGCCCAGCGCATTCCAATGTCAAAATATGGGAGGACTACATGCTTGTAAAAAATCGCCGTGATACCCTGAAATTTTTCGCCGCCGGTATTGCCGCTGGTGCCAGCCCGCTGGCCTTCTCGACAGTCGCGCAAGCTGCTGACATTCGCGTGGCCATGGTCGTCAAAGCCCTCGGCATTGGCTTCTTTGATGCCTGCCGTGACGGCGGCATGGAAGCCGCCAAGGAAGCGGGTGGGGTGGAACTGATTTACACAGGTCCCACCAAGACAACGGCCGAAGAACAAATTGCCGTCATCGATTCACTCATTGCCCAGAAGGTCGATGCCATTGTGATTTCCGCCAACGATCCAAATGCCCTTGTGCCCGTGTGCAAGAAAGCCATGGAACGCGGCATCAAGGTGATTTCCTTCGACTCGGGCGTAGCCAAGGAAGGCCGCATCATGCATCTCAATCCATCAAACAATGCGCTGATCGGTTCGAAATGCGTGCAGATGATGGCCAAGACCTTGAAGAACGAAGGCGAAGTGGCCATCCTTTCCGCCACCGCCCAGGCCACGAACCAGAATATCTGGATCGAGGAAATGAAGAAGGAATGGGCGAAGCCTGAATATGCCAAAATGACACTGGTGTCGACAGTTTATGGTGACGATGTGGCTGACAAGAGCTACCGCGAAACCCAAGGCTTGCTGAAAGCCTTCCCAAACCTGAAGGGCATCATCGCGCCAACGTCAGTCGGTATCGTTGCTGCGGCAAAGGCTGTGGAAGATGCTGGGCTCGTTGGCAAGGTTTATGTGTCGGGGCTTGGTTTGCCTTCTGAAATGAAGAGTGCCGTTCTCAACGGTTCCACTGACACATTCGCCATCTGGAACCCCATCGACCTTGGCTATACTGCAACCATGATTGCCATTGCCCTTGTCAGGGGAACGGCAACCGGTGCGGCAGATACAGCTGTTGCCGCTGGCCGCATGGGCGACATCAAGATCGGTCCCGACGGCGATGCCGCCATGGCTGATCCGTTCACCTTCGACAAATCGAATATCGAGCAATTTTCGAAGATATTCTGATTGACTTGACAGTGGTGCACTGCCCGGTTGGAGAATCGGGTGGTGTATTTCACATGCCGTAATTCCGGGCTTTATGATTGGAGCAATTGTTGTGGCAATTCGCTCAATCATTCCCTCTCCCTTGTGGGGAGGGTTAGGGTGGGGGTCGCTCAGACCGTTGTCATTGCAAATAATTCTAACTTCACTTCAACTGCCGGAGCGACCCCCACCCCGGCCCTCCCCACAAGGGGAGAAGAAAGTTAAATTTGATCATATAATCGAGCTACTGAACCAAAACCCCATGTTGAAACTCACCGGCCTTTCCAAATCCTTCCCCGGCGTTCGGGCTTTGCATGATGTCGGCTTTGAACTGGCGGCTGGCGAGGTCACGGCATTGATCGGCGAGAATGGGGCTGGCAAATCGACAGTCGTGAAATTGCTGACCGGCATTTACCGCCCGGATGCCGGAAGCATGGAAGTGAACGGCAAGCCGCAATCCTTCATCAGTCCCGCTGATTCATGGAAAGTCGGCATTACCGCCATCCATCAGGAAACCGCTATGTTTGACGAGCTTACGGTGGCGGAAAATATTTTCATGGGTCATGCACCGCGCAAGAAATCCGGCCTGGTTGATTGGTCCGCGATGATGCAGCGGGCAAAAACCATCCTCAACTCGATTGAAGCCGAAATTGATCCGGCAACCCTGCTTAAGCGGTTGGGCGTTGCACAAAAACATCTCGTATCGATTGCGAGGGCGCTTTCGCATGACTCGCGCATTGTCATCATGGATGAACCCACCGCCTCGCTTTCCGCCCGCGAAATCGATGAGCTGTTTCGCATCGTTGATCGCCTGAAAGCCGAAGGCCGCGCCATTCTTTTCATCTCCCACAAGTTTGACGAAATTTTCCGTGTGGCGGATCGTTGGGTGTGTTTGCGCGACGGTGAAAAAGTCGGTGACGGAGCAATCAAAGACGTGACGCAGAACGACCTGGTGCGCCTGATGGTAGGTCGTCCCGTGGACCAAATCTATCCGAAACGGGAAGCAAGGCTTGGCGAACTGGTGTTGCAGGTCGAAGGCTTGTCCAACGCCACCGAATTTGCCGATATTTCTTTCGACGTTCGCAAGGGAGAAATCCTTGGCTTCTACGGTTTGGTGGGGGCTGGTCGTTCAGAGGCCATGCAAGCACTTTTCGGCATTGGCACGACAATCCGTGGTTCTATCAAGCTGCGCGGCCAGGCCGTGAAAATCCAGCTGCCGTCAGACGCCATCGACCTCGGCATTTCCTATGTGCCTGAGGACCGTCAGGTGCAGGGCGGAATCTTGCCCATGGGGGTGCGTGAAAATACCACCCTGGCTTCATTGCACCAACATGTGGTGCGGGGGTTTCTGTCACGCGACAAGGAGTTGGCAGCCACCAGAGGACTTGGGCATTCACTGGAAGTGAAAGCGGCCAACTGGGACCAGCGCATTGGTGATTTGTCGGGCGGCAACCAGCAAAAAGTGGTGATCGCCAAATGGCTGGCTTCAAACCCCACCATCCTGATTTTGGATGAACCGACCAAGGGCATTGATATCGGTTCGAAAGCGGCGGTTCACACGTTGATGAGCGAACTTGCGCAAAAGGGATTGGCCATCATTCTCGTTTCATCTGAATTGCCCGAGATCATCGGCATGTCAGATAACATCATTGTGATGGCAGAGGGGCGGATCGTTGCGCGATATGCCCGTCAAGAAGCGACACGTGAGCAGATTGTATCGGCAGCGACGGGTGCTGCTGCGGAGAAGGCCGCATGAAGCTGTTGCGTTCCCGCGAAGCTGCACTGGCGCTGATCGTCTTGGCGCTGATCATTGCTGTTGGCATTCGGGCACCAGTGTTTCTCGGCTTTGACAGTCTTTACGCCATGTTGATCGACACTTCGTTTTTGTTCATGCTGGCGCTGGCCCAAATGGCCATCATCCTGACCCGCGGCATCGATCTTTCAGTCGCCTCCAATCTGGCTTTGACTGGCATGGTGGCCGCCCTGTTTGCGGCGGCATTTCCAAGCGTTCCCATGCCCCTGGTCTTGCTGTTGGCCACTGTGGTTGGCACTGGTCTTGGGTTGATCAATGGCGGATTGGTGGCCTATCTCAATATTCCGCCTATTGTCGTCACACTCGGCACATTGGCGATTTACCGGGGGATGATTTTTGTCATCGCTGGTGGCGCGTGGCTGACTTCTGATGACATGTCACCCGCCTTTGTGGCTTTCCCCAAAACAACACTGCTGGGTATCCATATTCTGGTCTGGTTGTCGGTTTTGGTCAGTGGTGCATTCTATGTGTTCCTCAACCACAGTGCCGTCGGCCGCTCGCTCTATGCCATCGGTGGCAATCCGGTTGCGGCGCGCTTTTGCGGCATCAATATTCCGCGGCATCTGTTGCTGGTCTATGGCCTCGCAGGCGCGGTATCGGGCCTGTGCGGAGCCATGTGGGTGTCGCGCTATGGCATCGCCTACGTGGACATTGCCAATGGTTTCGAACTCACCATCATTGCGGCTTGCGTGATCGGCGGGGTTTCCATTGCGGGTGGCCTTGGCACCGTGGCGGGTGCCCTGCTTGGTGCCTTGTTTCTGGGTGTTGTGGTGAATGCCCTGCCGGTCATCAATGTTTCACCGTTCTGGCAGATGGCGATTTCAGGTGCCGTGATTCTGGCTGCGGTGATCGTCAATGCACGAAGCGAAAAGCGGGCGGGTAAACTTATTTTGCCGGAAGCCCGGAAAAATGCCGGAGGCATTGCATGAGCACGGCACCACGTTATGAAGTTCTGGACAAGGCAGCGTTCCGCTGGAGCGACATTCTGTTGCGCTGGGAATTCATTTTGGCATTGCTGTTGCTTGCAGTTCTCGCGGTGGGCACATGGATTTCGCCTTACTTTCTTGATATCTGGACCTTGTCGGATGCGACTTTCAATTTTTCCGAAAAAGCTATCATTGCGCTGCCCATGGCGCTGTTGATACTGACCCGCGAGATTGACCTGTCGGTGGCGGCAATTATTTCATTGTCTTCCCTCGCCATGGGGCTTTGTGCAGGTTTGGGTTTTGGCCCGGTGCCATTGGCGCTTATCGGTATTGCGGTGGGTGCGGTGTGCGGGCTGTTCAATGGTTTGCTGGTGACCCGGCTGGGGCTGCCTTCCATCGTCGTGACAATCGGCACCATGTCGTTGTTTCGCGGCATTGCGCAAGTTGTTCTGGGCGATCAGGCCGTCACCACTTATCCTGCCGGATTTTCTACGATTGGCCAAGGCTATCTGTTGAAGTGGCCGCCCGTTCCCTATTCCTTTGCGCTGTTTTTGCTGCTGGCGCTGGTTTTTGGGATTTTCCTTTCACAAACCGCAACCGGACGAAGACTTTATGCCATCGGCAATAATCCGGTGGCGGCGCAGTTTTCCGGCATTCGCGTTGACCGCATGAAACTGATGTTGTTTGTGTTGACAGGGCTGATGGCGGGCTTGGCGGCTTTTCTGCTGACCTCGCGCATTGGTTCCACGCGGCCAAACATCGCTTTGGGCTGGGAGCTTGAAATCATCACGATGGTGATACTCGGTGGTGTATCGATTTCTGGCGGCACAGGCACAATTGGCGGGGTGGTGTTGGCGGTGTTTGTGCTGGGCTTTGCCACGCTGGCGCTTTCGCTGATCAATGTGCCAGGCATCGTGATCAGTGTCACCATCGGCTGCCTGCTGATTGTGGCGATTGCCTTGCCGATTGTGTTGCGCCGAATACTTTAGGCCCTAACATCCACAACAACGCGACCACGCACTTGACCTTGCAAAATCGCTTCGCCCAATTTTGGCAGATCTGCCAATGTTGCGGGCACAATCATGGCTTGCAACTTTTCCAGCGGCAACAATCCAGCCAGTTTTGCCCAAGCTTGAACGCGGTCCTCATAGGGGCGCATCACGCTATCGATGCCCAATATATTGATGCCGCGCAGCAGAAACGGGATGACTGTTGCAGGCAGGGCGGCACCGGCGGCCAATCCAACGGCGGCAACACTTGTGCCATATTTCATTTGTCCCAAAACCCGCGCCAACATGGCGCCACCAACTGCATCGATGCATCCCGCCCAGGTTTCGGCTTCAAGCGGGCGCTTGACGGTTTCTGAAATGGTCTCACGGGCGATGATCTGGCTGGCACCCAAGGACTTCAAATAGTCAGCGGTTTCTGGCCGACCAGTGACGGCCGCCACTTCGTAGCCAGCCGCAGCCAACAAGGCGACGGCAACCGAACCAACACCGCCGGAAGCTCCGGTCACCAGCACGGGTCCATCGCCTGGCTTCAACCCGTGTTTTTCCAGCGACTGTATGGCAAACATGGCTGAAAGGCCTGCCGTGCCGATGGCCATGGCTTGCCGTGTGGTCAGTCCTTTGGGCAACGGTACAAGCCAGTCGGCGTTGACCCTGGCCTTTTCGGCATAACCGCCCCAATGGGATTCGCCGACGTGCCAACCCGTGAGGATAACTTTATCGACTGGCTTGTAGCGTGGATCATCCGATGAACTGACAGTGCCGGCAAAGTCTATTCCCGGCACATGGGGATAGGTGCGAACCAGGCCGCCCCCTGCCCCAAGGCAAAGTCCGTCCTTGAAGTTCAGCGTGGAATATTCGACATCGACCAGCACGTTTCCCGGTGGCAATTGTTCGGTGGAAAGGGCGCGGACGTGCGCCGAGGTTTTTCCGTCGGCAGCTTTTTCAACCAGCAGTGCTTTGAATGTCATGTGGTGTTCCTCTGGCTATTCTCTTGCTTGGTTTATGGCAGTTTTGAAGTTTGAAACAGCAACACTTTCAAACCGCCATGGGAGATGCTGCGACCGGGATCGTGAAACGGCAGGCCTGTTGATTTGGCGAGGGCGGGCTCGGTTGTCACCAATCCCACCCGCCAGCCAGCAAACTTGGTTTTAAGTGTATTGCCCAATGCGCCGTAAAGTGCGTGCAAGGGTTTCTTGTCGCCAATGCGTGTGCCGAAAGGCGGATTGACGATGACCAGTCCGGGCAGGCCTTCGGGGGCTGCAAGTTCGCTGATGGTCCTCCTTTGAAAATGTGTGAAGGCCGAAACGCCTGCCCGTTCGGCATTGGCAAGGCTGGCCTTGATGGCCCCTGCATCGCGGTCGCTGCCGTGGAACATGAAGGGCAGCGTTATCTTCGGCATTGCTGCTGACATTGTGCGCCACTTCGCCTCATCAAAATTGGCCAGTTGCTCAAAAGCAAAATGTCGCCCGCGCCCCGGCATCAGGCCCGCTGCGATTTCCGCCGCTTCGATCACAAATGTGCCGGAGCCACACATCGGGTCCAAGACAGGTTCAAGTCCTTGATAGCCACAGCGGCGCAGAAACAGTGAGGCCAAGGTTTCGCGCATGGGAGCCTTGGCAATGGCTTCCTTGAAACCCCGCTTGTGCAGGCCTTCACCTGATGTATCGATGCTGAAGGTGCAGAGATCATCTTCAATGCGGGCCTTGATGCAAAGATCGGCATCATGCTCAATGGGTGCGCCGAACTCCTCGCGAATGGCGGTTTCAACCCGTTCGGCTGCGGCACCTGCATGATAAATCCGCGATTTCTTGCAGGTGAATTCGACCCTGACCGGAACATCCTTCCGCAAAATGTCAGCCCACGGAAATTTGCGGGCGCGTTTGTCGAGTTGGGCGAGATGCATGGCACGGAATGAACCGATGCGGGCCAGAATGCGGCTGGCACCGCGGATCTGCAGGCTGGCGCGCCAGACTTCAGGCCATTTGCCCATGAATTGCACACCACCGGGAATGGATTTAACATTTCTGAAATTGAGGCTTTGGGTCTCAGCCAGCAATTCAGCCTCAAGTCCCGGTGCAGCCACCAGAAAAATCTCAAAATCATTGGGTGTGGTCATGACGACCGCTTAGACATAATCCAACTGATTATCGAATGAATAATATTTCCAACGCAAATCTACTTTCCATTTTCGTGCAAAGAGCTATTCCTTGAATGTCGAATAATAATGGAATGCAAAATGGTTCACGCATTACGGGGTGGTTTGATTGGGTGTGGTTTTTTTGCAGTCAATCATCTGCATGGTTGGCGGGATGCCAGGGATGCTGACATTGTCGCGATTTGTGACTCGAATGCAGACCGACTTGGGGCCGTCGGTGAGCAGTTTTCCATTGCGCAAAGCTATGCCGATGCGGAAGAAATGCTGGCAGTTGAGGATCTCGATTTTGTTGATGTCGCAACAACGGCCGCCAGTCACCGGGCCTTGGTTGAATTGGCAGCGCGGCATGGTGTGCATGTGATTTGTCAAAAGCCGATTGCTCCGTCATTGATCGATGCCAAAGCCATGGTGGCGGCCTGTGACGCGGCAGGTGTGCGGATGATGGTGCACGAGAATTTCCGCTGGCAGTCGCCCATTCAAAGGGCCAAAGAAGTGATTGCGTCGGGTGATCTTGGTGAAGTGTTTTGGGGTCGGGTTTCCTTCCGCTCGGCTTTTGATGTGTTTTCCGGCCAACCCTATCTTGCTGAGGGCAAGCGGTTTATTGTTGAAGACTTGGGGATACATGCCCTGGATGTGGCGCGATACCTTTTGGGAGACGTATTAAACGTCAGTGCACGGATCAAACGGGTGAACCCGGAGATCAAAGGCGAGGATGTGGCTACCATCTTGCTGGATCACGGCAACGGTGTTGCATGCATCGTGGATTGTTCTTATGCCACGCAATTGGAGAGTGAGCTTTTCCCGCAGACGTTGATCGAGATTGACGGCAGCCAAGGTTCACTGAGGCTGGGTGCAAATTATCAACTCAGTATCACGCGAAATGGTGCAACAACAACAACGGATGTTTCGCCGCTCCTGTTGCCGTGGGCTGCAAGGCCGTGGCACAATATCCAGGAAAGTGTTGCTTTGATCCAGCAACATTGGGTGGATTGTCTTTTGCAGGGCCGCGAACCCGAAACATCAGGCCGCGACAATCTCAAGACTTTTGCTCTCGTCGAAGCTGTTTACCAATCTGCTGTGGAAAACCGGACCGTTATGCTTGAGGAATTGCTGGATTGATTTCATGACAGACCACAAGAAGATTATTCTCACCTATCTCATCGAAACTCCCGAAAGCCCGGAAAAACTGGCCGACAAGATTGCCAGTGACCAATCGACGGGTACATTTGTTGCCGTGCCAGGCGAGACCGAGGAATTGAAAAGCCGGGTTGCTGCACGGGTGGTGGCCATGCGCAATTTGCCTGCTGCGACGACGCCTTCATTTCCGACTTCAGAGTCAGGTCCGTTCAACCGGGCCGAGGCTGACATCGCTTTTCCGTTTGAAGCTGTTGGCACTGATCTGGCTGCCTTGATGACGATTGCCATAGGGGGCGTATTCGCCATCAAGGGCTTCAGCGGCATTCGTGTCGTCGACATGAAACTGCCGCCAGCTTTTGGCAAGGCTTGGCCCGGCCCGCAATTTGGTGTGACTGGCAGTCGCCGATTGACGGGGGTTTATGATCGCCCGATCATCGGAACCATCATCAAACCAGCATTGGGTCTGCGTCCGCATGAAACTGCCGAGTTGGTGAAACAAGTGATCGATGCAGATGTGGATTTCATCAAGGATGATGAAAAACTGATGTCGCCGGTTTATTCACCGCTTGAAGCCCGGGTGAAAGCCATCATGCCGATGATCCATGATCACGAGCTAAAGTTTGGAAAGAAAATCATGTATGCGTGGGGCATATCTGCCACGGATCCTGATGTGATGATGCGCAATCATGATGTTGTATTGAAGCACGGAGGCAATTGCGCTGTGGTCAATATCAATTCCATCGGTTTTGGGGCCATGGCGTTTTTGCGCAAGCGCAGTGGCCTTGTGCTGCATGCGCACCGCAATGGCTGGGACATGCTGACGCGTCATCCCGGCCTCGGCATGGATTTCAAGGTATGGCAACAATTCTGGCGTCTCTTGGGTGTTGACCAGTTTCAGATCAATGGCATCCGGGTGAAGTATTGGGAACCTGATGAGAGTTTTGTGGCCTCATTCCATGCGGTTTCAACGCCCTTGTTCGAACCCCGCGATTGCGCCCTGCCGGTTGCTGGTTCAGGTCAATGGGGCGGGCAAGCTCCGGATACTTTCGAGCGCACGGGCCGCAGCCTGGACTTGATGTATCTCTGCGGTGGCGGAATTGTTTCGCATCCGGGAGGTGCTGGGGCGGGCGTCAAGGCCGTGCGTCAAGCCTGGGACGCTTCCGTGGCTGGCGTGCCCTTGCCGGAATATGCCAAGCAACATCCGGAGCTCGCCCAATCCATTGCCCATTTTTCAGATGGAAAAAGTGCATGAGCAGGCTTGTCAGCTTTTATGGTGATGACTTCACCGGGTCCACCGACGTGATGGAGTCATTGGGACTGAATGGCATAGAGACTGTTCTGTTTACCCGCATTCCCACAGCGTCGGAATTTGCGCCGTTTTCCAAATTTCAAGGTATGGGCCTTGCAGGCTGCAGTCGCAGCCAATCGCCTGCATGGATGAATACAAATTTGCCGCCGTTGTTTGAATGGTTGCGTTCGCTGGATGCGAAATTCAATCACTACAAGGTCTGTTCAACTTTTGATTCCAGCCCTGCTATCGGCAATATCGGTCGGGCTATTGAGATCGGTGCGAAGGTTTTCAATCAGTCGATGATACCTTTGCTGGTAGGGGCACCGCAACTCAAGCGCTATACATTTGCCGGGCAATTGTTTGCCGCCTATCAGGGTCAAGTCCACCGGATCGACCGTCATCCTGTGATGGCGCGACATCCGGTTACGCCGATGGATGAAGCTGATCTGCGGCTGCATCTGGCGAGGCAAACGGAATTGCCGATTGCACTTGCAAGCGAAAGCTGGCCGGATCAAGGCATTGGTTTGCTTGACGTTTATGACATGGCAAGCCAGTTGCTGGCGGGGCAGAAACTGTTGGCACTGCATCGGGACTCATCACTTTTCATCGCCGGATCTTCTGGCGTAGAGTATGCACTGGCAAGGGCAATGGCAGCCGCCAATGATCAATCGTTGCGTTCGTTGACTTTTGAACCCTTGCAACCTTGCGCACAAACCATTGTGGTTTCCGGCAGCGTTTCACCCACCACAGAACGGCAAATCCGGCAGGCGCAATTGCAGGGCTTTGAGGCCCTGTCCGTTTCAGCCCTGGGACTGGCCAGCGATGATGATGGCCGGCTTCAACAGCAATGCGTTGATTCTGCCCTTATGGTTCTCGACACGGGACGAAGCCCGCTCATCCATACAGCACTTGGAAGTTCAAGCGATGCAGGCCACGAGCTGAATGTGATTCCGGCGGCACGCCAAAAAATCGGCGAACGTCTTGGTCTGATCCTCCGTCAATTATTGGAGAAAACCAAAATCCGTCGCGCCATCATTGCTGGTGGCGACAGTTCCAGTCATGCAGTGTTGCAACTCGATGTGCATGCCCTGACACTTCGCCGTCCCCTTCCGGCAACTCCCGGCTCACCACTTTGTCTTGCCCACAGTTCTATTGCCAAGTTGAATGGCATTGAACTCGCGCTGAAGGGTGGTCAGTTGGGGAGTGACAATTATTTTGCTGATCTGCGCGACGCCAGAACATGAGCAGGTGTGCTCAGCGAATTTCAAACAACCCATCCACTTCAACTGCCACCCCCAATGGCAGTTGGGCCATGCCAACGGCGGCGCGAGCATGCTTTCCGGCTTCGCCGAAAACCTGCACCATCAGATTGGAAGCGCCATTGCCGACTTTTGGCTGATCCGTGAAATCCGGCGTGGAGTTCACAAAAATGTTGAGCTTGATGCAGCGGACCACCCGGTCCAGATCACCAAGTGCCAATTGCAATTGCGCGATAATGTTCAGGGCGCAGAGTTTTGCCGCGTCTTGTCCCTGGTCAATACTGATGCTTTGTCCTAGACGCCCAACATGCCTGACTTCGCCGTTCCACATGGAAACTTGACCAGAGACAAATGCCAGGTTGCCGCTCAATGCGACGGGCACGTAATTGGCCACCGGAATGGCGGCTGTTGGCAGTTCGATGCCTGCTGCAATCAGTTCTGCCAAGATTTTGCCTGCCATGTTGATCCCCTGCTTTTGCGCAGCTTAAACATTTGGAAAGAGAAAGCGCAAGCCTGCCCTGACAATCAAAGTTGCGGCGCATGCTGTTTCAGGCAATAGTTCTGTTTGAAACAAAACCTGCCCTCCTGGATGAACTCTTGATGACTCCGCAAGACCAAATTCTTTTGGATCGCCGCACCAAACTACTGGGCCCGCATGTGCGACTGTTTTACGATGAGCCGTTGCACCTTGTGAGAGGCGAAGGCACGTGGGTTTATGATGCGTGTGGACGCAAGTATCTTGATTGCTACAACAATGTTCCCCATGTGGGCCATTGCCATCCGCAGGTGGTTGAGGCGATTTGCAGTCAGGCCCGACAACTCAACACCCATACCCGTTATTTGCATGCGGGCATTCTGGACTATGTGGAGAGGTTGACGGGCTATTTGCATGAGGAGATTTCCACTGCCATCATGGTATGCACCGGCAGCGAGGCCAACGACATTGCGCTGCGCATGGCGCAAGCGGTGACTGGAAAGACCGGAATCATTGCCACAAATCACACCTACCACGGCAATACTTCAGCGGTTTCCCAACTCTCAATCACTTCGCCGCCTCTGGGCGGATTTTCATCGCATATCAGGCATGTGCCGGCTCCGGACTCTTATCGACCATTGGGCCAGAACAAGGGTGCTGATTTTGCGACGGCATTTGCCCACGAGGTGGAACTTGCCTGTCTGTCATTGAATGAAGGCGGCCATGGTGTTTCGGGAATCATCATTTGTCCGTTCTTCGTGAATGAAGGCTTTCCGGATTTGCCGTTCGGGTTTCTCGATCAAGCCGCTGCCATTGTACACAAGCATGGTGGCGTTATCATTGCCGATGAAGTGCAACCCGGTTTTGGGCGCATCGGCAGTCATTTCTGGGGTTATGATCGTATTGGGCTGAAGCCTGACATCGTGACGATGGGAAAACCCATAGGCAATGGCCATCCGGTGGCTGCTGTTGCAACGTCCTTCGACGTGATGTCGGAATTTCGCAAGGCCTTCAAATATTTCAACACGTTTGGCGGCAATCCGGTTTCCTGTGCAGCGGCCAGTGCCGTGCTGGATGTTTTAGAACAAGAAAATTTGCAATCGAAAGCAGCGGCGACAGGGACATATCTGCTGGCCGGATTGCGTAAGCTGGCTGGCAAGCATGCGTTGATTGGCGATGTGCGCGGATCAGGGCTGGCCATCGGCGTTGAATTGGTGAGCGATCGCCGAACCAAAACTTCGGCGCGCCCGACCGTTGACCAGATTGTCAACGAGATGCGGCAGCGCGGCGTGTTGATGGGCAGCAACGGCCATGACTACAGTGTTTTGAAAATCCGGCCGCCCCTACAATTTGGTGTGACCGAAGCTGATATCCTATTGTCTACTCTCGATGATGTGCTCGCGACATTCTGATGAATCCAGTCGAGGCCCTTGATCTTGCCAAGATGGCCATTCGACATTGGCCAATCATTTCAGGTTCACCCCAACTTGTCGTGCAACGGGAAAACATCGTTTTCAAAGTCGATACGGTTCACGGCCCCCATGCCTTGCGCCTGCACAGGGCGGGCTACCACAACGAGAAAGTGATACACTCAGAACTTGAGTGGATGGCCATGTTGTCGGGCAAAGGATTTGTCGTGCCGCGACCTGCTATCACGCGTTCTGGTGGTCTGGTTGTGCAGCAGAAAAATCCAGGTGGCGCAGATCGCCTTTTCAGCCTGCTCAGTTGGTTGCCGGGCCAGCCCTTTGGCGCTTCTCACCTGCCGCTGCAACACAAGGGCCAGCAGCGAACAGAATTGATGCGGGAGATTGGGGTGAAGCTGGCGCAACTTCACCTGCTCTCCGACGCTTGGCAGCCATCGCCTACGTTTCAGCGACCATCCTGGGATCGCAATGGATTGGTGGGACCACAGCCATTTTGGGGACGGTTCTGGGAATGCGAAAATCTCTCGCTGGAAGAGCGTGAATGGCTTTGCTGTCTACGACGCGATTGCTCGCGACAATTGCAAGGCTACGAACGTGAAGGCGCAGACAGGGGATTGATCCATGCTGATCTGGCCCGCGAGAACATTCTCGTAAATGGTTCAAATGTCTGCTTTATCGACTTTGATGACTGTGGCGTTGGCTATCGCATGTTTGATCTGGCGACGGCACTGATCAAGAATATCCATGAGCAGGATTATAGTGCATTGCGCGATGCCTTGTTGCAGGGATACGTGAGCATTCGACCATTGCGGACAATTGATTTGGCTGCGCTGCCGCTGATGATGTTGCTCCGTGGACTGACTTATCTGGGGTGGGTGAATGCACGGCTTCAAGAACCAGGCATGTCGGAAAAGGCAAAGCGGTTTCTGGCAGATGTGAAACTTTTGTGCGCCAGTGTTTCGAACGCTTGAAAAGAGTCTGTCAGAAATCCACATTATTTGATCGCAGATCAAGATGCACTGTATCGTCATGCTGGCCAATGCAGCCTGTGAACAGACCGTCACGGCGCAGGTTGCGCAACATGCCACACCATTGCTGCGGGCCCAGTCGGTTTTTGATTTTGAAATCGACGGCGGAAAATTGCATGTGACGACTCGCGGCTGAGCCGCCAACAGCCGCGTTATATTCGGCGTTGCGGAAAATGCTGGTAAGCACGATGGGCGCATCGACCCTGTCTCTCACTTTATCCAATAGACGCGCCAAGGCCGCGATATTTTGCCAGCATTCGGCGGGCGGCAAGGTGTTCAGGCCATGGGCACGATGGGAAACAGTGCTGTGAAAAGTTCCCTTGATCAGGAATTCGTGGGCCTTGAAATTTTTCACGCCGAGTGACTGAAAAAAAACTGTGAAAGCCTCAAAATCAAAAAATTCAATTGGTTCCGGCAGTCCCTTCAGCAGGGCAAGGCTTGCTCCATGGGCATTATTGATACGCTCGGCATAGACGTCGGCTTGACCTGGTCCGTTATAGATTTTTGCAAACTGATGCCATTCACACTTGCGCAGAACTTCCAGCAGTCCGTGACTTTGGCAAAAGTCAAAAAATCCGCAGACATGCCAGCGTTCTGATTTGGCAAACGCCGCAAACAATTCCTGTGCACTGCTGTAACCGAGCCTGTCATGATTGGATCCCAGAATTTGCGGTCCGCCGAAGCTGGATGAGAGACAGGCCGATTCCCTGTCAGCCAAAGCGCATGCCAAATCAAATGTCCGGTACTCCGTCTCTTGGTCGCCATGGATGGCTTGCCATTCATACATGATTGGATCGAGAACTTTATGGTTGCTCCAGCTGCTTCCCGGGACTCCACCATTGCTGCCAAACTTAAAATACCTGTCAAAAATCTCGGGATGGGCCTTGCCCCAGTGCTGCCAGAACTTATGGACTTCAAACCGCAACAAGGGGCGTGTTTCCTGAAAGCCGTAGGGGCCGCTTTCGACCAACCAGATTGCCAATGCCGATTCGGCAGGAACTTGGGCAATCTTGGCAAGCACAGTCAAAAGACCGCCCAAACGGTTGTAAATCGCCAGAATATCTTGCCCCAAATTTGAAACTGGATGTGCTGTCAACAGGGTTATTGCAGGTTGCAGCGGTGCTGTCTGAGCCAAGACAGCATTTTTGAAATAGGCCACGTCAGCATTGAGTCCCGGCTCAAATTCAGTGTTCATCAGTTTTGCCCAAATCCAAAAAATATTTCAATTAGCGTCTCTCTCTGGTTGCAGAAATCCCGTCGAGATTAACCAATTTACCAAGATTTTGTTATTCTGGACCGCTTTTTCTTGACTGTTGGACTGGTTAATTTAATCTTAATTTTTGCGCGGGGATGTTGGAGTTACCTGCGAAAAAAGATGCGTTGATTGCTGCGGATACCGGGGGCCCGGTTGACGCAATATTCGAATGACCTTGTCGTTCGCCCTGTGCGAAGTTGCATGGCCGTGTGTCTTTGGTTTGGGGGTTTTCTCCAAAGGAGATGCGTATGGACGATGGATTGGTTTGTGAATTTTCGCGTGGGCGCGGAATCAATGCCTCAGCAAAAGAGCTCAAGGGCAAAGTCAGATCAAGTCGCCGACGCGGCATGAGCCGAGGCTATTCCACCAATCATTTGCCTGATCCCGTACAGGCCCGTCTAAAGGCATTTGAAGAGACTTCCCTGTTAGGCAGCCTGTTTGATTGTGTCATGTATTTTGCCTCCATCGTTACCGTGGCAGTACTGTGCATTGCGGTTTGGCGGATGAATGTCGTGGCGGGTGCCATTTGCTATATCTTGGGGCTTTTGTTGATTGCGCGGCAAATCAGGGGCCTCGAACTCATGGTACACGATGCGTCCCATTGGTGTTGGCAAAAGGAAAAAAAGCAGGTCAATGATCTGGTTGCGAATTGCTTTGTATCCTACCCCACCATGGGAACCGTCGAAACCTATCGCAAAGGCCACTTCATCCATCACGGCACCTATGCCGGTGAGCAAGACCCTTGCAAACGACGATTTGCTTCCATGGGCTTGGGTGACGTTGACCTTTCAACCAAGTGGGCCATCATGCGTGCGGTGCTGCGCTGGCTGCCACAATACAATCTGGTGTACTATACAGAAATCGGCAGCAAGTCTTTCAGCATGCTGGGGTCTTGGGCGCTTTGGCATCTTGCGGTTTTCATTCTGCCACTGTCTTTGCTGTTCGGTGTGGAATACGCAGTGCTGATGTGGGCGCTGTTCTGGCTGGTGCCGATGCTGGTCAGCTTGCCGGTTCTGCGCTCGATTGCCGAAGCTGAAGAGCACGATTATGAAAGGGGAGAAACAGAATTCGAATCGACCTATACCAATGATGGTTTCATCCATCATCTGCTCTGGCATCCGTGGAATGATGGTTATCATCAGGTCCACCACATGTTTCCCAACATCTCGGCGCGCCATCATCACCGGGTGCACAAGTTGTTGATGCTGCACGACGAAAAATACAAGGCAGGCCCGATTCGCACCAAGACATTGCAGCACGTGCCGCTGTGAAGTTTACCTGTGCCAATGACTTGTTTGAAACTTTTCCGGCCTTGACAGTTTTTGGCATGCGCGTCACAAACATGAGAGCTGCATTGGCCGACGGCAAAGCTGACAAGTTGCTTGCAGACGCGGTTGCAGCTTGCGCTCTTGATCCAGAGCAGGTGGTTGATGATCCGCAAATTTCAGGCTGGCGTGAAGCTTATGGTCTGATAGGTGTGAAACCTTCAAAATTCCGCTCCAGCATTGAAGCCCTGCTGCGCCGTGCCGCCAAGAAAGGCGAGCTGGCCATTCCCGTGCCCGCCGTCAATCTCTACAATGCGTGTTCCATCATGGCGAAAGCGCCGATGGGGGCCTATGATGTTGACCGACTTGGTGCGCAGAACCAGATAAATTTGCGCAAAGCAGATATGGCGCATGACAGGTTTGATCCCCTGGGTGGTGAAGCCACGGCCTTCCCCCTCAATCTCTCGCTTGTGGTTTATGCGGCGGGGAGCGATGTGCTGTGCTGGGGCTTCAACAGCCGTGACAGCAAGTTGACATGCCTGACAGAAGAATCGGATAGCGCCTTGTTTTTTTCCGAGGCGGCACTTGCGGTCCATGTGGAGCCCTGTCGGCAATCTTTGGTCATGCTGCGTGAAAAATTCAGCGCGTGGGGTGCCACGTGCGGTGAAATTGTTGAGGCAAATGCAGCTTCGCCATCGTTCTCGGTTTGAGTGCTGAACTGGCGGCTTGCCAATTTTATTCTGGGGCGCATGCTTCGAGGCTCGCAAGAGCGAGCGCCTCAGCATGAGGGATGCTAAAAAATCATCCTCAGCAAGGGGGATTTTAGAGAATTCACCTCAACCTGAGGTGCCGCGCCTTCGCGGCCTCGAAGGGTGGTTTCCAGTACGGTAGGACTTGTCAACAGTCCACTAAAGATTTTCACTCACAAAAATTTCCGGCGGCACAAAGCTTTGCTGGGGTGAAATGCGGCGGTCATCACAGGCCGCTATCATGTTGTTGACAGTGCGCGTCGCAAGCGAGGCAATCGGTGTAGCCAATGTCAGGTCGATGATTCCGTCGAGCAAGGCCGCGCGAGTGGTCGGTGTTACTTCATTGCACACGGCCACAGGCCGCTCCCTGCCAACAACCTCGCGCAAGGCCTTGATCAATCCATCCTGCCCGCCGCCTGCCACATAGATGGCACGAAGATCGGGATAACTTGAAAGCATGATGGTTACCGCTTCATAGGCTATCCGCTCGTCATCCAGATTGATGATAGGTTCCATCAACTGGTGTTGCGGAGCGTGCTCTCGCATATATGCACGGAAACTGATTTCAGAGATTTCGTGGTTGAGATAGCGGTGGCTGCCGACAAGTATGCCGATTCTGCCAGGCGATTTGACAATGCGGCTGATTGCCCAACCCGCAATGCGCCCGCATTTTCGCGAATCCAATCCAAGATGCCCTGTGATCACCTCGGTGCTGAGCGGACTCAACAAGGTGAAAATGGGTTTTCCCTTGGCAATGACTTTCTCGACAGCTTGAATAACCAAGGGGTGATCCATGGCAACCATGGCCAGCGCATCAACTTTGGCAGCAACGGCCTCGATGCGGCCGGCGATGAAACCGGGATCAAGGTCTTCCATGAATTCCAGAACCGGCTTGCCTTCAATATCGCGGGCCGACTTGGTGGCCGACAAAAGTTCATGGCCGAAATTTTCATAGAAGGCGTATTTCTTCTGCAGCAGGAAACCAAAGCGACGCACGGGCGTTTCAGCAATCCGCAGCTTCAACAAACTGGTGGCATGATAGCCAATCGACTCCGCCGCCGTGACAACGCGCTGTGCCGTATCATCAGTAACGGGAAGCCTGCGGTTGATGACCCGGTCAACCGTTGCGATACTCACGCCTGCGGACTTGGCAAGGTCAGTCAATGTAGGACGTTTCACCATGTGTTTTTGATCGGTCTGCAAACTATGATAATATTTGATATGAGATGATATAAACCATCATAACAACATTGCCCTGATGAAACAAGCGTTCTAAAAGCGTCTGATCAAACAAGGATGCACACCATGACTGCGGTTTCGCCCACAGCCAACTATGGACATCGTGACTATGGCCTGATTGGTACTGATGCCGACAAGGCCGTGATGGACGGGTTGAAGTCTGCTGAATGGTATCACACAGAGATTCCCCGCAAAGAATTGAAGGAATTGATGAAGCGGACCGATGGCCCGGCCATTCGTGATACGGTGATTTGGCTGGGGGCGATGGCGGTATTTGCAGGTCTCGCGATTTATCTTTGGCCGAGCTGGTGGGCTGCCCTGCCCCTGTTGGCCTATGGTGTACTCTATGGATCGGCCACCGATTCACGCTGGCATGAATGTGGCCACGGCACGGCATTTAAAACCGTATGGATGAATGACACGGTCTATCAGATTGCCTGCTTCATGATCATGCGCAACCCCACGCGCTGGCGGTGGAGCCATACACGGCACCATACGGATACAATCATCGTCGGTCTAGATCCTGAAATTGCAGTGATGCGACCGCCCGTCGCGTTCAAGGTTTTGCTGGCCTATGTTGGCGTGCTGGATGCCTGGGATGCCATGAAGATGATGGTTATCAATGCAACTGGCACGATCACCGCCGAGGAGAAGACATTCATTCCGAAGATGGAATGGCACAAGGTCATTCTGGTCGCCCGCATATGGGTGTTGATCTATTCGGCCACACTTGCAGCGGCCCTCTATACGCAATCCATTCTGCCGCTGATGTTGGTGGGCCTGCCCCGACTATATGGGGCCTGGCATCATGTTCTCACTGGCTTGATGCAGCACGGCGGTCTTGCTGACAATGTTCTCGACCACCGGATGAATTCCCGCACGGTCTACATCAATCCCATTTCACGCTTCATCTATTGGAACATGAACTACCACGTGGAGCACCACATGTTCCCGATGATCCCCTATCACGCCCTGCCCCGGCTGCACGAATTGATCAAACATGATCTTCCAGCCCCCACAGCTTCCATGTGGGCCTGCTACAAGGAGATGATTCCGGTGTGGAAAAGGCAAATGCGCGGCGAGGATTATTTCCTGTTGCGCGAATTGCCGAAGACCGCCAAACCGTATCGCCCCGACCTGCATGGCCAAATCATGGGCCAGCAAATTGCCGCTGCCGCAGAATGAGAGATTTGACATGGCCCAATGGATTGAAACCCTGAACACGGAAGACGTGGACAATGAAGATGTGTGCCGCTTTGACCACGCTGGAAAAACCTATGCCATCTATCGTTCACCTGACGACAAATACTATGCCACAGACGGGCTTTGCACCCATGAGAAGATTCATCTCGCAGATGGCTTGGTGATGGACCACATCATCGAATGCCCTAAACACAATGGACGCTTTGACTATACCACGGGTGCCGCCAAGGGTGCGCCCGCTTGCATCAACCTCCGCACTTATCCTGTGAAAATCGAGAGTGGCAAAATCATGATCGACATTGCTTGAGATGCCCGAAATTGGACCTGACGTCGGGATGGTCATTGTTGGCGGCGGCATGGCGGGTGCCAGGGCCTGCATCAACTTGCGTGCCAATAACTACGTAGGCCCGATCACACTGGTCAGCGAAGAAGCCCTGCTGCCCTATGATCGTCCGCCGCTGTCAAAATCATCCATCACGGAAGCGGCAGCGCCGCAACCGGTTTGGCTGCTTGACGACAGCATTGTTGCATCGCTAAAAGTGACCGCGATCCTCGGATCAGCGGTCACATCAATTGGTCGCGCCGCGAAGTCTGTTTTGCTCGGCAACGGCCACGTCTTGCCCTATCACAAACTCTTGCTCGCCACGGGTGCCAAGCCGCGCCGCTTGCCCTGCCCCGGCGGTGATCTCGCACTCACCCTGCGGGATTTCAAAGACGCAGAAGTCTTGCGCGAAAAATTCCAGCCTGGAAAACGCATTGCCATTGTTGGCGGCGGATTTATCGGATTGGAATTGGCGTCATCGGCGGCCAAGCGGGGTTGCCTGGTTTCCGTGATTGAAGCGCAACCCCGCATCCTGATGCGCGGTGTGCCGGAAGCCATCGCCCGCAACGTCCATGATCGACATGTGGCGGCTGGCGTTGACATGCTCATCGGCACAAGCCTCAACCATCTTAGTCCTGCCGGGGTGCATATGAATGATGGACGATTGATTGCAGCCGATACAATTATCGCAGGCATAGGCGCTGCACCTGAAACCAGACTTGCCGAAGCCGCCGGACTTGCAATCGAGAACGGCATCGCCTGTTCAGCCCAATTGCAAAGCAGTGATCCCGATATTTATGCGGCGGGTGACAATTGTTCGTTCATTCACGCGGCTTTTGGCGGACGACGGATTCGTATTGAAGCCTGGCGCAGCGCCCAGGAGCAAGCCGCCACCGCAGCCGAAAACATGTTGGGCGGCACAAAGGCCCATCAAACCATGCCATGGTTCTGGTCTGATCAATATGATCTCTCGCTGCAAGTTGCAGGCATGCCTGACATGGGGACCGTGACAGTGACACGTCAGGGTGCTGATGGCGCAATGGTCATGTTCCATCTCACGGACGAAGGACGATTGATCGGTGCAAGTGGCATCGGCGTTGGCACCGCTTTTGCCCGCGATGTGAAACTCGCCGAGATGATGATTGCCAAGGGCATCAGCCCTGCCCCTGCACAACTTGCTGATTCAACCGTGCAACTCAAAGCCCTGCTCAAAGGATAATCATGGCCCGCAAGAAACCGACGGTGGCTGACGTACGCGCCAACAAAGGCAAGTATCAGTATACGATGATGCGCACCGAGACGTGGGACGAGCTGGCAGCAGCGCAGGCGGCTGGGATCGACATGGTGTCCGTACCACCTGAAATGCTGGTGCAGAAGCACTTCCGTGATGTGGCACCAACTCTGTTCGCGGTTCCCGGCATGGCGCTTTATTCCGCACCTGCATCAGTCGATGACTATATGCGCTGGGCCTTCAAGATGATGGAAGCAGGTGCAGACGCTGTGTACTGCGCGGCCTCCTTTGACACGGTGGAACGGATGGCGAAAGACTATATCCCGGTGGTTGGCCACGTTGGTCTGGTGCCACATTATTGCACCTGGACAGGCGGTTTCAAAGGCGTTGGAAAAACCGCCGATAGCGCCATGCAAGTTTACGAACGCTGCAAGCGTTATGAAGAAGTAGGTGCATTCGGCGTTGAAATCGAAGTCGTGCCGCCCGAAGTGACGCAAGAGATTGCCCGGCACACCAAGCTCTTTCTCGTCTCCATGGGGGGCGGCAAGGGCGGCGATTGCCAGTATCTGTTTGCCTGCGATGTGTTGGGTTACAACGCCGGGCATGTTCCGCGCCATTCAAAAAAATACGCCGACCTTGCAGCCGAATACGCAAAGCTTCAGGACATCCGCATTGGCGCATTCAAGTCATTCGTTGATGAAGTACGATCAGGTGCATGGCCCACGGCAGAATATGTCGTTCATGCGCCCGCAGATGAAATGACGGCGTTCAAAAAAGCCATGTCGAAGTCGTAGCCGAACTCAAGCATTATCCAAATCAAAGTTCAAACACCACCCGACCCTGCCCTCCCCACAAGGGGGAGGGAGAATAATTCAAGGAGATTTTCACATGATCAGATTTGGCGTCATTGGCGCTGGCCGCATTGGCAAAGTGCACTCGGCCACCATCGCGGCAAACCCCAAGGCGAAACTCGCGTTCATTGCCGATGCGATGCCAAAGGCCGCTGAGGAACTCGCCGCCAAGTATGGCGCCAAGGTTGCGTCGGTTGACGAGATCATGAAATCCAAGGACGTGGATGCGGTGTTGATCGGCTCGCCCACGGGCTTTCACGCCGAGCAAATTCAGGCGGCTTCCAACAATGGCAAAGCCATCATGTGTGAAAAGCCGGTGTCGCTTGCTGTGGATGCCATCCACGAAACCTTGAAGGTGGTGGAAAAGAACAAATCCACCTTGATGATCGGCTTCAACCGCCGCTTTGACCCGAACTTTGCTGAACTGGAAAAGCGCGTGCGCTCTGGTGCGGTCGGTGAAATCGAAATCGTCACCGTCATTTCACGCGATCCAAACCCGCCACCCCCCTCCTACGTCAAAGGATCAGGCGGCTTGTTTCGCGACATGATGATTCACGATTTCGACATGGCCCGTTTTTTGATGGGTGAAGAATTTGTTGTGGTGCAAGCGCTAGGATCATCGCTGGTCGACAAGGGTATTGGCGAAGCTGGTGACGTTGATACGGCATCCGTCCAGATGCAAACCAAATCAGGCCGCATTGCCGTCATCACCAATTCACGCCGTGCCACCTATGGCTATGACCAGCGCATGGAAGTGCATGGTTCAAAAGGCCTGCTCACCGCCGCCAACGTGCACAACACGACGGTGCAATTGCACAACGCGCGCGGCACGCAAGCCGACCCCGTACAGAACTTCTTTTTGGAGCGTTATTTCCAAGCCTACACCAACGAACTCAATACGTTCATCAACGCGGTTGAAAGCGGTGACCGCAATCCAAAGCCCTCGGGCTTTGATGGTTTGCAGGCCGGCATTCTGGCTGATGCCGCTACGGTGTCGTGGCAAACCGGCAAACCCGTGAAGGTTTGATTGGATTCTTGAAAACAAATGGGGAGCTGTCCTGACGGAACGCTCCCCACTTTACAAACTGGCAACCCGGGTACGCAGTACCCAATCCCGGATCATCCCATTGACACTTCCCCGCTCGAGGGCAACGCATGTCATGAACAGACCATAACAACTGATGGTTTCGAAACAGTTTCCAAATGAAAATCCAGATAAATTAATGGATTAACAGCAGATTACCGGCCTGTTCCGGCGCGATGCAGTTTGTTTCACAAGGGATGATGAAAAGGGTTGCGTTTCCCCCCAAGGCCACATACATAGCGCTCAGTGTTAAGCACCCTTGACGCGGGATGGAGCAGCCCGGTAGCTCGTCAGGCTCATAACCTGAAGGTCGTCAGTTCAAATCTGGCTCCCGCAACCAAATAAAAACCCGTTATCTCAATGAGATAGCGGGTTTTCCTTTTTCGGGTATGAGCGCACAAAGTCGCTCTGGGTTACACCTGGGTTACACTTGAAAAAGAATTTGCGGGATATCCACATGTTTTTCGATGGATGAACATCAAAGATACCCACGCTTCGGTCCGTCATAGCTTGAAAGTGTGGAAGAAATTTAAGTTGCATCCCACCCGAGCCACTAATTTGGGCGATCAAGCTATTGCCTTTCATCGGTTTGACGAGCGAGAGGCTGGTCTATGCCAAGTACGCAAACAGTGTCTAGTTCAACAACCTGCCGCTAATTTATTAAGGCTGTCGTTGAAGCTTTCACCAGTGCGCGGTTCCTGATTTGATACTCGCTATCTGCAGACATTTTTTCCGCATAACTTCGGATGCGTTCGAAATCTAGAGCATCGAGCGGTCGATTTGAATCTGGTTCTATGCAAATCAGATTTTTAGTGATTCAAGGTTGTTGGAGGTAACGACCATGCCACAAGCCTTGTCGAACGATTTGCGTGTGCGTCTTGTTGAGTATGTTGAAGAAG
>JANOXA010000012.1:0-9396 GCA_031418195.1 Hyphomicrobiales bacterium | reverse complement strand
CCCGGCAGCAACAATTCGATCCGTGCAAACTGATCATCCCGCAAACCATAGCGCTTCATCACAAAAACCTCCAAAGAAGGTTCCCTATGAATCACACTTCAACTGATTTGCGAATCCCGTATTTGAGGACAGGCCCTAGTGGGAGTTGAATATTGTCAGTGAACTGATGAACGTCCTCACCACAGCGCCCCGCCCGTGATCTGGATATTTTCCATGGTGACGCCCTTTGCCGCATCGGTGCACAGGAAGGCTGCAAGTGCCGCAATCTCCTGCGGTTGAATGAGGCGGCCTTGCGGATTTTGCGACGCAATCTCCGCCATCAACTCTTCCATGCCGCGTCCTTTGCCTTCAAGTGTAGCAAGCTGAGCCACATTGCGGCGCATCAGTTCGGTTTCAACCCATGTCGGGGAGATCATTGTGCAGGTCACGCCATGGGGCGCACCCTCAAGCGCGATACAGCGCGTGAGCCCGAGAAGCCCGGACTTTGACGCGCAATAAGCGGGATTGTTTTTCCAGCCCACTGTGGCAGCTGTGGAACCAATATTGATGATCCGCCCCCACTTGCGACTGATCATGTCGGGCAGGAGTGCCCGCGTCATGCGAAATGCCCCTGTGAGATTGGTGTCGATGATCTTGTCCCAGAGTTCATCCGAATGGCCGCAAACTGGCTGTTCTGCCGTGGTGCCTGCCGCGTTGACAAGAATGTCGAAGGGACCACAGATGCTTTCCGCAGCGACGATGAAAGCAGCTATGACTGCACTGTCCCGCACATCAAGATGGCCAGAAAATACTTTGCCGCCCGCCTTGCGCAATTCGCCTGCCACACGATCAGATTCTTCTGAAGCGGGATAGGCCGCCGCGTCACCCAAGCGACCCGCTTCGCCGATGAACGACCCAACCGCGACATTCGCACCCTGCGCCGCCAGGGCCTTGGCAATCTCAAAACCCTGGCCCGTGAGGCCTCCGGTGATGAGGGCCGATTTTCCTTCAAGGTTCATGTCACACCATCAAGTAGCCACCATCGACAACCATTTCGGTGCCAGTGACGAATTTGCTTTCATCCGACGCAAGGTAAAGCACCATGTGGGCGATGTCATCGGGCTCGCCCAGATAGCCGATGGGATGGCGTGACAGGGCTTTGGAACGCTCTTCTTCAAGTTTGCCGAGAACGCGTAAATAATTCTCCGTCTGCGGCGTCCAGATGTAGCCGGGGTGGATGGAATTGCAGCGGATGCCATATTTCTGTTCAGCGCAATGCACTGCGACTGCCTTGGTGAGCGTTCGCACTGCACCTTTGCTGGCGCAATAAGCCAACAGCTCCGCTTCCCCAATGATGCCATCAATGGACGAGAGATTGATGATGGAGCATTTTCCGCGACCCTTCATCAGCGCCACGCCGTGCTGGCAGCCGAGGAACACGCCATCAGCATTGACGGCCATGGTTTTCCGCCATTCGTCCATGGTACATGTTTCAATGTTGCTGGCAAAACAGATGCCCGCATTGTTGACGACTACATCCAGCCCGCCATGTAGTGCACGAGCCTTGTTTGCAACGGTTTGCCAATCTTCAGCCGATGTCACGTCATGGCGAATGAAACTTGCATTGCCACCTGCTGCAAGAATGAGGTCCACTGTTTCTGCCCCGTGCGAAGGACTGATATCGGTGCACACAAGTGTCGCACCTTCACGCGCCAGCATCAGTGACGTGGCGCGGCCAAGCCCCATGCCGGAACCGGTGACCAACGCTACCTTGCCTGCAACGCGGCCCATCACTTTTTGGCCAACGGCTGCTTCAGCCAGTCACGGTAGAAGCCTTCAAGGTCCGGCTCAAAATCATGCACGATGGGGTATCCCGGTGCGCAGGCTTCCACCTCGTGCAAGTGGCCGCATGAGGGACACAGGAATTCGCGGATCTCCATCCAGTTGGGATCGGGAATGTCGCTGTTCGGATAAATTTCACGCAAGGATTTTTCGGTGTTCCGCACACTGATGTTGGCCTTCAGTTTCCAGTTTTTCTTGTAGTCGCCAAAACTGTGCCCGCACTCACACTTCGTTACACGACCATTGTTGTTATCCACGATGAACAGGTGCTCGCTGATCGGCAGAAGGATTTTATCTCTCCATGCCACACGTGATTGCAACACACTGAGATAAGTGAAAAACCGCGCCTCGTCCTTGTAGGCACTCATGATCCGCTTGGTCTGCGGCCATGGCAATTGGCCGGCTACGAGGTCGGCAATCGTTTCTTTGGAATAGTGTGTCATGTCAGCATCTTACATCTTGATCTGAAAGTTCTTGTTGAGTGACCAGAAAGCCTTGAATTCCTTTTCGAAGCGCGGCGAAAGCTTGATGGCGGCTGCATACATGCGTTTCACTTCGGGCACGAATTTCAAAGCGGCCACACGTTTCTTTTCCGAAGCCATCCATTTCGAAACCGGCTGCGATTGCTTGAGGCGTTTGGCCCGCATGTTCCGGCGCAATGTTACAGTCTTCTTGAAGTCAGCTTTGAAATCGCCAGTTTCAAGATCAACCCCGAGCACGATGCCGTAGATTTTCAGTGCGGCCTCACGCGTCATGAATCCATTGGTCACGTCCCACGCTGTCTTCACCGGATCACGCTGCAACACATCGCCAAATCCACCGCCGCCATTGTAGCTGTGCGTGAACACATCACCCTCCTTGTGAGGCGCCGTGATGTATGGTCCTTCTTCAGTGATGTGCTTGCCCTTCAGCAATTTTTCGAGATCGGATTTTTTCGGGTCAATGCCTGGCGAGTGGGGCAGGGGCAATCTCTTCTTGGCGCGCGCCTTGATATCGGAGTTGCGCGTGGCACGATGTTTCTGACAGGTGGGAGCCGGATAGCCGCCACACATGCCCGCATTGTCGAAGACGCGCGAAGAATGTTCAGATGTCACCAAGCGCAAATGATCGGTCTTGCTGATCAACCATGTCGAAACGAACGAGCAGCCTCCGCGAAATTTTCCGGCACCTCCAGAGTTCGGAACAATCGAGCGGCCAATGTAGACCATCGGCATCGACTGTTCCCATATCTCGATGTTGCCCATGTCACTTTCCGGGTTCCAGCCGACATAGGCCGTGTCCAACCCGTCCTTGATGGCGAGTGCACCTGAGCCAGCGGCAGCACATTCAAAATGCGCCATGCCAAACGGCGTTCCATATTGACTGGTGCCACCCATTTCGATCATCGGACTGTTGACCTGGCCAACAAACACTTCCTCAACAAAACCGCGCGCCAAAAACCCCCGCGACAGCAAGCGCTGGAACACGCCGTAAGCGGGAAGCAACAAGGCCCAACTCGTGGCGGTGGCGCACATTTCATTGTCGGGGTTCGTCCATGTGCCCTTCGGCAACTTGAGTTCCGTGGCCATCCACGCCCCGTCGTTGACCAGGCCTTCGAAATTCATGTGCTGTGTCAGCGTCACAAACATGCCGCCATCCATGCCCGCTGGTGTGCAGTTCATGGAATGATAGCCCCAAGGCTGTGTGCCTTCGAAATCCATGATCATCTTGCCGCCGCTGGTGATCGTCAGTTCAACTGGGATGTTGTAAAGCCAGTTTGGCTCTCCCAGTGGTTGGAAGCCGGGTTTGCCTTCTGTCACATGGCCATAAAACGTGTGGCCGCGATAGATGCCAGGCACCGTCAGCTGTTGGGTACGCAACAATTGGCCGCGCCTGCCTTCCTCAATGAATTCCTTAATCAGCTGTTTCCAGAAATCAACCCCCACTTCGTTGATGACTTCCAAGACGCTCTCGCGCATGGAAATGCAGCTGGCGACTTTCGCCTTTTCGTCCAGTACCCAATAGATCGGCATGCGCAGATTGCGTTCGCAGCGGATGACATAGTCGCGGCGGATTTTATCATTGCTGCCAATCTTCTCGGCACACACAAACAAGCCTTCGGTGAAACGCTCCTGCGCCAGACACACATCGCCACCGGGCGTGATGCCGCCTGCCTCAAGCTCGTGGCACACAGCACCTGCCCAGGCCACCAATTCTCCCTCATGAAAAATCGGGATCACATCCATTACATCCGGCACCTGCACCGTGCCAATGAAGGCATCATTGTTGGCGAAAATGTCTCCGGGGTTGATGCCGGGGTCATTCTCATAACCCTCTTTGATCATCCACTTGAGAAAGCGGCTCATGGTATGCACATGCACCATGATGCCGTTGGAAAGGGCGATGGCGTCACCTTCCGGCGTGTAGATCGCCACCACCATTTCACCCACTTCGCGCACACCCGGCGAAGCCGAAATCCGCCGCGCCATTTCCCGTGCCGACACACAGGCTGAACGCAATTTGGTGTGCAGAGTTTCAAACTTCAGGGGATCCTGGTTGCGAAGTTGCAACTCCGTCACACCGTCATAGCAACCGGTGGACTTCATCAATCTTTCAGATTCTTCGAGACGGTCTTTAAGAGGCGTGTTTTTCTTCAGCATGTGTCAGTCCTCAGCCGTGGTGATAATGGAGCAACGTCCACTCATCGATCGTGACGTGGTCATTGGGGTGGACAACGAGTGTCGTTGCGGGATGTTCGATGATGGCCGGGCCGTTGACGTGGTTTCCCGGCTGCAGATCATCCATCTCGTAAAGTTGCGCTTCGTGCCATGCGCCATTCATGTAAACGCGTCGCACACCTTTGTGCGCGGATGATGGATCAGCTGCGCCAAGTGCCCGCTTCAACAGAGTGGGTTTCACTTTCTCCACCGTGGCCGTGAGACCAACTTCCATCACCGAGTATCCCACATTGCCATAGCGAGACACCAGATGATTGATCTTGGAATAGGTGTCTTCAAACGCGGCGATGATACTGCGCAAGTCTTCTGCTGATTTAGGTGCCAACAGGGGTGAGGGCACTTCAATGTCTTCAAGCTGCCCGGTGTAGCGCATCATCAGAAATGGTCTGATTTTGATGTCGGCAAGAACATGCCCGTCAGCCTGCATCTCCCGCCGAGCTTCCGCTTGAAGGTCAGCCCACAACGTGTTGATCTTGCGAGCATATCCGACATTCGATTGACCTTCTGTTTCAGTCGGAATATCAATCTGGGTCGAGATCGAATGCCGCCGCATGAAATCAGCCGTTGTGCAACCAAATGCCGAAAATGCCGCCGCGAACTGGAACGTGATGATGTCCTTGAAACCAATGCCGCGTGAGCATCCTGCGAGATGCAGCGGACCCGAGCCACCATAGGAAAGCAACGTGTATTCCGAGGGGTGAATGCCCTGGCCGGAGATCACCCGCCGCAGTGCCGCGTTGGCGTCCTGCTCCAACATGTGGATCATGCCTTCAGCTGCTTCGTAAATGTCAACACCAAGTGGAGCAGCGCACTTCTCTTTGAAAATGCGAAATGCTTTTTCAACATCGAGGATCACTTTGCCACCGAGAAAATAATTGGGATTGAGTCGGCCCAAAATGGCATCACAATCCGCTATTGTCGGCTCCATGCCACCACGTCCAAAACAGATGGGACCGGGATCAGAGCCAGCACTTTCAGGCCCCAAGCTCACCTTCTTTGTCAGCGGATCAACCTTGATGATCATGCCTGCACCCGCACCGATGGTGTCGAGATGCAGCGTCGGCACATTGAGTTTGAAGCGATCCATGATCGGTTCATTCTCGATGCGCGTGCGGCCCTTGGTGATCACACCCATGTCGAAACTTGTGCCACCCATATCGGAACAGATGAGCGAGTCATTGCCGATCAACTTGCCCACATAGACAGCCCCGAGAATGCCGCCGATCGGACCAGAGATCATTGTTTCATGCAAACGCGGATGATTGATTGATGTCAGTCCGCCAAACGAGAGCAGCGTCTGCACCCCATACCGGAAACCATACTTCTTTGACGCATCTTCAATCGCCTTGAGCTGCTTTCGCCCACGCGACGTGGCATAGGCTTCAATCAACACACTGTTAAGCCGGGATTGTTCTCGCACCACGGGACGCACCTGATGGCTCATGTAAACCTGGATGTCCGCCTTGGCTTTCTTGACCTCGCGAGCGACAATTTTGGCGATTTTCAACTCGTGAACCGGGTTTACATGGCTGAAAATTGTCATGATACAAATGCCTTCAACTTTATCCTTGATCAGGGCTTTGGCAGCGGCAGCCACTTCATGTTCGTAAAGCGGCAGGATGATATCGCCGAACTGGTCAATGCGTTCGGTCACGCCATGGGTGCGACGGCGCGGCACCAGCGGGGTAGGGTGATGATGGGTGATGGCGTGAAGGCGATCAGCATATGAGTAGTCCGCCCATGCCTGCAAGCCCCTGCCCATCAGGATCATGTCTTCCAGACCCTTGGTAGTGATCAATCCGAGCTTTCGTCCCGTGCGCGACAGCAATGTATTGAGCATGCCGGTGCCGGAATACAAAACCACATCCGCCCCACTGAACAATGAATCCAGCGAAATGCCCCAGGCATCAGCGGCGTCTTTGGCGGACTCGATAAACCCCTCGGCTTCATCTTGGGGCGTCGTGGCCGCCTTGCCGATCTTGAACTGGCCCTTGGCATCGACCAGAATGGTGTCAGTCATGGTGCCGCCGGCATCAATTCCGATGACGATGGGCTGTGACATGTGGTCCTCCATTTTGGATGCAAGCTACAGTGTGATTTGCGGTTCCGCGATATGCCAAAGGGTACAGGGAAAAATCATGAAGGGGGAACAAAAGTCCAGCCACAAAGTGCTCGAAGCTCTTGGCATCGCCATCCAGACGGTAGGCACCAATGATCATGTCGAGCGGCTGACGGATTTGATCAGCACGCTCGTGCGCCATGATCGGGTGACCGTCGTGCGCTATTCGGCAACAGCGCGGCCCGAGTTTGTGTCGCACCGCAATTACTCTGAAGCGATGGTGCAAAAATATCTCGAAGTGTTTTATGTCTATGATCCTTTCTATGCCTACTGGCGCAAGCACCGCAAACCGGGTGTTGTCGGATTGCGCGAATGGCCGGAAACACGTGGTCCCTATATTGCGGATTTTCTGGGCGAGTCGGTTATCAGTGATGAGCTGGGTGTGCTGCTGAACGATGGGCCGGAATGGTGCCTCGGCATTTTTCTCGACCGTAGCAGCGGGCGTTACTCCGACCTCGAACGCAAGCGTTTGCAAGACCGTTTCAATGTCTTTGCCGCTTTGCATGAACTTGACAGCCGCAGCCGCTCGGCAGGTTTTCGCCGGACGGCGCAGCCCCCCGCGAAGGGCAGGGAACCTCAATCGCTTGCGACCAGGAAATTGCGAGACGGGTTATGGACCGACCTGAGCCGACGTGAGCGCGAGTTGGCGCAGCTCATCCTCGCCGGTCATCCCAATACAGTGATTGCAACCAAGCTTGGCATAACGACAGGCACAGCCAAGAACCACCGCCACAGCATTTACAACAAGCTTGATATCACCACCGAACGCGAATTGTTTTTGCAATATATTGAGTCGATATCGGGCATCTGAAATCAGCGCCGCCCCAGAACTTCTGTCAATCCAGACGCGACGATCAATGCCGTACCCAATCCGTCAGCCCAGGTAAAACGGTCGCCTGAATAGAGTGCCGCAGTCAGCGCACCCACCAGAACTTCGGTCATCAACAATATGCCAACGCGCCCGGGGTCGATGCGTTGCGACGCCCACAGCACCATGAAATTCGGCGGAACAAAAACGATCAGCGCAACCGAGACAATCCACGGCATGTTCACCAATAGCCCTGTATGCTGCGCCAAAGGCAACGCGGCCATACTTGAAACCAGCAACAGCCCCACCGATGAAACCAGCCCGCCGGCGGCAAAACCAAACACAGGTAGAGCAATGCCTGGTGAGGGCATTGCAAAACTGCGCATGGTGCCCCAACTCCAAAGCATGCCGCTGGCCAATGCCAGCCAGTCCCCCGGATTTCGCGGTATCGGCAGTCCATCCATCATGCCCAGGATCAGTCCCATGCCGACAAAGCCGAGGATGATTGCCAGCACCCGGTTGGCGGTGAGTGGCCAGCGACCCAGCAGCCAACCAGCCAGCGTGCTCCAGACTGGCGTCAGATAAAACAGCAGAATGCCGTGAATGACATCGGTGAGAACGAGGCTTACCGTGTAAAGCGAAAACCCGGTGCCGATGATCAAACCCGTGATCAGTTCGCGTCGCGCCCCTATCCAGGCTTGCGCTGTGCAAAGCCACGGCAAAGTGCAAAGCAGGCAGGTGATGCTGAACACAACGCTTACCCAAGCTCCACCGATGCCCTGGGTTTCAAACCAGCGCAGCGGCAGCCAATAGATTCCCCAAACTGCGCCACAGGTTGCAACGGCGAATGCTGGTAACGGTTGGTTTTGTCGGTTCATCAAGCCTAATCAGCGCAAATCATTAAATGTCGCAATGGGCACATTGGCAGGGCCATCCGGTGCTTGACCGCTGGTCAATCACCGTATTTACTCACTTCAAACGCGGTTTCAACCGCGTATCGGTCAACCGGGAGGTACCAACATGAAATTTTCAACATTGAACGTCAGCCGCAGAAAGCTTCTCAAGGGAGCGGCACTGTCTGTCGCGGCACCAGCCATCATTGGCCGCGCCATGGTGACAACTGCCAAGGCCGCCTTCGAAGGCGAAGGCTTGATTGCCGTGTCGTGGTCGGGCAACTACGAACAGGTTTTCCGCGAAATGGTTATCGAACCATTCAACGCGAAGTACAATACCAAGGCCGAAACCGTGGGTGGCTGGGACCAGATGGTCAGCCAGATCAAGGCCGCTCCCGCAGACAATCCACCCTTCGATGTGACGGTTGGTGAAGAATACATTTCGTCTACCGGCCTTGCCGAAAACTTCTACGAAAAAACCGACAAGTCCAAAATTCCAAACCTCGAAGCCATTTACCCATGGTTCTATGAAACCCGCCCCGACAAGGCCAAGGAATTTGGTGTGCCTTTCGGCGGCGGCACCTGCATGCTGCTGCTGCGCAAGAAACTCGGCATTGCGCCGAATTCGTGGAGCCTGCTGTGGGACGGCCGCCTGGCCGGCAAGGTGACCTCCGACAGTGCCGCCTGGTGGTGGACGCTCTCGGTGCCCGCAGTGATGAGCCAGGTCACTCCCGGCCTCGACGAAATGTACGGCATGGTCACCGCCGAGGCGCTATTCGCGCAGCTCGACAAGCTGAAGGTCTCCAAGTGGTACAAGGATGGCGCCGAGCAGGCCAACCTCCTCAACCAGGAGGAAGCCGATGCGGCAATGAGTTATTCTTCCGACGCCTACACCTTCCTGACGCAGAGCCCGGACGAGTATGTGGCGGGTGTGCCCAAGGAAGGCGTCTCCGCCTGGGCCGACTGGTACTTCAAGGTGCGCGGTACCAAGCACAACGACTTGGCCGACTTGTTCCTCAACTACATGCTGGAAAAGGA
>JANOXA010000011.1:0-8152 GCA_031418195.1 Hyphomicrobiales bacterium | reverse complement strand
AAGGCAAGACTGCGGAAAGCAAAACCCCGCACATACAAAGCCATCAACCGCTGCATTGCTAAAATCTGCAAAACCTTCTCGATCCAAGAATGCTTGAACTACTTCAAAAGCTGTGGCTACTCCAAATAACCCGGAACCGCTCTAAGTTGGAGAGTTTTAAACCTTGCCGCTGACTGGTTCTTCGCATCAACAAGTGCCAAATTGCAACCGCCCAACTCGGTCTCGCCTAACGTCCCTTGACCGCTCTGGGACGCGCACCCATCGCTGCCGCCACTTTGTTCTGGTGATTTGGATGGTGATGACCCTAATGCTTCAAAAGTGTTGGAACACTTGCGGTGAGGAAATTGGAAATCTTGAAAAGGTCCATGCCTGACTGCATCAACGATGTTGCAGCTGTGTGCTTCAAGGTATGGGGAGTTCGCGAATGGCGGCGCATTTAATTGCAATCGTCAGAATTTTCAGAGTCTGAGAAGTTCATTGGAAGAACAACAGGTGTACCCCTCAAATTTTCGATTAGCTGCTCGGCCAGACGGTAAGACCAATGTGTTTTACGTCTCCTCCACGTAACCTACGGCCGCCCTGTGCAATGATCACAGACTCCCATCAGAGTTCTGATATTGTGTTTGGCGCCATCAGCCCGTGCCGGAAGAGGCAGCAATCGCTACAAGGTAATTGCGTGTCAATGTCTCAGCCCGAACTTCATCACCATCGGCAATAGCGCGGAATATCTGGTCCAGCTGTTTATGAGTATGGTTGCGCAAAATCGCCGCCACGACGCCATTCTCATGTCTGCTATCAATCTTGTGATTATCCCGCGCCTTGATGATCTGGTCAAAGGTCTGCAGGAGAAATCCATTGCCTGACGCCACATAGTAAGCGCGGGAGAACTGGAGAATCCTGGATTTGAATTCCAGCCAACTGCCGGGGCCAAGGATTGCATCGAGCGATGCCTTCATCAACTTGACGTGCTCACCCGAGACATGCCGCGCCGCCAGAGCGGCAACACCTGGCTCAAGAACAAGTCGTGCTTCAATTGCCTCCATAAACGAACGATCGTTTGGCGCTTTGATGTCGACACCTGCATCCATGCGTTCAATGATCTGTGGTGCCTGTTCGGAAAGCCAAGTGCCAGACCCCACCTTGCGGGAAATGAGGCCCCTGTCGTTCAATACCAAAAGTGCATCCCGTACTTGCTGGCGCGACACACCAAATGTTTCCGCGAGTTTCCGTTCGTTGGGAAGCTGGACACCCGGCAAATAGCGGCCATTGCGAATGGCCTCCAATAGCGCCATGCTGATGGTCGACGCAGTGACTACTGGTCGGTCGCTTTGATCAGTTGGCATATCCTGACTCTCAGTCATTCATTTTCCCAATCATAAGGCACGCTGCCAGCAATTGCGTCCATGACCTTGCCATTCTCACGCACACCTGAACGGTGCGAGTAAACCGCGTTGAAGGATAGTGCAGTGGGCGCCTGGAACAGCGGCAGATTGCGACGCCAGGCAAAATACTTCGCCACATCGAGCGCCTGCCCGCCACCCAAGCCAATGATGGCGCGAATGTCTTTCAAGCCACGCCCCATCACCGTTGGGAAACCATAGTCGAGACGGGTTTTGCACATGGTGTTTCCTTTCAATTATTGCGAGTCAACCCTTGATCGCACCTGACGACAGTCCAGATACGAGTGCCCGCTGCGCGGCGATAGTGAGAATTGTGATGGGTACAATTGCGAGGGCAGAAGCAGCGGCCATCGGTCCCCAGTCCAGATTTCTGGTGGAAATGAATCCGGCAATGAAAACCGGCAAAGTCTTGGCGCTGTTGCCCGCCAGCATCACTGGGATCAGAAATTCATTCCATGCCAGCAAGGCGACGAATATGGTCGTCGCCGCCATGCCCGGCAGAATCAGTGGCAGCACCACATGGACGAGAATTTGCCAGCGCCTGGCACCGTCAACCGCCGCACTCTGTTCAAGAGCGATTGGAATTTGTTCAACAAATGAAATCATCAACCACACTGCAAAAGGTAAATTGACCGCTGCATACATTATGATCAGCATAAGGTGATTGTCATAAAGCCCGAGTTGCGAAATGATCTGGAACAGAGGCACCATAATCACGATTGCAGGCACAGCGCGGATCAACACCAAACCCACTTCAAGCGACCTGCGGCCCCGGAAGCGCGGTGAACGGGCCATGGCATAGGCAGCTAACGTTGCAATGAAAACACAAAGAAGAGTTGAAACCAGCGTGATCACCACGGTATTCACACAGGTTTGCCAGAAGCCACGTGTATTGAAGATTGCATCATAGTTCTTCATCGTTGGCACAAAGCTGAAGAACTTTGGTGGGAACACGAAGGTGTCGTCGCGCAGCTTGATGGACGTCGATATTGTCCAATAAACAGGAAACAAGGCGATGAAGCTGGCCAGCAGCAAGCCGAGATAACTTAATCCATTCGCCAGTTGTCTGCGGGATTTGGGTCTCATTTCGCATACTCCGTGGCGCGCCGCCACATCACGTAGATAGGGGCCACCAGGACCACCATAAGAACGCCCAGCGCGGCGGCGCGCGATATCTGGAAGAAGATAAAGCCGGTGTTATATGTCAGCATACCCAGCGTTTGCGTGGCCGTGCCAGGGCCGCCCTTGCCTGTGAGAATGAAGATAAGATCAAACATTTTCAAGCAATCAATAATGCGGATCATCGCAATCACCAATAAAACCGGCAACAGCGATGGCAGCGTAACGTGAAAAAATATCTGGTACGGGCGTGCACCATCAATACCAGCGGCCTCGCGTGGGCCTTGTGGTAAACCCGCCAATCCAGCCATGGTAATCAGCATCACGAATGGTATCGATTGCCAACTATCAACGATGGTGACAGCCATGATGGCGGGCCAGCGCCAGCCAAGCCAATTGGGGCCATGAATGTTGATTTGAGCGAGCGCCCAGTTGATGACACCAAGATCGGCGTCAAACAGGAAGCGCCACATCAACCCGACCGCCACGGGTGTGAGCAACATGGGAATGATTAAAACTGTTCTGAAAAACTGGGTGCCAGACAGATTGCGGTGGAGCAGAACGGCGAGACCAATACCTGCAGGGATTTGAACCGCGAGAGCCAACACGATCAGGATCAAGGTGACCCAAATGGATTCCCAAAATCGTGGATCAGTGAAAGCCTGAATGTAATTGTCAAAGCCAACGAACCGGGCCGGAACAAAAGCACCAAGTGTTTCATTGCGGAAGGAAAGATACAAGGCACCAATAATTGGCAAGGCGAAAACAACAATGAGCATCACCCATGTTGGCAGCACCAAAATTTCGGCGAGCCGCGCATTGGCAGTTTCGATACTCTTTGACCGTCCGCGTTTCTGAGTTGGCATTTATTGGCACTTTGAGAATAAGGAGTGTGGACAAGCCACACTCCTGTTGATGTACTTCCGAATTACTTTGCGTTTTCTTGAGCGAGAATTGGCTTTTCAGTTTCCTGAAGCGCATCAAGACCTGCCTTGACGTCTACTGAGCCGCTCATGATGCCAGCCAAAGCGTCGACTGCCGCCTTCTCAAATTCAGGCCAGACGCGAATTTGAGGATAGCGTTCGATACGGGTACCTTCTGGAATATCGAGAACTGGCAAGTAGGAATACTTGGCAACAAGTTCAGGATCGGTGATGATTGACTTTCGGCCAATGGCCGCCGCACCTGCGTTGAGATAGTTCTTGGCGTTTGACTTGCCAAGCACGAACTCAAGAAACTGCCAGGCCACTTCGGGATTCTTGGCGTCGGAAGGAATGCCAATGTTCCAGCCCGCGAGGTGGGTCACGTCAGCTGGACCTTTTGGCATAGGTGCCGTGCCGATCTTGCCCACGTGCTTCTGGTTGGCGGGATCATTCAACATGCCCCAATAGCCCGAGTATTGCACCATGGCCCCAATATCAGTTGAGAAGAATTTGATGGTCGCATCGTCGCTTGAGGCCGAGAGTGCCCCTTCAGGCGCATAGGCCAGCATGTCCTTCAGGAACTGCGTGCCAGCCACAGCTTCCGGCGAATTGACAGTCGGGTTGTAGTTTTCGTCATAGAGGTGGCCGCCGAAGCTCCACACCATCGTCATCCACCACCACGAGACGTTTGATCCAAATCCAAAAATTGCGCCAGCACCCTTTCCGGATTCCTTTACAGCCTTGGCATTGGCTTTGTATTCATCCCAGGTTTTAGCGGGCTTCAATCCGAGCGCGTCATAGATGTCGGTGCGGTACCACTGAATAAAGGGTTCGGTGGAAAGTGTGAGGCCAAGGGTCTTGCCTTTGTACTTGCCATAGTCTTGCTGGCTCTGGCCGAAGTCTGCAATGTCATACTCCTTCGACGCAGCAATTTTGTCATCCAGTGGTGTCATTGTGCCAGCCGCACCAAAGGGGGTGAGGAATGAATTGTCAAATTGGGCCACATCATATTGGCCCTGCTTCAATTGCACCGACAACATGAGCTTCTGGTGCATTTCGCCATAAGATATTTCTGTGACATTGACCTTGTGGCCCGTGGCTTTTTCAAAGGCCGGAATGAACGATTGAATGGCGGTTGATGATGGCGACGGACTCAAGAACAGGTTGATCTCGTCTGCCCATGAAAGCGTTGTCGTGGCCAGCAAAATGGCAGCGGCTGAGAAAAGTCTTTTTGCAAATGGCATGGTGTTCCCTCCTGTGATGCCGATTATCGGCTTGGTACCAATGAACACTTAAAGGTCAACCATTGTCAATCACCAAAAAAGCGCGGTAAGTCTACATAAGTTGACAATCCCATCAAACAGGAGGCAGTATTGCTTCAATTGGTTGGCCATTTGGGGGCCGCTCAAAAAGGGGGCACAAAATGGCGACGGTTTCACTTGCGGGTGTTGGAAAGTCCTACGGTTCGCAGTCGGTCGTGCGCGATATCAATCTCGATATTGCCGATGGTGAATTCATCGTTCTCGTCGGCCCATCGGGCTGCGGAAAATCCACCATCCTCAGGATGATTGCAGGACTTGAAGACATTTCAACAGGCGACATCAGCATTGGTGGCAAGGTCGTCAACGAGATGGAAGCCCGCGAGCGTAATCTCGCCATGGTCTTTCAGGATTACGCGCTCTATCCCAACATGACCGTTGAAGCCAACATCGGCTTTGGCCTGAAGATGAATGGCGTGGCGGCACCCCAGCGTGCTGCACGGGTGCGCGAAGTGGCCAAGCTTTTGCAAATTGAACCCTATCTCGCGCGCAAGCCGAAGGCATTGTCGGGCGGCCAGCGTCAGCGCGTGGCCATGGGCCGGGCACTCGCCCGCAAGGCACAGCTCTTTTTGTTCGACGAACCACTGTCGAACCTTGACGCAAAACTACGCATGGAAGTGCGCACGCAAATTAAACTGCTGCATCGTGAACTTGGCATGACATCGGTCTTCGTGACACATGACCAGACCGAGGCCATGACATTGGCCGACCGCATTGTTTGTCTCCACGGTGGCAGCATCGCTCAGGTTGGCACGCCTGAAGACCTCTATTCGCGCCCCGCGAATGTGTTCGTGGCAAGCTTTATCGGCTCGCCGCAAATCAATCTGCTGCCCGCCACTGTGATGAAAGGCGCATTGAAACTGGCCGATGGTCAAGTGATCAAACCTGCAAAATCCCTTGCTGTGGAAGAGGGTCGTTCAGTGTTGGTGGGCTTCCGCCCAGAAGACCTGACCGACGAGTCGCGGGTCAGTTCCATGACCAAACCACAATCCGTGAAGTTTGACTATCTGGTGCCGGAAACCCTGGGTTCGGACACTTATCTGATCGGGGACATCGCAGGCACAAGAGTAACCGCCCGCTGCGCACCCGTTACCCGGCCCAAGGCAGGGGCAAAACTAACGCTCCACGCCGACACCAATCACCTGCACCTGTTTGATCCGAAGACGGAGCAGCGGATCAGATAAAACTTGCATTACAGAATAAATGTGATACATATATTGCTCATGCAGATCAGTTTTGATGAGCCTAAGCGCCAAAGCAATCTTTCAAAACACGGTCTGGACTTTGCGGATCTTGATGTCGAATACTTTGCAAATTCAATCGTTGTTCCGGCCAAATTGGGTCGCTTCATGGCGATTGGTGTTTTGTCCAACGACGTGATTGCCACAGTGTTTGTAAAACTGGGAACGCAAGGCTTGTCGATAGTATCAATGCGTCGGGCCAGCCGGAAGGAGAGGAAAGCTTATGAGCAATATCATGCGAAAAAGACGGAACTTAACTGATGCAGAAGAGGCTGCCATTCAAGCGCAAATTGCGAGCGACGCAGACGCAAGCGAAGCTACAGACGCTGAATTGGCCCAAGCAAATTCTTTTGCAGAGGTTTTTCCCGACATGATGGAATCCATTCGTCGTGGACGCGGGCGCCCCGCAATCGCCAATCCACGCAAGCAAATTTCATTGCGTCTGGACGGCGACGTCATCGAGAAATTCAAATCAACAGGCAAAGGCTGGCAAAGCCGCGTGAACGACGCTTTGCGAAAGGCGGCTGGACTTTAGGGCTGATGGACAAACAAAGGGAAGCGTCCCCTATAATGATCGGGCCTTACGTGAAACGCTTGTTCATCGAACAAGGCCTGCCCGAACCCACGCAGGGAATCGAAACAGTGTCAGACAGCTTCGGCCGCGCCTTCACGCGCGAGCACGGTGCGATTTGGATTATTTCGCGTGGCGTCATTGCCGCTGAATTGCAACCAGGCGAATTCGTCGCCCTGCCCATCAACACGCAATCAACCTTGGGTGCCGTGGGACTGTGCATGAAGGCCCGCGAACCGCTGGAGCCAGCGGTTGAGATTTTCGCGAATATTCTGAGGGACGAAGTGAAACGCAGGGCTGATTTTTTGCCGGAGCATTTAGGGTGAGGTTTTTTGGCAATGTTTTGAAACTCAATATGCTGCAATGTCGCCGTAAGTCGTTACCGTAAGTCCACATAGCAGAGTGCACATGGCCGCAATCGGTGGGATCAGTGCGGTTGCTGTTGAAGCTCATTCAAGATTGCAAATGAAGGTGTTACCTGCAATGATCAAAAAACCGATTTCGAATATTGAGTAAGTTGGATTGACAGCCCTTTTTACAAAGGAGAACCAAAGTGAAACCGAATTATTTGACTACAGTCTTCTTAGCTGTTTGCGTACTTATTGGCGTCGAAGTCGCCCGGGCTGATAATAGTTCATTGCCTCCGGGAGAACCTGAGAAAGCCATCTTACTTCGTTCGATAGATTCCATTCGGGACTCGCAGATAACCAGAGATACGAAATACTTTGGATGTGTTGGCTACGGTGTTCCATTGTCCCCTGTCGCGTCATTTCCGCAATCATCGCAATACCTTAAATTACTATTGATAGCGGCAATAGTCGTCTGAGTGTGAACTTGAATGAAGAACCCGACACAACAATGTGGTTGGCGTTGAGAAGAACCAATCTTGAGTTGGTAGAGCCGCTTTTTCGAGGAAATGCACATGAGTCTTTTGTTCGAACACTATCACCGGGTGACTATTACCTCCAAGTTGTAACATCTGCTGATCAGAGACATCGTCCCGATGGTACTAATATTGGAACGCTAGTGATAAGGGCAAGGCCCTTACCGAGTTTCGACGAACCTGTTGCAGAGGTAAATCTTGGACCCCTTAGTGCTGGATCGACGCTTAAGGCAACCGGCGCAATAGGCCAAATATTTGAGAGGAAGCTCAATTTTGATCCTTCAGCAACTAAGAATGAGTGTCCAACAACTGGTGGCACCGCCTACAATCATTTTTCACAAAGTTATTCTTTCACTGCGCCAAATGGTGTGATTCGGTTAGGTCTAAAACTCAATTTAAGGCACTGGCGCGGCGGTCAACCAAGACTATTGTGGTTGCGGAAGGGAAACCCAGCGTCACATTGGGTGTAAGCGTCCGGTGAGCTACGCGGCCTGATTGGTTTTCCAGACCCACGGCAACAGTTCGGTGATGCGATTGATCTTGTGGTCGGCGATGCGGGTGAGAATGTCGCGGAAGTAAGCCTCTGGGTCGATGGCGTTCAGTTTGCAGGTCTCGATCAGGGAATAGATGGCGGCGGCTCTGGTGCCACCTGTGTCTGATCCGGCAAAGAGATAGTTCTTGCGGCCAAGGGCGATG
>JANOXA010000010.1:0-2663 GCA_031418195.1 Hyphomicrobiales bacterium | reverse complement strand
AAACGGGCCGAAAGCCCCGAAATTTAACGGGCTGAATGCCCTTGTATGAATTGGGAGATATCTCGTGGCCCGTATTGCTGGCGTCAATATTCCAACCAACAAGCGCGTGGAAATTTCCTTGCGCTACATTTACGGCATTGGCCCGGTGAATGCCAAGATCATCTGCAACGAAGTAAATTCCGACTGCAAAGCGCGTGAACGAACTTTCGGATGCTGAAGTTCTGGCGATCCGCGAAATCATTGACCGTGACTACATGGTCGAAGGCGATCTTCGCCGCGAAGTTTCGATGAACATCAAGCGCCTGACTGATTTGGGCTGCTATCGTGGCATTCGTCATCGCAAGGGCCTGCCGGTCCGCGGTCAACGTACCCATACCAACGCCCGTACCCGCAAGGGTCCGGCCAAGCCGATCGCCGGCAAGAAGAAATAAGTGAGGCATTTGAACAATGGCTAAAGAAGCTGCAGGCCGCGCCAAGCGCAAAGAACGCAAGAACGTCTCGTCAGGCGTTGTGCATGTGAACTCATCGTTCAACAATACCATGATCACCATTACCGATGTGCAGGGCAATACCATTGCCTGGGCATCGTCAGGCAAAATGGGTTTCAAGGGTTCGCGTAAAGCAACACCTTATGCGGCCCAGGTGGCTGGTGAACAGGTGGCAAAGGCTGCCATGGAACATGGCATGCGTACGGTTGAAGTGGAAGTGACGGGACCAGGTTCGGGTCGTGAATCGGCCCTTCGTGCCCTTCAGGCTGCTGGTCTGCAGGTGACGTCCATTCGCGACGTCACGCCCCTTGCCCACAATGGCTGCCGTCCACCAAAGCGCCGGCGCGTCTAATTGCGGCAATGGCTTCGTTGCTTGGCAGCGGGGTTTACTGACAGATTTGTAGGGCAGGCCCAGACCTGCCGGAGGCACACGGGAACATGAACATGCAAGTCAACCAAAAGAACTGGCAAGAGCTGATCCGTCCAAACAAGATCGACATTCAACCCGGCAAAGACAAACGCCGTGTTGCGACTGTTGTGGCAGAGCCGCTGGAGCGTGGGTTTGGTACAACGCTTGGCAATGCGCTGCGTCGTATTCTGCTGTCGTCGCTGCAGGGTGCCGCTGTTACATCGGTTCAGATTGATGGCGTTTTGCATGAGTTCTCATCAATTGCCGGTGTGCGCGAAGATGTGACTGACATCATCCTGAACATCAAGGAAATTGCCTTTGTCATGCATGCGGATGGCCCCAAGCGCCTGAGCTTGCGCAAGGAAGGTCCAGGCGTTGTCCGGGCTGGCGACATTCAGCAGACCGCTGATGTGCAAATCCTCAATCCAGAACATGTGATCTGCACGCTCGATCAGGGTGCTGAAGTGCGCATGGAATTCACCATCAATAATGGCAAGGGTTATGTTTCGGCGGAAAAGAACCGCCCGGAAGATGCGCCCATTGGTTTGATCCCGGTGGACTCGATTTATTCGCCAGTGCGCAAGGTTGCTTATCGTGTGGAAGCCACCCGTGAAGGCCAGGTTCTGGATTATGACAAGCTGGTGATGACGGTTGAAACCAACGGTGCGATTACGCCTGATGATGCCGTGGCCTATGCCGCACGCATCCTGCAAGACCAGATTTCGGTGTTCATCAACTTCTCGGAACCTGTTGCCCATGTTCCAGAAGAACACCGTTCAGAACTGCCGTTCAACGCTGCACTTCTCAAGAAGGTGGACGAGTTGGAATTGTCGGTGCGTTCCGCCAACTGTTTGAAGAACGACAACATTGTCTACATCGGCGATCTGATCCAGAAGACCGAAGCGGAGATGTTGCGTACGCCGAACTTCGGCCGCAAGTCGCTCAACGAAATCAAGGAAGTGCTGGCACAAATGGGCCTGCACCTTGGCATGGAAGTGGCCAATTGGCCGCCAGAAAACATTGACGAGCTCGCCAAGAAGCTCGAGTCACATTATTGATTTTGGATAGATACAAGACGGAATTAGGAGATAGATCATGCATCATGGATTTCGCGGTCGCCGGTTAAACCGTTCGTCAGCCCATCGCAAGTCGATGTTCGCCAACATGTCGGCTTCGCTCATCAAGCACGAGCAGATTGTGACAACCCTGCCCAAAGCGAAGGAATTGCGTCCGATAGTTGAAAAGCTGGTGACGCTTGCGAAAGTCGGCACGTTGCATGCCCGTCGCCAGGCAATTTCGCAGATCAAGGATCTTGATCAGGTGCGCAAATTGTTTGACGTGCTGGCAGCCCGTTACAAGGACCGTAAGGGTGGCTACATCCGCATCATGAAAGCGGGCTTCCGCATGGGCGACAACGCGCCCGTCGCTGTGATTGAATTTGTTGATCGCGACGTTTCGGCAAAGGGCAAGGATTCCGGCCCCGTGGCGAAGAAGGAAGAGGCAGAGCAAGCTGCTGCTTAATTCCATTGAATTCTTAAAAAAAGCGGGCCTTGCGGTCCGCTTTTTTGTTGGTTTGAATCCAGCTGCCCAATTGTCGTAAGCGTTCCCCACTTCCGCCCTTCGGGCGTAAGCGTTCGGTCTCACCCGCCTTGTTTGGTTTTGGCGGATGGGATTGAAGGAACGTGATTGAGACGGTGATTTTGTCGTCTCTCAAATGGTTCTGTGCCTATGTCTGGACATATCTCGAGAGATCATATCGTTGTTGA
>JANOXA010000009.1:0-21039 GCA_031418195.1 Hyphomicrobiales bacterium | reverse complement strand
GGCACCATCGACGGAATAATAATTTCCTTTTTGGGGGCTCTGGTTGGGTGGTGGAAATAGGGGGCAAAACACATAAAATATATTGGAAAAAAATGTGGTAACGCACAATTAAACGCTTGCCCCCCCCCCCCCCCCCCCGTCTTATGCTCCGCACTGAATCGGGTGCCAATTGGGGGAAAGTAAATGTCTTTTTCTATTTCAGTAACAAATTTGAACGAAAATCAAGGTTTGGCAACAGTTACCGTAACGCGAACGCATTCAGGATACGCGGAAACAGTAACTGTTATCCCAAATACAAATTGGGGCAGCGCAAACAACACCGATTTTGGTCATTCTACCACCTTTCCGTTGACTTTCCAATCTTGGGAAACGTTTAAGACATACAAATTCACAATCTACAATGACTTAATTGCCGAGCAAACAGAGACATTTGGAATGTCGCTGCTAGATAATTTCGGAAATCAGCTGGCTTCAACTTCGTTTACGATTTTTGATGATGATGTTGCAGCGGTAGTGCCTACGGTTAACATAAGCCAGGATACTTCAATAAGAGAAGCTGATGGTTCTGTTGTTCTGAATGTTTCACTTGATCGGGCACCAACATCAACTGTTTCAGTTCAATGGTATGCAGCACCTGGTTCTGCGACTGGTGGCGCTGACTATACAAGTGTATTTCCGACCAATCTCACTTGGAATCCGGGCGATAGCTTAACGCAACAGGTGCGCGTTTATTTGGCCAATGAAACGGAAAATATTGATCAATCAACTGAGTATTTCTTTGTCAATCTTCAAAACGGCAATGGCGTAAATATTGGTGATGGATCGGCTACTGTAACAATTCTTGATAGTTATGTTGCGCCGGTTGTAACGCCGCCAAATGTTTCCATCAGTCAGGACACCACAGTTCGCGAGTCAGATGGTTCAGTTCTGTTGAACATCACCCTTGACAAAGCACCAACAGGAACCGTTTCGGTGCAGTGGTATGCAGCAGCTGGAACCGCTTCTGGTGGAGCAGACTACACCAGTGTTTTTCCGACCACGCTGACGTGGACCCCCGGCCAGAGTTTGACGCAACAAGTTCGTGTTTATCTTTCAAATGAAATTGCGAACATCGATTTAGCGTCGGAGAATTTCTTCGTAAAACTCCAAAACGGAAATGGAGTAAATATCGTTGATGGATCGGCTACTGTAACAATTCTTGATAGTTATGTAGCGCCCGCTGTTACGCAACCAAATGTTTCGATCAGTCAGGACACGTCTGTCCGCGAGTCAGATGGTTCGGTCATGCTCAATGTTACGCTGACGAAAGCACCAACTTCTACAGTTTCGGTGCAATGGTTCGCCGCTGCTGGAACCGCATCTGGTGGCACGGACTATACAAGTGTGTTTCCGACTACCTTGACCTGGAGCCCAACCGATTCACTTACAAAACAAGTTAAAGTCTATCTTAACAATGAAATTGCGAACGTCGATTTAGCGTCCGAGAATTTCTTCGTAAAACTCCAAAACGGCAATGGAGTAAATATCGTCGATGGATCGGCTACTGTTACCATACTTGACAGTTACGTTACGCCAGCAGGTCAACCAACATTCACAATCACCAATGCTGGCACTGTTACCGAGGGTGGCAATGCCCAATTTACGGTGACCATGGTTGGCAACATTTCCGCACCTACGACAATCTATTATTCCACCGCCCCCGGAAATGGCAGCAATGTTGCGTCGGGCGTTGAAGGCGACTACCTCAAGACTTGGGTCAACAAGTCGATTACATTCCAGCCCGGAGGATCAAAAACAGCGCTAATCTCCATCCCTACTATTATTGAAACAGGCAATCCGGTCGAAGGTGCTGAAACCTTCACCGTCATCCTCATGAACCAACCCGACGGTACATTACTTGCTACCGGAACAGCAACGATTGCAGCGAATGGAAGTTCAATAGACGGAGCGCCACTGCTGGTTTCCACTTCGCCGGGTGATGGCGCAACTGCGGTTGCGGTTGGTAGCAATGTCACGCTGACGTTTAATGAAAACGTGAAAATGGGTGTTGGCAGTTTTGTAATTTACAATGCAAATGGCACAGTGGCGAAAACAATTCCTGTATCCGATATCAGCCAGGTGACATTCAACAACAAGCTGGTCACAATCAACCCAACATCTGATCTTGAGGCAAACAAAGATTACTACGTCAAGTTTGCGGCAGGTGTGATCAAGGATATTGCAGGCAACAGCTTTGCCGGAATAACGACAACCAGTGGATTGAATTTTCACACGGCTGCAACAACTACTTCAACGATCAGTTCAGATTATCTGTTTTCCGATGCTGCCAAAAATGGGGGCCATTTGGGGACAGCAGCTATGCTTGCATTGGCAGCATACAATTTGGCTCCAGGAGAGCTGACTGGCGCGGGCAAAAACGATTTAGACTACGCCTCTGGGGTTCCCCATAGCAATTTACATGCTGATGGATTGCGTTGGCTTACGGCTTCAGATTTGCCGTCACTGAGCCCCATTTCAGTAAACAACCCAAGCTTCCCTAACAAAGGCCTGCTTTCGAACGGCGTCTATGTGAACAAAAATGCGGCGGCACTTGTTGGTGTTACCAACGATGCGTTGTTCATTTCATTTCGGGGCACCAATGACGTTTCAGCTGGTAAAGGAAAGTTTTTCTTGGGAGGAGGAACTCCGGATACAGACCACTGGTTTGACTACACGGGCGGCAACCCGCCTCCCTCTTTTGGCAATGATGAAGGTATGGCTGAACACTATGCACTTTTTGCTGATCTTATCGCTGCTGCAAAAGCGTATATTGCTGCCAATCCCGGAATAAAAATATTTGTAACCGGGCACAGCCTAGGTGCTGCGATGGCCCAAAAATTTGTGCTCGACAATCCTACGATGAATATCGAGGCAATTCTTTTTGCAAGTCCAGGTTTCGGTGAAGGGTTCGGCGACGACCCACGCATCAATAATCTTTGGCTGAAAAATGACATCATCACTGCTGGCGCATTGATCAAATTCAACAGTGGTGATGACAACGTGATTTACCATAACATGGGTGGATTGTTGCCAACAGGTGACAATCACTACATGACAAAATATCTCAAGTTTGCAAGTTTCTTGGCTGAAAATGGCATCAACAGTGCTGAGTTAAGAAATCTTGACGGTGTAAATTTTGATCGCTTTTATGCAAATGCCGAAAATCCCGCCGCTGCTGATATTTCGGTCGGAACCGGGAAAGACACAATCTATGGCAGTGTATTATCAGATGTAATTTTGGGTGGCGACGACAACGACGTTCTCAGTGCGAGTGGATTTATTCTCACCAATACAGGAGCAAACATTGCATTTGATGGCAAGGTTGATCGGCTTTACGGTGGCAAAGGTGATGATACATTTGTAATCAATGAAACAAAAGACATCATCATCGAGTTGGCAGGTGCTGATGTCTACGGGTACGACACAATTCAAAGCGGCATGATCAGCATCAACCTCAACAACTACGCCAATGTTGAGCATGTCGCTCTCACCGGAAACAGCAATCTCAATGCTACGGGCACAGCAGCAAACAATTGGATATTAGGAAATTCGGGCAATAACATCATTTCAGGTGGTGCTGGCAACGATAGACTGAGTGGTGGCACTGGCAATGACACGATGAACGGAGGATTGAACAATGATGTCATTATTGGTGGTCTTGGCAAAGACACATTAACAGGTGGAGGCGATTCAGATACGTTTGTGTTTGACGCCGTTTTAGGGTTTGGAAACATCGACTCGATTACAGATTTTTCTGTCGTAAACGACATCATACAACTGAGTAGTGCAATATTCTCAGCCATTGGGCTGTCGGGCCAACTTGCGGCGAGTATGTTCAATTTCGGAACCAAGGCGACCCAGCTTGATGATAGAATTATTTACAACTCTTCCACTGGGGCCTTGTACTACGACACAAATGGAAGCGGATTTTTTGGCTCCACACAATTCGCGACAATTGGCACGGGGCTGTCCTTAACTAATTTGGATTTCATAATTGTATAGCTAAATTATGACTATAGTAAAATTGGCGATATGGAAAAAGCCGGAGCATCGCTGACCCGGCATTTGTGATTGTCATCCCCACCCCTGCCCCTCCCCGCGGAGAGCGGGTTGGGGTGAGTTTTTCTTCACCCCGCCCCATTCTTATAGGGAAGGGCCGGGGGTGGGGTCTTATATTAATGCCCCGCCAGCACCGCCAGCAACAATAGCGCCACGATGTTGGTGATTTTGATCATTGGGTTTACGGCGGGGCCTGCGGTGTCTTTGTAGGGGTCGCCTACGGTGTCACCTGTCACGCTTGCTTTGTGGGCTTCTGAGCCTTTCAAGTGCTTGACGCCCTTTGAATCCACGAAGCCGTCTTCGAAGCTTTTCTTGGCATTGTCCCAGGCGCCGCCACCAGCGGTCATCGAGATTGCGACGAACAAACCATTGACGATCACACCCATCAACATGGCACCGACTGCGGCGAAGGCTTGCGCCTGACCTGCGATGGCGTTGATGACGAAGTAGACAACAATGGGTGAGAGGACCGGCAGCATCGAAGGCAAGATCATTTCCTTGATGGCGGCTTTGGTGAGCAAATCCACGGCCCTTGCATAGTCAGGCTTCGAGGTGCCCTTCATGATGCCGGGGTCGGCCTTGAATTGGCGACGAACTTCAATGACGATTGCCTGGGCGGCACGGCCCACAGCCATCATCGACATGCCGCCAAACAGGTAGGGCAACAAGCCGCCGAACAGGAGGCCCACAACCACATAGGGGTTCGACAGATCGAACGATACGTTCAAGGTGGGGAAGAACTCTTTCAAGTCCTGCGTATAGGCGGCAAACAACACGAGTGCGCCAAGGCCTGCTGAGGCAATGGCATAGCCCTTGGTGACGGCCTTGGTGGTGTTGCCGACAGCGTCCAGCGCGTCGGTGTTGTGGCGGACTTCTTTTGGAAGTCCTGCCATTTCGGCGATGCCGCCGGCGTTGTCGGTGACGGGACCGAATGCGTCGAGTGCCACGATCATGCCAGCAAGCGCCAACATGGTTGTGACAGCCACGGCGATGCCGAACAGTCCAGCGAGGTTAAACGTCACCAGAATGCCAGCGATGATGATCAGCGCTGGCACTGCCGTGGCTTCCATCGAAACCGCAAGACCCTGGATAACGTTGGTGCCGTGGCCGGTGATCGAGGCTTCGGCGATGGAGTTCACCGGGCGTTTGCCGGTGGCGGTGTAGTATTCGGTGATCCAGATGATGCCTGCGGTGATCAGCAAGCCGACGACGCCACAATAGAACAGATGGCGCGGGGTATAGGGTGCTTCGACGGTGCCGAGGGCGGCATTCATGTCACCAAAGACATAGGAAATGACGGGCCACAAAACGACTAGCGACAACACCGCCGTTGCGATGACGCCCTTGTACAATGCGCCCATGATGTTGCCGGATTTGCCGAGCTTCACAAAGTAAGTGCCGATGATCGATGTGATTACGCAAGCACCGCCAATGGCGAGAGGCAATACCATGCCAGCCAGCTTGTAAGCTTCTGGCAGGGCGATTGCCGCAAGCACCATGGTGGCAACTGTGGTCACCACATAGGTTTCGAACAAGTCAGCCGCCATGCCAGCGCAATCGCCAACATTGTCGCCAACGTTGTCGGCGATGGTCGCGGGGTTTCTTGGATCATCTTCGGGAATGCCAGCTTCGATTTTACCCACCATGTCGCCGCCGACGTCTGCACCCTTGGTGAAGATGCCGCCGCCAAGACGGGCGAAAATTGAAATCAATGAAGCGCCGAAGGAGAGCGCGACAAGTGCATCAATCACCGTGCGTGAGGTTGGAACAAATCCGAGCGATCCGGTGAGAAAGCCGAAATACAAAACCACACCGAGGAGTCCAAGACCTGCAACCAGCAAGCCCGTCACAGCACCAGCTTTGAACGCGAGATCCAAACCACCCGCAAGAGACTTTGTAGCAGCCTGAGCCACGCGAACGTTGGCGCGCACTGATACGTGCATGCCGATAAAGCCAGCAAGGCCGGACAGTATGGCACCAATGGCAAAGCCGATGGCGGCATAGCGGCCAAGCAACAACGCGGTGATGACAAAGATCACAGCGCCCACGGCGGCGATGGTATAGTATTGACGCTTCAGATAGGCTGCAGCGCCTTCGCGCACCAGGCCGGAAATTTCTTGCATACGGGCAGAACCAGCATCAGCAGCCAGCAGGCTGCGTGTGGTGATAATACCGTACACGATGGACAACGCGCCCGCGAGCACGATCAGCCAGAGTGTGGAAGTCATAGGGGGAATCCTCAAAGTTCAAGTTGACCCGAAACCCCGCTGTTGGCCGCTGGTCCTGGAACTATACGCCAAGACTCAACGCTTCCCTGCCAAAGGGTTGGGCGATGAAAGCCCTATGCCAAGATTCAGCCACATTTTCAATGGGGATAAAGCAGCAAAATGAAGTGCTGAATGAGGGGCGCAAATCAGGATATTGAGGGGAAATTGTTTTGGCGGCTGGACGGAACACTGACGGGCTTGGCAAAATCAGGCCTGTCGCCCTATGCTTTGGCAATGAATCCATTTACGCCCAAGCTTGACATACTGCCGCCGTCACAGCGCAGGGTTTGGGCTGAGCTTGCGCAAATCCCGGAAGGGTTTACGCTTTATGGTGGCACTGCTGTTGCCTTGCATCTGGGACACCGGCAATCGATTGATTTTGATTTTTTTGGATGGCAGAAGTTTGCGCCACTCGATCTCGCCGGGGAGATCGAAGTTCTCAAAGGTGGTGTTGTCCTCCAAAGTGAACCCAACACGCTGACGATGCTGATTGATCGCGGTGGTACGGTGAAGCTTTCGTTTTTTGGCGTGCCGCGTCTCAAAAAGATTCAACACCCGCACATGGCTTCCGACAATGGTTTGCCCATTGCTTCGCTGCTCGATTTGGCTGGCACCAAAGTTGCTGTGGTTCAGCAACGGGCGGAAGCCAAGGACTATATCGATATCGATGCCATACTCACTGATGGTCAGATTGATCTGTACTTGGCGCTGGCTGCGGCGCAAGTCATTTATGGCGAAGTGTTTTCGCCACAAAACGCGTTGAAGGCGCTGACATTTTTTGACGAGCCACAACTGCATTCACTCCCCGACGCGCTTAAGCAAAGACTGGTCAATGCGGTGCGGGCAGTTGATCTTGGCCGCTTGCCTCAAATCAATGTGACATCTGAATAATGAACCCGCTTCCAGACACCAAGGAATTTCGCGCGTTGGCAGCACGGGTGATCTGGTTTGAACCGCCAGACATGGCTATCTGTGATGTGCCACGTTTCATGGCCTATGCTTTTCGCTATGCAACCCACGACGACATGCAACTGTTGCGCACTGTATTGGATGATGATGATTTGCGATCAGCTCTTGCCAACGCCCCGCCCGGCATTATTGATCCGCGCTCGTGGAACTATTGGCATGCGGTGCTGGGTATATTTCCTGCACCGCCACAACGTGGGCGCAATGTGTCCGGCGTATGTTTCGCCGATTGACTACATCTTAAGATTGACATAACGTTCTGTCAGGGGGCAGGCCTTTTTTTAAGGGAGATCTTGCCATGGCAAATGTCGTTTACAGTGTCGGTCGTCCTGCATTTGATTGGGAATCCTTGCTTGATAACGTGATCAACAACGGGGTGCTGGCTGGCAGCGGCGCGTTGGTGACTTTGACTTTCGGGCCAACGGTTCTCAGAATTAGTGGGGCTGGTCTGGTAGTAACGGCCGGCCAGCTTTCAGCAGGCACAATCAGTGGTTTCCAGCTTCTCAGCGGGACAACTGTGGTTGTCACCGAAAATGGCTATTTGTCACCTCCCACTTTCTCCCAGTTCAATGCGCTGCTTGCCAACTTTAACGATGCCACTTACAACGCCGTCTTCGCCAAGGAAGGCTTGACCGTAATCGGTTCGGCGGCGGGCGAGACATTGCGCGGCTCCGCCTTCAGTGACACGATCAACACGGGCGATGCCGGGCCAAATGATGGAAATTTTGTATTTCTGTCCTATGGCACTGACACCATTAACGGTGGTTTGTTTTATGACATGATTTCGGCCATGGAAGCCCCAATTGCTTTGGGTGCAATAGGCGTCGCAGGTGTCACAGTCATCCATGACAACACCGGAATCGGTGGCAAAGGCAAAGTCACGGGTACATTTGCTGGAGTGCTGGGTGGCACCGTCAATACGACATTCAACAATACAGATCGCATCATTGGCACCAACGGCAATGACAGCTTCCTCGCGGGCGTGAATGCGGTCAACGGGCCCAATGCCGACATGAACTGGATTGGCGGTGGGGCAATGACAAATTCAACGACCAGACCGACAGGGAATTTGCTGATTTCAAAATAAACTACGATGCCGAAAAATTCGAGGACCATGGCGCAGTTGGCAACCATGACGACACTTGGGGCAACTTCGCAGGCGAATTCGGTGTCATCATCAATCTCTCTGCTGCCGCCATCAGTGTGAACGTCGGCGATGGTTTGAAGGCGGTGGCCGCTGGCACGGCACTTGATACCTATCGCAACACCGACACCATCGTGCGGGGCCAAGGCTTCAAGCTGACCGACACCAAGGACCATTTCGTGGCCTCAGCCATTGGCAGCAGGATTGAAGCACGGGGCGGCGATGACACGCTGATCGGTGGCGATGGACGCGATGAACTCAACGGCGATGAAGGCAATGACATCATCAATGCTGGTGACGGCAATGATTTCATGAACGGTGGCAGAGGCAATGACACGATCAACGCGGGTGCTGGCCTGTTCGACAACATTCGCGGCAGCAGTGGCATAGACACGGTGAATGGCGATGTTGGTTTTGACATGATAGCCTTCGATGGCAATCTCGCCACCGACACCATCACAGTCACCTTGAACAATCTGGGGCCTGGACGCGGCACAGTCACGGGATCACTTGGCGGCGTGGCCGTCAACACGACGTTCCAGCAAATGGAACGGGTGCGTGGCTCATTCGGCAATGACATCATGCAGGCCAATGCCGGAGTTATCAATACCGACGATGCGGACAATGGATATTGGGATCAGCAGCAGGTGAACCCCACGTTCTTCGAATTCAGCGGCAGTCGCGGCAATGATATCTATCGCGATTTGTCCGGCCTTGCGACGGGCGCAGTTGCTGTGAATTATCATGATGAAAAATGGTCACGAGATAACTTCGACGGCCACCAATGGGGAACCCAGGCAGGAGAATTTGGCGTGATTCTCAACATGCCGGCCGCAGCAGTTGCCGCACAAATCACTAATGAAGTCGGCGGCGTTTCGAATGCCAATGTGGCGGCCACAACCGCTCGTGATACATTTGCCAGTACGGATACATTGGTTGGCATCAAAGCCGTGCGTGGCACTGAAACCGGAGACGCTTTCTTTGCTGGTGCTGCGGGCCTGTCAGCGCGCGGTAACCGCGGCAATGACAAGTTCACCGGAGGAGTCGCGGCTGACGAGTTCCGCGGCGAAGAAGGCAATGACACGGGAACCGGCGGTGGTGGAGCAGATCGCCTGCGCGGCGATCAGGGCATCGACACGCTCAGCGGCGGTGATGGCAATGACGATATCCAGGGTGGCAGCGAGAATGACATTCTGAACGGCGACAATGGCAATGATAACCTTGAGGGCGACAATGGACTCGACACCCTGAATGGCGGCGCTGGCAATGACTACCTCGGTGGTGGTTCAGAGAACGACATCTTGAATGGCGACGCCGGTGCCGACCAGATTGAAGGCCAGGACGGCAACGACACCATGAATGGTGGGGCTGGCAACGACCGCGTGTTTGGTGGCTCCGGCAACGACATCATGAATGGCGGATCCGAAGCCGACGAAATGTTTGGCAATGATGGCACTGACACTTTGATTGGTGGCACAGGGGCCGACCGGATGTTTGGCGGATTGGACAACGACACTTATACCGTCGATAGTATTGGCGATGCGATTTTTGAATTCGCAGGCGAAGGCACCTTGGACACGGTCAATTCATCCGTGACTTACATCGTGCATGCGGGCATCGAACGCACCGTTTTGACAGGCGCTGCCGCGATTGATGCCACAGGGCGCAATGACCAGGCCGACACGATCACTGGCAACACGGGTGCCAACATCATTCTGGGACTTGATGGCGCTGATATCCTGTCAGGGCTCGCAGGTGTTGACAGCATTGACGGCGGTATTGGTGCCGACAGGATCACAGGCGGACTGAACAACGACACCCTGACAGGCGGCCTGAACAACGATACATTTGCTTTTGCACTGGGTGACTCCGGCCAAACCGATTTGACCAAGGACATCATTACAGATTACACCAAAGGTGCAGTTGGCGTGGGTGACAGGTTTGATTTTACCAGTGCTTTGACGATTGGCGGCGTTGCGGGCGTTGCCGGTGTCAACCAGGCCTCGATCAATGTCAGCACGGGTGTTGCAACCTTCGCGGCCCTCTCCGGCACAACCATGGCCGACGCCCTTGCCGATATCGCCACAAGCATGAACACAGGCGGCAATGCGGTGGGTGAGTATGCGCTGTTCAAAGTCAACGGTACTGGCAACTTCCACCTGTTCATCTCCGATGGCGTGGCAGGTGTTGGGGCCAATGATGTATTGGTGCAACTCACCAACGTCACCACCATTGGCACGATCAACCTCACGGCTGGGGATTTGACGATTTTAACGTGAGGGGTCAGGCTGCCGACCGCAAGACCGCTTCTGAAACCAGGCCCCCCGGCTTGGGACGCTCAATGTTGCTGCAAGTTTGATCAACTCGGCGACATTGCTGGTACTGGTTTTCTTGTAGATGCGGTTGAGGTGGGTCTTCAGGGTGTTTTCGCTGATATCCAGACTTGTCAGCATGAAATCCCTGTTGCCGTCGCCGACCACGGCCAAAACCACGCGGGCCTCGGCAGGCGTCAGATCAAAGAGCGCAATCAACACCGCATCTGGCGGCGGAGATGCTGCGATGTTTGTGGAGACAAACACAGCCACATTTGCAGGCATGAATGCGGCGCGCGCACTTCCCGGCGACAGGGGCAGAACATAGGCAACAGCGGCAGGCCGGTCCGGCGTTGAGAGTGGAATGCCGATGCCGCCGCCGCCCAAAGAATGGTCGGACAACGAAGCCGCTGCTATGGCCGCCTTCAGCACATTTCGCGACGCCGGGAGTTGAGCCTTCACCCTGCCCGCATTCTTGATGATGGGTCCCTCATCGTTGAACATTTCTTCAGCCGCCGCATTGGCATAGAGAATTTGGCTGTTGGCATCGGTCAGAACCACGGCGACGGAAATCCGGTCGAGGGCTGATTGATAGCTGCGGGCCTCCACGCGGGCCTGATCCAGCAAGTCGCCAATCAAGGCGGCGCGGCGCAGATGTGGCGACAGCAGGCTGATGAACTTCTGCTCCTCCGGCCCGATGATGTCGCGGCTGGCCCGGGTGATGCAGCCCATGATGCCGATGCGGTCTTGCGTGTGCACAAATTTCACCAGACACGCATCCCGCAGGCCCTGGGGTCTCACCCAGTTCTGGTAAAAAGGGGTGGCCTGGAATTCATCCTCCGGCATGTTGCTGAGGGTGGACCAGGGTTCATCCACATCAATGCTGATGACGCGCCGCAGACCAGGCACACCGTCAATGCCATACTCCTCGTTGAGAATGCGCAACTGCTCGGAATCCCAGGGTGATTGCGCCGCCATCCGGCCCTGGTTGTTCTCTGTGCTGGCCAAGCTGATCGTGGTGTAGGCAGCGTCGAGGGCAAGGGTGATGCGCGACAGGGCCGCCGACCAGCCTGAGGGATTCAGGGCGCAATCATAGATGTCACCGATGATCGATGACAACAGTTCTCGGCTCAGATGCAATGCCATCGACTGAAATTCCCCCCGAAAATCAAGGCTATCCGAGCCTGTCCGGTTTGAACAGCCCCAACGCGGGGGTTGTAGGCGATAAATATGTGTCTGGCGTCACCCCAAAAGGTGATGCGCACACGTAATATGTGTGCAAAGCTGCAACCTACGAGGGGGCTCGGGCCGGAACGCGATCTGGCTTTAAGAATTATGGAGACAACGAATGGCCCTGACACCTTGGAATGCCGCGCAGACCGTTAACACAACGACCAATCTCAATCAGGGTGCGGCAAGAACCACGCAACTTGCGAATGGCACGATCGTGGTAAGCTGGGTTGACTCTTCAGGTTTAATCTCACAGGTAAAGTTTCAGCGATTTGACGCCATCGGCAACAAGTTGGGCGTTGAAACTATTGTGCATGGTGCGATCGGTGGTGCGATAGACAATCTAAGTTCAACAGACGTGGTGGCTTTGTCAGATGGTGGTTTTGTCGTTGGCGTCATAAGAACCCAATTTGGCGACGTCAAAGCCCAAAAATTTCTGTCCAACGGTGTTGCAAATGGCGCTGAGATTGCGGTTACGGCTGTAACAGGAGTATTGCTGGGAGACAAAGCACTGAATCTCCTTGCGCTGCCCAACAATGAGTTTGCGGCGTTCTATCATGGTTTTAATTCTGTACTTGGAACCTCAGGCATTGATATCAATGGGACGATTGTAAGCGCTGCTGGCGTTGCGGGTCCCCGTTTTTTTACACAATTTCCTGAACTACCTGACTTGGTGTTCAGCAGCACACTTGCGAGCAATGGCGATATCCTGTTGGCCTATGAGACGGTTGTATCTGCAACTGAGTCTCGACTCTATCTGCAACAATTTTCAAGCACAGGAGTCCAGCTCGGCAACAGCTTCATAAACTTTGCCAGCAATTATCACGTTGATCCCGACATAACGGCCCTGAGTGACGGCAACTATGTGGTCAGCTTTACCAAAGACCGAGCTGGAACCGGCCCTGCCGACATTGTGGCTGGGATTTATAATCTTGCGCAAAACACCTTGATCGAGTTCTTTACGGTCAACACTACGATCCTCGGTGAGCAAACACGTTCGAAAGTCACCGCCCTCGCAGACGGCAAATTTATGGTAGTCTATTTGAGTACTTCCGGAGGGACAACAAACATACATGCGCAGGCCTTTAATCCTGATGGATCAAAATCTGGCGGCGAACTGGTGATTGATGCGGATGTAATCGGACAATTCCCAGATGTTGTATCGCTGGCTGATGGTCGTGTGGCAGTGACCTGGACCGACAACGCCGGTAGTTCAGCCAATGATGTCAGAATGCAGATCATCGATCCCCGAGAAGGCATTTTCAACGGCACCGCCAATGCCGACAAGATCTATGGCAATGATGCTGGCAATGACTGGTTCCATGGCAATGCGGGAGCCGACACGATTTATGGTCTGCGCGGCAACGACACGCTGTTTGGTGATGCGGGCGCTGACACTCTCTACGGAGGAAAGGGCGACGACACTGTTTATGGCGGTGCTGACAGTGACAGCATGGTCGGCGGGCTTGGTGCTGATGAGATTTATGGTGATGCTGGATCGGATACAATTTTCTTCACCAGTTCCCGCTCCGGTGTCACCGTCAATCTTCTGACCGGAGAAGGCTCTGGTGGCGAGGCGGAGGGTGACAGTTACTTTGCAGTGGAAAACATCGTCGGCTCCGGCTTTGCCGATGTGCTGACGGCAGGAACGGCAGCGGCCACGCTTGATGGCCGTGCTGGCAGTGACACATTGACGGGAAGCGCTCTGGCTGACGTGTTTATCGGCGGCGCGGGGGCTGACACCATCAACGGGCTTGGCGGCATTGACGGGGCCAACTACACAGGCTCGCTTTTCGCCGTCCAGATCAATCTGGCGACCAACATCAACACGGGCGGTGATGCCCTGGGGGACAAGCTCAGCAGCATTGAAATCATCTACGGCTCCAGTCTGGGCGACAGCATTATTGGCAACACAGCCAACAATACGTTCCTGGGCTTCGGCGGCAAAGACCGGCTGGACGGTGGTATCGGCGCTGATGTGTTGTCAGGTGGCCTTGGCAGCGACAGTTTCGTCTTCAAAATCGGACAATCCGGCCAGTTGGCAACGACGCTGGACAAGGTGACGGACTACGCCAAAGGTGCCGTTGGGGTGGGTGACAAGTTTGATTTCGCGACGAAACTGATCATCGGCGGTTCAGCCGCAGCAGCCTCCGCAACGCAAGCCTCGATCAGTGCCACTACAGGTGTTGCAACTTTCCTTGCTGGCTCCGGCACAACCCTCGCCGATGCCTTGCTCGACATTGCAACACGCATGACCACGGCGGGCAATCTCGCAGGCGAATTCGCCTTCTTCAAAGTCAACAACACCGGCAACTTCCACCTGTTCATCTCCGCTGGTGTGGCAGGGGTGGGAGCCAATGATGTGCTGGTGCAAATGACGGGCATCACCACTATTGGCACGATCAATCTCACAGCGGGGGATTTGACGATCTTGACGTAAGCTGTGTTGTGAACTTCACTGCTGATCCATGATCTGATAAATCAATTGCCATGGAAATCCCGGGATATGGTTTGATCGTTGCTGGCATTGCGCTTTTCAATGGGATTTATGTGGTGGCGCAAGTGCTGGCTGGAAAACTTGTGGGTGTTCGACCGACGGTTTTGACTTTTGGTTTTGGACCGCAGCTGTTGCAGTTCCAGTTGGCCGCAGTTGCAGTGCGTGTCAGGCTATTGCCGTTCGCTGCTTCAGTTCAATATGGGGCTGAAGGCGATCCACAGGGTTTGTCGATGGCACCGTGGTATAAAAAGGCATTTATCCCGGCCTTCGGGCTGCTGGGTTGCTTTGCAGCGGTGGCATTGTTTCTGGGCGGACAGGCCTGGCAACAAACCGCAGGAACCTGGCCACAGATTCTGGATGTTTTTCGCAACTGGCGAGAGCCCTTGGGACTTGCCGATGTCACGGCGTCCCTTACACGGGAAGTCAGCGTTGTAGCTTCACTTGCGATCATCGGGGCCAAGATCGTCGGTTTCAATGCCCTGCCTGTTCCGTTCTTCAATGGTGGGCAGTTTGTGTTGGCTTTGATCGAGGGTGCCTTTGGCCGCCATGCTTTGGCTCGCATGTTGCCGACACTCTATAAATTCGGATTAGTCTTCATGGCCCTTTTCCTGTTGCTTGTGCTGGTGCGGGAATTCATTTTGTAACGGCTAAGCCACCTTGCGCACTGACATTGTGAGCCAGGCCAACATCGCCAGTGCCACGGCCAATGGCGGAAACAGGGCGTAGGGCACGGAATGCCAGCCGAATTGGGCCAGCAATTGACCGGAGCTCAATGAGGCAATGGCCATCAGCACGGCGATGCCGAAATCATTGGCGGCCTGGACTTTGCCGCGCTCGGTGGGGCGGTAGCAATCGGTGAGCATTGTCGTAGCCCCGATGAAGCCGAAGTTCCAGCCGAGGCCGAGGAGAATGAGGGCAACGGAAAAATGCCCGAAGCTGATGCCCGCCAGCCCTGCCCCGGCTGCCAACAGCAATATGACCATGCCAACGGCCGTGATTTTTTCGGCGCTGTATTTTCTGATCAATTGCCCCGTGAAAAAGCTGGGCACGAACATGGCAAGGACATGCCACTGGATGACCCAGCTGGCATCATTCACGGTAAAGCCGCAGCCGATCATGGCAAGGGGGGCGGCGGTCATCATCAGGTTCATCAGGGCATAGGCGATCATGGCACAGGCCATGGCGGTGACAAGCTTCGGTTGGCGCAATAGTTCTGGCCAGCTGCGGGCGGGGCCTTCGGTTTGATCGGTGGAAGGTGGGGCCAAGCGCAAGGTGAAGATCACCGCCAGATTGGCAAAGGCGAGCAGGCCCGCAGCGGCGTAGGAACCGGCAAATGTAAAGGGCGCAAAAAGATCGCTGGTGCCCATGGCAATCAAGGTGCCCGCAACGGCCGCGATCACACCACCGGTGAGCACCCAGGAAATGGCAAGGGGCTTGGTGGCGGGGCTGGCATTTTCGGCGGCGGCGAAACGATAGAAACCGGAAGTGGCCTGAAACACGCCGAACAAAGCGGTGGCAAAACAGAAGGCGGCGAAATGTCGGTTAAAAATCGCCCATACAGCAAGCGCTGCTCCGGCCATGCAGGCCATGGCACCAAACTTGAAAATGGGTGAGCGCCCTACCCGCTGCATCAACAGTGAAGCGGGAATGGTGGTGAACATGGCACCGAGAACGAATGTGGTGATGGGCAAGGTGGCGAGTCCGGGAGATGGCGCAATGTCATTGCCGACTAATGCCGCCGTGGCGAATACCAGAATGGTGCAGCAGGAATAAAGTGCCTGGGCCAGGGCCAAGAGCAGAATGTTGCGTTTGGCTTTCGCATCGGTTGATATGGCGTTCATGCGGAAAACTCTTCCGGCCTGCGGATTCGTGCCAAAGTGTTCAATGCGCCATTGATGAATTTTGGCTCGGCTCCTTCGTCAAAAAACGCCGAGGCCACATTGACGTATTCGTTGATGGCGACTTTTGCGGGTACATTGTCCTTGAAGAAAATTTCAAAAGCAGCACAACGGATGATGGCACGCACCGTGGCATCAAGGCGATGCAGGGGCCAATCCTTGTCGAGAATCTTGTCGATTGAGGGGTCGAGCAATTTCTGTTCACGTACCGAGCCTTCGACCACTTCCCGCAGATGCTTGAAATCAGCACCGCCGACATCGCCATTGTCAAAATCATCGCCCTGCACACGCGAAGAAAATTGCGCCAAGGTTTCGCCAAGATCAGCGCCACCAATATCAAGTTGATAAAGCGCTTGCACGGCACCAAGCCTGGCGGCGGAACGGGCAACAGGCGGGCGGCGGGGCGTGGTCATTGGCGAAGCAGGTACTTTCAATCAGCTGGGTCGTTCGCGGCATAGCAGCCGACTACCGCCTGCGCTACCCCAGATTGGCGGCAATAGCCCTGCCTATTTCAGCAAGCCTGACAACTGTCTCCTCAATGTCATTTGATGTCGTGCGGGGATTTATGGTGCAGAGACGCAACACCGTTTGCCCGCGCAGTGTTGTGGGACTGACAAAGGCAAACCCCGACAAGATCATTCGATCGGCCATGGCGGCATTTATCTTGTTGACGTATGCATCGCCCTCCTGCCCTGCGATGAAACGAAAATTTACAATTCCCAAACTGGCGGGCGTCACGATTTCCCAGCAAGCATCCTTACGCAAACATGCCTCGGCCAAACGCGCATGATCCATGCCGATGGCAATGGCCTCGCGGAATGCTTCGACGCCGAAGGACTTCAATGACATCCACAATTTCAAGGCCCGAAATCCGCGCGTCAGCTGCACGCCGTAGTCACTGAAATTGGGTTGTTCAGTGCCGCCTTCGAGAATTTTCAGATATTCTGCTGTGACTTTGAACGTGTCCTTCAAACGGACTTTGTCGCGCAACAGGGCACAGCCGATTTCATAGGGTTGGAACAGCCACTTGTGTGGATCGATGGCGAGGGAATCGACCTTGTCCAGACCATTGAGGATTTGCTTTCCTTCCGCTGTAAGGACAGCACTGCCGCCATAGGCGCCGTCGGCGTGCAGCCAGAGGCCTTCTGCCTCGCAAAATTCTGATAGTGCCACGAGATCGTCAACCGCGCCCGTATTGGTCGTTCCGGCATTGGCGACGACGCAAAATGGCAACAATCCCTGCTGTCGGTCGTTGGCGATCTTGCTGCGCAACGCCTCCAGTGGCAGCTGGAAATGTGCGTCCGACTGAATTTTCCTGAGTTGGTATTGCCTGAAGCCCAAAATCTTCAATCCCTTGGCAACCGAGGAATGGGTTTGGTCGGAAAAATAGATCGTGGCATTATTGGTGTTGTCGCCCAGCTTGTCATGCCGCGCCACGGCGAGACATGTCAGGTTTGCCATGGAGCCGCCACTGACGAACAATCCACCTGCCGACTCTGGAAAGCCAAACAACTGCCGTAACCACTCGATGGTGACGATTTCGATTTGAGCAGCACCAGATGGCCCGATCCAGGCACCACAGAAGATGTTAAAGGCAGATGCCAGCGCGTCGGCCACCGTGCTGACAAAATTACCGGGCCCTGGCACAAAGGCGAAATTTCGCGGATGGTCGTTATGCGTCATTTCTGCCAACACAAAGTTTTGGACTTGCGCTAGTACATCCTGCATCGGCATGGGCAATTGCGGCAACGGTTCATCAAGGCCACTGCGCAGGTGTGACAGGGTAGAAGGCAGCGTCACGGGTTGATTGGGCAAATTGACAAAGTGATCGATGATGATCTCGGAAATTTCTGCCAGGACCTTGCGCATGTCAGCTTCCGGGAGGGTGAGCGGGGCGAGCTTTTCCATGGTTCTTCAACCTGCCATCTGGTGTTGGCCCTGTATAGCTGAAATTTTCACAGCGCACTTGCTTGCAGCAGTTCAGCGGACTATGAGAAGGAGGTCGGGCACAAGTCCGGCTTTATTCTCAGGGCGGGGTGAAAGTCCCCACCGGCGGTATAGCCCGCGAGCGGCCTTGGCGAAATCCTTGGTGTCAGCAGATCAGGTGTAACTCCTGGGCCGACGGTATAGTCCGGATAAAAGAGAATGGGACAGTGTGATTTGGCAGCCGTTATTGCGGCTGTTGATCGCGTTGTATTCATGTCGTCCTGATTCATGTTTTGAAGAAAGGATTTTGACATGGATCAGATTTCCCTCCCCCGCAACCGGGCCATGCTCGGTGCACTTTACATGGTGCTGGCAGGCATCGCCTTTGCCGTCATCAACGCCATAACCTTTGTCATAACCGCGAGTGCGGATTTCGGCGGCCTTGGTTTCAAACCGCAATCCGACACATTCTGGCAATATGCAATTGCCTTGGCGATCTCCCTGCCCTTCCTGTGGCGCGGTGGATTGCTTTCGTTCAAAACCAAACAGCCCGTGCCCCACATCATCCGCGTGGTCCTATCCGCAGCGGGTCTGCAAGCTTTTGTGATGGCGATTTCGAAAGGCGTACCGATCTGGCAGGTCGTGGCGCTCACCATGACGGCACCGTTTTTTGTTCTCATAGGAGCCAAGGTTTTTCTCGGCGAGAATGTCACCATCAACCGCTGGATCGCATCAATCGTCGGCTTTGCTGGTGCCCTGATTGTAACCAATCCGTGGTCGGAGCAATTTAATTCGGCATGGCTACTGCCTGTGGTTGCCGCCATCATGTGGGGCGGCGCTTCCCTGCTGACAAAATATCTCAGCCGCGAAGAGACGCCAGAAACTTTGACGACATGGCTTCTGCTGCTGCTCACGCCGATCAACCTGTTTTGGTCAGTCAGCGTTGGCTTTGAAGTTCCGACGGGCAACATCCTGTGGCTGTTGATCATCGGGGGTGCTTTGGTTTTTGCAGCACAATATTTGCTGTCAAAGTCCTATGCCACAGCAGATGCCAATTTTGTGCAGCCGTTTGATGATCTCAAGCTGATCAGCAATGTGCTGATCTATGGGATGTTCTTTGGCTTCTGGCCCACAGGCGTCATCTGGCTCGGCCTTGCGATGATCATGGCTGCTTCAATTTTCCTGTTGTTGCAGGAGAGCCGAAAAAAGGAGATGGAATTGAAGACCGCTTAATAGCAACTTCAGCTTGACCCACCCCTTCTACTCCCTCCCCCTAGTGGGCAGGGCTATCGCATATGGCCGCCAAAGGGACCTCATCCGTCTCGGGCTTCGCCCGATCCACCTTCTCCAACTTCGTTGGAGAAGGGACGATATGTTGGGTTTTGTTCCCTTCTCCATCGAAGATGGAGAAGGTTGTGCAACGCGCCGGATGAGGTCCCTTTGGCGGCCATATGCGATAGCCCAGTCCACTAGTGGGAGGGGATTTCTGAGCACCCTTGAACAATCATAAAGAGTCACTTGAAGTGGCCCATGGTATTACCTGCCTACCAACTCGGCTTGCACCTGGCTGGAAGGCCGGGTGCAGGTGTTATTTTGCCTTTTTTGCCCCACTGCCCCATGTTGCCAACCTTTATGCGGTTGAAATCGAAGCGGGCCATTTCGCGCGCGTTGAATTGCCAGTCTTTGCAGAATGTTGTGTGCTGCTGGGACAGGCTCCATTTTCCTGACGCCTGAAATTCCTTGCTTTGGGGCCAGCCTGTGGACATGGCGAGCCAGCAGAAATCCACCAGCTTTTTGCCCAGCAAATGCCTGCAGACCAAGCCACTGCCATAGCCGCCGACACGATAACGGCCATCAGCTTTCATGATGCGGTTCACTTCACGGAAATAGTGGTCCACATGTGGCAGCATGTCGGAAGCGCGGATACTTGCTGCATTTTTGCCAAAAGCGCGGCGGTAATAACTGCGAAAACGCTCATAAAATTTAATGTGCTTGCGATAAGAGGGATCAGCTTTCAACAATTTTTTGCGGCGCGCGGAAGGCACCGGCCCGCCCTTGTGGAGGGAGTGTTCAAAGACCGCATCTTTCACCGTTTGATCCACACCATCGACAGCAAAATAGATGGCAGAACCAGGCGGCTGGCCATTGGCGGCGGCAATTTTCAGGGCCTCGCGGGCGTCTTTCGCACCGCGAGACTTGTTGAGAAAAGTTTCTGGATCAGAATTCTCGTGCTGGAAAATCGTGACGATGGTTAAGCCTGCGGCAATGATGGCGTCGGACTCTTTTGGGAACAGTGTCTTGCATGTTGTTTCGCCGTCGACCCAGTCATAGTAGCGGGCAATGGTTTTGATACCAATGGATTTAAAAGCCTCGACGCCGGACTTGCCGCTTTTCGTGGTGATGGTGGTGATGGGTTGCGAAAGATCAACAGCTTTGAAGGCAGACTGGGTTGTGCAGGCAGGCGCGGCAAGGGCTGGCGCGGCATTCATCGCGCAGAAAAATATGGCGACAGAAATAAGCGATGTTCGAAATCTCATGTGCTGCCCTGCCCCCACAGGTTGTCTAAGTGTCTGACCGAAAAAGAAGTTGGGTGATATCAATCATTTGTGATTCAATCGGTGTTGCGAAGCATCGATGGAGTTTCACATGTGGACAGCTACCACCCGCAAGCAGTTTGCCAGAGGTGATCTGCTTTTGCCAA
>JANOXA010000008.1:0-16493 GCA_031418195.1 Hyphomicrobiales bacterium | reverse complement strand
CTCCAACCCGCCCCTTCGGCGGGGAGGAGGTGGCCGAAGGCCGGAGGTGGGGGACGACGGGAGAGTGTTGTTTCAATTGGCCGTTCGAATTCGACATTCAAGTTAGGGAGATTGCTGCCAGTTCGTCAACTGATTGCATGTTCAACAAATATGGTGGCGGATTGCGGCGACACTCGGTGGATCGCATTTAATATGCTTGCTGCGTTCAACTCTCTCCAAACGTGTTTTGCCCGAGCTGCCACCATGAATTCAATTTCGGCTTGGCTGCCATTGATTGCGAGGCAAAGGCGTTTTCCGCCTTTGTTCAAGACCAGCAAGACAACATGGTTGTGGGCGTTTGACCAATCGAGGGCGGTGCCATCGGCACCGAACCATGCTGCATCCGGCAGGTCGTTGCCTGTCAACTTGTGGCCTTGCAAAAATTCATCCGGCAGAAATTCTGAGATGGCGCGGCGCGTTGCAACCAGCGAAGCAAAATTGTTTTCCAATTGAATGTCACGGTCTTGCCAGTTCAACCACGTCGTTTCATTGTCTTGGGCATAGGCATTGTTGTTGCCGTTTTGCGTCCGGCCAAATTCATCGCCTGCACAAATCATGGGGGTGCCACGGGAAAACAGCAGGGTGGCGAACATGGCGAGGGCGTTGCTTTGCGTGCAGATTACTTCGTCATTTTTTCCGTCCCGGTTGTTCTCACCATTGGCATGATTGTTTTTGGCGGTGATGTTCAAGAGGTCATGCAGGGTGAAGCCATCGTGGGCCGAAATGAAATTGATCGAGCGCGATGGTTTGCGCGAACCGAATACATCTGATGAACCGCTGATGCGGGTGGCAAGGGCGTTGGCCGACCAGGCATCGCCACGCCAGAAACGCCTGACATCGTCGCGGTATTTGTCATTCCACTCAAACCAGTTGTCGGGAAAATGGCCGAGTTGATAGCCACCGGGGCCCAAGTCCCAAGGTTCGGCAATCAGGATGCGCGACGAAAGAACGTCGTCGTCGTTGATGGCTTCCAGCAACGGCGCAGTTTTTGAGTATCCGGTTTCCGAGCGCCCCATGATGGTGGCGAGGTCAAATCGGAAGCCATCGATGCCACAGGCCAGCACCCAGTGGCGCAGGGCGGCTATCACCAATTCAACCGTAAACGGACGATCCAGCGCCAGGGTGTTGCCGCAGCCTGCATCATTGACATAGGTGCCATTGAACAATCGATAGTAGCTGGCATTGTCGAGGCCACGGAATGTCAACACGGGACCGAAGGCATCGCTTTCACCGGTGTGGTTGAAAACCACGTCGAGAATGACGTTGAGGTTTTCGGCGTGCAGCTTTTCCACGGTGTCGCGCAATTCCTGCAAGCCGCCGGGTGCCAATTTGGGTTCGATGGCAAAGAACGACACAGGGTTGTAACCCCAGGCATTGTGCAGTCCAAGTTTGACCAGATGGCGTTCGTCAATCCATGCAGCAATCGGCAGCAGTTCGATGGTGTCAACGCCGAGTTTTTTGAAATGGGCGATGGAAGCGGGAGTGACCAGAGCTGAGATTGTGCCGCGCTGATCAACCGGGATCGCCGGATTGAGTTTGGAAAAACCGCGCACATTCAATTCATAGATGAGTTTTGGGTCGGCAACTTTGCGCAAAGGCACGTTCGTCATTTGTTTGGAAGCGACTGCCCTTGGAACCAAACCTCCGCTTTCCTCAGCATGATGGGAGAGGGTGGGATGGTAGTTAAAGCTTCTGGATATCGCCGTTGCATGGGGATCCAGCAACAGTTTCGACTGGTCAAAATAATGGCCGTCTTCCGGGCTCCATTGGCCCAGCGCCCGCAAGCCGTAATGATGGCCGGATTTGATACCCGTGATGTAACCATAGTGAATGTCGCCCTTGCGTGAGGGCAGGGAGGCGCGGAACAATTCATGTCCGGTTTGTGGATCAAACAGGCAGAAAATGATTTTGCTGGCGTGTTTTGAAAACACGGCAATGTTGGCCCCGTCGTCCTTGAGGGTTAATCCCAGGGGAAAGGCGGCGGCTTTTTTCGTTGAAATGGAAAACGTCAGGTGATCACCGTGGGTTCGGCGCGGCCCGTGTGCAGTGCAATCCCGGCAATATTTCGGGCGAGAGCGATATAATGGCTGAGGGCAGTCTGGGTTTCAATCATGTGCTTTGATTTGTCAGCTTCATAGCTTTCAACATAGACACGCAGGGTAGCTCCTGCTGTGCCCGTGCCGGAAAGGCGATAAATGATCCTGCTGCCATTTTCAAAGATCAGCCGCAGGCCCTGGTTCTTGGTTGAGGATCCATCGATGGGATCGTCATACGAAAAATCATCGGCCTTGCTGATGCCATGGTGGCCGACGAGTTTTGGCAAACTATCCCGCAGGATTTTCACCAGCTTGTTGGCAGAATCAGATTCCACCTCTTCGTAGTCATGGCGGGTATAAAAATTGCGCCCGTATTCGTTCCAGTGGCTGGTGACGATATCCCTGACGCTCTCCTTGCGGCGGGCGAGGATGTTGAGCCACATCAACACGGCCCAAACTCCATCTTTTTCGCGCACGTGATTGGAGCCGGTGCCAAAGCTTTCCTCGCCGCAAACAGTTGCCAAACCGGCATCAAGGAGATTGCCGAAGAATTTCCAGCCCGTGGGGGTTTCGTAACAATTGATTTTCAATTTGGCTGCAACGCGATCTGCGGCGCAGCTGGTCGGCATGGATCTAGCCACGCCTGCAATGCCCGATGCGTAGCCGGGAGCCAATTGGGCATTGGCGGCAATGATGGCCAATGAGTCAGAGGGCGTTACATACATGCCGCGCCCGATGATCAGGTTGCGGTCGCCATCGCCATCGGAGGCCGCTCCAAATTCCGGTCCACCTTCGGGCATGACAAGATCAACCAGTTCTTTGGCGTGGACCAGATTGGGGTCGGGGTGATGGCCGCCAAAGTCGGGCAAGGGTATGCCGTTCATCACAGTCCCTGCACCCGATTCGAGCAGGCCTTCGAGAATGTGGCTGCCGTAGGGTCCGGTGATGGCACCCATGCCATCGAATTTCATTTTGAAGCCGGATTTGAACATGGCAGCGATGGCATCAAAATCAAACAGCTGCTGCATAAGCTTTGCGTAGTCTTCAACCGGATCAATGACGTCAATGGTCATGTCACCGAGTTTGGCACTGCCAAGACGTGACAGGTCAACTGTGCCGGATACAATCTGGTAGCTGTCAATGGTTTTGGTGCGGGCGAAAATGGCGTCGGTGATTTTTTCAGGCGCAGGGCCACCATTGCCGGTGTTGTACTTGATGCCGAAATCACCATCTGGTCCGCCGGGGTTGTGGGAGGCCGATAGAATGAGTCCGCCAAAAGCCATGTATTGGCGGATGATGTTGGAGGCGGCAGGTGTGGACAACAAACCGTCGCGGCCCACGATGACCCGGCCAAAGCCGTTGGCAGCAGCCATGCGAATGGCGGTGATGATGACTTCACTGTTGAAATATCGGCCATCGCCGCCGATGACCAAGGTTTTGCCCTGATAACCTTCGAGGGTGTCGAATACCGATTGAATGAAGTTTTCGGCATAATGGGGCTGACTGAAAACAGTGACTTTTTTACGCAGGCCGCTGGTGCCGGGTTTCTGGCCTTCAAAGGGTGTGGTTGCAATTGTCTGAAACATGGGCTTCACTTTTTCAGGGATTGATAGAGGGCGGCGTAGACGCTGCCGCTGCGGTCCCAGGACACATCTTGCGACATGCCAAATTTCTGGATGGCAGCCCAGGCATTTTTGTTGTCGTAAAGTTGATGGGTGCGAATGAGGGCGGCTTGCAGGTTTGGCGCAGTGATGGGCGAAAACTGTATGCCAGTCGCCACGCCTGCGGCCATGGCTGAATCATTGGCATCAATAACCGTGTCGGCCAACCCACCGGTGCGACCGACGATGGGCACACAGCCATAGCGCAGGCCATAAAGCTGGGTCAGGCCGCAGGGTTCAAAACGAGATGGCACAAGCATGGTGTCGGCACCACCTTGCACCAGATGGCTGAGGCCTTCGTCGTATTTAAAGCTTACGCCGATACGGCCTGGATGGCGCTCGGCGGCGTCGCGGTAAACCAATTCAAGCTGGGGTTCACCTGTGCCCACAAGAGCCAGTCGCGCACCCGTGCCAACCAGCCAATCCAGATGTTCGGCCAGCATGTCGAGACCTTTTTGCCAAGTCAGGCGGCTGACCACGCCGTGCAAAATGCCATCGCTGGTTTCAAGGCCGAAACGTTGTTCAAGGGCGCGCTTGTTGGCGCTGCGTTGTTCGAGTTTTTTGACTTGATAAGTTTGTGCAAGATCCCTGTCGGTCTCAGGATTCCAGATATCAGTATCAATGCCGTTGACGATGCCATGCAGCACATTGCGTCTGGCCCTTAATAATCCATCCAGCCCCATGCCGAATTCCGGGGTGCAGATTTCGTGGGCATAGGTGGGGCTGACGGTGGTGATGGCATCGGCGGCGGCAAGGCCGCCTTTGAGGAAGCTGACGTTGCTATAGTATTCCACCCCATCGACGGCATAGGCATGGGGTGGCAGGCGCAGGGATGAAAATGTGAAAGCGGGGAAAGTGCCCTGGAAGGCGATGTTATGCACTGTCATGATGGTCTTGGGTTTCGGTGCTGCCATGTCAGCATATTTCACATAGACAGCAGCGAGGGCGGCTTGCCAATCGTGAAGGTGAAGGATGTCAAAGTGTTGTTCGCCAATCCGGCCCATGGCCAGTTCGGCAGCAACGAAAGACAGCGCGGCATATCTGGCTGCGTTGTCGGGCCAGTCCTTGCCATCGGGACCGAGATAAGGATTGCCTGGACGGTTGTAGAGGTGCGGTGCATCGAGCACCAGCACAGCCAATCCCTTGGCGCTACCTTGCAATATTTGCGCAGGACCTCCGAACAGGTCTTCGAAAGCATGCATAGAGTTTGCGTTTTGCAAGGCCGCCATGACGGCGGGATAGCCCGGCATCAGGCTTGTCATGACAACGCCTTTCGGGGCCAAGGCTGCGGGCAAGGCACCCGCCACATCGGCCAAGCCGCCGGTTTTGATCAACGGGAATATTTCTGAAGCGACGGATAGAACCTTCATCTCTAGAGGCGGTCAATCATTGGTTTGGTGATGAGGACCACGCCACTTTCGGTGCGGCGGAAGCGCTTGGCATCAAGGATGGGGTCTTCACCGACAACCAGTCCTTCCGGGATCACCACGTCACTGTCGATCACCACTTTTTTCAAACTGGCATTGCGGCCAATGTTGACGCGGGGCAAAACAATGGCCTCTTCGAGTGTGGTAAAAGAATTGACGCGCACACCCGTGAACAGCAGTGAGCGGCGGATGGCAGCACCAGAAACGATACAGCCGCCTGACACCAGCGACGAAACGGCATGGCCCCTGCGGCCTGCAATATCATGGACGAATTTGGCAGGCGGGGTGACTTCGCCATAGGTCCAAATCGGCCAGTCCTTGTCGTAAAGATCGAGTTCCGGCACCGTGTCAGTGAGATCGACATTGGCTTGCCAATAGGCATCAACGGTTCCGACATCGCGCCAATAAGAGCCGGCTTCAAGTTCAGACCGAACGCAGGATTGCGAGAAGAGATGGGCCACGGCTTTGCCGTTTTTCACCACATAAGGGATGATATCCTTGCCGAAATCGTGGGCGGATTTTTTGTCGGCGGCATCGCGGCGCAACAGGCCCGCGAGAAATTCAGTTTCAAAAACATAAATGCCCATGGAGGCCAGAGCCACCTCGGGATTACCCGGAACATGGGGAGGGTCTTTGGGTTTTTCCACAAAATCCGTGATGGTGAACGTCGTGTCGATGGCCATCACGCCGAAACCCGTGGCCTCTTCACGCGGCACTTCAAGACAGCCAATAGTAACATCAGCCTTGGAGTTTACATGCTGTTGCAGCATGGGCTCATAATCCATTTTATAGATATGATCGCCAGCCAGAATGACGATATATTTTGGGCTGTAAGTGAGAATGATGTCAAGGTTCTGATAAACCGCATCGGCAGTGCCGGAATACCAGCCGTCCTCCGAAACCCGTTGGCTGGCTGGCAAAATGTCAAAGCCTTCGTTGCGTTCGGGGCGGAAGAAGTTCCAGCCGCGCTGCATGTGACGGATCAAACTATGGGCCTTGTATTGGGTGGCAACGCCGATACGGCGAATGCCGGAGTTCAAGGCGTTGGAAAGCGCAAAGTCGATGATGCGGGATTTGCCGCCGAAAGGAACGGCTGGCTTGGCGCGTTTGTCCGTCAATTCCATCAAACGGCTGCCACGACCGCCAGCCAGCACATAGGCCATGGCATCGCGGGCCAAGGGGCTTGAATTTACTTTGACCATGGTTGTCCCTCCGGGGTGTTATTGTTTTTCCGAGATGAAATAGACTGTGGCCAGCGGTGGCAGCACAACCTTCACAGAAGCAGGTTTGCCATGGGATGGTCCGTTGTTGGCGTCGACCACACCCAGGTTGCCACTGCCAGAACCCCAGTAAAGTCCAGCATCGGTATTCAGAATTTCGCGCCATTTGCCTGATTTTGGCAAGGGTAAAACATAGTTGTCGCGTGGCACGGGCGTAAAATTGCAAACACAGACAACCATGGGGCCACCTTCGCCATCATGGCGCACCCAGGCGAAAACCGAATTGGCTGAGTCATCTGCGATCAGCCATTCGAAGCCCTCAGGTTCACAGTCTCTGGCATGCAGGGCTTTGTGGCCAACATAGGCCCTGTTGAGATCGCGCAGCAGGTTTTGCATGCCCTTGTGGCTCTCATGCTCCAGCAAATGCCAGTCGAGGCTCTGGGCATGGTTCCATTCGGCGCGCTGGGCAAATTCCTGGCCCATGAACTGAAGTTTTTTGCCGGGATAGGCCCACATGAAGGCGAGATAAGCGCGGAGATTGGCAAATTTTTGCCAGTCATCTCCGGGCATCTTGGTAAGCAAAGAGCCTTTGCCGTGCACGACTTCATCATGGGAAAGCGGCAGTACAAAATTTTCCGAGAAGGCATAGAGCAGGCCAAACGTCAGGTCATTCTGGTGATGCTTGCGGTGAACGGGTTCTCGGCTCATGTATTGCAACGTGTCGTGCATGAAGCCCATGTTCCATTTGAAGCCAAATCCCAGACCGCCGGAATTGGTGGGTTTTGAAACGCCCGGAAATGCCGTTGATTCTTCGGCGATGGTGATGACGCCGGGGTGCTGGCCATAGGCTTCGTGGTTGACGCGTTGCAGGAACTTGATGGCCTCCAGATTTTCGCGCCCGCCATGCTGGTTGGGAATCCACTCGCCAGCTTTCCGTGAATAGTCGAGGTAAAGCATCGAGGCCACGGCATCGACGCGAAGGCCATCGACATGGTAGCGCTCCAGCCAGAACAAGGCGTTGTTGAGCAGGAAACTTTCAACTTCGCTGCGTCCGAAATTGTAGATTGCGGTGTTCCAGTCGGGGTGAAAGCCCTGGCGGGGATCGGCATGTTCGTAGAGGGCTGTACCGTCAAATTTTGAAAGCCCATGTTCGTCAGTGGGGAAATGGGCTGGCACCCAATCGATGAGAATGCCAATGCCTGCCGCATGGGCGGTGTTGACGAAACGGGCAAAGCCTTCGGGACCACCAAAGCGGGATGTGGGCGCAAAAAGCCCCGTGGGCTGATAGCCCCAGGAAGGATCGAACGGATGTTCGCTGATGGGCAGCAGTTCCAGATGGGTGAACCCCATGTCCTTGGCGTAAGGCACGAGTTCCCGGCCCAAGGCGTCGTAGTCGAGAAAATCATTGTCGGCTCCGCGCCGCCAAGACCCCAAATGCACTTCGTAGGTCGACATGGGCTTGCGGCGTGCATCACCCTCGGCACGGTTTTTGAGATAAGCTGCATCAGTCCATTTGGTTTCTGGATGGGCGGCAACCCGTGAGGCTGTGCTCGGCCGCAATTCTGATTGCAGGGCGTAGGGGTCGGCCTTCAACGGCAGGCGGTGGCCATCGTGAGTCAAAAGTTCAAACTTGTAGGTTTGGCCTATGGTTGCATCGGGTACAAAGATTTCCCAAACGCCGGTTGAACCGCGCAGCCGCATGACATGGCGGCGGCCGTCCCAATTGTTGAAATCACCAATAACCGAAACCCGCGATGCATTGGGTGCCCAAAGGGCGAAGTGAACGCCATCTGCCCCATCATGGTGCAGGGGATGGGCGCCGAGTTTATCGTAAAGCCTGAGATGGTTGCCCTCACCTATAAAATAGTCGTCCATGGGCCCCAAAACCGGACCAAATGAATAGGCATCGGTCACGGTCCAAGCACCGCCGCCGTTGCGGCAATGAAAACGCAGGGGTTGTTGGCTTGCAGCGGTTACGACCCCTTCAAAGAATCCGGAGGGATGGCGACGCGGAAGCTCACCCAGGCTTTTGCCGTCAAGGCTATGAACCTCAAGCAGATCGGCGCCGGGCACGAAAGCACGGGCAATCCATTGCTTGGCATTCCTATGCAGTCCCAAAACAGAAAACGGATCGCGGTGCGCGCCCGTGACAATGGCATCCACGTCGCTGGCGGTTGCTGCCCATGCTGGCTGCTTTGCCAATGTTACTCTCCCTGCCGCGTCCGGGTTGATTCCCGGTTCAAACTTCGGTCGTCGTTTTAGGTCAGGCAGGAACTCCCCAGATGTCACGCGCATAATCGCGGATCGTCCGGTCCGATGAGAACCAACCCATGCTGACGCTATTCAGAATTGCCTTCTCCGTCCAGTCTTTTTCGTCATGCCAGAGTTTTGCAACATCGGCTTGAGATGCAGCATAGGAATCAAAGTCGGTGCCGACCAGAAACCAGTCATTGCCCAACAGGCTGTCGACGATGGGGCGATAGCGGGTTGTGTCGCCCTGCGAGAAGGCACCCTGCAGCAGGCTTTCGACCACGTCCTTCAATGCAGGGGAAGCTTCCACCACGGCGCGGCCATTGATGCCGTTGCGGCGGCGCACTTCAACATCATCGGCGGTGAGGCCGAAGATGAACATGTTATCGGAGCCAACGTGTTCCAGCATTTCGACATTCGCACCGTCGAGTGTGCCGATGGTGAGGGCACCATTGAGGGCCAGTTTCATGTTACCGGTGCCAGAGGCTTCCATGCCGGCAGTAGAAATCTGCTCCGAGAGATCAGCCGCTGGCACAATCATTTCAGCGAGGCTGACATTGTAGTTGGGGATGAAAGCCACTTTCAATACACCGCGCAAACTGACATCGTTGTTGACCACATGGGCCACATCATTGATCAGTTTGATTATGAGTTTGGCTTGTTGATAGCTGGCGGCGGCCTTGCCAGCGAAGATTTTAACCCGGGGGGCCCAATTGCGTCCGGGATGAGCACGCATGGTATTGTAGAGGGCGATGGTTTCCAGAATATTCAAGAGTTGCCTTTTGTACTCATGGATGCGTTTGATCTGTACATCGAACATGGCAGAGGGATCGAGTTTCAGTTCCATTCTGGCTTGCACCAGATTGGACAATGCCGACTTGTTGTCGCGTTTGATTTTCAGGAATTCCTTGCGGAAAGCTGCGTCCTTGGCCATGGGCTTGACCTTGGAAAGGAGTGCCGCGTCGGCAAAAATATCGCCGCCCGCAGCCTCTCTCAGCAGGTTGGCGAGGTACGGATTGACACCTTTCAGCCAGCGGCGCGGCGTGACACCATTGGTCTTGTTGTTGATGCGACCGGGAAACAGCTCGTTGAGTTTGCCGAATACAGTTTGCTTCATCAGTCCCGTATGCAGGGCTGAGACGCCATTGACACTGTGGGAACCGACGAAAGCCAGCTGCCCCATGCGCACGCGGCGGCTGCCACTTTCGTCGATGAGGGAAATGGCCGAGATGAATTCGGCTTCGCCATGACCTTTCTCCTGGGCCAACGCGATAAGTTTGGCATTGATGCCATAAATGATTTGCATGTGACGCGGCAGAACCCGTTCAAAAAGATGGATAGGCCAGCTTTCCAATGCCTCAGGCAACAGGGTGTGGTTGGTGTAACCCATCACGGCTTGGGTCGTTTCCCAGGCTTTGCCCCATGAGACATTCTGGGTGTCTAGCAAGAGCCGCATCAATTCTGCGACGGCGATTGCCGGGTGAGTGTCGTTGAGTTGCACGGCCACCTTGTCGGAAAGGTTTGACACATCGGGATATTGTTGAAGGTGGCGGCGCAGAATGTCTTGCAGGGAGGCTGAGGTGAAGAAATATTCCTGGCGCAAGCGCAACTCTTGACCCGCTGGTGTGGAGTCTGCGGGGTAAAGCACGCGGGCCAGAATTTCGGCGCGGTTGTGGTCGGAGAGGGCGCCGGTGTAGTCACCGCTATTGAAGGCTTCGAGGTGGATAGGATCAAGGGCCCTGGCACTCCACAGGCGCAAGGTGTTGACGCGCTTGGCCTGCCAACCAACCATGGGTGTGTCAAAGGCCGTGGCCAACAAAACCTCGCCGGGGTGCCAGGCATATTTGCTGGTGCCATCAGCGAGGATTTCACTTGTCGCATGACCGCCAAAGTTGATGCGGTAGGCGGCTTCGCGGCGGGGGAATTCCCACGGATTGCCATTCTCCAGCCAGGTTTCAGGCAGTTCGGTTTGCCAGCCGTCTTTCATGCCTTGGCGGAACAGTCCGTGATTATAGCGAATGCCATAGCCATAGGCCGGGATGTTGAGACTGGCCATGCTCTCCATAAAACAGGCAGCAAGACGGCCCAATCCGCCATTGCCCAGTGCTGCATCAGGTTCCAGTTCTTCGACGAGATTGAGATCAACTCCGAGATCCTGCAAGGCGACGCGGTAAGCCTCGGTGAGTTCAAGATTGCTCAAGGCATCACGGAGCAAACGGCCGATGAGGAATTCCAGGGAGAGATAAAACACCCGCTTGGATTTTGCGTGATAAGCTTCGCGGGTTGACTCCATCCAACGGTCAATGACACTGTCGCGCAAGGTCAGAATTGTTGCGGCCAACCAATCGTGGCGTTTGGCGACGACCCGGTCCTTGCCGATCGAATAGGTGAGTTTGGCAAGTATCTGCTTTTGGATTTGATCTGACTCACGACGATGTGGCATGTTTTGATTTGTCCCCGCTGTTCGAAAGGGCCTTTTGCATCATTCGGAAGGGTAGGGCAACGACGGGATGTGGATAAAGCGAAATGCCTAAATTTTCAGCAAATCTCTCGATGCTGTTTACAGAGTTGCCGTTTCTGGAGCGGTTTGGCGCTGCTGCTGCCCATGGTTTTCGGGCAGTGGAATATGTGTCGCCTTATGATTATCCGGCTGAGCAGATTGCTGCGCTGTTAAATGAAAATAAATTGGTGCAGGCCCTGTTCAACTTGCCTGCAGGCGATTGGGTGGCAGGCGACAGGGGGATTGCCTGTTTGCCCAGCCGAATCGGCGAATTTCAAGACGGTGTTGAACGCGCCATTGTCTATGCAAAAATGCTGGGCAATCCGATTGTCAATTGTCTTGCTGGTATCAGGCCTGCGACAATCAACTCCGAATCAGCAAATGAAGCATTGGTTGCAAATCTGAAATTTGCAGAACGTGAATTGCGTGTTGCCGGACTTCAGTTGGTCGTTGAACCGATCAATCATTTCGATATTCCGGGATATTTTCTCAATACGTCGAAAGCTGCTTTGGCTGCCATTGATGCGGCGGGCGGCGGTGCATTGTTGCAATATGATGTTTATCACATGCAGCGGATGGAAGGTGAGTTGGCCTTGTCGCTGGACCGCTTGATGCCGCGCATAGGCCATATCCAGATCGCCGGAAATCCGGGACGGACGGAGCCGGATCGGGGCGAAATCAACTATGATTTTATTCTGCCGTTGGTTGACAAGCTGGGTTACCAGGGCTGGGTTGGAGCAGAATATCGACCTGTGGCAGGAACTGTCCATGGTCTTGGCTGGCTGAAGAAATGGAATCAAAAATGACATATCCGCGTGACATGAAGGGGCATGGCCGCAATCCACCCCATCCACAATGGCCCGTCGGCGCCCATGTCGCTGTTCAATTTGTGCTCAACTATGAAGAGGGCGGCGAGAACAATGTGTTGCACGGTGATGCTGCTTCGGAAGCTTTTTTGAGCGAGATTGTGGGGGCCGCAGCCTGGCCCGGCCAGCGCCATTGGAACATGGAATCGATTTACGAATATGGTGCCAGGGCAGGTTTCTGGCGGCTGTGGCGCATGTTTACCTCACGCAAAATTCCACTGACGGTTTATGGCGTGGCCACGGCATTGCAACGTTCGCCCGAACAAGTGGCTGCCATGCTGGAAGCGGGCTGGGAAATTGCATCGCATGGTTTGAAGTGGGTGGAACACAAGGACATGGCGGAAGCTGATGAGCGGACAGCCATTGCAGAAGCGATCCGCATTCATTTGGATGTAACAGGCACAAGGCCGCTAGGCTGGTATACAGGTCGTTGTTCCATTAACACCACCAGACTGGTGATGGAAGAGGGGAATTTTCTCTATTCCTCAGATGATTACGCGGATGATTTACCGTATTACCTGAGCAAGCCAGGTGGCGGCAAACATCTAATTATTCCTTATACGCTGGATGCCAATGACATGCGTTTTGCCACACCGCAGGGCTTCAATACGGGGGAGCATTTCTATCAGTATCTGAAGGATTCGTTTGATTGCCTTTATGCGGAAGGCAAAGCGGGATCGCCGAAGATGATGAGCATCGGCTTGCATTGCCGTCTGGTGGGGAGGCCGGGACGGGCTTTGGGTTTGGCCAAGTTCATCGATTATGTGATGGGACATGACAAGGTCTGGGTAGCGACCCGTGAGGACATTGCGCGGCACTGGTGGAAGACGTTTGGGTGAATGTTCTTATGGTCTGTTTCTTGGCAAAATACAGGCTACAGGTTTTTGAATGCCTTCGCATCTGCTTCGGAAGCCTACTCAGAAAATTCAGCGAACGGGTCCATTTCATCGGTTATCAGTTCTGAGCCTAAAGTGACTGGAATTTGCAACACCACCTCTTCCAGATTGTTGCCCGGTCCCTTGCGATCAACGATGATGAAGCGGCTGCCCTCATCAAGCACCAGCAGTGGGAAATGCCAGGTGTTCTTGGCGTAGTTGACGCCTTGTTGACCGCTGGCTCGAAAGGCCCGAAAACTTCCGCTGTCATGCGGATCGCCGCAGACCACCACCAGCCAAGGTCTGTCTTGCAAGGGATAGAACAGCTGGCTGCCGAGGGGGTGGCGCTCCATCATGGGGATTGCAATGGGCTGGGGGCGCCGTTTGGCCGTGAACAGGCTTAGCTTTGCAATGCCACCTTCATCGGCCACGTCGATGTTCGCCAAATCGTCAAAACGTTTGGCAAAACCCTGATTGATGGTGAAGGGCTTGTTGCCTTCCATCTCAACCACTTCACCATAAGGGGCGAAGGCCGTTTTTGTCAGTGATCTGGGGCGGAGTTCAATCATCCGCGTACAGACAATTTGGGGTGCCTGTTGACATCCTTGTACAATAGGTAGCGGAATGGGCCAGGACCACCTGCATAACAGGCTTGTGGGCAAAAGGCGCGCAGCCACATGAAGTCACCAGCTTCCACCTCCACCCAGTCGTCGTTAAGGCGGTAGACTGCCTTGCCCTCAAGCACATAGAGCCCATGTTCCATGACATGGGTTTCCATGAAGGGAATGCTGCCGCCGGGTTGGAAATTGACGATATTCACATGCATGTCATGGCGGATGTCGTTGGGATTGGCAAAGCGCGTGGTGGACCAGGCACCATTGGTGCCGGGCATGACGGTGGGAGCAACGGCGCTATCGCTGGTGATAAAGGCGTCTGGCTTTTCAATACCTTTGACTTTCTCATAGGACTTGCGGATCCAGTGGAATTTGGCGTTCGTCGTTCCAATGTTGTTCAGACTCCAAGCTGATCCACAGGGAATATAGGCATAGCCACCCATTGTGAGCGCGTGAGTTTTGCCTTCGAGTTTCAGTTGCACCTCGCCTTCAACAACAAACAATACGGCTTCAGCTGATGCATCAGGTTCGGGGGAGCTGCTTCCACCACCGGGGGAAACTTCCATGATGTATTGAGCGAAGGTTTCGGCAAAGCCTGAAAGCGGCCGGGCAATGATCCAGGCCCGGCTGTTGTGCCAGTGGGGCAGCAGACTGGTGACGATATCCTGCATCACGCCTTTAGGTATGACAGCGTAGCTTTCCGCAAAAATGGCGCGGCCCGTCGTCAACTGGGTTTGTGGCGGATGGCCGCCAAGGGCCGAATAATATGTCTGGTTGGGCATCAGTTGCGCTGTTCCTGTGAAGTGAATCACAGCCTAACTGAAAGTTTCGAGATGGTCGAGGTCATGCGATTGCAAGATGTTGGCATTCAGCGCATAAGGATTTCTCAGACCAAAAACGGTCCCTTCGTCTATCGGTTAGGACGGCAGCCTCTCACGCTGCAAAGGCGGGTTCGACTCCCGCAGGGATCACCAATCGCCGATTATGCGGTCAGAATCGCGCAACGCCTCTTGGTTTGAAGCGGTTTGCGAGTTGTCTTATAAATCCCTTTGTTCCTGTTGACATTTCGCTCTTCTTGTAAGTGGCAAGATCTGGTGCGAAATCATAGATGATCGGCATGGACGTCGCTATGCGGAATGCAGCGGTTTGCTCGTCATCAAGGTTTTCAATGATGCGGGTGATGCCGCGAATTGAACTTGTGTGTGCTACTATCAACAGGTTTTGGCCGCCGCGCAGATCGGGGAGAATAGTTTCTTCCCACACGCCAGAAACTCTTTCGGCGGCTGTTCTGATGCTTTCGGCAGCGGGTTGAAGTTTTGGATCAACATCAGGGAAGCGTTGCAACTGTTCGTGCCAGCGGGGATCTGATGGTTCAAGGGGCGGTGGGGTTTCGGTGAATGACCGACGCCATTCCACCGTCTGGACGTTACCATGTTTTTCAATAACGGCGCTGCGGGTGAGGCCCTGCAATGCGCCGTAGTGCCGCTCATTCAATCGCCAGTCGGCAATCGGCTGGCCTTCAAACTGCACCTTGCTGGCTTGCAGGATTTCAACGGTTTGCCTGGCGCGTAACAGTCTTGAGGTGTAGCAACGCTGAAACGTCAATCCCTGCCTGACGATGGCTTTGGCGGCTTGTTCAACCTCGGTTTTTCCAGCATCGCTCAAAGCTGTGTCGCCCCAGCCGGCAAAGCGGTTGTCGCGGGCCCATTGGGTTTCACCGTGGCGCAGGAGGACAATCAATGGCATGAGGACTTGACGCGCTAAATCTGAGTTGAGAAGACGTGCATCAATAGTCAGATTATTTGCCAATTCAAACCCTTTTGCCGGAACTGTTCATGCCGCCGTTGCAAGCCAACCCACAAGTTTGGCTACTCATTGATGACAAGCCTGGCCACGCCACACAAGTTGTCGGTCTGGCGAAAAAGCTGGGGATGGCGGCAACCAGCAAGCAGTTGATTTTCAATGGCCTGAACCATCTGCCCAATCCGCTGCTGGGCGGCAGCCTGTTGACGATTGACGGGAACAGTGCCGCACAACTCAAAGCCCCTTGGCCGCATACGGTGATTGGCATGGGGCGGCGGGTGGTGCCGGTGGCGCGATGGATTGCGGCGCAAAATGCTGGCCACACGCGGGTGATCCTGTTGGGGCGCAAAGTCAGCATCAATGCCCAGCGCCATGAGTTTCTGGTCAGCTGCTCGCATTTCAATCATGTGAAAGTACCTGGCATGATTGAGTTGCTGGTGCCACCGACGAAGGTGGACCGCGAGGGTTTGTCGACCTTGCGCAACACCATGGATAATCCCATGGCAGCATTGGCAAAACCCCATCATCTCATCCTGATCGGCGGGCCAACGGCACTGCATCGGTTTGGCGCGGATGAGGTTGCGGCGCTGGCGCAATCACTTTCGATGGTGGGTTCAGGAAGCTTGGCCATTCTCACCAGTCCCCGCACGCCGCAGGTTGCGATTGATGCATTGCAACAACGATTACCGCACGCGCATTTTTACATCTGGCAGCGCAATGAGAAGCCCAACGGCTATCTCAGCTATCTTGCTTATGCCGACACAATTACTGTGACGGGCGAGAGTGAATCGATGCTGGCTGAAGCAGTTGCGACCGCATTGCCACTGACGATTTATCCGCTGCCAACAAAACCAGTATCAATGAAGATGCACATTCTTGGGGCCATGCGCCAAGTGGCGGAGCGCGATAGTGTGTGGGGCAGGTTCTGCCACAGGCTTTTTGCCGCTGGATGGATCACACCGCCGCGGCAGTTGGAACGCATGCACGCGGCATTGGTCGCAGCAAAACGGGCGGTGATTTTTGATGGGGAAATCAATACCGTGTTGCCAAAAATAGAAAAAGACGCAGGTCTTGCGTTTAGCGATCTTTCTCGATTCAACAATGGCGCCGTGAAATAGATTTTTCCGTTCAAGAAAGTTGGATGGACATCACTCTTACGCGATACTGCACCACGACCACACGCGACCTGGCCGACAGCCAGC
>JANOXA010000007.1:0-13010 GCA_031418195.1 Hyphomicrobiales bacterium | reverse complement strand
GTTGCCTGAACGGAATTTCGCCGTAGTTGTTTGGCCCATCGTGGCGACTTGCTGATGTCAACATTGGCCAGCGACCGCGAGAATCGGAACAGCCCGATCTTGGTCCTGAGCGCGACCGGATCGGTTGTCACGCAATTGCGTGCCAGTCGTCGCGCCAAATCCTGCCCAACGGGTTTCAGGATCGTGGATAGCGGAATGCCATAGGTCCGTGACCAACTCGCACTTGTGTAGGCCGTCAGCAATGCCTTGATCAGCGGATTGGTGCCGCCCGTCAGATTTTTCTTGAGGTCGGTTGGCGGTGCTGCCGCTGCGGCCCCGACCAGTTGTAGTTCCGGCGCATACTGTGCCGCATATTGTGCGGTCCAAAGAGACGCATGCCCACCCTGCGACTCACCCCAGACAACATAGCGATTGCCGATGCTACCGCCACCAAACTCACGCGCGGCGCGAATGGAATCGAGTACCGAATAGGCACTTCCATTGCCAACCAGATAAGGGTGCGGACCCGCCGTGCCAAGCCCGGCATAGTCGGTTGCGACCACGGCATAACCCGCCGCCAGCATTTCCTTTAGGCCAGCGATGCTGCCGAAAAGTGCCTTGCTTTGCGAAGGTGCACAGCTCTCGGCCACGCCTGACGTGCCGTGCGCCCAAGCCACTATATTTCGGCCGCCGCGCGGTGCGGCGCCATCGGGAACGATTATCACACCCGTGACTTCATTCTGTCCGCCGCTGATGCCTTGTGATCGATATCGAATGCGAAAGGCTGAAGCGCCAGCCGGCGCTCCGGCAAGTGGGGTCGAGGAAATCAAAACACCACGTGTCGGAGGTTTCGCGACCGCAGGCGCGATTGCCAGAACAGCGACAAAAACAGCTGATAAAAGAAGGACTTTGCTACTGCGTGACATACATTAACCTTTCACATTAACGCACAATATCATACGCTACCCAACTTGCCAGTCGATGGTGAAAATTTTGCTGGAGCATCAGTCTGACTACCCTCCGTTGCGAAATGGAAAAATGACGAATCGGTGAAGAGTACGGCCTCCCCATAATATTGATTGAGCTCGTTCCTGTCCTTCGATGACCAGCTGTTGGGGACGCAAGTGCCCGTCCGCCAGACTCGAATTGTCAATCCGCAATTGGCTGCTAGAAGATTGAGGAAATTGTGGTCAGCGTTCAAGGACGAATTTCGCACACGTCATTTCGACACAGCAGAGCCAACTGCGACGAGAAAATTTAAGCATCCTGAGGCTCGATGATGCCTGCAGCCAACACCTCGCAGCTCCGCCAGCATCCGGCGCGAACCGTAAAACGGCCACTTCAGATAAATTTCATCAATCCGCTTCATCAGCTTGAGATCATTGTCGCTGACAGGCTTGGGTTTGTAATATGTCTTTGATCGCGCGACTTTCAACAGCGTGCATTGGCAGGAAACAGAATAATGCTGATGCGGCTTCTCAACCATTTCGAGGCGTGTGGTCTGGTTCATTTTCCAGACCTCACCTGAAAAAATCACGCTCCATCGTCAGCCCGCCGATCTTTGCATGGAGTTCAAGAAGTTTCTCCTTATCGGTATTTTCCATGCGGGCAGCTTTTCTATCGCCTTCAAATAATCCCGCAACTCCGTCTTGCGCCGTTTTCTTCCAGGCCCGGATCTGGCGTGAATCTGGCTCGCATGCACACCGTGCCTGACAGCCAACTCCGCCACCGTGCCTTCCTCGCGGATCACCGTCAGCGCCACCTTCGCCTTGAACGCAGCGCTGTGCTTCTTTCGGATGCCTGTCATCTCTATCTCCCGGATTTGTCATCATTCCAGGAGCGAGAGTCTCTCTTGGCCATCAGCCAAAATCCGTCCAGTTCTTGGGGGCCACCTCAAAACCATGGAAGAAGCAAACCAGAAACCATTTCTGAATGTCAGGAAATCCCCGGCTTCCCTGACATTCAGAAATGGTTTCTGGTTTAATTCTTCCATGAGTTTTCTTCTTCGATCGTGACTGAAGTGTCACAAGGAGAATTTGGCCACTGGGCTAAAGAACAGTACCAGCTCGTTCCCGGAAATGCACGTGAACGAATTCTGCGGACATTCTGCGGACAGGTATCTGAATTGGTCACTCAGCCCGCAAGCTCAGCATTTCAAGATATCGAATGTCCACGGGCTTCGCCAAGAGTTCGTCCAACTTGTCCATCAAAGGCTTCAAGTGCGACTTCTTGAGATGGACTTCCAGGGCCTCTTTGCTCACAAAATTCTCGTAGAAAATGAAGACATTCGGATCCGCTTGATCACAGTGAAAATCATAATTGATGCAACCAGGCTCGGCCCGTGTCGGGGCGACCTGGGCGGCGAGAATGCGCATCAACTCATCGCGCTTTTCTGGCTTGGCGACCACGGTTCCGATGATGGTGCAGCCGGGGGTTTTCATGTTGACTTGCGGTTCTGTGAAATCGCCACGGCAAGGATGATGATGGCGCCTCGGGCGATGAGTTGTTGGGAGAACTCAAGTCCAGCGAGGATGAGGCCGTTGTTGATGAGGCCAATCATCAGGGCCCCCATGATTGATCCGATAACAGTGCCCTTGCCGCCAAACAGGCTGGTGCCGCCGAGCACGGCTGCCGCAATGACGGAAAGTTCATCGCCTTCTCCCAGTTGGAAGCGCCCGGTTTGAAAACGACCAGCATAGAGCATGCCTGCGATTGCTGCGGCAAAACTTGAGATGATCAGCACCTTGAACTTGATGTTGCGGGTGTTGATGCCGGAATAGCGCGCCGCAGTTTCGCTGCCGCCTGTGGCCAGCACCCAGCGCCCAAACGTTGAGCGTCTGAGGACAATATGTCCGACAGCCGCTGCGATCAGCATCCAGAACAACAACACCGGTAACGGTCCGACATAGCCGCCGCCAAAGAACCAGTTATAGCCATCGCTCAGGATTGGCACGGCCTTTGTGCCGCTCACCCACATAGACGTGCCTTTCGCTACGCCCATCATGGCAAGCGTGGTGAGGAAGGTCGGAATGCCAATGCGCGTGCTGATGACGCCATTGATGACGCCGACAATGAGACCGGTTGCAACACCTGCAAGAATGCCCAAGGGGACACCACCGACATCCATCGCCATGGCAGCGGCGACCGATGCAAGGCCCGCCACGGCACCAATCGAAAGATCAATTTCACCGGCTGCCAGCACATAGGTCATGGCAACCGCCATGATCGCGATGGGTGCAGTCTGGCGCACAATGTTGAGGAGATTGTTGGTGTCGAGAAATCCCTTGTGGCCCAAGGTTATCGCAAAGAAAATGAAGATGCCGACAAACCCGATGTAAATAATGTTCTGGCGCCAGTCGGTGAGCCCGATCCGCGTTGCCAGTGATGGTGTCATAGCTTCAGCCATTGTTGCGAACCTCTTGAAGGATTGTCTGGAGTTTGCGTTCAGCAAATTGAGTGTTGTCAGATGCGGTGTGTTTACCCGCAGTTGGGTCTTCAAATTCATCCCGGCGCATATCGCGCAGCAATCGCCCATCTGACATGACCAGAATGCGGTCACAGGCGGCGAGCAGCTCATTGAGTTCCGAAGATATCACAATAATGGCTTTGCCCTCACGTGCCAGTTCACGAATGAGCTGGATAATTTCCGACTTGCTGCCAATGTCTATGCCTGCCGTAGGTTCATCAAAAATAACGATGCGTGGGTCTGAAGCCAGCCATTTTGCCAGCACGACTTTCTGCTGGTTGCCGCCCGAGAGCGTGCGCACCGCTGCTGCAGCGGACGCCGTCTTTACTTTGAGAGATTTGATTTTCTCAGCCGCAAGATCGCTCCATTTCTGTTGCGATATCCATCCCCGTTTGCTGATGCGATCGAAAATCGAAAGACTGATATTGTCGGCAACACTGTGCTCAAGCACTACGCCCTGACGCAACCGGTCTTCCGGGATGAGAGCAATGCCGTGGGCAATGGCTTCGGCTGGACCAGTGATTTCGACGGTCTTTCCGGCCACCACGATGTCACCTGAAATTTTCCGGTCGATGCCGAACAGCAATCGCGCGATCGCACTTCTGCCGCTGCCGAGAAGTCCGGCAATCCCCACAACTTCACCAGCATGAACGGTAAGGTTCAAATCAATGGGCTTGTGACGTCCCGAAACGTTCTTGAGTTCGAGAAGCACATCATCGCGCCTTGTGTCTTCGCGCAGAATCCCGGAAAGGCCGCGAGACTGTTTGCCGACAATATGTGCAATGATCAACTCGAGCGTCAGTTCCGAAAGCGGTGCGGTAATGACGTGGCGACCATCGCGTAAAATCGTGGCACGATCAGCAATCTGTATGATCTCATCCATGCGATGCGAGACATAGATAATGGCAACACCCTCTGCCTTCAATTTTATCAGGAAGGCGAAAAGTTTTTCAACATCATGGGTCGATAACGCGGTGCTGGGTTCATCCAGTATGAGGACGCGGGCCTTCTGGGCGATGGCTTTGACGATTTCAGTCAGTTGGCGTTGGCCAGCCCCCAAGCTTCCCGCTTCTGCCATGGGGTCTACATCAACATCCAGTGTTTTAAACAGTTCGGTTGCGCGATCCACAGCAGTGTTGTCATCGATCAGTCCAGAACTTGTCTTCAGTTCATTGGCCAGAAATATGTTTTGGGCCACAGTCAGAGTGGGGACCAAACTCATTTCCTGAAAAATCATGGCAATGCCCGCACGCTTTGACTCATCGGGCGTGTGTTCGGTCAACGTGTGGCCGAGGACCTCCAAGGTTCCAGAGTCTGGCCGGTGGACGCCGCGCAGAACCTTCAGAATGGTGGATTTTCCCGCACCATTGCCGCCCAACAGTGCGTGAATTTCGCCGGGCCGCACTTCCAATGTGACGTCATCAAGCACCTTGGTCGGGCCAAAGGCCTTGCCGATGCCGGTCATCTTCACGGCATAGTCATGAGTTGGGTTGACAGATGGATTGGTCATCACGGGCCCTTTGATCCGCATGCTGAAAGTGGACCGAATCTGTCGCAACAGATCCGGTCCTGCAAGTGCGTGAGACTTACTTGAAGCTTGTCTTGATCTTGTCTGTCGGGGGAGCGTGATAGATTTCCTCCCAACCCTTGAGCAAAGTGTCGTGAGTGATCGGACCCGCAGGTAAGGCCACATAGGCAGGAGCTGTCTTGCCGATCAACGCATAGCCAGCGAGCATGGCTTCAATGATTCCGGCATCATAGGGGCGCTGTGATGCGAGACCTTTGATCATGCCGCCCTTGGCCATTTCAATGGCAACGTTTTCGCCAAGATCCATATTGATGATGATGAGATCTTCGCGGCCAGCAGCGCGGGCTGCTGCCATCACACCTTCTGCCGGAACGTCCCAGACTGCCCAGATGGCCTTGGTTTCAGGATGAGCTGTCAGAATGGCACCAGCGGCCTTTTCAGCATCGCCAGCAAAGTCCGGGCCACCAATGCCTTGTTCAGCAACGATCTTGATGTCGGGATATTGTTCGGTGATGGTCTTCTTGAAGCCATCATAGCGTTGCTTGGTTACGAAGAAATCTGCTGCGTGAAATACGATACCGACTTCGCCTTTGCTGCCAAGGGCCTTGGCCATCAAATGCGCAGATGCAACACCATTGCCGTAGTTGTCAGCCGAGACGGAGCTCACATAGTCAACGCCTGCCTTGAAGCCAGCTGGAATGTTATCCATGAACACCAGCTTGGTACCGGCAGCTGCGGCAGCCTTGTAGGCACTGGCTGTGGCTTGGCCATCGACCGGGATCGAGACAATGATATTCGGCTTTTGGACCATGACGGTTTCGATGTCGGCAACTTGTTTTTCAGGTTTGAAGCCCGCATCTGTCACAGCGATAACCTCAATGCCCATCTTGCCAAATTGCTCCTTCAATGCAGCTGCCTGGGCGTTGGACCAGTCATTGCCACCGATGTGAAACACCAGTGCTGCAGTGGCCTTCATGGCCTTGATCTTGACCAATTCGTCGTCCGTCAACGTCACGCTGGAGGCCAGCGCTGGTTCTTCGCCGTTTGGACCTTTGCTCAAGACTTTGGTCATCAGCTCTTTCAATGCCGCATCTGGATCAGTGGCAAATGCCGGAGCGGCAAAGCCTGCAACAAAAAGAGCAACAGCTGTGGCCGAGCCCAAGAACATTCGTTTATTCATCATGTCAGTTTTCTCCCATTTGGTGTTGGCTTCAAAGTCCTGCGTTGCGCATGAACTTCAAACTGTGAATGGCGCCGTCCTGTGGATCGGGCCATGAATCAAGTTCCGTGGTAATCCAGCCATTGAACGTGATGTCTTTGAGTGCCGCAATGATGGCACCGATGTCGAGTGAGCCTTGATCAAGCGGCGTGAAAACGAAAGGCTTTTCTTGCCAACCCTTGAGGTGCACATAGCTGATGCGTTTTGCATGTTCGCGGATCATCGCCGGAACATCGCCACCACCAGCGGCAAGATGTGCTGTATCCGGGCAGAAATCGATTGAGGTTTCCTTGAAGACTTTCCGCACTTCGTTGGGGCCTTCGACAATCGTCGAGAGATGCGGATGATAGTGTGCCTTCAGGCCATTCTTCCTGGCGATCTTCACAACTTTTTCGAGTGCGGCCCCGAGTTTCTTGATGTCGTCGCGTTTGGTGCCCTTGGCACGCTTGGCACCGCCACCCACCACAAAATGTTCAGCCCCACATTCGGCCGCGGCAGCGGCCACGCGTTCCAACTTGGCCAATTCCTCCGGGAGAATGTCATCGAAAATGAAGTTGGCACCTGAGTAAGCAGCAACAAGTTTGATGCCGGCATTTTTGAGAATGGACTTCAGGCCTTTGAAATTTCCCGCAGCATAGTCCATCAAATTGGAATCGAAGATTTCTGTGCCTTCATAGCCTGCAGAGGCAATGTCATTGATTGCCTTTTCCATGTTGCCAAAGGTGCGATAGGTCAGTTGGGTAATCGAGGTGACGCCAACGGCTTCACCGCCGAGTGGTCCCCAGCAATTGGCATGATAGGCGAGTTTGTTGGCCATGGTGCATCCCCCTCAGTTTGCAACATTGACCCAGCGCTCGGAGGCGCCGGATTCGAGAATTGCGTCAGCAATGGCGGAAATCTTGTAGCCATCTTCAAAGTTTGGCGAAGGCTGTTTGCCGCTGACGATGGCGGAGAAGAAATCATAACATTCGATGATCTTGGTCTCACCATACCCGATGCCGAGTGCGGGAATGGGCCAGAGGGCTTGGCCATAGGGGTGGTTGGGACCTGTGTAGATGGTACGGAAGCCGCGCGTTTCTGCCGGATCATCAGCAAACATAACCTGCACTTCATCCATGCGCTCATAGTTGAAGGCGATGGAGCCTTTGGTGCCATGAATTTCAAAGGTGAGGAAATTGTTGCGTCCAAGGGCATTGCGTGAGGCCTCAATTGAACCGACTGCACCATTCTGGAATTTCAGCAGCGTGATCATTTCATCATCTACGTCTACCACGCCCATGGGGCCCGCACCTGACTTGTCGGAAGCACCAAGCTTATCCAAGCCACCTGATTGCAACGGACGCTCTGGAATGTAGGTCTTCACGATGGCGTTGACGGCGCTGACCTCACCCACCAGATAGCGGGCAAAATCGAGAACATGGGTGCCAATGTCGCCCACGGTGCCAGAACCAGCAACCTTCTTCTGAAAACGCCAGGACAAGGGACCATTCGGATCAGCCGACCAATCCTGCAGATAGGTGCCCCTAAAATTCAAAATCTTTCCGATGCGGCCTTCGTCAATCAGTTTCTTGGCCAGCGCAACACCGGGTGTGCGACGATAGTTGAAGGCCACCATGTGAATGGCACCGGACTTCTGGGCCGCTTCGAACATGGTTTTTGCTTCAGCGCCGGTGCGTGCCAAAGGCTTTTCACAAATCACATGCTTGCCTGCCTTCAATGCGGCAATGGCAATTTCTGCATGGCTGTCATTGGGGGTTACAATATCGATGACGTCGATGTCGCTGCGGGCGATGGTGGCTTTCCAGTCGGCACTTGATTCATCAAAGCCGTAGCGTGCGGCCCCCTGCTTGGCCAATTCAGGGTTGATATCAACCAGAACCTTGCGGTGCGGAATGGCAGGGGCTGGCCAGAAGAACATCGGCATCGCCGCATAAGCCATGGCGTGGGCCTTGCCCATAAAGCCGCCGCCGATCATCGCCACATTCAGAGTCTTGGTCACGATTTTCTTCCCGTTACTGTTGTTGCTTCATTTCGACCTTAATATGACCTTAAAATGCATAAGTCAATAAATAAAATACATAAGTCTGTAATCTTTTGCGGTTTTTCACTATCGTTTTGTATATTACAGTGCAAAACAACGTGAAATCTGCAATCTATGTTGATAATTCCGTTGATTATGAACGAAAATCCTCGAAAACCGCTTCAATTCCAGCAAAAGATGCAACAGAACAAGAGTTTGAAACGGAACGAATGCAGTGACCCGAGCGCTGGCCGGAGAATTCGAAATGCCTTCTGAGACGAGCTTGGCAGTTGGACCTGCGGACCAGCCACACGAGGACAGCAATTCAAGCCGTCCCCGCCGTGCCGATGCCGAGCGTTCGTCTCTTGCTCTCATTCTCAACATCCTGCGTGAGGCCGATGCTGACACCCGCCCGGAGATTGAACGGCTGACGGGTCTTGGTCGTGCCATCGTATCGGATCGCCTGGCGACGCTCTTCTCACTGGGCCTTGCCGAAGAGGGTGTGCTTGGCCAGACCACGGGTGGCCGGGCGCCACGCACCATTCAGTTCAACCCAAATGCCGGACTTGTTCTAGTCGCAACGCTTGATCAATCTCGCATCGGCGTCGGCGTGGCAAATCTCAAAGGCCAGTTGATTGCCGAACACCATGAGGCCACCGACAAGGCGGCCAACCCCATTCAGATTCAAAAACGCTTGATCACATTGTTTGACTGGATGCAGGGTCAACACAGTAGGGAACAACACGTCTGGGGAATAGGAATATCAGCACCCGGCCCCGTTGAAGAGTTTGAAGATGCCTCGCCGCGCCTGCGGCTTCTGCCGGGTTGGGATGAATACCCCCTTGTTGACCATCTGCTGCATCACTTCCGTGCGCCCGTATGGATGCGGAGCGGCGTGCAGATGATGGCTTACGGCGAATATAAGTCTGGAAGTGCAGCTGGCACCCGTGACATTATCTATGTCAATCTCGGTCGCAGCATTGGCGCTGGACTGATTTCAGAGGGCCAATTGCATCGCGGCGCCCAAGGTGGAGCTGGTCTTTTGGGCCATGTGGCAGTGGCAGGCGGTCGCCAATATCGCTGCAATTGTGGAAATATCGGCTGTCTTGATACGGAAGCAGGTGCAGACGCCATCGCCCGTGACGGTTTGGCCTTGGCGACCTCGGGTGAAAGTCGCATGCTGGCTGAAACGCTTGCAACCGAAGGCTCGATTTCAGCAGTTGATGTGAGTGTTGCCGCGCAATCCGGCGATTCAGCAGCCGCTGAAATTCTTGCCCGTGCGGGCCATCTGATCGGTACGGCGCTGGCCTCGCTGGTCAATGCCTTCAATCCCTCGCTCATTTCCTTGGGCGGGGAAGTCGGTCAACTCGACGACATCCTGCTTGCTGCCATTCGTGAGTCGGTTTATCGCAGTTCACATCCTTTGGTCACGCGAGACCTGCGCATTCAACGCTCTGCCCTTGGAAATTCCGCTGGCCTGTCTGGTGCCGCATTGGTGGTCACCGATTCAATATTTGCACCCGACTCAGTCGTGAACTGGATTGTTTCCGGCGCACCCCATTTGTCGGATAGCGTGTCACGCCAAATCGCGAGAGCAGAAAAGACTGTGGCAGGCGAAGTGTCCCGCCCCGCTCCTCCAGCAGTCATATGAGAGGGAAGCAATAATGGCAATTTCCGGTCTTGGCCCCCACGGTGAAATCGCCCAGTCACCCGACCGCTTACGCATTTCAGCAGAAGACGCTGAACGCGCACGCCAAGGCAAATTCCGCGTGGCCGTCGTTCTTCACACCACCAAAAGCGACTGGGCCAAGCAGCATCTCGTTGGCATCGCCAAAACACTTGGTGATCATGGTGCCGCAATCATCGAAGTTGTGGACTGCAATTTCAACGCAGCAACCCAGAATTCAAGCTTTGAACGCCTCATTCAGTCAAAACCAGATGCGATCATCAGCTTACCTGTTGGCAATACCGTCATGGCGGATGCTTACCGCAAGGCTTCCAAGACTGGAATCAAACTTGTTCTACTTGATAACGTGCCAACCGGGCTTTTGCCCGGCAGGGATTATGTCAGTCTCATTTCCGCAGATAATTTCGGGCTGGGGCAAATCGGAGCCGAACTTCTTTCACCACACATTGCTGCCGATAGTGAGGTTGGCATTCTGACCTATCGCAAAGACTTCTATGCAACCAACGAACGAGAAATTGCGTTCCGGCGTTGGATTGAAACAAAGCGGCCCGACGTCATTGTGAGGCAAGGCGAATTTGACGAACCCTCGCACGCGGGAGAAACCCTGAATCGGCTGCTCGAATCGCACGCCAAGATATCTGGTATTTTTGCAGTGTGGGATGAGGCAGCAATCCCTGCTCTGGCAATGATGCAGGCCAGCGGAAAAGTTTTACCGATGACAACAATCGATCTTGGCGAGGAAGCCGCACAGGCCTTGGCTGAAGGAACAATCATGAAAGGCGTTGGCTCACAGCGTCCCTATGATCAAGGTGTTGCGGCAGCACGCGCAACATTGCTGTCACTCATCAACCGTCAACCGCCGCCATGGCTGGCACTCCCCGGCCTTGCAGTTTCGCGCGAAAATATAATCGAGTCCTACCAAGTAATCTGGCACATGCCCCCGCCACCGAAACTTGTAAAAGCAGTTTTGGGATAAGCATTAAATAATACTAACGGTCATTTGAAACCACCCATCTTCTCCCTCCCCCTTGTGGGGAGGGCCGGGGTGGGGGTCGCTCCTGCCTTTGAAGTGAGGGAAGAATTCTTTGTAATATCAAAGGTCTGAGCGACCCCCACCCTAACCCTCCCCACAAGGGGGAGGGAATCCCACCGGGTTTGGATCGAGTGCAGTGAGTCACCTTATATGACGCTTGGTATAAGCCGGGCGTTCTGCCGCGTCGGTGAGATTAGAAAACACGGCCAACCCTAATACTGAACAACGCACGTCAGCATTGGGTCAGAAGCAGACACTCGCAGCAATCCTTTACATGACCGTTTGTGACCCAAACTGGGCATTGCTTCCCGTCTTTAACAACGTCCGCTTCGCACCCTCATATCGGGTGTTCAGCGCACACCGACCGCGCCCGGAACTCGACATGCGTTCGGGTCGAGAACGAAGGGCAACTAGCGACACATTGCAGCCGCTTCATATCAATGCCCGGCCCCGCAGCAGATTGCTGACTCTAAATCGTCCTTATGCTACGCTCTCGCCATGATAACAGAGAGTTACTACTGGAAAAAGGCGCTGCTGGCTGGAGCCAAGGTCATCCGGAAACGTATGGACGCGGAAGACATTAGTGAAGCTCAATTCGCGCGGATCGAACGTAAGATTTTCATCGGCTTCTATGCAATACGAAAGTTATTGGAGGCAACTGGGAAGGTCAGCGCAGAGACGCGCGTTATGAAAATAGCCCTGAAGCGATACGAAAAGCGTGCAGACCAGCCCATTGTCGATTGGTACAATAGGAGCGAGTTTTGGGAGCTGTACGATCTAGACAATGCTGCGCTGGAGCTTCGCGACTTGCTCTACGTAGCGCACCGGATGGTGCACAGTTTCATATTCATTTTGTCGGGTGACGATTACGGTCACGGTGCATTTTTCACAAGCGACAGGGACAAGGATACGCGTCTGAATTTTATAAGCACGGACGAGATCATTCGGGTGTTTGAAGTGGTCGGACAGGATTACCCTTCCGGCTTCCATACATTGCGCGACGAGGCCACTGGCGAGATGAAATGGAGCGTTCCGGCCAAGGAGCGAGCACGCTGATGGGAACGGAAATCAATCTGACGGTCGGCGGCACCTCACTGTCCTTTTCCAAAAATCACATGGGCATTGATTTTGGACACCTGTTCCAAGAGGGTGACCGCACTCGTCGTAAAATGGACCAGATCAATTACGAGTACTATGAAGGTAACCCCGACGAAATTGCTGATCTTGAGGCGTCGGAAATGGTGTTCGCGCGGAGGCTTGACCGCATCGCTCCGCGCCTTGAGCTTCTAAACCATTCGCTCGACGCGGCTTGTGCGGAGTATCAGGCCGTCGTAGCTGAGACGCTCGAAATGGCTTCATATAGAGAGCCCCCGGAAGAGCCTTCGCTACTTTCATTTGAAGAGTTTTGCGCCCTTGCCAGTCGCTATCCGCTCGCCGTGTTGAAGGACGAGTACATCGACTATGAAACACCAGATCGTGACAAGGTGGCGCAAGGTCGGTTTGCGGATGACGCGGATGCGCTCGCCCGACTGCCTGGTCATCGCTACAACGATTTATATTACTCTGAGAAGAGCTATCTGTCGGCGAGCCTTTGCATCTTGAGTGCAGAGTCCATGCTGCAAGTGTTCGCCCTAAATCCCGCCAACGCTGACATTGAGGTTGTCTGGGAATTTGGCCCGCTCGTTAATAATGGCTGGGCAAACATGGGTGATTTCCAGCCGGGTGCGAGGCGCGTTCAAAAAGTGCTGGTCGCGACGGAGGGAGCATCAGACGCGCGAATAATCAAGCGCGCGCTTGAGGTGCTGCGGCCTGATGTTGCTGACTTCTTCAACTTCATCGACGTTGATGAGCGCCACCATTTTTGGGGTACCGGCAATCTGGTGAAGTTCGCCGAGGGGCTTTTGCGTATCGATATACAAAACAAGGTGCTCTTCGTTTGTAAGCGTTCGGTCTCACCCGCCTTGTTTGGTTTTGGCGGATGGGATTGAAGGAACGTGATTGAGACGGTGATTTTGTCGTCTCTCAAATGGTTCTGTGCCTATGTCTGGACATATCTCGAGAGATCATATCGTTGTTGA
>JANOXA010000006.1:0-15396 GCA_031418195.1 Hyphomicrobiales bacterium | reverse complement strand
ATCAGGGGAGCTGCAACAGCCCACAATTCATCCGTCACTTCCCACGATTGCACACGCTTCCTGGTATCTGCCATGATCCCTCCAGACCATGACTGTTTCGGAGATCTTGGTTAACAAACTATTTACGGATAGGTTCTAAGTCAAAATTGGAAGCACCAAACCCTTGGTCTCCATCAAACCTTCCAACTCGAAATGCATCACATCAGCGAAAGACAGTTTGTCGTCCTTGCCATCCAGCAAGTTCCCCCAAGGCCCTTCCAATGTGTAGGGCTGCAAGGCCTGTCGCAGTTGATTGGATTGTAAGAGTAGCGACAGACCTGTCAGTGTGCGTTCAACCTTAGGAGCCGATGCCAGATTGGTGAGCGCGGTCCAGACCTGCTCCTTGATGGCAGGATCAGTCGCAATGCCCTCATGCGCAATCAAAGCAAGAACCCAATCGCGGGCAAAGGTGCGAGTCGCGGCATTGTCGATGTCGCTCAAGGGTTGGAAGGCCAGACCGGAACCGATGCTCAAATCCAATGCAGCCCCGCCCATCACTAGGGATGCGGCCCGAGCCGAACGACCCTTGTCGAAGATGAACACTTGGGACTTGTCATAGCGACGGAACTGCAAGGCGAGCATCGCGAGCAACACCGACTTGCCCGCTCCCGTGGGGCCAACAATCATGGTATGCCCGACATCACCCACATGCAAGTTAAGTCGGAATGGTGTTGATCCCCGCGTTGCTGCATATAGCAGTGGCGGCTGATCGAGATGATCATTCCAATGTGGACCAGCCCAAACACTGGAAATCGGCATGATATGGGCCAGGTTCAGTGTGTGAATGATCGGTTGCCGCACATTGGCGTAAACATTGCCTGGCAACGAGCCAAGCCAAGCCTCAACCGCATTGAAGCTCTCGCGGATGGTTACGAAGCCGCGTGCATTTACGACACGTTCGACTTGCCGCAATGCTTCATCGGCTTCTGTTTCGTCTTCGGCTGATACCGTGATGGTCGTTGTGACATAGCCGAAGGCCACATCGCCTGAGCCCAAATCTTCTAAGGCCTCATTGGTCTCGGCAGCTTTTGTTGAGGCATCCGTATCAAGAAGCGCTGTTTCCTGATTGAACAGAACTTCACGCAAGATGGCGGTCACGGATTTACGCTTGGCAAACCATTGCCGGCGTTTGCGCGTGAGAAGTTTTTGCGCTTCAGGTCTATCAAGAGCGATCCAGCGGGTCACCCATGAATAGCCTACGGCCAAATCATTCAACTCATCGAGCAGACCTGGCGTCGTCGTTCCCGGCATGCCCAGCACCGAAATCGCTCTGAGATGCTGGTCACCCAGCTTCGGGGCCATGCCACCTGTAAACGGCGTGTCAGCGAGAAGCGCATCCAGATAGGCAGGAATAACCGGAACCGAAACCGGGTGGCTCTTGGTCGAAACGCAAGCATGCAAATGCGTCAATGTCTCTTCGTCATCGAGAAACCGGATCTCCGGCAAGATATTGGCAAGCAGATCAAGCGCACGTTCTGTCTCGGCGATAAAATAGTCGCGCCATTCAAATCCTCGTGCATCGGAGATAGCACGCTCATCATCACCGCGCTCGACCAAATAGGCTCCGGCCTTGGATTGCGTTTCGGCAGGCGGCAACCAACAGAAAGCCAACACATACCCACTCTCAAAATGATTGCCCTTCAATTCGAAACTCTTGCGCCGTTCTTCATCCACCAGCAGCGATATGGGATCGGGGAAATTGGACATCGGATAATGTGACGCCTCAGTGCGGCGGGCCTCAAAGAACAAGGCCCAGCCAGACCCAAACCGCTTCAGCACATTGTTGATGCGCGCCGTGATACCAATAAGTTCAGCCTCTGTGGCACTTTCGAGATCGGGGCCGCGATAACGCGCCAATCGCAAGAAACTGCCATCCTTGTTGAGGACAATGCCCGGTCCCACGAGGAAACCCCACGGCAGATAGTCCGCAAGCAGTTTGGGCTTCTTGGCATATTCGGTGAGGTTCAGCATGTGAGACTCCCCGGATGACGGGCATGGCGGGAGATCACTTCGGCAAACTGCACGTCTTTGCGAGCCGCTGCTGCCGCGAGGGCATGTCCGACCACCCAGACAATCAGGCCGACAATCCAGAGCCTGAGACCCAAGCCTAAGGCCGCTGCCAGTGTGCCGTTGAGAATGGCGATGCCACGCGGTGCACCACCCAGCAGGATTGGATCAGTCAGGGCGCGATAGAGCGGGACTTCAAAGCCGGGAAGATGAGACATATTCGCCTTCTCCTATCAAACCATTTTCCATTCAAACCAGCGAGCCGCCGCCGAAGGAGAAGAAAGCGAGGAAGAATGATGTGGCAGCAAAGGCAATGGACAGGCCGAAGATGATTTGAACAAGTCGCCGGAATCCACCTGATGTATCGCCAAAGGCCAATGACAGGCCGGTGGTGATAATGACGATCACGGCAACGATGCGCGCCACTGGACCTTCAATCGATTCCAGCACCTGCGTGAGTGGCGCTTCCCACGGCATGCCAGAACCTGCGGCAAAAGCCGAACTCGATTGCACGATGACGAAAGCTGTACTGGCCAAAACAAGATTGCGAATAGATGTCATGTGGAACTCCTCAGTTGGGATGGATGTTGGTTGGAAAAAATGGATGTGAGTTGATAGTCGCCATCCGTATCAAGGCCTTCAACCTTGGCGACTTCCGTAACTTTGCGGCCACTCCCACGTCCCTCCAGAAACACAAGGATGTCGATGGCTTCGGCAATCAAACGACGCGGGACAGTGACTGTGGCTTCCTGCACCAGTTGCTCAATGCGGTAGAGGGCACCCCGTGCTGAATTGGCATGAACAGTGGCCAAACCACCGGGATGACCCGTGTTCCACGCCTTCAACATGTCGAGAGCTTCTGCTCCCCTAACTTCGCCAACGATGATGCGGTCGGGTCGCAAGCGCAGGGTGGAGCGCACGAGATCGGCAAGAGAAACCACACCAGGCTTGGTGCGGAGCTTGACACAATCTTCTGCTGCACAATTGAGTTCGCGGGTGTCCTCCAGAATAACAACACGGTCATTGGTCAAAGCCACTTCGGCAAGTAGCGCGTTGACCAATGTAGTCTTGCCCGAACTGGTGCCTCCCACGACGACGATATTACCCTTGGCGAGAACGGCTTCCTTCAACCATGCGGCCACTTGCGGCGGCATGATGGAGTGTTCAACATAATCATCCAAACGATGCACGAGCTTCGCCGGCTTGCGGATCGAGAAGCAAGGCCCAGGGGCGACAGGCGGAATGAGACCTTCAAAACGTTCCCCCGTCTCGGGAAGTTCAGCACTGACAATGGGTGAGCGCTCATGCACTTCCAATCGGATATGACTTGCGACCAAACGAATAATGCGTTCGACTTCCGACCATTGCAAGACAGTGCCACTGTCAGCGCGGCCCGTATCCAAACGGTCCAGCCACAACCTGCCATCGGGATTGACCATGACTTCCACGACTTGAGGGTCGGCAAGGGCTTCGGTGATCACTGGACCGAAAGCCGTCTTCAACATGGCCTTACGACGGGCCAGCGCTTCTTCGCCAAATGAGGTGATGATCTTATCCATTGTGATCACCTGTGACTGGAGACGAAGCACCCGGCGCAACGTCAGGTGGACGGGACGCAGACTTGTGTCCTCGTTGCGCCGGGGCTTCTCCCCCACGTCCGGGTCCCGCAGGCCCGGACGAAGTGGGTTGGGAATTTGTTGAACCACCAAAGGCTGGCTCATCGATGTCGCGCGAAAAGAGATCAGGATCATGCGCGGTGACTTTCTCCATCACCTCGCTCACCAGCGACTGGCTTCCGGCCAACCGTTTGGCGAGTTGCCCGATGAAGAACTCAAAACGCTGGTGACCCATGGCGCGTGCCGCTTCTTGTTCGGCCTTGGGCAGTGGTGGTGTAACAATCAGGTAGTAGCGAAGGAACAGACCAAGGCTTTCCAGAACCACCTGCTGATGACGGTCGATGATGGCGACTTGCCGTCCCAGCGAATCCAGTCGTCTGAGAAGACCTGCGTCATGGGAAAGGTCACGCTCGGAATCGAGCAGCGTGTTGAGCGCTTTCTCGGTGAGTTTGGATTTGTTCTTCGTGGGGTCTTTGCAAGCGAGGTTTAAGCGATCAACGGTCACGCGTGGGAGATAGACGGTGACCTTGATTTTGCTGGGGACGTGTTGCTTCATGACATTCCCCTCAGAACAACGGCAGGGCATCATCGCCCTCGGCATTATTCACACCAAAGCTGCGCTGTGCCGCTGACCGTGCCATCGGATCGGTATTGGCCGTGGCAACGCCGAAATCGTCATCAAGCAGCGACAGATCGTCGGATGGGACTGGCTCTTGAGCTACAGGAGCCTGCTGTTCATTCCATGGCTCACGCGTGAGACCACCCTCTTCGCCTTCACTGCCATGTAGTTGACTAAACCACGGCTTTTCCAATCGCGTGTCGGAGTTACGCACCTGCCCATCCCAATCATGGGGAGCATGAGGAGGCACATCGACATAGTTGCCAGACATCAAGACTGGCGGTGGCAAAATGCGATTCTTGAAGTTGTCGTCTTCGTAATAGCGCAGCTTCTTGGCGCGGATGGGTGGCAGGCCTGAGACGAGGACCAAGGCCTCATCACTAGGAAGCTGCATCACTTCGCCCGGTGTCAGTAAGGCCCGCGCTGTCTCCTGACGGCTCACCATCACATGCGCGAGCCATGGTGCAAGGCGATGGCCGGCGTAGTTCCGCTGCGCGCGAAGTTCAGTTGCAGTGCCCAATGAATCTGAAATGCGACGCGCCGTGCGTTCATCATTGGCAGCAAAGGCAATGCGCACATGGGCATTGTCCAGAATGGCATTGTTCTCGCCATAGGCTTTGACGATCTGGTTCAAAGATTGGGCAATGAGATAGGCCCTGATCCCATAGCCTGCCATGAAGGCCAAGGCCGTCTCAAAGAAATCCAATCTCCCAAGGGCCGGAAACTCATCCAGCATCAAAAGCAGTTTGCGACGTGTTGTTCCATTCTCGCCTTCCAATGTCTCAGTGAGCCGTCGTCCTATTTGATTGAGGATCAAGCGAACCAGTGGTTTGGTGCGAGAGAGGTCGGCAGGTGGAATAACGAGGTAGAGCGAAAGCGGTTTCTTGGCTTCCATCAAATCAGCAATCCGCCAGTCACAGGTACTGGTGTTCCGTGCCACGACCGGATCACGGTACAGTCCCAGAAAACTCATGGCCGTTGACAACACGCCCGAACGCTCATTCTCGGATTTGTTCAAAAGTTCTCGAGCAATGGAGGCGATTACCGGATGGACCTTTGGTTCCGTTGTTGTCCCCATGTGATTGGTCGACATCATCACGCGCAGGGTGCGTTCAATCGAGCGCGAGGGATCAGACAGAAATGAAGCAACACGGGCTAGTGTCTTCTCAATCTCTGCATAAAGTACGTGCAGGATCACACCGACCAGAAGTGCGTGGCTGGTCTTCTCCCAGTGGTTCCGGCGTTCAAGGGCTCCTTCTGGATCAACCAAGATATCGGCGATATTCTGGGCATCACGGACTTCCCATTCACCTTTGCGCACCTCCAGCAATGGATTGTAACGCGCACTTTTGGGATCTGCCGGATTGAACAACAGGCAATGCGAAAACGTCGACCGGAAACCTGCCGTCAATTGCCAGTTCTCGCCCTTGATGTCGTGGATGACTGTGGAGTGTGGCCAAGTCAGCAGTGTCGGGATGACGAGGCCAACACCTTTGCCGGACCGTGTCGGTGCAAAGGCCAGAACATGTTCAGGGCCATTGTGACGAAGATAGGCCTGACCCAGCTTGCCGAGGAACACACCTTGCCCAGAAAACAGCTTTGCGGATTTGAGTTCTTCGACATCGGCCCAACGGGCAGAGCCATAGGTTGTAACTAGTTTATTTTGTCGTGCGCGCCATAATGAGCCCGCAATGGCAATCAGTGTTCCGGCAATGCCACTACCTGCTGCAAACATTCCGGCTTTCCGAAACACCGCTGGAGCATAAGCTTCATAGGCATACCACCATTCAAATAAACGACAAGGCGCATAGATGGGTTGACCGAGCACGGTCGTGAGCGGCGCACCAAGTCTTGGCTGGTTGCCCAACATCGCCGCCGTCCATTGTGTCGAAGCCCACAGGCCTCCCGCCACAATCGAAACAACAAGGCATCCCTGCCCAACAAGAATCTTGGTCGCTGACATTCTGCGTCCACTCGGATCACACGCCGGATCATTCCGGAATGTGGTCCAAGCATCGTCGCAAAATGCCTATTTGCTCAATTGGGAAAGGCGGGAAAACGCGGGGTAAGGAAAGTAGACATTGTATGCAATTCCGCCTCACATGAATTGGAGTGCAGAAAAGTGCATTCACAAACATAATTTACAAAGTGATCGCTTTTGGTGCCTCCTCGAACGCCTTGCGTTGAATCGCAGTCGCGTCCCGCCGCTTGTTAATTGCGATGCGGTATTCGTCAATCGTCTTCAGGTCGGTTTTCATTTCGTCTGGCTTTGGAACCGGAATGTTTCGACCCGCCGCCATGTCATGGCCCGATCGTTCTGAGACGCGCTTCATTTCCCAATAGACTTTTTTGTAATCGTCGTCGTCAACCACAACGCCCTTCAAACTCTGCGTCTTAACGTCAGAGTTAAATCGCTCAACGACCTTTCCGAGCAATATCTCTTCGACAAGACGCTCCCACGTTTCCCGAAGGTCCGTGTAAAAATCTTTGGCGAGACTTCTATACTCGTCGGTTTCGAAGTCGACTACGCCTTCAAATTTGCTGAGACTTCCCCGAAGCCGCGTAATCCGCTCGTTGACCTTCTGCGCAATCCAAGGCTCATCAGTCTCGGATATCAGACCAAAGCCCGCCGCTGCTGACTTAGTGATGATGCGTTTAGCGATTGGAATTTGTGGCGCGGCTTGTGCCGCCGCTTCCGCCACTTCATTGTAAAAAAGCAGATTGTGCGTAAAGACGATGATCTGCTTGCCCTTGGCGGCTTCAGCTACAATGCGCTGCGCGACCCGGCGGATGCGTTTGTGGTCGAGCGACGATACTGGGTCGTCGATGACAAGGCCGTGCTTGAACGTATCTGCTCCCAATTCCCCTAAGAAACACGCGAGCGCGAGCGCGCGTTGCTCGCCTTCGCTTAGTACTTTATCATTTGCCACACCTATAGGCGTCTTAAGGGCTACCTCGAAATAGCTCTGTCCACCCGAACTACGGTCCGAAACTCGGAGCGGAAGATGGGTCAGGTCGAGCGTCTCGATTTCGGTCATGATCCGCTTTTCGAGATCAGCCGTGACCAACTCTCTGCGGAGCGACGTGATTTGTATCGACACCGGTTTTGTGCTCACCAAGTCCTTGCACTTCGTCAGCTTTGCGATCATCTCCAAATCAGCTAATCGAGCGAGAACGGTTTCAAGGTCTTCTGAAAGCTTTTTCCGGTCTTTCAATTCTGCAAGACGCATGCGATCAGTCAATCGCTGCTCACTGTCAGTCGTAGCAGCCTTGTCACACTCCGCAGCAGCGATCTCCCATGCTGTGATCTCACCTGACAATTTTGCACTGATACTTTCGGCAAGTTCATTGATTTTTGAAAAATTTCCGGTCTTCGCAGCATCGACGAGGGTTGATCTGCGTGCCTCTGCCTTCTCTAAATAGTCGATGATCGCGACCGCAACTTGCTCCGTTTGGTCAGTGAGCTTGCGATAATCTGCGAGAGCGTGATCCACATCCTTGCGCTTTGGAATGTTGACAGTCTGGAGCGCGGTTACTTCGGCCTGCAACGCAAGTTGGGCTGCATCGGCTGCCTTTGAAGCTTGATCGTTGATGAATTCGGCAAAGCGTTGCAAGCGTCCGCTTGCGCCCGCCGAAAGCGGTTGCTGACAAAGGGCGCAGTTATCACCCTCGTTCGCAGGCAACGTTCCAGAATTGGGATCGAACGATTGCACGTACTTTCGTGCATAGTCATACATGAGACGCCAAGGGGGCAGACCGACACCAGACAATGGTTCGTCTTTGAATTTCTCCGATGCGGCAAGAGCCGCAGCGGTGGCGGTGGAGCTAGCCTGCTTAGATAATGCCGCTAGTTGGGTGGCTGCTTCCGGCGCTAGTCCTTTTTCGATGGCTTGCAATTCGTGCAGATAGGATTTTAGAACAAAAATCGCGCGGCGATAGCGGTCGGCGAGCACTTTTGGGTCTTGCGCTAAAAGGTTTTCGAGAGCGTCTAACTCTTCCTGATCTTTCGCCGTCCATGCGGCGGCGGCCCGAATGTCATCGGTAGTGGGCAAAGCGCTTTTCGGCTGCAAGCGCAAAAAGAGCTTTGATACGGCTCCAGCAGGCGAATAGCCCGCAGGCAAAGCGACTTTGATGCGCACACTGAGGGATTTCAACTCAGAGCTAAATGTTTCATCCATTTCGCCGCAGTGCTTGGCATACTGCTCCAGCAGCGCGACTTCACGCGGCAAGAAGCCAATCTTGTTTTCCGCGTCAACGTAAAGCCGCGCATTGCGCGAATCGAACACGGATATGTTGGCGATAGCTGGCGGCGGCGGTGTTCCATCCCGCCATAGCTCGGTTTTCGGCCCGGCATCCCCGTCACTAAGATAGCGAACGCTGACCTCGGCGGGTGGCTTTGCACCGCCCGTGAATACATCACCCAACAAGTCATCCGATGTAAGGCTTCGGCAAAGTTTCTTCGTGATGCGGCAGTATCCGCTTTTACCTGTGCCGTTGTCACCATAGACTAGCGTTATTCCGTCAATTGCAAAGCTCAACGTTTGTCCAGCTGCAAGCCGGGCCAAATTTTTCACGGAACCCAAGGAGACGAGAAGAGTGCGCGGTCCCGCCGCACTGCCCTGAAGGTGGTCGGCGGTGAACAGTGTATGATCGCAATTTTGGTCGTCGCCGATGCCCGCCGCCAGTCGAACACGCTTCAGGACTTCAGACCTGCCGCCGGCATCAAGCTCAAAGTTCGTTACAAGCGCATGTCGACGAAGAGCGTCGCGCGCCCAATGCAACTGCTTCTCCGCCCATGTCAATAAATTTTGATGTGCCATACGTCCTCTCACAACTAAATGGGCCACCTTAGCCGCTAACTGCTCTCCGATGGAACCTGAACGCGCAGCGTATGACCACCCAGCGGCGCAAACGTGCGCAGTCGGCATGTCAAAACGATAACTTGCTGATGCTTCCCCGCACGGCTGAGAGCATCAAACATCAGCTTGATGCGGTCATCGTCGCAATAGACGAGCGCATCATCCAAAATGACCGGAACCGTTTGACCCCGCTCGGCTAGCATGGATGCCATCGCCAATCGCACAAGAACGGCGATTTGTTCCTGAGTGCCGTCAGAAAGCCGCGTGAATGTTTCGCTGCGATCCCGTTTGATACCCGTAATGGCGAAATCATCGCCCAACTCAAGTTCGGCACCAGGAAAAAGATCATGGAGAAATGGCCGTAGATGCTTCCGCACCGGCTCGTAATAGTGCTCCCGGCTCTCGGCCAAACAGCTTGATACCGTGTCACGCAACAATTGGAGCGTGGCGGCACGTTCCTGAATACGCGAACGCTCGCGCTCGGCCAACGTTCGCTGCTCATGAGCAGCGGCCAGCGTTTCGCCAACACCATCGCCCCCTGCGGTTTGGATCTGTCCGGTGAGGCGGCCAATCTCGCGCTCAAGCTGAATCAAGTCATTCTTCCGGTTTTCCAGTGCCTGCTCCAGCCGCTGAGTACGAACCTCTCGACGCTCAATCTCTGCGGCATCGGGTGTCGTCTGCCGCTTGGCCGAAAGCACGGTTGTGGCGGTCTGATGGGCAGTTTCGGCGGTCGTGACATCGGTAACGAGGCTGGCATCCCGCGCCGCTCGTTCGGAATCAGGGCAAAGGGCGGTATCGTCTTCGATGCTCTTGCGAATATGTTTAAGTGTGGATTCCGTGCCGCTGCGGACTTCGACTGCGCCCTCAAGCGCTTCTTGCTGCTGCTGGCGTGTTCCTTCAAGGCTAGCCCGGCGCGCGTCAAGCGGCGCACGCTTCTGACTTAATTCTAACTTTTCTTGTTCAATCTCTTTGCCGGTGGGAAGGCTTTGGCGTTTGGTATCGGTCAGGGCGGCGGAAATCGCCGCATCTGTCTCCGCAAGATCGCTTTTGGTTTTGGAGATGACCGGTGCCGGATCGCCAGTAACCTGGAGTGTTTTCAACTCGGTCAACACTGCCTTGCGGCTTGCCTCAAAATCACGACGCTTGGAGTGCAGCGCACGCGCGTCGGCAGATGTGGCAACGCCTATTGATTCCAACAGCGCCGACCGCTTTGCATCGGATGACTGGCGCTCTTCTTGTCTCACGTTCGGCGCGGGCGTCACGGTGACCACCGCCAATTCTCCAATCGTGATTTTTGTCGGCGCAAGAATTGGAGCGCCGTGGGCACCTTCAGGCTGGGTACTTCCGATGCGCACTTGGCCAGCTCCAGCGGGCTTCACTTCAACGGTTAGATGAGCGGCAGCCGCAGAGATTTGCGCGTCCAGTGTTGCAATGTTTCGGTCCAATTCATCGAGGTCTTCAATCTGTTTTGGCTTGATGCATATTTGGGTGAGTTGAGCATCTATCTGTAATAGCTCCTTGGACGCGCGCTCAAGTGCCATGAGCTGACGTGCGAGGTCGTCCTTCCTCATGGCCCGGATGGATGCCGCCGCCAGTTTCTCAAGTTGCTGCTCTTGAGTGGACAGTCCGTGTGCCTGCTTCTCAATATCAGCAAGCTGTTCTTGGGTGCGCAACAGCGCGGCCCGAGCCTCTTGTTCGCGGGCTTGTTGTTCGGGAAGGCCTTTCGCCTGGGCGGCTTCACTTTGGCGACTTGCATCAATTCTTGAGGTCAGATCACGCAACTGTTTTAGCCGTTGTGATGCGCCTTCGAGCGCGCGCCTGGCGCTGCTTTCTTCCGCTTCAAAACGGCGGATTTCCTGAGCCGCCGACCGCGCGTCTGTCAAGCTGCCTCTGGCTTCTACAAGTTCCTTGGCCAACTGGTCCGTTGCGGCGGGGTCGGTCAGTTCCTGATGGCGCTGGCGAAGCTGAAGCAAATTGGTGAATTGATGCTCAAGCGCCGTGAGTTTGCCCTGTGCCTCTGTTTCCGCAGCCTGCCAATGTTCGACCTCTTGAACTGCGCGATGAAGGGGGCCATCGCTTTTTGGACGATTGGTGTCGGTCAGGTAGCGCCGCAATTCAGTATTTATGTCTTCGACGGCTTGCCGTGCGCGTTCGCCGCCAATGAGTGCGCCCACCTCGGACTCGATTGCGGAGTTCAACACGGACGATGCGGCAGCGCCGGGAGCCGGAACCCTAAACGACGCGCCTTGCCCAACCCAAAGGACGCCAAACGCGCCGTCATCAAGCGTTCTGCCGCTACCAGGGCTGAGGCCCAGTAATTCCCAAACGGCTTCGTCAGCCTGCTTTCCACGCGCGATTTCACGGCCATCCTCGGTCAACGTCGCGCTTGGTGAGCGAAGAAAACATTTCTTGATAACGTAGATGTGCTCGTTATGCGCGAAGGTGAGTTGAACTGTCGCTGGCAACTGGCTGTCATCGGAGCCGAGGTCTTTTATTTCCTGAACCTTGCTGTCGTGCCGGGAAAAGAGACAGGTACGAATGGCGCGAAACAAAGTTGATTTTCCGGCCTCGTTTCCGGCGGCAAGAACATTCACTCCTTCGACGAATCCGTCGATATGCGTGGCCGAGGCAAAGCGCCCGACACCTTCGACCATCAGCGATTTGATAATCATCAGGCTGCCTTTCCCTGCTGCTGGTCAACAACGCGCAGATAAAGTTCAATCAGCGCGTCTTCAGCCCGGCGGCGCGTCTCGGCGTTTCGTGCGGGATCATCCACAATCGCCTTGAGGCGATCGGCAGAACGGCGGAGCACGCCGTCGAAATCGATAGCTTCAAGATCGGCTTCGGTGGGGCGCGCAACTAATGCAGTCTGATCGAGGTCCAGATGAAACACCGCAGCTTCAAGGTCAACGAGGCGACGTTGAAGTTCCGCCTGCGCGGCAAGCGGGAGCGTTCCTTCAAGTTTGAGGCGCAAAATTAAGCGGGAGAGGTCTTGTTCGCTACGCAGACGTTGGTCGAGGTCAGCAAGCTCACTACCATCGCTTAGTCGCTCGGTGCGCGTGAGCCATCGATAGGTGCCGGTAGTTAGCGGTGTAACCGAAACCGGCGCACCGGGGCCGGATATGTCAACAAGCAGGGCCGTACCGCGTTCCTGTCGTCCTGCGCGATCGGGCTCAGGCGTTCCCGCGTACCAGACCGCTGGTCCAATTTGAAGCGTGCGGTGCCAATCTCCCAAAGCCAGATAATCCAAATTGGCTTTTGCGGGCCGCGCGGGATCGACCGGATTAGTAGCTTCGCCTTCATTGGTGAAGTTTAAGACCGCGCCATGCGCAAGCCCGATACGCAACGCACCGGCTGGCGTTGCGGCGCTATCCATCCACGCAGTGAGATCATCAAACTCACTCTTTCGCAGCAAGGGCGCTGGTAACAGAAACGCGCCGTCCGTTAGCGGAACCGGTGTCGGCGTGAGATGCACGTGAATGTGCGAGGGCAATCCAAGCTGAGCGACGCGATCCCACACGCCTTCAGGCCGATGCGGGTCGTGGTTTCCGGGAAGCAGATGCCAGTGGATTTCCGCGAATGTCTTCATCCGCTCAATTGGTGCGCGAAGCGTAATCGTATTCGGAGCTTCATTGTCATAGACATCACCGGCTACCAGGATGTGCTGGACGCCGTTTTTCCGCGCCAACTCTCCAAGGCGCTCAATTGCAACGAGCCGCGCCTGCCGAAGCATTTCCTCCTTCGCGCCGAACTGCTTGAAAACCTTGCCTATCTGCCAGTCCGCAGTGTGAATAAACCGCATATGTTATCCTCCGACTGCACGATAACACAGCAACAACGCCTCATCCATAAGTTGAATTCGATATAAGCCAGTATCTTGAAGCCACAAATGTTTTGCTGTGACCCTTTTAGCTAATGCCAGTTCTCGGACTTAATACCCGTTATCGCCAAGTAAAGATTCACGTTTCGATAATGGGGTGCAGTCCAGTTAGATGTAACTGAGAACATCATAGACTTATGCCTTTGTCCTCATCAGGAAATCCCCAAGCCCTGACCGCGCTTCGCAGCCCAATCCCAAGTGATCCCTTGGCTGCTGGCTGTTCCCGATAGGGGCTTACCTCTGAACTGCTCAAGCTCTGGTCGCCACGGCACAATGGTGAACTCCTTTGACTTCTGGATCACCGCATATTTGCCACTTGCCAAGTCCACCGATCGGTTGAACGTTCCAGAAATCTTTTCGCCTTCAACAAACTGTGCGTGAGTCAACCCAAGTTCTTTTGACAAGATTTGACTTGCTTGCCGAAGGTCGCGCTGTCGAAGTTGTTCCAACATTCGGGGTTGCGGTTGGAATGTGTTGGTTGAAACGATAGTACCTAGACCTTGTGTAACGAGCCATTGCCGCCTTCGTGCAATTGCAGCAGCAACTTCGCTACCAAAACTGCTTTGTGTAAGTTTCTCCTGTGACTTGCCGAGCAACTCCTTGTCGAGCCAAGTTGCGCCACCGGCATCAACAAGTTTTTCCAGGCTGAGGTAGGACAGAATGCGAAGTCTGGTGCGTTGCTTGTCGCTGTCTTCGATGGACTTATTCTCGATTGCAACAATCATACCCTTGTCAGGCACAAACTCTGGCCGCAGATGACCGACATCAGCATAGTGCACTTTGCCATCAACGCTATCGACGACAATATAGTGGCGGTCGTTGATTTCATCGGCGAGGCCAAGTCCTGCCACACGGCCAACAATCCGGTTGTTTGGCTTGGCTGTGTCAAACATCGCAAAGCTGCCTGCTGGGCGATCAATGCCGGTTTCTCGCATGACGCGGTGCATGGTCCTGATAATGTCACCACGCTGTCCCAGAGATTTTAGCTTGGTTTCGATGTCGGATCCAATTTGCCAAACACCAGTTTGCTTTTCTTCTACAAGTCCAAGTGACTGCAATTTTTTGAGACGCCCCATGTGGGAGGCGTGGGTGGTCCGGTCTTCGGGCGGCATTGCGCTGATCACCAGAAAGCCCCTGTCGGTATGTTTTAAGAGGGCGCGGTCAAGGCGCGTGAAGCGCTCGGCACTTACCTCTCTCGCTAGTTTGAGTGTCATGTCATGCTCAATCTCGGAACCAAGTTCCAGTGTCAGGAACTCCCGTGCCCGCATCCGCAAGCCATAGGACATGTAGTCCTTGGTGATGATCAGATCGTCGCCTCTGTCATCTTTGCCCCGAATGACGATATGGGTGTGGGGTTGGCCGGTGTTGTAGTGATCAACTGCTACCCAATCGAGTTTCGTTTCAAGGTCACGCTCGACCTGGGCCATGAAGTCACGGATGAAGGGTTTCAGATCATGAAGCTGCGCGCCATCCTCCGGTGACACGATGAGCCGGAACTGGTGGCGGTCATCGCCACAATCATCAAGGAAGGCCGTGCCGATGGCCTGATCAGTGTCGGGTCCATAGAGTTGGCCGGGCTCGCCCTTGGGTGTCACTCCGTCGCGCTGGATGTAGCGGAGATGAGCGCGGGCTGCTCCTAGCTGACCCGCTTTGAACTTGGTGATCCGCGCCTTGACGATGACGCGGCGCTGGCCACCAGGATAGAGGCCCGCTGCAGCGAGTGTTCCAAAGGCACTGCCCCTGCCAATTCTTGAACCGGAGAACGTACTTTTCCTGCTTCCATTCACGTGGCCAGCAGTGTGGACCGCGCGCGTGACCCGGTTGATGTAGCTATCAAGCCGTGTGCCGTGCTTCCAGCCGATACGGCCAAGCTTCGGTGTAAATGAGTTTGACATGAGAACCTCGCAAAGATGATGAAGTGGCAATCCGGGGTGCACATCGTTCTTCGCGTTCTGAAGTCAAGATGCTGCATAAGAGTTGCGGCGATATCAAGACATTGACGGCAACTTGACGGCATCGACGTTGACGGTACTGGTGTTGCAATCTAATCACTTCAAGCACTTCTACCCCACCCTACCGTCACACCTTTTATCTTGCCTTACTAATCGGGCATGATCAGTGTACTGAGGAATGCACTAAAATTCTCTCATGGTCTTCTCCTTCTGTCCAATCAACTTTTCTTCAGAGTCAACTTTCAGCGTATCGTCACACGTCACTGGCGAGTTCATGCGTTACTTCGAGATCGGCACTTGGAATAATTCCGGGGCCCTCTCATGCTCTTCGTTCGATATAAATGATGGTGCAGTCCAAGCACTCAGAGCGCACTCAATCCATTGCTGGATCGGTAGCAGGCAAGATAACGGACATACCCTGTCC
>JANOXA010000005.1:0-9923 GCA_031418195.1 Hyphomicrobiales bacterium | reverse complement strand
TCAACAACGATATGATCTCTCGAGATATGTCCAGACATAGGCACAGAACCATTTGAGAGACGACAAAATCACCGTCTCAATCACGTTCCTTCAATCCCATCCGCCAAAACCAAACAAGGCGGGTGAGACCGAACGCTTACCCTGCTGCCTCATAAGCTTTGCACTCTTCAAAAAGTGCTAATGCTGTTTCAGCTGTCTTGCCCACTGCTTTGAAACCGCCCGTCCATGTGGAACGTGAAGGCACAAGTCCTACGTGGCCTACGACGGGAATGTGATCTTCCGCCAGAAACCGCACAGTCTCGAGGCCGCCGCTGCAATAGACCGCGTCGCCACCCGCTTCCAGCATACGAACGGCAAAACGTCTGTAGTCATCGCGGGTTCCATATTCGAGATGCGTCATGCCGGTCATGGAGAACAGCGACGGTGCCACCTCACGATAACGGGGATGCGTCAACAACTCCGGCGGCAAGGACACAATGTCGATGCCAGCCTGCTCTGCAGCGTCCGCTTCCTCAAGCGTGCAGATGCGCAGCATGGTGCGTTGGCCTTTGCCTTTCAGGCTACGCAGATCAGCAATGGTTGGCTTTTTTCGGGACATTTTTTATTCCTTTGCTTCATTCAGCGCGGGCTGGCGAAACATTATGAAATTCTTCGCGATAGGGTCTTGCGGTTGGTGGAAGCACTTTGCGCAAGGCGTATTCAGGGTCGATTTTTTGCTGGCGAAGTGACGCAAAAACCTCGCGGTAAGCATCGAAGATTGATGTATTAGGCAATGGCAGATCGTTCTTGATCACAGCGTGCAGGCGCGGCAGCGCATGATAAGGCACCATCGGGAACATGTGATGTTCAACATGATAATTCATGTTCCAATAGATGAAGCGGCTGATGGGGTTCATATAAACCGTGCGACTGTTCAGGCGATGATCCAACACATTGTCGGCAAGGCCTGCATGTTGCAAATGTCCACACATCACCATGTGCCATGAACCATAAATTCGCGGCAGACCAATCAACATCAAGGGCAACCAGGACCACATTGTGAGTGCCGCAATAACTGCTACGGCATAAATTGCCATATGGACCCTTGCCGCAAAAACAGTTTCCGGCCATTTGCTTTCGGGAATGAAGTTCTTGTCATCGGCTGTCAGCATTCCCGCAGCATTCCTCGCCAATATCATGAGTGATTGGAACGTGCCGATTACATCGAACAACGCAAGGATACCCATCAGCGTTTTCGGCGGGCGCATCCAAGCGATTTCCGCATCACGCCCAACAATGTAAGTGTCGGTGTGGTGGCGCGCGTGGCTCCAGCGCCAGGTCACCGGATTGCGGATGACCATGAAACTGGCGATCTGGTAGATCACGTCGTTCATCCACGCGGTCCGAAAGGCAGTGCCATGACCACATTCGTGCCAGCGGCTGTCACAAGACGATCCATAGATGACGCCGTAGACGAAGAAGAATGGTACAGCACTCCATGAGCCCCAGAGATAAATGCCGCCTGCAGCTGAACCGAACAACAAAATGAACCACAAAAACGTGTCGCGCAAAGCAGGCCCATCACTGCGTTTCATCAGTTCCTTCATCACGCTGCGCGAAACTTCGGAATGATACCATTCTGCGGAAGCTAAGCCGATTTCGACGGCGCGGCGACCATCAGCACCGACGAGACTATAGTCGCGCTGACCTACGGGGATTGTGGTATTCATCGTTGCGTTTTCATCAATCACGATCGCTCACCACCCACCATCGATGTGTATATTCTGGGCCGTAATCATGCGCGCCGCATCTGAGGCGAGGAAGACAGCGAGATTGGCTACGTCTTGCGGCTGAATGCGCGATTTGAGGCATTGTCGCTCCAACGTCAGTTTATTGTATTCCTCCAGTTGATTTGCAAAAACCCGGTTTTCAGCGTCCGAAATTACCGCACCGGGCGCGATGGCATTGACGGTAATACCGTAAGATCCAAGCTCACGTGCAAGACCTTTGGTCAATCCAAGCAGAGCACTTTTCGAAGCGGCATAGGGTATAAAACCCTCCCATTGCCCATTCATTGCCAAAGTCGTCAGATTAATAATCCTCCCCCAACCCTTGGCCTTCATGGCGGGAGCGCAAGCACGGGTTAGTGCAAAAGCGGCAGACGCATTTACCCGAATTTGCTGTTCATATTCCTCAAGCGAGAAATCCTCAAAGGGCTTGTTGACGATCAAAGCAGCATTGTTGACAAGGATGTCGAATGGATCAGCCGCAACGGCTTTGGCGTGGGTTGCTGCCAAATCGTTGAGATCAACACCAATCCAACCGCATCCCTTGGGTGCTGTCCCTTCAGGTCGATCAAGCACGGTCACCCTTGCACCTGCGGCCAAAAAAGTCTGCACCAATGATTTCCCGATAGTCCCTAGCCCGCCCGTGATCAGCGCATGCTTGTTATTAAGGTCAATCGAGGTCATGAACTCAAAGTTTCTCCGAAACTTCTTCGATTGACGTGTCGACGGTTGGTTTGTCCAAAACGATTTGCCCCAAAGCCATGGCCACGATGCGGTCACAGCAGGCAAAGACGTGATGCATGTTATGGCTTATAAAAATACTGGTGATGCCTTGCTTCTTCAGGCCTTGCACGAAGCCGATCACCTTGGCGGTTTCCTTGACTGACAAGTGATTGGTTGGTTCATCAAGGATCATGACCTTGGATTTGAAATGCATGGCGCGGGCAATCGCAACACCTTGCCGCTGGCCACCTGAAAGTTCACCTACAAGGGCATCGGGTGATCGCAGGTGCAAGTCCACATCGGCAATGGCTTTGACGGAATCGTCTCGCATTTTGCGCTCATCCAGAATGCCGAAACCACCCATCGACCATTTCAAGGGTTCGCGACCAATGAACATGTTGCGTGCGATCGTCATGATCGGTACCATCGAATTGTATTGATAGATTGTCTCGAGCCCCAGTCGCATTGCGTCTTTCGGGTTGCGAATGTCTGCCAGCTTGCCTTCAATAAATATCTCGCCTTCGTCGTGCTGGTGCAGGCCCGATAGGATGTTGATCAAGGTCGACTTTCCGGCACCATTGTCGCCGACAAGTCCCAGTGCTTGTCCCTGCTGAACTTCCAGCGACACACCTTTCAGAGCATGCACGCCGGAATACCACTTATGCAAATTCTTGACCGAGATAATTGGGGTCATTGTTTGGTCTCCACTTTCATAGCGCGACCGCGTTTGCGAAGCCAAGAATTGCCAACGACAGCAAAGATCGTGAGGGCACCAACGGCAAATTTGAACCAGTTGCTATTAACCTGTGCCATTACCATGCCGTTGTCGATGACACGGATTAACATGGCACCAATGATACCGCCCAATACTGATCCGATGCCGCCGTAAAGCGAAGTGCCGCCAATCACTGCGGCTGCCACGGCTTGCAGCTCCATACCTTCGCCAATAGACGGTAAGGGGGACCCAAGCCGCAAGACTTGCATGAGGCCAGCAAATCCCGCCAGCAATGAGCAGATCATGAAACAGATGATCTTGACCTTGTTGGTTGGAATGCCCATCGCTTCAGCAGCGGGCAAGAACCCGCCGGTGGCGCGGACCCAGTTGCCGAAATTGGTCTTGGCCAATAGAAAACCGATCAACAAGGCAATGCAGACAAACCAGAGAAACGAAGCCCGGAACATATCGTAAGGGCCAACGTAACTGATGAAGAGATGCTCAGGGATGTTATCCATATTTAACCGAGGAGGAAACCCACCAGACACGACAACAGTCATTGAGCGCGCCATGAACAGCATGCCCAAGGTCGTGATGAAAGACGGGATCTCAAATTTGATGGTCATCCAGCCATTGAGGAAGCCTATAAACGCACTGAGCAGCAGACCCGCGCCAGTGGCTGGCCAAAAGCCCCAGCCACCGACCATCAATACCGCCATGGTCATGGGCATCAGGGCAAACACTGATCCGACTGAAAGGTCGAATTCCCCGCAGATCATCAGCAGCGTAACACCGATGGCCACCAATCCCACCTCTGGCAAGAAGCCAAGCATGCCTCGCAAGTTGTCGTAGGTCAGAAAGATCATGTTGGATTTGATCTGGAAGAAAAGCACCAACAGCAACAGCAACAAAGTTGCCGCCAGTTCGGGCTTTAGAAGTGCCAGTTTCAACAATCTGCGCATGGCGAATTAGTTCCTCTTTGAAAAATCCCGGCGCGAAACGAGCGCGCCGGGGCAACCTCATTTGTACAATCAGCGAATACCCATCGTCGATTTTTCCATGATGCCATCAACCATGTCAGGCGTTACAATGCCTTGTCCGGTGTCGATATCAGACGGTGCCAGTCCTGCGGTTTTGGCGAGATAGACCTGCATCACTGGCATGAAGCCTTGCATGTAGGGTTGTTGATCGACCTGGACCTGCACATAGCCCGCTTTCATTTGTTCCAACACTTCAGGCACAAGGTCAAAACCGCCCAGCAGCACTTTGCCCGGTGCAATTTTGCGATCGGCCAGCACGCGTGCAACGCCTGCATGCCAGAATCCTGTGTCGAAGTAGGCGGTGGTATCAGGATTGGCCAACAAATAAGCACCGACGCGATCGCTGACAACGGCAAGATCAGTGCCTGAATCAATGCGCTCATACTTGATATCGCGACCAGGATTGGCCTTGATGTAATCATCCATGAAGTTCAGCACGCCTTTAGCGCGGGCCTCGGACCAGTTCTGACCGGGTGCAGACACGCCCATCAACACTCTGATTGGTCCCTCCTTCGGGAAGTTTGCTGATTGTGCTTTGCCAAGCGAATAGCCAGCGGGAACAAATCCCTGACCGATAAAGGCTTGACGCGCATTTCCTGCAGCGCCTTCGAGATCATCCACATTTGCCGCGATCACAATAATTCCAGCATCGCGTGCGCGCTTGATGACATCGTCAAAAGCTGTGTTATCCACAATCGAGGTGATCAACGCTGTCGGTTTGCGTGCAATCGCTGCTTCCATGTTGGCGACCTGTTCTTGCGCAGATCCATCGGTCTGCACATAGACCATCTGACATGTGGCAGCGACCTTGGCGCAGGCATCTTCATAGCCCTTTTGTACGGCTTGCCAGAATGTATTTGATGCTCCGGAATGCACTGTGAATGCGATATCCAGCGGGTCTGCCGCCAAGGCTGCGGTTGAAACGGTTGAAAGTATTGCAGCAAACATTAGGCTTTTTAATTTAGTCATTTTGTTCTCCTCCAAGTGTTTAATTATGTGTTGTTCGACGTCTGGTCGTATTGAACCTCTTGTCAATCTCCGGATGGAGATCAAGGCCAAGGCCGGCTCCCGCTGGTACGGTAATCATACCGTTTTTAACCGGCGGAACTTCTGTGACCACATCGCGATACCAAGTCTTATAGAAGGCGCGTACAGACTCTTGGATCAAAGCGTTGGGTGCATTCAGTGAAAGGTGTGTTGAGGCGGCTAATACGACCGGTCCGGTGCAATCATGTGGGGCAATCGGAAGTTTCCACGCCTCGGCCATTGCGGCAATCTTACGGGCTTCTGACAAGCCGCCGCACCAGGCAAGATCAAGCATGATGACTCCAGCGGCTTGCGTTTCAAGCAGATCGCGAAAACGGTGCCGCGTTGCCAAGGTTTCGGACGCGCAGACAGGTGCGCGGGAATTTTCGGCATAGCGTTTAAGATCGCCGAGCGTATCCATCTTGATCGGATCCTCGTGCCAATAGGTATCAAACGGGGCAAGGGCTCGAGCAATTTTGATGGCGGGCATTAACTGCCACATCGAATGAAATTCGACCATGATATCCATTCGGTCGCCCACGGCGCTTCGGATTTTTTCAAAGGGTTTGAGTGCTGTTTTCAGTTCCTCATTGGTAATCGACCAGCCCTTTGAGGCCTCAGCCGCAATATCAAACGGCCAAATCTTCATCGCCGTGATGCCTTCATCAAGAAGCGATTGCGCAAGCTCATCAGCACGGTTCAGAAAAGCGTCGAGATCATTCAACCCAAGTGCCGGATCAGACGTGTCCAACCCCCAATTGTTGGTCGATTGCGATTCCTGCTTTCGCATGTAGTGCGTGCCAGCGCAGGTGTTGTAGGTTTTGATTTCTTTCCGCGTCCATCCCCCAAGCAATTGAACAATTGGTTGATTGGTAAACTTGCCAAAAATATCCCAAAGACCAATATCAACTGCTGACGCTGCGCGCGTTTCAACGCCTGTTGCAGCAAATCCGAGATGATCAACCAGGTCGCGCGAAATGGCATCAATACTCAAGGGGTCGCGCCCGATCAGGCGGGGTGCCACGGCCTCGTGTATATATGCTTCAACTGCTCCGGGATGCATGAAGGTTTCACCTAGTCCCGTAATTCCCTCGTCCGTGTGAACGCGCAACCACAAGAGATTGCCGAACTCAGCGATACGAATGGTTTCGAGGTTGGTGATTTTCATGACAGCCTATGTCACTCCCGCCGCCAGCAAAGCTTTCACTGAATTATCAAAATGTTCAGCCATGAAAGTGGCGGCATCCTTAGTATCTTGTCGCGCAATGGCATCAGCAATCCGCATGTGACATGCCATAGAGTCACGACGCTCCACATCAGACGGACGACTGTGCCACGCGATATGCCAGGTCTGCTGCGTCACCACCCGAAAGGAACTGACGAGCAAGGAAAACAGTGGGTTCTTCGACGCCCGTGAAATCGCTTCGTGGAAAGCAATGTCATGCTCTTTGACAATGACGGGCGTATCAAAATCCCGGTCCATCGCTGCAGCCAGGCGCGAAATTTCCAAAGACTCTTCGTTTGTCCGACGCAAGGCAGCAAGCGTTACGGTGCGCATTTCGACGGTGCGGCGGACATCATAAATTTGTTGAATGGACACCTGATCCGTCAGGACGGCGTGATTGAGAATAATGGGCAAAACCGTCTCATCGATGCCCCCCACGCGGGCGCGACGACCATTACCTATTTCAATTACGCCGACAGCAGCCAAAGACCGAAACGCTTCGCGGACAACAGCACGTGATACTCCAACTTTGAGAGCAAACGCGGCTTCACTGGGAATAGGAAAGCCCAATTTGAGCTGCTCATCGCGAATATAGTCACTGATGGCCTTCATCGCCCGTGAGACGAGGCCTCCATCTGTTTCGGATGGTGAATTCTTGCTTTCGGCGGACAACATCGTATACCTATCATACAGGTTTTAATTTTGTGTAAGACACAGCAATTAAACGCGGTTGTCAACAATGATGAGGAGCATTTGAAATGGAAGTTAACGGTGTAAAGGTCTCGTCGTCAGAATGTCCGCAAAATGCGGGGCAGTATCGGGTGCAAATGGGCTGATTTGGCTTCATTTGGGCACGTTCAGCCTATATTTTTCAATGATTTAGGGGGGTAAGCACCTTGCTCCGAAGGCAGAGGTCACAGGCTCGAATCCTGTCGGGTGCGCCAATGATTTCAATATGTTAGTGGAAATTTTTGCAGCGCAAAAATGCCTTGTCCGGAGAATGTCCGGATAATTCGTTCACGTGCAGTTCCGGGAATGAGCGGGAAGTGTTCTGTAGCCCAAGGGCCAAATTCTCCTCGTGACACTTCAGTCACGATCAAAGGAGAAAAACCATGGAAGAAGCAAACCAGAATCCATTTCTGAATGTGAGCGAAGCCGGGGCGTTCCTGCGGCTTAAAAAGCGTACTCTCGACAACATGCGCTGGATGGGCATAGGCCCAAGCTTTCGCAAGCACGGTGGACGGATATATTATCACGTTGATGAATTGAAAGAGTGGTCACTTGCATCCCGCGCCACGTCAACGTCTCAGTTCTGATTGACGCCTGTGATCGCGACAAGCTGTTCGCGGTCACATTAATTGCAGGCAATCAACAATGATGAAGAAAGAAGTCGCGGGCAAATTTGACAAATTTTAGACACAACGACGCGATCACAAAACGTGCCGCACGGCTAATATCTAAGTACTTCAGGTTTCGAACCTGAAGAGCCCACACACTGGATTTTCACTCAGACTCCCTTGATTTCCCGCGTTTCCCAATTGACTTTTAGAAACCAGCGACCTTCAGGTTATGAGAGCATCGAAGTACGTACTGGCACTTGAATCGTTTTTCACTGATTTCACATAAACTACTGTGTTTTATTACCTTTTTCGATTTTTCTGTACTTGGACTTTCCCGCAGATGCCCCACTTTACTGGCCCAAGTGTAACCCATATGTAACCCAGAACGGGATGTGGAACGACGCTCCCTATATCCATACATTCTGGAGCGTTGCGTCACATGATCAAGATATCCAAACGTATAGTTGATGCCCTCGAAGTGCAAGATCGCGATGTTGATCACTTTGATGATGATCTCAAAGGCTTCGGGGTGAGAATAAGGCCATCTGGCCGCAAGACCTACTTCGTCATGATGCGGCACAAATGTGTTATGCGGCGGTTTACCATCGGATCGCATGGGGCAGTGACGGCAGAAGCAGCACGGCTAAAGGCCAAGCAGATCATTTCTGACCTTGCCATCGACAAGAATCCTACGGCAGAACAGGAAGCTGTTCGCAAGTCTGTCACCGTCCGTTCGTTGGGAGAGCGGTTCATCGATGAGTATGTGCCGTGCCATCTGAAACCGAGCACAGCAGGGGAGTACAAACGCTGCGTCGAAATCTTCATCAATCCTGAGATCGGCACGATGAAACTGGTTTCTGTTGAGCGGACCGATATTGCCAAGATCCATCACCAACTCCGCTACATTCCCTACCAAGCTAACCGGGTGCTTGGTGTACTCTCGATTATGTTTAACTTGGCAGAAAGTTGGAACCTACGCCCAGCCTTTACCAACCCCTGCCGGGGCGTGAAGAAATACAAAGAAAAAAAGCGGGAGCGTTTCCTGGGTCGTGAAGAGCTTGGGCGACTGGGTGAAGCATTGCGAATCGAAGAAGAGTTTGCGCCCTCCGCCGTAACTTGCATCCGCTTACTCCTGCTCACCGGCTGCCGCCTCGGAGAAATCCAGAGCTTGAAATGGTCCTACCTTGATCTCGACACTTGTCTTGCATTCCTTCCGGACTCCAAGACAGGGCGCAAGACACTTTACCTCGGCTCGGTTGCTGTGAAGATGTTGCGCTCCATTCCGCGCAGACGAGATAATCCATACGTTATCACAGGCGATGTTGAGGGTCAGCATTTAACGGACATGCAAAAGCCTTGGCGACGCATTCGGAAATTGGCCGAACTCCCCGACGTTCGCATCCATGATCTAAGGCATACTTTTGCTTCAAGAGGGGTCGCGCTTGGGCAAGGCCTTCCGATCATTGGAAAGCTGCTTGGGCACAGTCAGCCTCAAACGACGGCACGATACGCCCATCTTGCTGCATCTCCCGCACTCGAAGTGGCGGACAAGATTTCGGAGAACCTTGCCGCTTTCATTGAATGGAAGGAAGCAAGCTAAGACGTGCACACAATGTGTGCGACAATGTGATGTTTAGACAATGCAGAAACGTGAACTCTGGTGAAAGGTAAGCGTCCGGTGAGCTACGCGGCCTGATTGGTTTTCCAGACCCACGGCAACAGTTGGGTGATGCGGTTGATCTTGTGGTCGGCGATACGGGTGAGAATGTCGCGGAAGTAAGCCTCTGGGTCGATGGCATTCAGTTTGCAGGTCTCGATCAGGGAATAGATGGCGGCGGCTCTGGTGCCACCTGTGTCTGATCCGGCAAAGAGATAGTTCTTGCGGCCAAGGGCGATGCCACGGATAGAACGTTCAGCGGCATTGTTGTCAATCTCAGCACGGCCGTCGTTTAGAGCGTTTTCCGAACTGTCTGAATCGAGAGGGATTCCCAAATCAGTTTTAAAGTGATTCAAGCTGTCTGCCGGGCTTGGAGGCGGCAGTTATGGCTAGAGCTTACTCAATTGATCTTCGGACACGTGTTGTTGGGG
>JANOXA010000004.1:0-27687 GCA_031418195.1 Hyphomicrobiales bacterium | reverse complement strand
TTCAAACACCCGCTGTACCTTGCAACCCGCGTGATGACCCAGAAAAAGCGGCAGGACAAAAAGACTGAAGGCCGCAAGATCTATTCCCTGCATGCGCCGGAAGTTGAATGCATCGGAAAGGGCAAGGCCCACATGCCTTACGAGTTCGGCGTCAAGGTCTCGCTCGCCACCACCCTGCACCGTTCAAAGGGTGGCCAGTTCGCCATCCATGCCATGGCTCTTCCCGGCAACCCTTACGATGGTCACACCCTCAAGGACGTGATCCCCGGCATGGAAGAATTGATCGGCAATGAGGTCAAAAAGATTCTGGCTGATGCCGGATACCGGGGCCACAACGCCCCCGACACCCACAAGTTCCGCGTCTACACCCAAGGCCAGAAACGCGGTGTGTCTCCGGCACTCAAAAAGCAGATGAAGCGCCGCGCCGCAATCGAACCTGTCATCGGCCACGTCAAGAACGAGCACCGCATGAACAGAAACTACCTCGCCCACACCGAAGGTGACCGCATCAACGCCATCCTCGCAGCAGCAGGCTACAACTTCCGCCTCCTGCTCAACTGGTTGAGGGATTTATTGTGCCTGTTGCTGGCCATGATTTTTGCGCAGCAAAAACTTCAAGCCGCGTGAAAATGGGGTTCTTCACGGGCGACCAACCCGTTGAAAGAAAGCGGGGTTCCAGCTCGCGCTCCGCAAGCGCTACGCTTGGCTGGAATGACCGTTGTAGGGAAGTTGCGGCAATCCAGAGTCTTTCTGTTGCGTCAAATATCCAGTGTATTCTCGGTTTCCCAGCGTGAGAAGTGGGCGGTGTAGCTGTCCCATTCTTTTTGTTTGAGCTTGAGATAGGCAGTCGAAAATTCTTCACCCATCATGGCTTTCAGGGTTTTGTCCTTGTCGTATTCGCGCAGCGCATCGAGCAAATTCAATGGCAGCTTGGGTGCGTCTTTGACTGTATGGCCCATCTGGTACATGTCGATATCGTGGCGTTTGCCGGGGTCGGCTTTGGTGCGTACGCCATCGAGGCCCGCCGCAATGATCACGGCTTGCAACAGGTAGGGGTTGGCGGCCCCATCGGGCAGGCGGAGTTCAAAGCGGCCAGGGCCGGGTACGCGCACCATGTGGGTGCGGTTGTTGCCCGTCCATGTGACGGAGTTGGGTGCCCACGTTGCACCTGACGAGGTGCGCGGCGCATTGATGCGCTTGTAGCTGTTGACAGTCGGATTGCAGATGGCGGCAAGGGCAGAGGCGTGCTTCATAATGCCGCCCAGGAATGTCCGGCCCCGGTCCGACAGCCCCAGTTCCTTGTCCTTGTCGGCAAAGGCATTGCTCTTGCCATCAAGTGACCACACCGAGATATGAGCATGGCAGCCGGATCCGGTGAGACCCTTGAACGGCTTCGGCATGAAGCTGGCGCGGAAGCCGTGCTTTTCGGCAATCGATTTGGTCATGAACTTGAAGAACGAATGCTTGTCGGCGGTTTGCAAGGCGTCGTCATATTTCCAGTTCATTTCAAACTGGCCGACGGCGTCCTCATGGTCGTTCTGATAGGCTTCCCAGCCCATTTCCAGCATGTAATCACAAATCTCGGCGATCACATCATACCTGCGCATCACCGCCTGCTGGTCGTAGCAGGGCTTTTCTGCCGTGTCATAGGGATCAGAGATCTGGCTGCCGTCGGGGCAGAGAATGAAGAACTCAGGCTCCACACCGGTCTTGACGCGCAGACCATCCTTGGCAGCCTCGGCAACCAGGCGTTCCAACACATTGCGCGGGGCCTGATCGACAAGTTTGCCTTCCATGGTGGCGCGGGCTGCGACCCAGGCCACATCTTTTTTCCACGGCAATTGAATGGCTGATTCAGCATCCGGCACTGCCATCAAATCCGGGTGGGCCGGCGTCAAATCCAGCCAGGTGGCAAAGCCGGCAAAGCCCGCACCATCAACTGCCATGTCGTTGATGGCTTGCGTCGGCACCAGCTTGGCACGTTGTCCACCGAACAGGTCGGTGTAGGACACCATGAAGTATTTGACGCCTTTTTGCTTGGCCCATTTTGCCAGATCTCTTGCCATTCCCGTCTTCTCCCTGAAGTCTTTTTATTTTTAGAAACTGCTGTTGCGACCGGGTATCCAGTTGGTTCCCGCCAGCGGCACACCTGCCATGGCTGCTGCTTCAATGGTGAGGGAGCACAGGTCTTCCGGTTCCAGATTGTGCAGATGGTTCTTGCCGCAGGCCCGCGCGATGGTCTGGGCTTCCAGTGTCATCACCTTCAGATAGTTTTTGAGGCGTCGCCCCCCCAGCACTGGATCAAAGCGTTTCGAAAGTTCCGGGTCTTGCGTGGTGATGCCAGCCGGGTCCTTGCCTTCATGCCAGTCATCATAGGCGTCCGCCGTGGTGCCGAGTTTCTGGTATTCGGCTTCCCACTTCGGATCATTGTCGCCCAGCGCAATCAAAGCTGCTGTGCCGATTGAAACCGCATCAGCTCCCAGTGCCATGGCCTTGGCCACATCAGCCCCAGACCGAATGCCGCCTGAAACAATGAGCTGCACTTTGCGGTGCATGCCAAGGTCTTGCAGCGCCTTCACGGCCAGTGGAATGCAGGCGAGAATCGGCATGCCAACATGTTCGATGAACACGTCTTGGGTTGCCGCTGTGCCGCCTTGCATGCCATCCAGCACCACAACATCGGCACCGGATTTTACCGCGAGGGCTGTATCGTAATAGGGCCGCGCTCCGCCGATTTTGACATAGATGGGTATTTCCCAATCGGTGATTTCCCGGAGTTCAAGGATCTTGATTTCAAGATCATCCGGCCCTGTCCAATCTGGGTGGCGACAGGCGGAACGTTGGTCAATGCCTTTCGGCAGATTGCGCATGTTGGCAACGCGGTCAGATATTTTCTGACCCAGCAACATGCCGCCGCCACCGGGCTTTGCCCCCTGCCCCACAACGATTTCGATGGCATCGGCGCGCCGGAGATCATCCGGATTCATGCCATAGCGTGACGGCAGATATTGATAGACAAGCGTTTTGGAATGGCCGCGCTCTTCCTCCGTCATGCCGCCATCACCTGTGGTGGTTGATGTGCCGGCAGCCGATGCACCACGGCCCAAGGCTTCTTTTGCAGGACCCGACAAGGCACCGAAAGACATGCCAGCAATGGTGATGGGTATATCCAGGTGAATGGGTTTCTTCGCATGGCGCGTTCCCAGCCACACATCGGTTGCGCATTTCTCGCGGTAGCCTTCCAGCGGATAGCGGCTAATCGAGGCACCGAGAAACAGCAGATCGTCAAAATGCGGCAAGTGACGCTTGGTGCCACCGCCGCGAATATCATAAATGCCAGTCGCTGCGGCGCGGCGGATTTCGGCATTGACGGCGGGTGTGAAAGTGGCGGAGTAACGCGGCGGGGTGCGCGGAAAATCAGTCATGGGTGTTCTCAATAATCCGACGCATTGTCGATGTTGAAGGTGTAGAGTTTGCGGGCAGAGCCATAGCGGCGAAACTGTTCGGGCTTGGCTTTCGCATCAGCTTCGCCCCGTTTCAGCAAGTCTTCCAGAAAAGTGTAGTGCTCAGGCCGCATTTCTTTTTCGATGCAATCGGTGCCCAAAGACTTCACCGAGCCCCGGACAAACATCCGCGCTTCATAAAGGCTGTCACCCAAGGCCTCGCCTGCATCCCCCAGCACCACAAGGTTGCCCGATTGCGCCATGAACGCCGACATGTGGCCGATGTTTCCGTGAACGACGATGTCAATGCCCTTCATCGAAATGCCGCAGCGCGATGAGGCATTGCCTTTGATGACAAGCAAACCACCGCGACCCGTGGCCCCCGCATACTGGCTGGCATCGCCGTCAATGATGACGGTTCCCGACATCATGTTTTCGGCAACGCCCGGCCCCGCACTGCCAACAATGCGGATCGTCGCCTGCTTGTTCATGCCGCCACAATAATAGCCAGTGGAGCCGCGCACGGTAATGTCAATCGGAACATCAACCCCTGCTGCGATGGCGTGCGAACCCTTGGGATTTACAATCTCCCAGGCCGTCATATTGGTCTGGCCCTTCAGGGCGTGTAGAGCAGAATTCAGCCCGCGCAGGCCATGGGCGCCCAAGTCATAGGTTTGCATTTCTTCAACGCTCCCAGAAATACACGGTGGCAGGCTCCGGTTCCCACACCTTTGCCTTGTCGATACCCGGCAAATTGACCAGCGCACGATATTCCGAACCGAAGGCCACATATTGATCGGTCTCTGCCATCACGGCGGGCTTGCAGGCAATCGGATCACGCACTACGCCAAAGCCATTGTGGGTGCCGACAACAAAGGTGAAGAAGCCATCGAGGTCGGTGAGCGTGGCCTCCATGGCATCGCCCAGCTTTTCACCCTCTTGTAGTTTGTGGCTGATGAAAGCTGCTGCAACTTCCGTGTCATTCTCGGTCTCAAACGTCATGCCGGCCCGTTTCAAATCCCGCCGCACCGAATTATGGTTCGACAACGAGCCATTGTGAACCAGGCACTGATCAGCGCCCGTCGAAAACGGATGCGCCCCCATGGTCGTCACCGCCGACTCGGTTGCCATCCGCGTGTGGCCAATGCCGTGGGTGCCCGACATTTTTGGCACGTCAAAACGCGCTGCCACATCTTTCGGCAAACCAACTTCCTTGAAAATTTCAATGCTCTCGCCGGAACTCATGACTTTGCAATTGGGGCGCAGTTCCGCCAGCGCAGCCCGTGCGGCGTCCAATTTCTTGGCTGGCACATCGAGAACCACATGGGTGTTTTTGATGACGGCCTTGACCGGACTGCCCACGGCTTTACTCAAGTTTTTTGCAAGGTTCTTGAAATCAACCTCAGGCTGATTTGATTGCACCGTCAATTTTGCCCTGCCCTTTACCGGGCGGCCATAAATCGCAATACCCGCCGAGTCAGGGCCACGATCCGTCATGGTAATCAACATGTCGGTCAACATGGCACCCAGCTTTGGTTCGAGCTTGGGGTCTTTCAAGAACAATCCAACAATACCACACATGGCTTTTTCTCCTCTGGCGATAAACACTACCATTAACAGCATCAGCCCCTAAATTCAACTGACAAGAAACTTTTTTCACTGACTTTTCAAGTCGCGGTTGATCCGAAGCGCGTCGATGACCGACATGCCCCAGATGAAAACACCGCCGATATGGCGCCCGATAAAACTGGCAGTTTCGGGCATGTACTTCGTGCTGATCCAGCCCAGTATCGCCATGAAAAAGACAAATACCAGACCCCGCGGCGCCTGTCCGAGCCAGACGTGGCCTGCCCCTGGAATGAGCGCGGCAACAAGCAGCAAAACCGATTTTTTACGTTGGGGCATGGTTGTGGATATCATTCCGCAAATTGATCAGTGTGTCCATGAGTTGCGTCGCCAGATCGGCGGAAACGGTGGTTCCGGCAAAATTGGCTTCCCGGAAAACCCCGTATCGGGCCTTGTCACCTTCGGCAAGTTGCACGACAATGCGCAGGCCCTTGGGGGAAACCAGAAGTTCCTTGCCCCGGTTGTTTTGAAACACTTCAAGATGGCGCACCAGCAATGCGATGATCGGGCCGCTTTCATCAACATCACTGCGGATTGTTGCCTGCTCGGGAAAACCGACGGGCCGGGCAAGCGTGTGGTGCAGAAAATCGAAATTCGAGAATGACGAAATCCCGGCGGCCCGCATCATCACGTCGGTAGTTGCCGACACCGGTTGTGGTTCAGGCAAGGTTACCATCAGCCACAAGCTGGGCAGTTTGCGAGTTGCTAACGTGTCGGCCACTGATTTCAATTGAAAGTGATGGTTGAGGTAGCGTCCCGAAAGTGTCCAGACACCCGCCGTTTCGCCGCGCTGCAAATCAGGTTCTTCAAAAAGCGAAAAAACCGGTTCAAACAACACGCGACCTTGATCGGCACGTTTGGCATCTTCGCGCCGATATTGCCGCACCAGCATAAGTGCCAGCCCACAAGCAACAAAGACGCCAAGAATAATCTGCATTGAGTTCATGACAATTGAAATGGCCCGCCTTTCAGAGGGCCATTGTAGCTTTCGGTGGCCATCAATAACCTTTTGGTTTTGGCCAAGGCATGGTGAACTGGGCTCCCCGCTTCACATATTGGTAGCGGTAGAAATGGAACCAGAGTGACATGATGATATAGAACACCACCATGGCCGTGAGCTGGGCGCCGTAGCCAAGGAAGATGGCGAAGAACGTCACAACGCAGAGGATCAACAACACGATTGCCGGCAAGGGGTGAAACGGATGGGTATAGCCGCGCCGGATCGAACCCAGCGGCCACTTGTTGCGAAAAGCGATGATGTTGAGGCTCATGAAGGTGTAGTGCAACACCCCCGACAGGATCGAGAAGGTGATTGCCTGGCCAAGATTTGCCGTGAAGGCAAAGGCCAGCGCAATCGGTACCAGAAAAATGATCGAACGATAGGGTGTGCGATATTTTGGATGAACTGCCGAGAACCATTGGGGAATGTAACGGTCACGTCCGAGCGAGAACCAGGCCCGAGCCGCATCGTTGATGCAGCCATTGGCCGAGGCGGTGGCGGCAAGCACGGTTGCGGCAAACATCAAGACTTCAAGCCCTTTGTTGCCGGTCAGTTTGCCAGCGTCAAACAGCGGGAAGTAGGTGAAGCCCAGATATTGCCACGGCAGCAGCGAGGCGCAGATATACCACGTCAACGAAGCACCGATGATCAACGTGATCATTCCTGCCATCGTGCCATAGGGCAGTGAGCGGGCGGGAGAGCGCACTTCTTCAGCGGCTTGCGTGGTGCCTTCAATGCCGAGGTAGTACCAGATGCCCCAATGGAACCCGGCGATGACGCCAAGCCAGCCATAGGGCAAGGCATTTTCCGGCGTCACCATCTGCCCCAGCTTCAACACGGTTCCCTGGCTCCACGGTTGCACCGAGAAAAACAGGATGATGATGGCAAGAAATGCAATGGCCGTGATGACAAGGTTGAGATTAAGCGTCATCAGCACGCCGCGATAGTTCAGCGCGGCGAGTACAATGATGACAGTCGCAATCACCCCTTTGTAATGCCAGTCGCCAAAACCTTCGCCTTGATAAGCCTTGACGATGTCGGCCACCACAATCGCATTGGAAACTTCAAGCATGGTGTAGGCAAAAACCAGATAGAGTGCGACGTTGAAGGCCATGAGCGGGCCAACGATGTGCTTGGCCTGGGCATACTGGCCACCAGCGGCGGCGACGGTTGATGTCACTTCCGAATCGATCATGGCGACCGACGTGTAGAGAAGGCCAACGACCCAGCAAATGATCAGGGCCGCAAGTGCGCCACCCTTGTCTGCCGAGAAGTTCCAGCCTGTGTATTCGCCCACCAGCACGATGCCGACACCCAATGCCCAGACATGGGCAGGGCCGAGAACGCGGGAGAGGGATATGTGCGAAGCCGATCCGGCTGTTGTTGTGTTTGCCATGTCAGCCTCCTCAGACCTTGTGCTTTTCGGTGAAGGCTTCGATCTCGCCTTCACGTGATGATGTCAGGGATTCTTCGGAATAGCTCGAGTCTGTGCTGAACCAGTCATACAGCATCCAGGCTGCCAGCAGGCCGGAAATCACCCAGCCAATGTTCGCAATTGTCATCCACATGGCGATGCCCTCAGTTCTTTCCGAATTTTTCGTCGATCACTTCACGGTATTCCTGGTCGGAAGCGCGGAAGAGGAAGACGAAATAGCCAACGAGTGCGATTGTAAGCAGAATGAGCTGTATCCAGTTGATGGAATAATCCCACTTGCTTTGGATAATGTCATGGGCGGCCGCGGCATCGACATAACCGAGCTTCACCCACTGTTCGACCTGGGCGGGTGTTTGTTGCAAGGCTTCCCATGTCGGGTTTTCAATTTTAGTCGTCACTTTGGTATTGCCGGCCCAGCCCATATAGAGCGGGAACCACAGTGCCAAAAATATCGCACCAACCACCACAATGATGTCGACCCATTGCATCGCCTTGCTTTGTTCTGGGGGATTGTATTTTGCCATTGCTGCCTCCCTCAACCGTTTTTCTTGGCTTCATCAGACATCTTGATATCAAGACCATAGATGAAGTGTTTGTCGGCGGCATAGTTCTTCACCATGGCCGCGATTGAAGCAGTATTGAAAATCAGAACTGCTGCGGCAGCAACCAGCGCAACGATGCGCACTGTGTTGTCCGGAATATGTGGCCAGGACATGAAAAGCACAAACAGCACGACCACCCATAGGGCGGCCACAAAGGCCCAAGCACCGCGCACATCTGAGCGGTACAGCGCCTCAATCCTTTGATTGAGGTCAGACATCAACGTTCCCTCCGAAAGGTCTGGCTTTTTTCCGTTGCGACCAGCCCACCCAATGATTCTTATTTGCAACGGGCAATATTGTTGTCTGAGAGGAAACGTCCAATATCAACAATTGTCAAGAATTACCCTTGTTGCAATGCACAAGAAAGCTTGAAATTATTCTCCTTTGCCCTGCGGATAGGAAATCACCGAAAGATAACGTGCCGGCAGTTTTGCCAAGGTTTCGGGGCCATGGGGCGCATCAGCATCAAAGAACAAACTGTCCCCCGGTTTCAGTGCATAAACCTGGTCGCCATGGCGGTAATCCACTTCGCCTTCCAGCATGTAAAGCAGCTCCAATCCTTCATGTTGAAAGGCCGGAAAAGTGTCACTCTCTTTGGTCAGGGTGATGAGATAGGGCTCCACCACAACACCCGACGAATTTGAACCGATATGGCCAAGCAAGTTATACTGGTGCCCGGCCCGGGTGCCGCGCCGTTCGATCTCGATATGCTCTCCCGCTTTCACGTGCACAGCTTCGCGGCGCTCTTCATAACTCTTGAAAAATGCCGTGACAGGAACTGAGAAGGCATGGCTTAGAACCTGCAGTGTGGTGAGTGAGGGCGAAGTGTTGCCGTTTTCAATTTTCGACAACATGCCAATCGAAAGTCCTGTGGCGCTCGACACATTGGCAACTGTCATGCCTTGTTGGTGGCGAAAATTCCGCACTTCGCGGCCAATGGCAGCTTCCAGATTGCGCTCGGAAAGCTCCCTGACGCGGTGCGGATCCTGGTCAAAAGCAGGCTTGCCACGCGGGATGTCTTCGAGGCTCTTGGCTTTGTCCATTTGTCCCACCAGTGAATTTGGTTCACGATTTCACTACAGGGAAACATGGAGGCCTTCAACGGATTGTTGTCAGGCCACCGAATGAGCAATTATTTCCAGTGCATGCAACAAACTGGCGGCCATGGAACGCGGGCCATAAAGTGTTACATTGTCTGCGCCGCGTTTGATGAGATAACATCCAATGTGTTCAATCACGGTGCGGGTTGCAAAATCCATTTCAGCTTTCGCCACATCGACATTGCACAAACGCTCTAAAACTGGCTGCAAGTTTCTGGACGAAACATCAAAACGCACCCAGGCATCGGTCTGCTCAGTGATTGAAGCAGCGTCCGCAAACATGCTTTTAAGGTGGGCCGCAATATCTTCGTGCGTGGCGAAGGGAGCTTCAATCATCCACTGTTGTGATGACAGCCAGAACGCTCCGTATACAGACGACGTGATGGACTGCGAAACGCCTGGCAACACCAGTTTCGCCAATTTGCCCGCCTTGGCCACATCTTTCTCGCGCCCGCGACGTGTGGCCAGCGATGCCAGCGCCACGTCAAAACGTTCAATGATGCGACAGCCGCCAATTTCAATTGTCGTGGGAGCCGGATGGCCCAATGCCGTCAGCGGCTTTAATTCAGCATTAGCCACGCAGGCGCTCTCCCTCTGGATCAAGGAAATGCGGGCTGACGATTTCTATTTCCACATCCGTCTTGTTGAGAAAGTTGACGGCCCGCATGCGCTGGCCAATTTTCTGGTCCCCGGCTTTCAGATATCCCAGCGCAATGTGTGAGCCGATGTGGGGAGAATAGACCATCGATGTCAACCAGCCGCCATCATTCCCGGCAACGGGTGCAGCACCAATCTCCAGAAAGTGGCTGCCTGCACTTAGCGCTTGCGTGATGTCGACAGGTTTAACCCCAACCAAGCGGTAGCCGTTGGGATCGTTCAAGCCCTCGCGCTGAGAAAGAGTCATGCCGATTGAATCCTTTTTCTTCGACACCATTTTACCCAGTCCCATATTGAGCGCCGTCGATTGGCCATTCAATTCGTTTCCGGCAACGTGGCCTTTTTCGATGCGCAGCACGCCAAGCGTTTCCGTGCCATAGACAATCGCATCAAACTCTTTTCCAGCTTCAACCAATTGTCGGATCAAGGCGTCGCCGTAGCGGGTTGGCACAGCGATTTCATAGGCAAGTTCGCCTGAGAAGCTGATGCGAAAAAGCCTCGCCCTAAGACCGCCGCACACTGTGATGTTACCTGCCCCCATGTAGGGAAAAACCGCATCGGAAATATCCTGGTCTACAAGCTTTTGTAAAAGCTTCCGCGCATTAGGCCCGGCAACAGAATATTGCGCCCAAGCCTCGGTTGTGGAAATCAACTGCACATCCAAATCGGGAAAGAGGCATTGCCGCACAAATTCGAGGTGGCGGAAAACGGTCACTGCATTGGCCGTGGTTGTCGTCATCACGTATTCATGTTCGGCTAGCCGCGCCGTTGTGCCATCGTCAAACACAATACCGTCTTCACGCAGCATCAAGCCATAGCGGCATTTGCCAACAGCCAGCGTGGAAAATGTGTTGGCATAAACCTTGTCAAGGAATGTTCCTGCATCGGTGCCTTGAATGTCGATCTTGCCAAGCGTTGTCACATCACAAATACCAACGGATTTTCGTGTGGCCAAAACCTCCCGGTCAACCGATTGCCGCCAATGGGTTTCATCAGCTCGCGGCAACCATTGGGTGCGCAACCACATCCCGACTTCAACGAAAATGGCACCCTGCTCCATCGCCCATTGATGCGATGGCGTATGGCGAAAGGGCTTGAACTCTTTGCCGCGCGACCGCCCTGCCAATGTGCCCATGGCCACGGGCGTATAGGGCGGACGATAAACCGTGGTGCCGGTTTCAGGGATTGATCGACCTGTGAGTTCTGCCATGACAGCCAGTCCAATGACATTGCCCGTTTTGCCCTGGTCGGTTGCCATGCCAAGCGTTGTGTAACGTTTCAAATGTTCGACAGATGTGAAGTTTTCCTGATGCGCCAGCTTTATGTCTTTGACCGTCACATCGTTTTGCATGTCGATCCACGCACGGCCGTTGCCATAATGGACATGCCACAAGGGCGTTATGGCGACGGGCGCATCTTCGGCTTTCGGCAATGCAGTTGCTTTGACGTTGACACCGAGGGCATCCAGCACTTCAAGCGCAGACGATTGCCCGGTTGATAAAGCTGCATGGGTTGACATTGCACCACGGGCCGCACCTGCCGCCGTCAGGTTGCCAGGCCCACCTTCGCCCGGTACAAAGGCAGCAATGGCTTCAAGCCATTTTGGTTTCGCCCGATGATGCGATGCGATGTTGAGGTTGGGATTCCAACCGCCCGACACAGCAAGCGCCGTGGCATTGATAGTTTCGGTTTTGCCGTTGGCAAGCCGCACGGTGATCGATTTCAAACCAAGCCGACCTTCGCTGTCAATCACCTGCGCCCCGCGCAAATGCCGAATACCGGGCAGCAGTGCACCGCCTTCACGGCTGTCAATCACAGCCACGACGTCAACACCTTTGGCTTGCAGATCAAGCGCGGTGCGCAAGCCATCATCATTGTTGCTGAACACTGCAACGCGGTCGCCCACAGTCACACCCCAACGATTGGCGTAGGCACGCAAGCTGCCTGCCAGCATGATGCCGGGCCGATCATTGTTTTCAAACGCGACAGGGCGCTCGGTGGCACCTGCGGCGAGAATGGTGTGCTTCGAATAAATCCGCCACAGGGTTTGCCGCGGTTTTCCCGGCAAGGGTTGTGCAAGGTGATCACTCACCCGTTCCACCGCACTGTAAATGCCGTGATCAAATGCGCCGATGATGGTTGTGCGCAACATCAGCCGCACATTCGGCAATGTGGAAAGTTCTGCAACTGTTGCTGCGGCCCAATCTGTTCCCGGCATGCCGCCAACGTCATGGGTCTCGGCATTCAGGCGACCACCAAAGCGAAAATCCTCGTCAGCCAGGATAACCCGCGACCCGGCCCGTCCGGCTGTCAATGCTGCCATGAGTCCTGCTGGGCCTGCACCAATGATCAACACATCACAATGCAGGAAACCCTTGTCATAACTATCCGGGTCTTCCAATCTCGACATGGACCCCAAACCCGCTGCGCGGCGGATGATGGGTTCATAAATTTTCTCCCAGAATGCTGCGGGCCACATGAAAGTTTTATAATAAAAACCCGCTGCCAGAAAATTCGACAAGCGATCATTGAGCGACATCATATCAAACGCCAGTGACGGCCAGCGGTTCTGGCTGTTGGCCGCAAGTCCATCAAACAACTCGGCCACGGTGGCGCGGGTGTTTGGTTCCTGGCGTGCACCGGAACGCAATTCCACCAGCGCATTGGGTTCTTCAGAACCTGCCGAAAGCGGACCGCGTGGCCGATGATATTTGAAACTACGGCCCATCAACCGCACACCATTAGCCAGCAAGGCCGATGCGAGCGTGTCACCGGGGTGGCCCGTGTAGGACTTGCCATCAAATGTAAAGCGAAGCATCGTGCTGCGGTCGATCAGGCCGCCAGCAATGCGATTGATCTGGGTCATGTGGATCGCCCCATGGATCGGGCCACATCGCGGGCCAACTCAACTTTGGAAATCTCGTGGGTGACAGTGTTGCGCGTGACAACAAGCCAACTGCGGTCACCTTGCTCATGATACCAAAGTTCGCGGTGTTCACCTGCCGGATTGTCACGCAGATAAAGATAGTCATGGAACAACGCGATGGCATCAGGTGCCATACCATCAGGCCGCGCCATTAGGCTTTCATCGCCGAGATAAACAAACTCCTGCGCATCGCGCGGTCCAAGTATGGGGTGATTGATGATCATGGCTTTCTCAATGCAAATTTGGTGTGGCGCCTTGGCCCTTCTCGTCGATCATCAAACCTTTGAGAAAGCGATCAAAACGATAGGCAGTGGCGGTTTTGTGGGGTTCGTCTTTGGCCAGCAGATGGGCAAAGCACCAGCCGCTGGCGGGCGTGGCCTTGAACCCGCCGTAGCACCAGCCGCCATTGAAATAGAGCCCTTCTATATGTGTCTTGTCGATGATCGGCGAACCATCCATCGACATGTCCATGATGCCACCCCAGGTGCGCAGCAAGCGCGCCCGGCTGATCATGGGCATCAGCGCCATGCCGCCTTCCGCCACATCTTCAATAACCGGCAAGTTGCCGCGCTGGGCATAGGAGTTATAGCCGTCAATATCGCCGCCGAACACCAGCCCGCCTTTATCGGATTGACTGACATAGAAGTGCCCTGCCCCGAATGTCATCACGCCATCAATCAACGGCTTCAAGCCTTCGGATACAAACGCTTGCAACACATGGCTTTCGATGGGCAGGCGCATGCCGGCATGGGCCATGACTTTTGATGAGGAGCCAGCAACGGCGACACCAACTTTTTTGGCCCCGATGTATCCACGAGTTGTATCAACGCCGAGAATTTTGCCATTCTCGACTTTGAACCCTGTCACTTCACAATTCTGGATCAGGTCCACGCCACGCATGTCTGCACCTCTGGCATAACCCCAAGCCACTGCATCATGGCGCACGGTGCCGCCGCGCTTTTGCGTGAGGGCACCCTTGATGGGGAAGCGGGCATTGTCGAAATTCAAAAACGGATACATCTGCTTGACTTGTTCTCGCGACAGCAACTCGGCATCGGCCCCATGCAAGATCATGCCATTGCCGCGCCGTGTGAAAGCATCGCGCTGGGCGTCGGTGTGGATCAGGTTCATGATGCCACGCTGGCTGACCATGGCATTGTAGTTGAAGTCCTGCTCCAACCCTTCCCACAGTTTCAATGAAAACTCATAGAATGGTTCGTTGCCATCAAGCAAATAGTTCGAGCGGATGATTGTGGTGTTGCGGCCCACATTGCCGCCACCGAGGTAGCCCTTTTCCAAAACAGCAATCCGGGACTGGCCAAACTCTTTTGCGAGATAATAGGCCGTGGCCAAACCATGCCCACCGCCACCGATGACAATGTAGTCATATTCAGCCTGTGGAACGGGATCCCGCCATACCGGCTTCCAACCTTTATGACCTGTGAGGGCTTCAAAGATCACCCTTAGTCCTGAATAGCGCAAGGCCAGATTTCCTTTTTTGCCAGCTTACTCATTGTAACGGCCTACGCCAAATCCAATGCGGCATTTCTCGCCGCCACAAACCATTTTTCCGACATCGGCAAAGTCAATTTGATCCAGTTCTCGTAACACAACGTCAATGACAATGGCGATACCCTTGGCCGTTCGCACACAAATAACGGCCAATTTGCGAATGCTTCATGCATGGGAATACGCGGATAGTCATCTCATTCGATGATTGAAAGCCAGCGACTTTGACAGCCAAACGGGCACCGGTTGATGGGGATTGACAATCCACTTGGCGACAGGTTTTTAAGCATGATTTGTAGACTGTTTTGGACTCCAAGTGTGATCAAAAAAATAATGCGGCCCGCATTGACGCGGGCCGTTGGGCTTGTTTTCGCTATGTTGTCAAATCACTTCAGGCCGCTTGCCGCCGGCAAATGGGTAACGCTTGCGGAAATCTTCGGCAATTTCTTCGAAGGTCATCCATTCCGTGCCTTCTTTCTTGTTGATGTATTTGATCAGGCGTTCCAGCATCAACAAAACCTGTGGCCTGCCGCTGACGTCGGGGTGAATGGTGAAGGCAAACACGGCATAGTTCATGTTGTCATAAACCCAATCAAACTGGTCGCGCCACATTTCTTCAATGTCACGCGGATTGACAAAGCCATGGCTGTTGGGGGCCTTCTTCATGAACATCATGGGTGGAAGATCATCCACATACCAATTGGCACCAACTTCCACGAGGTCGATTTCCTTGCCGTGGATCATCGGCTTCATCCATTCCCTGGCGGTCTTGGAATAGTCAATGAGGGTCCAACTGTCGCCAACCTTGGCATAGAAGGGTTGAAAGTCGCGGTAGCCTTGGCTGTGGTCGTATTTGAAACCATATTTCAGCAAAAGCGCCGCCGTGGAATTCGACATTTCCCACCACGGTGCCACATAGCCGCGAGGCTTTCGGCCGGAGACCCGCTCAATCAAATCCACGCAATAAGCCAGAACATCCTCTTCCTGTGTCGGCGTCATGGCGATGGGGTTTTCATGCAGATAACCATGGGCCCCAATTTCATGGCCTTCATCAGCAATGCGCTTCACCTGATCGGGAAAGGATTCAATCGAGTGGCCGGGAATGAAAAACGTCGTCTTCAACTTGTATTTCTTGAACAGATTGAGGAGGCGAATGTTACCGACTTCACTGGCGAACACACCACGCTGAATATCCGATGGTGAGTCACCACCGCCATATGAACCGATCCATCCGGCAACCGAGTCAATGTCGGTGCCAAAGGCGCAGATTATTTTCTTTTTCTTCTTTGATGCAGATTTTGCCATTTTCCGTTCCTCCTGTTGAATTGGGTATTCAGTTTTATCCTCGAACTGCCGCTTCCAGTGCCAGCCCTGCCGAAAGTAAATCATTATCGCGTCCGTGCGGTGCAGAGAACAAGAAACCCGTCGGCATGCCGTCGCGGTCAGTGCCGCTGGGAATGGACAGTCCACACCAATCCAGAAAATTGCCGAGCATGGTATTGCGCAGAGTTCTGGCGTTGACACGGTAGAATTCTTCGACGTCTGATTCCAAAGGCGCAATTGGCATGGCCACATGCGGCGTTGTCGGGCAAACCACAATGCCATCGCCGATAATGTCCGTCGTTGCTGCGATGAGTTGCTCACGTTGCTGCATGATCTCCACAAGATCCACCGCCGTCATTTTCTCAGACATTTTTATGCGCTGCACCACGCGCTGATCCATGCGGGCGGCATCAGGTCCATGCACGCGGTCCCAATGGAGTTGCAGTGCCTCCGCCCCCAGAATAGTGCCGCGCGTGGGAATAAGCTTGAGGATCGCATCAAAGGCGGGGAATGGCTGCCGTTTGATTTTTCCGCCTGCTTTTGAAATGCGTGACAACGCCAAATCAAAATTTGCCGCAACAGCGTCTTCAATGCCATCAAACACCACAGTGTCAGGCACAATGAAACTGCGGCCTTTCACATCGGCTTTTGATACAACAGGCTTTTTCAACCCGCACAATACTGCATCAACCAGTACACAATCTTCAACCGTCTGCGCCAGGGGACCAAGCACGTCGTAGGTCCGCGACAAAGGAAAAACCCCAGCCATCGGATAATGCCGCGTCGAAGATTTGTATCCAACAATGCCATTGAAAGACGCAGGAATCCGAATAGAGCCTCCGGTGTCAGACCCAATGGCGACCGGCAACAACCCTTTGGCCACCGCAACCCCCGATCCCGACGATGACCCGCCGGGTGAGCGATGCACACGTCTGTCACGCGGGTTGCGTGGTGTGCCGTAATGCGGGTTGAGACCAAGGCCGGAATAGGCGAACTCCGTCATGTTCAGGGTGCTGACAGAAATCATTCCGGCTGTTGCACCTGCATGCACCAAAGCCGCATCAGCCAAAGCCGGCGGATTGGATTTCAATACAACAGACCCTGCGGTCGTCACCCGGCCCTTGATATCAAACAAATCCTTCCAGCCAATGGGAACACCATCAACAAGGCTAGCAGGCTCACCGGCTTTCAATCGTTTGCGCGCCGCTTTCGCTTCGGCCCGCGCCCGCTCAGGCAGCAGGTCAATGAAAATCGCCTTGTCATCACTCTTGGCAATGCCTTCCAAAATGCTTTCCGTCAGCTCAACAGCATCCAGCTTGCCCTTGCGAAGGCTTGCAGCGAGTTGAACAACAGTTTCCATCGCCTACCCCACGATCACCGTTGCACTGTCTTTTTTCCAAGCGATGCTGGCCTTGTCACCCGCAGCAAAGCGTCCACCATATTTATCTGCATGACCCTCAAGACCAATGGTGCGACCTTCATCCAATATTACATCCATTTGCACAATGTGCCCGATCTGTTGAATACGCCCGACGGTGACCGGAATATTGCAGGTGCCATAGGCCTTGGTGACCTCGGCCTCTGGTGTGTTGAAGGGCAAAAGATCCACCGACTCTGCGGGCAATATCAGGTTGGCCTTGCTGCCAGCCGAAACACCCTTTGTCGCCGACCCCACCAATGACCCATAGGGCGTATCAACCGTCACACTCGTTCCATCGGAAGCCCGCACTGCTCCGGGGATCAAAGTGTTACGGCCAATGAATTGCGCCACGAACAGGCTCTGTGGCCGGGTATAAAGTTCATGGGGTGCGCTGACCTGTTCAATGCGGCCCTGGTTCATCACGACGATGCGATCAGACAATGCCAGCGCTTCTGACTGGGCGTGCGTCACAAACACAAATGTAATGCCAAGGGAGCGTTGCAAGAGTTTCAATTCGTTCTGAATGCTCTTGCGCAAGTTGGCATCAAGTGCACCCAGTGGTTCATCCAATAACAGAATGCTCGGCTCAACCACCAACGAGCGTGCCAGCGCAATGCGTTGGCGCTGCCCACCAGACAAGCGATCAGGGCGTTGTCCCTGCACGGCCATCAAATCCAGCTTCTCCAATATGCGTGTGACTTTTGCGTCACGCTCAGCTGCAGGCATGTTCTTGACGTCAAGACCAAAGCCCACATTGTCGCGCACTGTCATGTGCGGAAACAGCGCGTAGTTCTGAAAGATCATGGATGTCGGGCGTTGCTCTGGAAGCAGGTCATTGATCCGCTCGCCGCGAATGGAAATATCGCCGGAGCTGATGTCTTCAAAGCCTGCAATCATCCGCAGCGTCGTCGTCTTGCCGCAACCGGATGGCCCAAGGAATGCGATGAACTCACCCTTGTTCACATCCAGGTTAAAGTCGATGACAGCGGCAGTGCCATTGTCGAACACCTTGCCGACATGCGAGAGTTGAAGATCGTAAGCCAATTTGTTTCTTATTCTTTCACTTTGCTTTCCCCCTCCCCACAAGGGGGAGGGCTATCGCATATGGCCAAAGTAAGGCCCTCATCCGGCGCTTCGCGCCACCTTCTCCCGCAAGCGGGAGAAGTGAAAACGCTGGGTTTCCTTCACTTCTCCCGCTTGCGGGTGAAGGTGGATCGCGCGACAGCGCGAGACGGATGAGGGCCCTTCTTGCCATATGCGATAGCCCTCCCCACAAGGGGGAGGGGAAACCATTGTTATAATTACGCGGACAGGAATTCATCCCACTTGGCAATGAGGTGATCATATTCATCTGGCCATTGGTGCCAGTAGGCCACGTTCTGCGAACGCGTTTCGAGCGAACCGCCATCACGCAAGTCGCCTTCCTTGATGCCGCGGTCTTCAGCGCCCACCCAAGGCTTGCCTTCATACCAGAAGGCGTACTTGTCCTTGTCCATGGCTGCCTGGATGTTGGTTGTCGGCGAATAGTAGCCTTGTTCCGACACGGCAATGGCTGGCGGACCAGAGAGCCAATAATCGCTATAGGCCACAACAGCTTCCATGTTCGGTGTGCCGGCAATTGCCGAGTTGCCGATGGACCAGGCGCGGTAGCCTTCCCTGGCCACCGCATAGGTGCAGGCCTTGCCTTGTGCCTTCACCGCCATGACAGCCGGCTGCCAGGCGTCGGCAAGGATCATTTCGCCAGAGGCCAACAGGTTCACAAGTTCGCCGAAGTCACCCCAGAGCGCGCGGAACTGGCCTTCCTTCTTTTTGGAAATCAGGAACTTCGCAGCTTCATCAATCGAAGCCTTGTCAGGGTTGCCAGGGTTTGGAACCTTCAGCAAGCCAAGCGTGTTCATGGCCGTGACGGCTTCACCGAAAGCAATCAGCGGATCGACATTGAGGCCGGTCTTGCCCTTGAACTTCGGATCGAAGAGGGCGGTCCATGTCGATGCTTCTTCGGCCGAGACAAGGTCGGGGCGATAGCCAATCGAGTCATAGTTATAGACGGTTGGCACCATCCACAATTCTGTCTGGGCTTCGTCTTTCCAGATTTGTCCAACGATCTGAGACTTCTTGTCCCACTTGTCAGACCCCTTGGTGAAGGTATCACGGATGTTGGCCCAATTTTTCAGCGACGCAGTTGGGATGGCAGTTATCTTCTCAGTCGCAATCACCGCTGGAAGTCGTTCACCAATGGTTTCCCACACGTCATAGGCAGATGTGCCGGCCAGAAGTTCTGTCTGTGTGTTGGGGAAAATGTCAGCCTTGCCCGATACGGCCTTCACGCCCGATGCGGCTTTGAAATCGTTGAGAATGCGTTCCTGCACCGTCACCGACAAACCAACAGTCCGCAGTTCCTGGTCTGCAAGTCCTGCGGCAAAAGCCTGTTGGGCGCCCCACGGCATGCCAACCGCCAATGCGGCTCCACCCGCCGAGCTCGCTAGGAATTTGCGGCGCGAGATGTGGTAGTTTCTAATGCTCTCTATGCTCATTTTACGTCCTCCATTGTTGGTCTTGAATTTCTGCAGCAGTCTCGTTTCATGTCAGTAGCGGCCAACGAGCAAGCCGCCATCCACAACCACCACTTGACCCGTCATGTAACGGGCCGCGTTGGAAGCAAGGAATTGGATGACGTCGGCGATGTCCTCCGGTTCGCCGATCCGCCCCATGGGAATATATGCGCCGCACTTGTCGGCGTCTGGCCCCACGGAATGTTCTTTTGAAAGCAATTGCGCCGTGCGGATGTATCCGGGGGACACGCCGTTGACGCGAATGCCGTCACGGGCCAATTCCACAGCAAGGCCCCGCACGAGGCCGACCACTCCAGACTTTGCTGCAGAATAGTGCACATGTTCATCCCAGCCATAGGTCGTACCCATGATCGACGACAAAGCAACTATTGCTCCCTTCCTGGCAGCTCGCATGGCAGGAATAGCGGGTCGCACAATGCGGAAGATGCCTTTGAGATCAATGTCGAAGGTGTAATCCCATTTTTCATCCGTGAGCTGATCAATTGGAACCCTGTGGGCGATGCCGGCATTGGCCACAATGCAATCCAGCGCACCGTGCATCTTTTCCACTTGAGCAATCACCGCATTGGCATTCTCAGTGGAGCGCACATCGAGCTTGATGAACTCGGCGTGGCTGCCAATTTCAGCAACAACCGAATGGCCTTCTTTTTCCAGAATGTCGGTAACGATGACGTGGTAGCCCGCCTTGCCGAAGGCTTTCGCCGTGGCGCGGCCAATGCCTATGCCTGCACCTGTGATGAGTACAGTTTGAGTCACAGCATCACATCTCCTGAATTGGGGCCAATGGTCTGGCCGACAAATAAAGACGCCTCATCTGACAAGAGAAAAGCAACCGCGGCCGCCACTTCTTCTGGCTCACCAAAACGTCCCAATGGCAATTCCGCCGCCTTGGCCTTGCGCCAGCCTTCCGACAGATTGCGCACCAAAGGCGTGTTGATGGGGCCAGGTGCCACAGCGTTCACGCGCACACCTTGCGCGCTCACCTCCCGCGCCAGAGCTTTGGTCATTCCAATAATCGCCGATTTCGCTGCCGAGTAATGCACCAGTTCAACACCACCGATCTGCCCTAGCTGCGAGGCGATATTGACAATGGAACCCCTGCCCGCCTTCAGCATGTCCTTGATCACAGCCCGGATCATCAGATAATTTCCGCGCACATGCACCGCCATCATCCGGTCAAAGTCGGCAGGTTCCAGATCAACAAATTTCGCCTGATGCACATGTCCCGCATTGTTGACGAGATGCGTGCAGGCACCAAATGCCGCCAGGCAGGCTGCATTGATGGCGGCCACATCAGCTTCTTTTGAAACATCACCGGCAACAGCAATGACCTTGCCACCAATCTCTTGCGCCACCGCATCCGCCGTTTCCTTGCGAACATCGTTGACAACAACACTATAGCCATCCCTGGCCAAACGCTGCGCAATCGCCTGCCCAATACCGGACCCCGCACCCGTGACAATTGCCACATTCATGCGATATCCTCCTGTATCGCCATCTTCTTGGCGCGGCGCACCGAGAGCGTCATGAGAATGGCGTAGACAGCCAGCAGCGAAAACGAGAACAGCGTTGTCAGCACCCCAAAGGCAAAGATGTTGGGATGAATTTCGACGGAAAATGTTCCGTAAATCGCAAGCGGCAAGGTCTGCTCGTTTGACGACAACAGCGTGCGCGAGAATTCATCGTAAGACAAAGTGAAGGCAAACAGCATGGCCGACAGCACGCCGGGGAAAATCAGCGGGAACGTTACCTTGCGGAAAGTCTTGATCGGAGAAACACCCAGCGACCACGAAGCCTCTTCAACTGAACTGTCGAAACGATTGAGAATGGCGAGCATCACCAGAAACGCAAACGGGAACGTATAGACCACATGCTGTACAAAGGCCGTGCTCCACCAATGCCGATCAACCCCCAGGATGTTCTTTGCGACAAGCGCCACGCCGAGCCCCGTCAGCAATCCCGGAACAATCATGCCCAGCACGATGAGATAGAACACAATGCCCGAACCCTTGAATTTCTTGCGAAACGCCTGCGCCGACATCACACCGAGCACAGTCGAGGTAACCATGGTCGCGAAGGCAAGTGTCAACGAACGCAGCATGGCCTGGCCGATTGGCAGGGGCGCCACGCGTGTCGCTTCGGTCAAACCAAAGATGTGCCGATACCAATAGGTCGACCATTCAACAATTGGGAATTGTGGGCCACCTTCAGGTCCCTGCTGGAATGACAGTATGGTCAGCACAATGAATGGCCCATACAGGAACAATATGAAAAGCCCCACATAGACGGCCAGCACAGGTTTGAGAACGCGCGACTCCATCTCTAGAGCTCCCGCCTCAGATCTACAATGCGCAGGAACAGCGATATTACAATCCCCATCATCAGCGTGAGGATGACACCAACGACCGAAGCCAAGGCCCATTTCAGCGAGCCCACCTGCGTCACAATAATATTGCCAAGCAAATTGACCTTCCGGCCCGACAGTGCCGACGCCGTGGCAAATTCACCGAGCACCATCACTGACACAAAAATTGCACCGACAACAACACCGGGCAGGCTTAACGGGAAAATGATCTTGCGGAAAATTCGCCAGAATCCCGCGCCCAAATCACGCGCAGCCTCGATGACATTGGGATCAATGCGTCCCAACATGAATGCAATCGGCCCCACCATGAACACGCAGTAAATCTGCGTCATGCCAATGATCACCGAAAGTTCCGTAAACAACAACGCCTCGATGGGATGGTCAACCAGCCCTAGATATTGCAAAACAATATTGATCGCACCTTCCTTGCCCAACATCGGTCGCCAAGCCAGCACCCGGATCAGAAAGGAAGTCCAGAACGGGATCACGCAAATTACCAGCAATACGGTGGAAAGGGTTTTGCTTTTCACGAACAGCCCGACAAACAGCGCTGTCGGATAACCAATGACAAATGTCGTGGTCAATACGATCAGCCAAATCCGCACCGTCGTCCAAAGCGATGAAAGATAGGTATCAGAAGCAAAAAATTGCTGCCAACTTTTCAAAGTCAAAGTGGGTTCAATCTTGAAAGTCGTCTGCGTCCAGAACGACACATACAATATCATCAAAAGCGGCACGACCAGAAACAGGATCATCCAGATGGCGCCGGGCGCAATCAACCACCAGGCATTTTTTGAAGATGTTTTTGCCGACGTTGTCATGTCCTTGTCCTATCCAAACACAATCGCGTCTTCAGGCTTCCACCGCAAAAGATACGACTTATTTGGTTCGTAGGATTTCGGCGCACCATTGGAGAGGTGATGCTCAACTTCAATCATCTTGCCGCCGGCTGCCTCAAAGAAATACATGATCGACGATCCCAGATATTCGCTCGCCACAAAATTTGCAAAAAAACCCGGTCCCGTGTTTTCCGCCACTTCATTGTCAACCGTCACACGGTCATATCGAATGGCATAAGCAGGTTTGGGTGCCTCGGAGTGCTGCTTGAAAGCCAAATCGCCGAAGGCAGATTTGAACACCGAACCAGCAATCTCTCCATCCAGCAAATTGTAGCGATTGAGAAACTTTGCCACATTGGGCGTTGCTGGTCTGCCATAAACCGTGTCAGGCACATCGAACTGCGCGACCTGACCGTGATCCAGCACGACGACGCGGTCACCCATCGCCAAGGCTTCGGTTTCGCTGCCTGTTACATGCAGGAAAGTTACACCCAGGCGCTCTCGGATCGCACGCAATTCATTGCGCATGCGTGAGCGCAAATTGGCATCAAGTGCACCGAGCGGCTCATCCAGCAAAATCAACCTGGGTTCAGTCACCAAAGTCCGCGCCAGTGCAACGCGCTGTTTCTGGCCGCCGGAAATCTGCCCAATGCCCCGCCCTTCAAGCCCTTCGAGGCCGACAAGCTTGATGACATCATTCACGCGTGATGCAACCTCATCCGCGCTTGCGGGCCCCGCACGATTGCGCAAACCAAAAGCCACGTTATCGCTCACCGTGAGATGCGGAAACAACGCAAAGTTTTGAAACACAAAACCGATGCCCCGCAAATGCGCAGGCACATGAGTCACATCTTTGCCCATTACTTCGATGCGGCCTTGATCAGGCACATCAAAGCCTGCGATGGTCCTGAGCAGAACTGTTTTGCCGGAACCGCTGGGCCCCAACAGCGACACATATTCATTCCGGTCAACTGCAAGGCTGATATTGTCAAGTGCGACTGTGTCACCAAATCGCTTGGTGACGCTATCAAGACGAAAGATTGATGCGTCGGTTGTCATCTCTCCGCTTGTCCGCCTTCATTAGAACCGCATCAACCAAAGCACTTCCGGGCTGAACCTTTTTGTTCGATGTTTCGCTGCGTCCGGCCCAGAAAAACTCGGTTGTCCAATGAAAGCAAGAACGATCAATCTATGCAAGTTGAATCGATATGCTTAAACAACCAGAATTCGCGCCGAATTTGCATGGCCAGAAGTGACCAATAGGCAATTTGCAATTTGGATTGTAAAAGCAACATTCTGAAAACACAGACCCGACACAATGATTCCCGATATCACAGACGACCTGATCGACGAAATGATCCAGACAACCAACATGGTCCGCGCTGGTCAGACTTATTGGCGACAGGGCCGCGTTTCCAAACTCAACATTGATCCGGACTCGAAAGAAGTTACTGCGCTGGTGCGGGGCAGCGCCCTGCGGCCCTACGCCGTTTCCATCAATTTCGAGCCCGATGACAGCGAATACGGTTTGGTTGCCATGTGCTCATGCCCCGTCGGTTATGACTGCAAGCATTGTGCAGCGGTTTTGTATGCAGCACGAGATGAACTGAACAACACCACAAAACGCGCTGCAGGCAATCACATTAGTCTCGCAGCACTTCACCCGCCCCCAAAGCCAGCACCTTTGCCCCAAAACCTGACGATGTGGCTCGACCAGGCACGGTCCAGGCAGGCGGGCGGAACCGAAATTGTTTACGTGGTGACCCCGCGCCCTTTGCATCCCGCAAAATTGGCAAAGGGCCAATCAGCCCCGACGTTACCCCAGCGGATGCCACATGAAATGGTCATCGAGGCTTGGACCAGGCAAACTGCTGGTCACGGCAAGCAAACCTGGCGAGCCCAGGATCGCTACGACCGATCCTGGACTTACAATCTGCGGACACCCGTCGATACATGGCTGGCCAAGCAACTGACGGAATATTACGGAGATCTTTCGGGAGGCACAGTGAAAGGCATCGGTGGGGCAAACTGGCTGGATCAGGCCATTACCACCGGGCGCACGCGCTGGCGCAGTGTTGATGGGCCTGTGCTTCACATGGCTGGCAGTAAATCGGCAAACTTTGAATGGACGATAGTTGGGAACGGCGAACAGCGGCTGACGTTGACGGGAGGAAGTCCCGACTTGCACCACTTCGCTTGCACACCACCGCTCATGATTGATGGCGAAAGCGGCGCGGTGCACAAGGTGGAAACCAATGTCGACAGTGTTTTGGCGGAACGCCTGCTCAATCTTCCGCCAGTACCACTCCACGCCGTTTCCACGCTTGCTGGTCAATGGAACGAACTTGCAGGCCACACGGTGCCGCCACCCATCATTCCGAACCTGACAGAACTCGGGATGATCACGCCGGTCCCCATTCTGACGTTCAAGGATGAGATTTTGGAAGTGTACCTGCCCCGGCGCGCATCTTATTATTCAGCCAGCCTTCTAAAAACCCCCACAGCTTTTGCGCGCTTGAATTTTGACTACGATGGCACAATCGTGAACCACGCCACAAATGCCACACTGATCCTGCGCACCACGGAAAAAGCCACCATACAATTTCAACGCCATTTGACTGCAGAAAAACAGGCTTTTGCACGCTTGACCGAACTTGGCTTGCAACCTCTCAAAAGCTTTCCGGAAGCCAAACCAAAACCCACACAAGCCTGGGACATGACATTGCAACCTGGGGCAAGGCCGTCGCACTTCGCAAGCATATTGAAAAATCATGTGCCGGGATTGCAAGCTGATGGCTGGCGGATCGTCTATGCGCCGCGCTGGTCATTGGCCTTTGTCGAGATCGAGCCAGGCAGTTTAAGTTTTGACGTCGAGCCATCAGGCATTGACTGGTTTGACATCCAACTGGGCGCCCGGATCGACGGCAAGCCGATTGACATCCTTCCGCTTCTCCGCCGCATGCTGGATCAGCACGGCGAAGCGCTACTCGATCACACAGCCCTTTCCCTTTCGATTGAAATCGCGCCAGGCAAGATTGCCCAAGTGCCGATGGAAAAAATCAGGCCGGTATTGCTGATGCTGTTGCAGTTTGCCTCCCGCGATCAACCTGGCACCGGTAAACTGCGCTTGCCCGCGCGCGACTTGGCGGCATTGGCTGATTTTGAAAGCGGCACCAACGCCCATATTCCCTGGACCGGGGCTGATGCTTTGCGTGCGCTGGCACGCTCCCTGACGCAACTGCAATTGCAACCCACAAAGACGCCCGACACCTTCAATGCAGCATTGCGCCCCTATCAGCATCAAGGTCTGGACTGGCTGCAAGCGCTGCATGGCGCAGGCTTTGGCGGCGTATTGGCTGATGACATGGGCTTGGGCAAAACCGTGCAGGCCCTCGCTCATATCACAACGCTAAAGGCGGCGAAGACACTCAAGCACCCGGTCATGATTGTCTGCCCAACTTCGGTGCTGCCCAATTGGCAGGCAGAATTTGCCAAGTTCGCACCGAGTTTGACGGTGTTGCTGTGGCATGGAGCCACCCGCAAAACACTCAGTCCCCAAATCGGTGCGCAGGATGTAATACTGACAAGCTATCCGCTGCTGGTGCGTGACATCGAGACGCTCAAAGCCCAACCTTTCAGCCTCATCATCCATGATGAAGCACAGATGCTGAAAAATCCCAAGACAGCCAGCTTCAAGGTCGCCAAACTCTTGAAGGCCAGGCAAACCCTGGCGATGACCGGAACACCCGTCGAAAACCAGTTGACCGATGCGTGGAGCCTGATGGAACTGGTTACACCGGGGCTGCTCGGCACACTTGATCAATTTAACCGCAACATTGCAAAGCCAATCACGCGGGACAATGATGCACAGGCCAAACGGCTGCTCGCCCGTCGCCTGCGCCCCTTCATGCTCCGTCGCACCAAGGACCAGGTGGCAAACGATCTGCCCGCCAAATCCGAGATACCAGAATGGATTGATCTCACAGAACCACAGCAAGTCATGTATGAATCGATGCGGCTGATGATGCAAAAACGGGTGCGCGAAGAAATCGCCCGTGTCGGTCTGATGCGGTCGCACATTATTTTCCTTGATGCCTTGCTAAAGCTCCGCCAGATCTGCTGCGACCCACGACTGCTTTCGGGACAAGATTCCACAGCGGCAACGTCGGCAAAACTCTCCCGCCTGATGGAAATGCTGCCCCAACTGCTCGCTGAAGGACGCAAAGTGATCCTGTTCAGCCAGTTCACATCTATGCTCGATCTGATCAAACCGGAACTGGACCAACTTGGTATCACTTTTGTCGAAATTCGGGGGACCACCAAGGATCGGCAAACCCCGGTCAAGGATTTCCAATCAGGCAAGGTTCCATTGATCCTGGTCAGCCTCAAAGCCGGCGGCACAGGCCTAAACCTTACCGCCGCTGACACGGTGATCCTCTATGACCCCTGGTGGAACCCCGCTGTTGAAGCCCAAGCCATCGACCGCGCCCACCGCATCGGCCAAACCAAACCCGTCTTCGTCCACCGCCTGATTGCGCGCGGCACCATTGAAGAAAAGATTTTGTCACTGCAAGACAAGAAGCGCTCTCTGGCTGCCACATTATGGGGCGAAGAAGCGGATGGTGCAGAGTCGGCGAAATTGACAGAGGCCGATGTGCAATTCTTGTTGGAGTGATTGGTAACTTCAGAAGCACCTGAATTGAGATTTCTTCTCCGCCCTGGCAGTCCTAAGTCATCATGGATGGCCTTGCTGCAGCGAGCCAGCTCTCACTGTCGATAGCTTGCGCCAGAAGGGAGCATCCTTTTTTCCGACTGGTAGAATTTGATCGCCTGCGATTGTGGCCTGCTGCTTCGAGTGCGGAAAGCAGT
>JANOXA010000003.1:0-1932 GCA_031418195.1 Hyphomicrobiales bacterium | reverse complement strand
TGAAGACGTGCACGTAAAGATACGAACTGATAGGGAAAAACAGATGGCCGATACCCGTACCATTGCAAGCCGCAAGCGCATCCGCAAAGTGTTTGGCAAAGGCATTGAAGTTGCCGAAATGCCAAACCTCATTGAAGTGCAGCGCGAGAGCTACGAGCAATTCCTGCAAATGAAGGAACCTGCTGGTGGCCGCTTGAACGATGGTCTGCAATCAGTATTCAAGTCGGTATTCCCGATCACCGATTTCGCCGGACAGGCCGTGCTGGAATTTGTGCGCTATGAATTTGAACAGCCGAAGTTTGACGTGGATGAGTGCCAGCAACGCGGCTTGACATTTGCCGCGCCGCTGAAGGTGACGTTGCGCCTGATTGTGTTTGAAATCGATCCAGATACGCAAGCCAAGTCGGTCAAGGACATCAAGGAACAGGACGTCTATATGGGCGACATTCCGCTCATGACCAAGAACGGCACCTTTGTTGTCAACGGCACGGAGCGCGTTATCGTTTCGCAGATGCACCGTTCGCCTGGCGTGTTCTTCGATCATGACAAGGGCAAGAGCCATTCGTCGGGCAAGATCCTGTTTGCGGCCCGCGTCATTCCTTATCGCGGCTCATGGCTGGATTTTGAATTTGACGCCAAGGACATAATCTATGCGCGTATTGATCGCCGCCGCAAATTGCCGGTGACGACGTTGCTGTACGCCTTGAAAATGCATGCAGAAGAAGTGCTGCACACATTCTACAAATCAATCCCGCACACCATGACCAAGGATGGCTGGCAGATTCCGTTCAACGCGGATCGTTACAAGGGCATCAAGCCAGTGGTTGATCTGGTTGACGCGAAGACCGGGCAGGTTGTTGTCGAAGCCGGCAAGAAAATCACACCACGTTTGGCACGCAAGATTGCTGAAGACGGCACGACCGATCTTCTGGTGAAGGATGAAGAACTTTACACCCAATATCTGGCCGACGAATTGGTGAATGTTGAAACCGGCGAGATCTATGCGGAAGCTGGCGATGAAATCACTGAAAAATCATTGGCAGCGCTGAAAGAGCAGGGCTTCACCTCGCTTAATCTCTTGGACATCGACCATATCAACACGGGCGGCTACATCCGCAATACGTTGAAGGCCGACAAGGTTGAGAGCTATGAACAGGCGCTGGTTGAAATCTACCGGGTCATGCGCCCCGGTGAACCACCAACCCGCGAGGGTGCGGAACTTTTGTTCAACGGTTTGTTCTTTGACCAGGAACGTTACGATCTCTCGGCTGTTGGCCGGGTGAAGATGAACATGCGTCTGGAGCAGGATGTGCCCGACACCATGCGTGTGCTGCGCAAGGAAGATGTGATCGAAGTCATCAAGATGCTGCACGGCTTGCGCGACTCGCGCGGTGAAGTAGATGACATTGACCATCTGGGCAACCGTCGTGTACGCTCGGTGGGCGAACTCATGGAAAACCAGTATCGCCTGGGTCTGGTGCGCATGGAACGCGCCATTAAGGAACGTTTGTCATCGGTTGATATCGACACGGTGATGCCGCATGACCTGATCAATGCCAAGCCGGCCGCCGCTGCGGTGCGCGAATTCTTTGGTTCGTCACAGCTCTCGCAATTCATGGATCAAACCAATCCGCTTTCGGAAATCACCCACAAGCGCCGTCTCTCTGCCCTTGGACCCGGTGGTTTGACGCGTGAACGGGCCGGCTTTGAAGTGCGTGACGTTCACACCACGCACTACGGTCGCATCTGCCCGATTGAAACGCCTGAGGGTCCAAACATCGGCCTCATCAATTCGCTGGCGACCTATGCCCGTGTCAACAAATATGGCTTCATCGAAACGCCTTACCGCAAGGTTGTGGGTGGCAAGGTGACCAATGATGTGAAATATCTGTCGGCTATCGAGGAAGGCAAATATCACATCGCGCAAGCCAA
>JANOXA010000002.1:0-31685 GCA_031418195.1 Hyphomicrobiales bacterium | reverse complement strand
GCCTCAAGAAAACCGCCGCCAGAACCATAACATCACTGTGGGATGCCATCGCAGATGTCTTGCCTACCATCTCGCCTAGCGACAGCAGAAACTTCTTCGTCAACGCAGGATACTCGCCAACCTGATCGGAAAACGCTCTAGAGCCCGCAACGCAGCCTTGTGCTTCGAGGCTCGCAAGTACTCGCACCTCAGCATGAGGGATTTCAATAACTTAACCTCACCCAGAGGTGCAGCACCTTCGCGGCCTCGAAGGGCCAACGGCTGTGGGACTACTTCTTGTCCATCATCATGGCGCCTATTTCGGCTTCGGCGACTTTCTTGCCATTGACATGGGCTTCCACGCTGTATTTCCAGACGGGGGGACGCTTTTGCATGAGCTTGGCGTGGAAGTGGACCTGATCGCCGGGAACCACAGGTTTGCGAAAGCGTGCCTTGTCGATGGACATGAAAAACACCAGCTTTCCCGCATCTTGGTCGCCCTGGTTTTCCAGCACCATGGCACCGGCTGTCTGGGCCATGGCTTCGACCAGCAACACACCCGGCATCACCGGGCTTGAGGGGAAATGACCTTGGAAAAATGGTTCGTTCATCGTCACGTTTTTGATAGCTGAGCCGCTGTCCTCACCCTTCACGCCATAGATCTTGTCGATCAACAGAAACGGATAGCGATGGGGCAAAAGTTTCATGATGCGGTTGATATCGAGGGTCTTGCCAGTTGGTGCAGCTTGTTCGGTCATGCTGTGTCCTGAAATCAAAAGGGCGGGAATAATGCCGCCCTTATTAACTGATTATGGCAAAAGGTCTAGAACCGGGTGCCGATGGAAAAGCGGAAGATTTCCTTTTCGTCGGTCTTCTGCTTGAGAATCGGATAGGCTGCTTCGAAACGCAGGGGGCCAAAGGGTGATTGCCAGATGATGCCGGCACCGACTGAAGCACGCAGGCCCATTGAGTCAAAGACACTGCAATCCTTGGTGTTGCCATTTTTGGTGAAGTTGCAATTTCCAACGCCATTGGCAACTGAATTTTGATCGGTATTAAACACCGTGCCAAAATCCGAAAACGCAGCACCTTCAATACCCCAGGCTTCCGGCACACCATAAAGCGGGAAAGTTACTTCGGCTGTCCCGATGGCATAGGTTTGGGCACCAATCGAGTCCAGCTGCCCATCATTGCCAATTTGCTTTGGACCAACGCCTGATGATGCAAAGCCGCGGAAGCTGTCGGCACCTTTGAAGAAGCGGTCTGCCAGAGGAATTTCCTTGCCATTGAATGACTGGATATGGCCCGCGTTGCCTTCAAGTTTCAATGTTACTTTTTCATCGACCAAAGGAATGAAATACCAGACATGTCCCTCGACGGTGCCGAAATATTCAGTGCCACCCAAGCCTGCAATTTCCGTTTCCAACTGGGCCCGCAAACCTGAAGAGGGACGCAAGGGATTGTCGAGATCATCGTAGGTATAAGTCACGCCAACGGCGGACTTCCAGTCAGTTCCTTCTTGCGAAATAATGGCAGGCGAGGCGGTGGCTAAATCGACACCCTTGGTTTGGCGACGGGCCAGGGAGTATTTCAAGTTGATCGACGAATACTCGTCCAACCTAAATCCTGTGCGCAAAGCACCACCGATCTGTTGGCTTGAATAGGACGAGGCATCCTTGTTGTCAGTGCGGGTGGCAAACAAGTCGATACCTGCCGAAATCGGCATGCCCATGAAATAGGGTTCCGTGAAACTGAAATCGATCTGCTGTTTCTTGAAGCTGATCGTTGTATTCAAATTGACTTGATGGCCACGGCCAAACAGGTTGCGTTCGGCGAGGCCGACTGAGCCCACAACAGTTTCAACCGAAGAATAGCCCAGCGAGAACGTAAGTGATCCCGTGCTCTTTTCAACAACTTCAATGATCAATTCGACCTTGTCGGGCGATGAGCCCTCTTGCTCGCGGAAATCAACTTTTTCGAAAAAGTCGAGCGCGGTCAAACGGCGGCGGGCCCGTTCCACCAGCGTGCGGTTGAAAGCATCGCCTTCAAACAATTGCAACTCGCGGCGAATGACTTCGTCGAGGGTGCGGGTATTGCCGATGATTTCAATGCGCTCGATGTAAGTGCGAGGGCCTTCGCTGATGTTGTACGTCAGGTTGAGGGTCTGGCCATCGCTGTTGCGGTCAACCTTGGGTTCGACTTTGGCAAAAACAAAGCCTTGGTTGGAGGCTTCAAGTGTCAGCTTTTCAACGGATTTATCGACCTTCGACGAGTCATAGGAATCGCCCACGCCGGTTTTGACAACCCGGCGCAAACCCTCGGGTTCCAGATTGCTATCACCAACATTGATGGCCACATCGGCAATCGCATAACGCGGGCCTTCTTCAACAACGATATCAATAACGAAGCCATCGCCATTGTCATCAAGACGGGCATCAGCCGAAACGACAGCAATATCGGCAAAGCCGTTCTTCAAATAGTAGCGGCGCAGCAATTCCTGGTCGAACGACAACCGATCGGCATCATAGGTTGTGTTGCGCATGAAAAAGAACAGGCGTGAGTATTCCTTGGTGACAATCACATCACGCAAATCACCGTCGCTGAACGAGTTGTTGCCAGAAAAATTGATCGAGTTGACGTGGGTCTTGCCAGCTTCGTCAATATCGAAGACCAGGTTGATGCGATTTTCAGGCAGCCTGATCAGCTTGGGTGCAACGCGGACGTTGTAGAAACCCTGCTTCTGGTAAACCGCCAGAATGCGGCGGGTATCACTGGCAACGCGGGCCTTGGTATAGATGATGCGCTCGCGGACATCGACTTCCTTGAGCAGGGTTTCATCGTCAATTTCTTCGTTGCCTTCGAAATTGACTAAATTGATCAACGGATTTTCGAGGAGCGTTATCACAAGTGCACTGCCTTGGCGGACAACGCTGACATCGCGGAAAAGACCCGTCTGGAAAAGCGACTTGATCGAGTCGTCAATTTTCTCGTCGTCAAAACTGTCGCCGACACCAAGCTGCATGTAGGACAACACGGTTTCATCTTCAACGCGCTGGCTGCCCCGGATGATAACCTGCGCCACATTGGCGGCGCGGGCCTGGGTTGAGAAAAGTGAAGGCGAGGAAATGGGTGCAAAACCCACAAAAAAGGTTACCAGCACACACAAATAAATCAGTCTTGAACGCATCAAAAAGCCTATCTTACACCCTTGAGGGAGCCGCCCCGGCCGCAAATCAGGCCTTGGCCGTCTTTTAGCCAATTTGAATGTCATTGCAACGGAAACATCTGGGCATTTTCATGTCCCAAATACGACGTTGAATATACGGCCTCCATCATTGACCACGCCAACCATCATCAGCATGACAACAAAGGATAATCCAATGCGGAAGCCCCATTCCTGTGCCTGGGGTCCCAGCGGTTTTCCGCGAAGGGCCTCAAGGGCATAAAAAACCAGGTGTCCACCATCCAGCATAGGAACAGGAAATAAGTTAATAAGTCCGATACTGATGCTCAAAAACGCGATATAAATTACAAAATTCATGGTGCCATTGGAAACTGCGTCGCCTGCCCCCTTGGCAATGGACGCGGCACCGCCGATTTGTTTGACGCTTTGACGACCGGAAACCATATTGCCAATGAATTCGATTGTGGCCGTGGCTATACCCCAGGTTTCCTTGCAGCCTTGGACAATGGCTTGTCCGGGTGTGAAATAAGTTATTTTCAAGGCATCCTTGCCTGCCACCGAACTCACACCCAATACACCGCGGCTGATTTTGCCACCAAAATTGTCTGATTCCTCGAACGACGATGGCACAAGTGTCAAGGTGCGCTGTTCGCCCTGCCTTTCGACCACTACCTTTAACTCACGGCCAGCTTTGAACCAGACCAGACGTTGCAGGTCTGAAAAACTTGTGGCTTCCGCGCCGTCGATACTGCGGATGTAATCTCCCGGCAAAATGCCTGCAATAGCAGCGGCTGAACCGACCTTTACCTCGCCCACCTTGGGCTCGACATAGGCCTTCCCCATGATCATGAAGGCCACTGAAAAAATCGCGATGGCCAGCACGAAATTGGCGAAAGGTCCGGCAGCCACGATCAAGGCGCGCTGCCACACTGGTTTGGCATGCAAACTGGTGGGTGAATGCGTCACATTGCCATCGGGCATGCTGGCAGCATTGGCGTCGCCTTCAAATTTTACATAGCCGCCGATCGGCCAGGGGCAAATTTTCCAGCGCGTGCCGTGTTTGTCGGTATAGCCAATCAGCTCTTTGCCAAAGCCAATTGAAAATGCTTCGATTTTCACGCCAAACCAACGGCCAACTTGAAAATGACCGTATTCATGAATGAACACGATGACGGAAAGCACGACGACAAACGCCAGTAAGGAAATCAACACGCTCACGTAAAACGACCCCTGCAAAAAGAAACCAAGTTCCATCAACACAACTCCCGCAAACTGTTACCAAGGCGCTGGCCAAGGACAAGATACATATCCAGGTTTTCAGGCCAATTTAAGGAAGTTTTAACTACAGTTCCTGGCGATTGCGTAAAGTTTTAGGGTTCTTGGTTACCAGAGCAGCAATCCTTGCGCCAGTACTTCGGCGTTTCGCGCAAATCCAATGGCCGCTGCGGCAACCCCTGCCACGGCCAAACCATCAACACGGTCCAGAACACCGCCATGGCCGGGAATCAAGACACCAGAGTCCTTGACGTTGAAGTTGCGTTTCAACGCGCTTTCAAAAATGTCGCCGGCTTGGGCGATAGCTGCCAGAATTGCGGCAACAATGGCCAATTGCCAGATGGTGGGCAAATATACCAGTCCGTAAACAGTTGAAATGATTGCCGCTCCCACCATGCCACCAAACAATCCCGCCCAGGTTTTTTTTGGCGACAAAAGCGGTGCCAGTTTTGGGCCGCCTATGATACGGCCAATAAAATAGGCAAATGTATCCGTCGCCCATACAACCAGCATCAGCCACATGATGGCATGCACCCCCCATGCGGCGTCGGCCCGCAGCAAGACAAGGCTTAAAACAGGCAAGGCCACGTAGGGTATGCCGACATACATCCAGATGGTTTTTTCACGATGCTGAAAGGCGGAAAGTGCAATTCCGGCGGCTGCCAGCAGCAAAACCACCAGAAGTGCAGGCAAAACGCCGACTTCGCTTGGCAGGAATGCGGCACAGAGGGCGGCAGCGGCATGCAAGGCGAATTGCGAAGAACTGCGGCCGTGGGCAATGTTGGTCCATTCATGGGCCATCAAAATGCCAAGGAACCCCATGAACAATTCAAACCAGATGCCACCTTGCCAGATATCCAGCAGTACGGCAGGAATGAGCAATGCCGCCGAAAGACTGCGCACCCCAAGGTCAGACCATTTCGAAATCAACGGTGCCGTCAAATTGTCATTGCTCATGCGGAGTAGGCTTTCAATCCGCCAAACCGGCGCTCGCGGGAATGATAAATCTCGATGGCCCGGGCCAGAACCGCAGCATCAAAATCCGGCCAATAGTCATCGACGAAAACAAATTCCGTATAAGCACATTGCCAGAGCAGAAAATTCGACAAACGCTGTTCGCCGCCCGTGCGGATCAAAAGGTCAGGATCGGGAAATGCTGCCGTGTCCAGTTGAGCTTGCAACAGGTCAAGGGTGATGGCTTCAGGTGCAAGGCTTCCGGTTTTGACCGATTCGGCAAGTTTGCGGCTGGCTCTGACAAGCTCCTGTCGACTGCCATAGTTGAAGGCGACGACCAATGTGAGTTTGGTGTTGTCAGCCGTCAATTTTTCAGCTTCGTCCAGCATTTTGATCAGTGACTTGTCCAGCTCAGCCCGATCCCCGATGATTTTGATCCGCACATTGGCGGCATGCAATTCTGCCACGTCCTGCTGAATAAACCGCCGCAACAAATCGAGGAGAAACGAAACCTCAGCTTTGGGTCGCGACCAGTTTTCAGTGCTGAATGAATAGATCGTCAGAAATTCAACGCCGATATCGCCTGCCGCCTTGACCGCACGGCGCAAGGCATCGATGCCTTTTTTATGGCCCGCAGACCGCGGCAAACCCCGGTCAGCCGCCCAGCGGCCATTGCCATCCATGATGATGGCAATATGGCGGGGTGCGTCTGTCTGAGGATTTACTTGCATCGACGCAATCAGTTCCCAGCGCCTCAAACCTGCATGATTTCGGCTTCTTTGACTTTCAACGTCGCATCAATGTCCTTGATGGTGTCATCGGTCATTTTTTGCACGTCAGTGGATTTTGTCTTGTGTTCGTCTTCGCTGATGGCATGAAGTTTTTCGAGGGACTTCAAATGCTCCATGCCGTCGCGGCGCACATTGCGCACGGCAACGCGGGCTTTTTCGGCATAGGTGTGGGCAACTTTCACCAGTTCCTTGCGGCGATCCTGGGTCAGGTCCGGCATGCGCAAGCGGATCACCGTGCCTTCGGTTTGCGGATTAAGCCCCAGGTTAGAAGCATGGATGGCCTTTTCGACGGCAACCACCAATCCCTTGTCCCAAACACTGATCTGCAACATCCGAGACTCAGGCACCGAAACTGATGCCACCTGATTGAGCGGCATGATGGCGCCATAGGCATCTACTGTGAGGGGGTCGAGCAAACTGGCCGAGGCGCGTCCGGTGCGCAGTCCTCCAAAATCATGTTTCAGGGCATCGACGGCACCTGCCATGCGGCGTTTGATGTCGGAGGCGTTAAAGGGGGTTGGTTCGGCCATTTGCGTTTCCTGTCAGTTTTTTGTCACGGTGGTGAATATGCCCTTGCCTTCAAGCACGCGTTTCACATTTCCTGCTTCGCGGATGGAAAATACTACAACTGGCAGGTCATTGTCACGCGCCAAGGCGATGGCCGCTGCATCCATCACCTTGAGATCGTCCTTGAGGATTTGCGCAAAGGTGATGTGGTCGTATCGCTTGGCATCGGGAAATTTTTTTGGATCTGCCGAATAAATGCCATCGACGCTGGTGCCTTTATACAGAGCGTTGCAACGCAACTCGGCAGCGCGTAATGCGGCGCCTGTGTCAGTAGTAAAAAATGGCAGGCCAGTGCCACCGGCGCAAATCACTACCCTGCCCTTTTGCAAGTGGTGAATGCCTTTGTGGGCGGCATAGGTTTCGCAAATGGTGGGCATGGCGATGGCAGAAAGGACACGGGCATCGCAACCTTTTGAGATGAGCACGCCTTGCATGGCCAGGGCGTTCATCACCGTGGCCATAATGCCCATGTGGTCGGCCGATACTCGGTCCATACCCTTGGCAGCGGCTGCCATGCCACGGAAGATGTTTCCGCCGCCGATGACCAGGGCAACTTCGGCTCCGGCACTTTTAGCGTCCAAAACCTCATCGGCAACCCGGCCCACTGTGGCGAGATCAATGCCGAAGGGTTGCTCGCCCATCAGCACTTCGCCGGAGATTTTGAGGAGGATACGTTTGTGTTGAAGCGTCATGATTCCCATACCTTGGCACGATCACCTTATGGCAGCGGAGCGGGATTATAGCCAATGCCTTAACTGTGCGTTAGGAGAGGGTTTTGGTATTCGGGTGGAATTTGGTGCCCTGAAAATAACTTGGCCTTTGTGTCGATTTCCTGAAAGCCAGGGTAATCCAACTTGGAATAGTGCCACTCCCCAATTCCGCCATTCCAAACGCCCGCCCTATCGCAGGCGATTTGGAAACCAGCTTTTCTGACAACAAGCTCAACTCTGCGAAACAAAGCGGGGTTCCAGCTCGCGCTGCGCAAGGGCTATGCTTGGCTGGAATGACGGCGCTTCAGATCAGTTTACGGCCCGATCAGCTGTTCGACACGGGCTTGCCCACACGAACTCAATCGCGCTTTAACGCTTTGTTTGCCTTGATTGCTTCATAAATCATTTTGGACTTTGGAGAAGTTTATGATTCACGCATTCCTTGGATTCAGTGGGCGCCTGGGCCGTGGCGGCTGGTGGGCGGGTCAGGGACTTTTGCTTGTTGGCGTGATTGGCATGGTTTTTGCTCCCCTGTTCCTGGGCGAGCCTATGATCTACACGATCAACAACAGCCCGACACTGAACAATTCGCCCCAAATACCCGCGATGTGGAAGACGCAAAATCTCGTGATCTTTGGGGTGATATATGCTTGGATTTTCCTCGCGACCACGGCCAAGAGATTTCATGATGTGGGCCGAAGTGGATTGTGGGCGTTGATTGGCATGGTGCCGCCTGCCCTGCATCTCTTGAACATTTCGGATTGCGCGATCTGCGGTGAAAAATCCTTCATTCCCTATTTACCACTATTGGCCATGGCGACGCCGACCATCGTGAGCTTTGCCTTGATGGGTTATTGCGGCTCGACGCCGGGAGACATTGGTGAGAACCATTACGGCCCCCCTCCCGGATCCGGATCAAAGCGCGAAATCAAAGAGGCAAAGCCTTCCCAACAGTTTGCCAAACTGGATGATGCCTATTTTGCGGACTATGCAAGGAAGCTGGCAAACCAGATTGCGGCGGTTGGTGATCCGCCACACGCCCAGACTTCCAACACCCCAACGGCAACGCCAACGTTCGGCAAGCGGTAGAGCGCGGGGTTAATGGCCATCATTCAACAGAAACACCACATAGCCTTTGAAGTATGGATTGGCTGCAAGTTCCGGCGGCGCTTGCCATGGGCCACCTTGCAGCAGACCGATGCGGAAGGGCAGCTTCATCGCCAGCAGATTGTTGAGATATAGCTCATACCCCGGAATTACCTTGCGGCCCTGGTAAATTTGCAGAACGATTTCATCCACAACATCGGCCAACTCATCCCACCCCACCGCATCACCATTGACAGTCCAATCCAGCAATCCGGTTACACTGAGCGCATATTCACGCGGCAAGGCCGTGCGAATGTCGGAAAGAAACTTTGCATAGTTTTGCAGGTTTTTGGAGCCTGCATCAAAATCAATCTGCAAACCTTTCAGGTTGTTGCCGTTGACTTTCCATCCTTCAACTTGCCGAAGCACTTCATTTAACGTGGCAGCATTCCAGGCAATGGATTGCACCCGGTAAACAATCCAGACCTTTGGGTCTTTGATGCGGGGCGTGGCACTGCGTTGGGCGATGATGCGCGGCGGTGTGTGGCGGGAAACTTCCCCCGCCAAGACATAAATTTCATCTGCCCGTTTCAGCGCTGGCTGAGGCAGCACCCCTGCCCAGAGCCAAAAGTTTTTGTAGTCTTCGGCGCGAACGATTTGACTGTCATTGGAAAATGCTGCTGTTGCCAAAGCAAAATAAATGGCGATGAGACTACCAATAAACGTCCTGCTGTTTTGCCCAATTCGTATCGCCATATTTTGACTTGAGCTCCTGGAACCATTTTTTGCGAACTGGTTTGTCAACAGCGTCGCCGCCACAATCATTGTTGCCAACTGATTGATAGCAGCGAATGGCCCTGTACAAGGCATAAGCCCTGTCATTGCGAGAGGCGCGGCCGTCTTTCATGATATCCCGGTAAATATCCTGACGCGATATTATCTTGCCTGCAAACACGGTGCCTGTACCGCCAAGTTCGTTTTTGCCGACCGCTGCCAATTGAAGTTCATAGGTGTTGTCTTTATGGAATTCGCCGAGGCAAAGCCGGGCAGATACATCACGCGGGTTTTTGGCAAGGTCATTTGCAACCCTGTTGATCGCCGGACAGGCATATTCGGCACCGCTTGTTTGCACGCGGAACATCGCGAAAGCATCGCCGCTGTCAACATCAATGACACTTTCCCCAATCGGCGGCAGCAACGCCATATCGTCAGAAAAACTTTTGAAACGGCCTTGTGTGATGTCGCGGACCAGCAATCTGTAAAGCGCAGTATTGCGTTCACGCCGCGAAACGTCAGTTGCCGTGGCCTGTTGTTTTAACAGGATCGGACCTGCAATCTGGTCCAACACACGCAACCTGATGTCGGAATCCTGAATCAATGAATTCTTCTCGAAAACGGCGGAGATATTTTTGTGCCGCTCATCATGTTTTGCCAGTTCCAGTTCCAGCGTCGCGTGGTGGTAACGTTGTTTTCCGTAGGGGAAAAGTGCCACGATTTTTTCACGGGCAGTGTTGTCGCCGATGGATGCAAGTGTTGTTGCCCGCAGCAATTGACGGCTGAGTTCAAGGTAGCTCAATTCAGCGATTGGATTGCGCTCTGGCAGCAGCCGCAAGACTGCTGTTGCATCGTTATCGACAAGCGATGCCCGCAAGGCCAGAAGATAGTCAAACAAGTCTTCTTGGCCCGCAAAACGGCCGCGCTGCGCTTCCAGCACTTCTGCCTTCATGGCTGGAAGCGGTTTGCCTTCATCGTCAATCTGGGGGCGCATCTGGCGCAACAGTTCAACGGCGGCGAGGATCGGATCGGCAGCTTTGTCGAGGTAAGAAGCGTGTGGAAGTTTAAGGTCAACTTCCATCACGTCGATGGAGGTTTCGGCGCTCACATCATCGCTGAGCAGCAAAGTTGAATACGCAGCTGCCTGCCCTGCTCCATCATTGGCCAGCCAATAGGCACGGCGCAACAGGCCAGTGGCGGATTTTGCATAATCGCCAGCGGGATACTCCGCGACATAGGCCTGCAAGGCATCCTTGGCTGCAGTTATCCTGGACGGATCAACCTTGGCCAGATCCAATGTTCCATATTCATCGAAAGCCGTGGATTGGGCCGACAGCAAGGCTACGCGGGCTTGCATGTATCTGGCGGTTTCGCGCACCCAAGGCTGATTGGCATTGCCGAGCAGCTCAAAAGTTTTCGGATTGGTATGATCAATCTTGTAGAAACCTGCAATCGCATGGAGGTATTTCGCAAATTCCTTGCCATTGGCCGATTGAACGGCGGCTGTAGCTTCCACGATGCTTGGAGCTGTTGCATCATCGGTGCAGGAAAGCGTTTTCCGGGCATTGAGCAGCAGTTGCTTTTCAACTTCTGGAACAGCGCCATCATCAGAGACAGCTTTTGAAAATGCCACCCGTCCGCTTTCATCGCTGACGCAAATCGTGCCTTCGCCATAGGTTCCAAAAGCAGAATCAGCAGCAGAATCTTCTTGGGCGGCAAAGCTTGGCAGTTGTTGTTTGCGCCGGTCTGCGATCAGAAAAATCAAGTTGTCGCGGGTGTCGTTGGCGGGAAGCAAGGCCGCAGAAACACCGCGCTGCATGAAACGGCTTTGCAGCGACTCGAAATCTGGCGTGTAGCCGCTATCGGCGCAGGCCAAAGCCAAGGCGCTGGTTACAACTGCAATGACAAAAAGTCGTATTGCGGCGGACATTGATTTGACTGCATGCATGCCCAGGAAACTAAAACATTTGGTCCGCTTTGCAAATAAAAAAGGCCCCGTTGCCGGGGCCTTGGTCTATTTCTTCAAAAGATCAATTTCCGGCCATCTTGGCGACTTCAGTGGCGAAATCGTCACCGCCCTTGTCGATGCCTTCGCCCAATTGCATGCGGACGAAAGACTTGAGCACCAAAGCTGAGCCCGCCTTGTTGCCTGCTTCGGCAACAGCCATGGCCACCGTCTTTGAACTGTCGTGAACATAGGGCTGTTCAAGCAGGCAGTTTTCCTTGGCGTAGGACTTTAGGCCAGAGGCGACAATTTTTTCCATGACGTTGGCTGGCTTGCCGGCATTCTTTTCTTCAAGAATGGCAGCTTCGCGGGCCAGAACGTCGGCAGGCACCGAGGCCATGTCGAGGGCTACTGGATTGGTTGCAGCAATGTGCATGGCCAACAGGCGTCCAAAACCAGCAATTTCTTCTTTGCTGCCCGTGCCTTCAAGGGCCACCAGCACGCCAATCTTGCCCATGCCGGGGGCGGCCTGGTTGTGCACGTAGGAAGCCACAACGCCATCCGATACCTTTAAAGACGCGGTGCGGCGCACTGTCATGTTTTCGCCGATGGTTGCAATCATTTCGGCCACATATTCTGCCACCGCATGATGCGAGCCCGGATATTGCATTACCTTGAGTTTTTCAGTCGAGCCATCGGCATTCAGCGCCAGCTTGGTGATTTCAGCCACCATGGCCTGGAATTTTTCATTGCGGGCCACAAAGTCGGTTTCGGAATTGACTTCGACGACGGCACCTTCAGTGCCTTTGGTCACCACGCCAACCAGGCCTTCAGCTGCAATGCGGGTGGATTTCTTGGCGGCTTTGGCCAGGCCCTTGGCGCGCAGCCAATCAACGGCGGCTTCCATTTCGCCACTGGTGGCAATGAGTGCAGCCTTGCAGTCCATCATGCCAACGCCGGTTTTTTCGCGCAAGTCGCGCACAAGTGCAGCTGTGATTTCAGCCATGTATAACTCCTGAATGGGAAACGGGTCCGTGACTGTTCACGGACCCTTCTGTCGCTTGGACTATTTGTCAGGCCGTTGGGGCCAAATCTACAGGTGGCAATTCTTCCATGGCACCAACATCGACACCTGAAGCAGTGGCAGATTTGGAAATGCCTTCGATGATCGCTTTGCTGACCAGTTCACAATAAAGTGCCACGGCGCGGGCGGCGTCATCATTGCCGGGGATCGGATAGGTGATGCCGGTGGGATCGGAGTTGGTATCGATGATGGCAACGACGGGAATGCCAAGGCAATTGGCTTCCTTGATGGCGATTTGCTCCTTGTTCGTGTCGATGACGAACAAAATATCAGGAACGCCGCCCATGTCCTTGATGCCGCCCAAGGCTTTTTCAAGCTTGTCACGGTGGCGGGTCTTGTCGAGCAATTCACGCTTGGTGATGCCTTGGCCGTTGCTGGCCACAACTTCGTCCAGCACGCGCAGATGCTTGATGGAATTGGAAATGGTTTTCCAGTTGGTCAGCATGCCGCCCAGCCAGCGGGAGTTCACATAATATTGTGCCGACTGTTTGGCCGAAGCTGCAATCTGCTCTTGGGCCGAACGCTTGGTGCCGACATACAAAACGCGACCGCCTTTGGCGACCGTGTCGGTGATGGCGTTGAGCGCTTGATGCAACAGCGGAACCGTTTGCGAGAGGTCCATGATGTGGATGCCATTGCGCACGCCATAGATGTACGACTGCATCTTCGGATTCCAGCGATGTTTTTGATGTCCGAAATGCACACCTGCTTCAAGCAGTTGGCGCATGGTAAAGGGAACGGTGCCCATGTTGTTTCTTTCTCCGGTTAATCCGCCACAGGAGAACTTGCACCGGAAGATTCCGGCACCGGACGGACCAAACCTATGTGAGAAACTTGCGCTTCCATGGCATGATCCAACCCCTGTGTGAGTGATGGATATTGTTAGAACGAGGCCGCGTTAGCAGCCCCGTTGGGGATTGTCAAATTTGGGTTTTGATTGGAAGGCTGTTAACCGCCCCAGCCGCCACCACCACCACCACCACCACCACCACTGCCTTGGTTATCATTGTAGTTGTCATAAACTTTCTTGGGCTTCGGCGGGGCCTGGTATTTTGGCTTCACATATTTGACGCGCTCATACTTCGGCTTGATGATGCAGCGACCATTGCGCCATGTGCCTGCGCAGGCAATGCGTTTTGCGGGTTTATATACCGCGACGCGTTTTTTATAGACCGGGCGCTTGTAATCAGCCACGGGTTCGTAGCGCTTGGCTTTGCGCTTCTTGATGGCATAACGGACTTTCTGGATTTTGCGGTATTCGGATTTTGGTTTGAAGAATGCCTTTTTGACTTTGGCTTTTGGGACATAAGCCTTTGGGGTAGGCACTTCCTCTTCAACCGCAACAACTTCAGGTTCTTCGACAGCTTCTTCCCCTTTTGGTGGCGTGGCGGCGGCTGGCGTGTCGAGCTTGGACGGGCTTCCGCCAGCTGCCAAATACTTCGAGAAAGCCAGGTCATAGAACATGCCTTGCGGGAATGTATCGAGGTAGAGTTTCAAAGCCGCTGGGTCTTCGGAACTTTTGACCTTGTTCCAATAGGCCAACTCGCCAACAGCTGAGGTGTCTTCAATGGCAGCAGGCGTTTCTGCCTGGGCTGCATTCATGACCACCAAAGGCATAAGGAGCAGCGCACAACCAACAAACAATTTGAAAATTCCAATACGCATGGTTTTGTCCTTTCAGAATAAATCGAGTCAAAATAGATCAAGTCGGGGATTGCGAATTTGCCAGGCCTTGCGGGCGAGCAAAATCAGGGTTTGATCGAGATCATCAGCTGTCTCGACATTTTCCGGACCAACAAAGGCAATCAGGTCTTTGACAGCCTGGGACTTCGCAGCATCGGGGAATGCTGTGAGGTTTGCCTTGTCCTTTCCGTTGGCATTGTAAGTGTCGAGTGCCAAGGCAAGTGCAGTGAACCAAACGGCCTTGGCCTCGTTACGCTTGGCTTTTGGTCCCTTGGCATAAATCCATGCCAGATTTGAGGCCGATTGCATGTTGCCGCGTTCGGCACCGAGTTCATACCACTTCAGGGCTTCGCCCAAGCTTTTCTTCACGCCATTGCCATTGTAGTACATGATTGCAATGTTCAACGGTGCATTGGGGTGGCCGCCGATGCTGGCTGTGTTAAAAAGAGCCAAGGCGATCTTCAAGTCCTTGTCGACACCTTTGCCTTCCAGGTAAGCGAGACCCATGTTGTGGATTCCGTATATATCATTGCGAGCCATTGAGGCTTCATAGAACCGGATGGCGCGCTGGGGATTTTCCTTCACGGCCTGGCCGTAATAGTACATGGCACCCAACTCATTCATGGCATAGGTATGACCCATCTCGACGGCCCGGTTGAGGTAAGCCAAACCGTCGTCAATGTTCTTGGAGACACCACGACCTTTGACGAGGTTGCGGCCATAAGACAGCATGCCGAAAGGATCACCCGCTTCAGCTGATTGGGCGAAGTAGACATTGGCCTTTTTGAGATCGGCCTGCACCCCCAGTCCCCGCTGGGTCATGTAACCCAGTTCATAATTTGCCCGAATATGTTTATCTTCAGCCGCGAGCTCAAACAGCTTCACGGCAACATCGGTCTTCTTCTCGGCCAGCGCTGCACGTCCCAGCTGATATTTGAACCTGCCGATTTCGGGGTAATCAGAAAGCGCCTGTTGGCAGGCCTTGCCTGCGGCAGCGACATCAATTTCATTGGGCAATTTGCCAGGCACCACGCCTTGCAAGTCCAGTGGTTCAGCGGCCTCGATGTCGCAAGGCAAGTTATGGGGAGTTGTGCTGAATGTCAGTTGGGACGCCTGACCATTTGCATCTCCGTAGTTGAACGCGAAGTTTACAGGCTTGGTTTCCGAGCCGATGGCTGGTTCAAACACGACATCAGCAAGGCTGGCCAAAGGGAATTCCTGCAGCTGCGTTATCGCTGTTCCCCCGACGTAAAGAACGCCCGACGTTGGCAAATTTGACAAACTGAAATTCCCGCTGTCTGGAATGCCTTTGGGCATTGAACCAGTGAACAATTTGACCGGGCCGACGCCGATTGGCGACTCGAAACTGAATTGTTGAACTTGACTGGAACCGGTTTTTACTTCGGCTGTGATTTCCGCCACTTCCTGTTCAGGCTGATCAGCTCGCGGTACGGCTACAGCTTCAACTTCCTGTTCAAGCTGATCAGTTCGCGGTACGGCAACAGCTTCAACTTCCTGTTCTGCAGCAGGCTGCACAGGCACCGCTTCAGCTTCCTGCTCCTCCTCTGGAAGCACAGGCACTGCTTCGGCCTCGATTTCTTCCTTGACTTCCGCTGGCGGTTTCTTTAATTGCCCAGTTTCGATTTTTGGAACAATGGCTATGTTCTTGTCGTTGGGTTGATCGGTCTCACCAATGACAATTTTTCTGGATTGAAGTTTGGTATTGAGCACCACTGGTTTGACCAGGGTATTGGTGCTCCAGGGACGTTGCTTTTCACCTGTTGCCGCCCAAACATCCTGGGTAACTTGCATCAAAGCTGTCTGCACATCGATGCCGGGAGCAAAAGAGCGTTTCAGAACTGCCTTGGTGAAGGGTGAGTTTTTCTCGTCACCATCCAAAGCGACATTTCCGGGTTGTGTGGCATAGGCGATCAAACTGCCGACGGAACCCTTTTGTGCGGCCAAGCCTTTGCCGGCTTCCGCAAGTCCTTTGTCCCCTGCCAGCAAGAATGCTGTTTGCGGAAACGGATTGTTGCGGCAGGCATCGAGATAGACAATCTGGGCCTTGGAATTGGACTGCATGTAACGCACGATCGTCTGCATGCTGATGGTTTGCAACTCGAGGTCAGCCGGGGATTTGAGCGAGGCGTCAATCGGGATCATCCGGTTGTCACCATTCACTTCAATGCCGTGGCCTGAATAATAAAACACGCTGACTTCGGCATTTTCAAGTGAACGCGCGAATCTGAGGGTGGCGGCTTCGAGGGCTGCATGATCAAGATCAATTGCCGAGATTACTTCAAATCCGGATCGCAACAAAGCTTCTGCCACGGCTGCAGCATCATTGGCAGGATTGGGCAATTGCGGAACAGCCTGGTAGTCGCCATTGCCAACAACAAAAGCTACTCTTCGTTCAGCCGCCGCTGAAAGCGACGTGAAAAGGCCAAAAGCCAGTGTGACGCCACACAGCCATTTGCCGAAGGTTTTTGCTTTGCGAGTGTTTTTCATCTTGTGTCCGCATCAATGTTTTTGCAGCACCCCCAACCGGAACACTGCATATCACGAATTGCAGCGTTTTGATACTTACAAGATGAACTAGTTCTGAACAGGGTGTTCAGGTTTGTTCTGAACGTACTTTGTGTAAAGCCAGCCGACACCAATCAGGCAGGCGCCGAGGCCGATGATGCTGGCAATGCGCCACAGTCCGCCGAGATTGAACAAGTCGAAACCGAATACCTTCAACACGGTCAGCAAAATAATGGCGAGGCCTGCATAGCGGATGGTCTGGCGGTCGAGTTTCAAACCGACGATGAAAATGGCGATGGCAGAAAGCAGCCAGGCCAAAGATGTGGAATACGATTCGCCCTGGCTGGCAAATTCCAATTCGAGCATGGGCCCCTGGAATTGGCGTTTGACCAGCAAGGTGATGAAAGTCATCAGCAAGACCAAAGCGAATATACCGACGGCATTGCGGATTTTTTCGAGGTTGAGGGCGCTGAGTTTTCGCGCCATCAGGGCCAGCAACGGCACCGGTGCCAGATAAGCCAGCCACAGGGCATTGATATATTGCCCCCCTTGCAGCACTTCACCATCAACCACAGGATTGCGCAGCGTCAGGCCTGCCAACAAGGCCGCGCAGGACGCCACGAACAAGACCCGCGCGCCCCATAGTGAAATGAAACTGGCATGGCGTTGTTGTCGATAGGCAAGGCCATAGGCAGCTCCCATCCAGGCCAGGGCATGGGCCGAAAGTTCGAGCAATTGCATATCGTCAGATGTAACACCGCCGCCAATCAGAACGCGCAGTTCAAGTGAGACAAGTGAAATGACAAGGCCTAGGGCAAGGCCTTCGAAAGCGATGCGCCAGCGTTCAAAGCCCGCAGCCAGCAGCCAACGTGATGCGACCCATGCCAGAACTGCCGGAATGCCATAGCCATAGAGAACCCAGTGGGCGCCCCACAGCAGATTGGTTGGTTCGCCCCAGAATTCCCGGCCCACAAACAATCGAACGGCGGCGAAACTGGCCAAGGCAGCAGCAATGGCACCGATGCGGCTGACCACGAAAATGCGGGTGATATAAGCATAAACCGCGGCCAGGGCAGATATGGCGATGGTCATCCAAACGCCGTCCAACAGGCGATCAAGTGCAAACAAGATGAGCAAGGCTGCACCACCCAGCAACACAACCAGTGAGTCGGCTTTGGGCTCTGTTTCCTGCAGGCTGCGCTTAAGATAGGCGAGGCCGCCTAGTGCAACGGCCAAGAACACTGCAATGGCGGCCCAGGTGTTTTGGCTGAGTGTATAGTCTGCCCTGCCCCAGACCACGAACAGGAAAAGGAACGATGACGCTGCCGCCAAGGCAGCCCATGGTCGCGTTTCGGTTTTGCGCAAAACACCAAGAGCCCCGATGCCCGAAAACGCTGCAAGGGCAACAAGCATGGCATTGCGGAATCTGGGCGGCTCGATCCAACCTGGAACCGTTGACCAGAGACCCCGTTCATCCATGGCCCATTCCAGGAATCCAACGTCTTGCCACATCATCAAAACAGCTAGGCTTAAAGCGGCTGCCAACAGTGGCGCAGCCACCAATCCTTGACGCATCCAGCCAAAGGCCACGATGGCCGCCATACCAAGGGCAAACATCAGCAATGAGGAGGTATCGCGATTTGCAGCATCGACCAGCAAGGCCAGGATGATTGCGCCTGCCGCACAGCCGGCAATCGCAATCATCATGGGAGGGGACATGGATTTACTGTTGAACAGTGATCCCATGCTCTCATCCAAAATCGCTTTGCCGCGCGGTATGAAAACAGCAACAGCACCCAGCAACAAGGCGAAAGGCCCGACAGCGGTATGTCCGAAATCACTGTTCAGCCACATGATGCTCCAGGCGAAAGCACCTGCGATGGCGGCGTAACCCAGCCACCACCATGGGCGGTTACGCAGTTCATAAAGGCTGGCCACGACAATGACGGCGAGATAGGCAAAGAAACCCCATTCACTCGGGTGTTCGGATGGCACCAAAGCTGGCGTACCAAAGGAGCCGATCAGGCCCAAGGCCGCAATCAAGGGGCCTTGCAGCCGTGACAACCACAGGGCGCTCAATCCAATTGCCACCAAGGCCGGGAAACAAACCGCAGGTGACAGCAGACCATAAAGGGCATAGGCGGCATAGACTACGCCAAAGGCAATGACGAGGCCTGCCGCCGACAAAGCTGCGGGCACATAGTCCTTCACCCCATCAGCGCGTTTGCGCCGCACCCATTCGCCGCCCGCGACCAAGGCACCCGCAAAAATCAATCCGAATATCACGCGTAACACGGGAGGAATCAGTTCGTTGTCCTGGGCGTATTTGACCAGCAACAAGCCGCCCAAGGCGATGGCAATGCCACCGATCCATACCAACCAGCGGGACGCCAAGGCTTTTTCCACCGATTGGCGTTCCGGTTTTGGCGTTGTTTCAGGCAGATTTTCTGCGGTTACGGAAACTGTAGGTGCTGCGGCGATTGGTGAGTCTAACACTTCAGGTTCGACAGTCAGAGAAACTATCGGCGCTTCGGCCACCGATATCTCAGGTGGCGCGGCAGAAATTTCACTTAAACCAATGTTTTGCGTCGATAAATTCTTTATTTCCCGCTTGAGTTCCTGAACCCGCCGCTCCAATCCTGCCGCTTTCACAAGTGCAATGATCGCCAGCACGGGTCCGGCAATCAAAATCAGTATCGCAAAGAGAACCAACACTTCCATGCGCAGACAATAGAATACTTGCCATGAATTGTCGAAGGGTGGAATAAACGACATTCATGGTTCTCCGCAGCAGCATATCGACGTCACTTTCCGCTGAGCATTTGCTTCGTTTTGAGATTGCAAGGGGACTCACGCCCTATACTTCTGCGGTTGAGCGCATGGAGCAGGAAGTTGTTGCAATTGGCCGGGGTGAGGCCAGCGAACTGGTTTGGCTGGTGGAGCACCCTCCCCTCTATACAGCTGGCACTTCGGCCAAGTTGGAAGATTTGGTACAGCCCGATCGATTTCCGGTTCATGCTACAGGTCGTGGTGGGCAGTACACTTACCATGGCCCGGGCCAACGGGTGGCTTATGTGATGCTTGATTTGCGCCAGCGCGGCAATGATGTGCGGGCCTTTGTGGCGGGGCTTGAAAGAGTCATCGTTGGCACACTTCTGAAATTTGGCATCGTGGGAGAAACCCGTGAAGATCGGGTGGGCGTATGGGTGCGGCGGAGTGAAATCCGGGAAGATAAAATTGCCGCCATCGGCATCAGGGTGCGGCGCGGGGTATCGTTTCATGGACTGGCGATCAACCTGAAACCTGAACTTTCGCACTTTGACGGTATCATACCCTGCGGGGTTCGACAGCATGGTGTTACGAGTTTTGCGGACCTCGGGCTTTCGACATCGATGGCCGATTTGGATCATGGGTTGCTCGATGAATTTCAGGTGATTTTTGGACCGTCAACAAAATAGCAACTTGACTTGTTTCATTTGCTGGGCATTATCGGGCAACCACAAATGGAGGCCTCCAATGAAATTATACTATGCACCAGGCGCTTGTTCACTCGCCCCACACATCATCTTGCAGGAACTCGGCAAGAAATTTGAAATCGAAAAAGTTGACCTTGGTGCCCACAAAACTGAATCGGGCAGCGACTTCTACAAAGTGAACGGCAAAGGCTACGTGCCGACGCTTGAAATAAAAAAAGGCGAAATGCTGACCGAAGTGGCCATAATCCTTCAATATTTAGCTGACAAGGCCAAGGCCACCAAGCTGTTGCCGAAAACCGGCACGATGGCGCGCTACCGCGCCATGGAAGCCCTAAATTTCGTATCTTCGGAACTGCACAAAGGCATTGGCGGATTGTTCAATGCGGCCATGCCTGCTGAAGGCAAAACCGCCATTATTGCACGTGTTGCAAAGCGCCTGGACTGGCTCGACGGATTGTTAAAGGGACAAAACTTCCTGACCGGGAAATCTTTTGGTGTAGCTGATGCCTATGCCTTTACAGTGCTCAGCTGGGGCGCCCACACGGGCATTGACATGGCCAAGTGGAAAAACATCTCCGCCTTCATGGGGCGTGTTGCCGCCCGTCCTGCCGTGCAGGCGGCAATGAAGGCCGAAGGTCTGATCAAGTAGGCTGCTCTTTTCGACATGTAAATCAGGGCCACCCAAAACACTGCGGGTGGCCCATTTTCGTTACTCCGCTGCCAGTTTGGGCGTTTGCACTTTGCGTGGCGTTGCGGCGCGGATGGCTGCTTCGACCCGGCCTTCAATGTTTTGCAGGCGGGTTGTCAGTTCGTCAATTTCGTCGGCGGTTTCTGCAACAGCATCACCGACAACGGCCACCTGGTTTTCGACTTTCAACAGGCGGGGATCGATGACTTCGGGATCATCGACTGCGCCAACAAAGCGGCCGAATGTCCAACGGGTCAAGCGGGCCAGATCATCCATGACAATGTAGAATGACGGCACAAACACCAGGCTGAGGAAGGTTGATGCAATCAATCCGCCGATCACCGCGATGGCCATGGGGGCGCGGAATGAGCCGCCTTCGCCGATGCCCATGGCAGACGGCAACATGCCGGCGCCCATGGCAATGGTTGTCATGACAATCGGGCGGGCGCGTTTGCGGCCTGCATCAACAATGGCGTCGAGACGGCTCATGCCGTGCCTCGTCCGCTCAACGGCAAAGTCGATGAGCATGATGGCATTCTTGGCGACGATGCCAATCAGCATCAACATGCCGATGATCACCGGCATCGAGAAGGCGTTGTTGGTGAGCAAGAGAGCCGTGACAACGCCGCCGATGGACAAGGGCAACGATAGCAGGATGGCGAACGGCTGGAACACGTTGCCGAGCAGCAGCACCAAGACCACCAGCATCAAAATAATGCCGAGGCCTGCGGCCTTGACGAATTCGGTGTTCACTTCACCCTGGATTTCAGCGTCGCCGCTTTCCTGCAACTTGACGATCTTCGGCAAGTTCAGGCCGTCGGCAATTTCCTGGATGCGCTTGGAAGCATCGCCCAATTCCACACTGCTGACGTAGTCAGCGCCAATGGTGGCTTGGCGTTGGCGGTCAAAGCGCTTGATGGAGCTGGGGCCTTGGGAAAACTTGACTTCGGCAACAGAGGACAGCGGCACGGGCGCTCCGGTCGAAGACATCAGCTTCAAACTGGTGATCTCGCTCAGTTTGGTGCGGGCTTCCTCGGGGATTTGCACACGGATCGGCAGCAAGCGATCACCCGCCTTGAATTTCGCCAGCAGGGGACCGAAATCACCAATGGTGGCAACGCGCACGGCTTGCGAAATCTGGGCTGCCGTCACACCAACTTTTGCAGCTTCGTCCGCACGCGGAACAATCTGGATTTCCGGACGTTCCAGCGAACCTTGCGCGGCAACGGACCGCAGAATCGGTTCCTGGCGCAACGCCACTTCCAATTTGGCAACAGCCTGGGAGAGAGCCACAGCGTCAGTTGACAGCATGTTGTATTCAACTTCGCGCTGTCCGCGTGGATTGATCTTGGCCCAACGCACATCGGCCAGTCCCGACAATTGCGGGAAAATCTCTTCTTCGATGTCCCACTGGGGTTTGACGCGACCGTCGGTCGGCAGACTTGGAATTCCAAGATTCAGTTTGGAGTTGGAGAACCTGATCAAGGGATTGAGAATGCCCTGCAGAAGGTGGGTGTCACGATGTTTGAGATTGACAAAAATCGAGGCGTAGCGGGCTTCAGCCGTCCCCGTTGGCGAAGAACCACCGAGCACGAACACCTGGCTGACTTCCTCGTTCTTTCGAATGATACCAGCCATGTGTTCGGTGATGGCCAGCGTCTTGTCGAGACCGGAACCCGGTGGCAATTCAACCGACAACACAAACCGCGAGTCATCGCCACGCGGGATAAAGCCCGTGGGCAGATAGGGAAACAACAGGGTTGAAGCCATCAGAATGCCAAAGGCACCGACAACGGTGGCGTAACTCATGACGCTGGGGCGGAAAACCCGTTTGTGCGTGTTACCGTCACCATCAACGGCAGAACCAGCCTTGATCGACGGCGCCCAGTTGAGCACATGCAGCAGGCTGATATAGGCGCGCAACAGCGGGCCTTGCTTTTCTTCCTCATGTTTAACGGGCCGCATCAGATAGGCGGCCATCATGGGGGTGATCAATCGGGCAACGATCAGCGAGAACAATACGGCGACGGCAACCGTCATACCGAACTGTTTGAAATATTGTCCGACAATGCCGCCCATGAAAGATACGGGCACGAACACCGCAATGATGGTGAAACTGATGGCGATGACGGCCAAGCCTATTTCATCAGCAGCTTCCATGGCGGCGCGGTAGGGCGTTTTGCCCATGCGGATATGCCGTGCAATGTTTTCTATTTCGACAATGGCATCGTCAACCAGAATACCCGTGGCCAGGGTGATGCCGAGGAAGGAAACCAGATTGAGCGAGAATCCCAACATGCTCATGGCCCAGAAGGTTGGGATGGCAGACAAGGGCAATGCAACCGCAGTAATCAGCGTGGCGCGCCAATCCCGCAAGAAAATCAGCACCACGATAACTGCCAGTATCGCGCCTTCGATCAGGCCTTCCATGGCGGACGTGTAGTTTCCGTAAATAAAATACACTGTGTCATCGACGAGACTGAAAGTCACCGACTGGTTGGCGGCTGAAAGTTCGGCAACTTTTGCCGCTACCACATCACCGACGCTGGTTGAGCTTGCGCCCTTTGACCGGAATACCGAGAAGGTGACTACCGGATCGCCATTGTAGCGGGAGAATGTGCGGGGCTCGGCAAAACTATCCGTAACACTTGCAACATCCATCAGCCGCACCTGGCGGCCACCCGGAAGGGCGATCTTGGTTTCCTTCAGCTCCTGCAAGGTGCGGGCACCACCCAGGGTGCGGATCGCTTGTTCATTGCCACCGATTTCGCTGCGCCCTGCTCCGCTGTCAGCGTTGGTGGAATTGAGTTGGCTGTTGATGGTGGCGGCAGTTACACCAATCGCCTGCAATTTGGCCGGATCAATATCTACCCGGATTTCGCGTTCAACGCCGCCGTAGCGTTCCACACGGCCAACGCCTTTCAGGCCTTGCACGGCTCGCTTCACCGTATCGTCGACATACCAGGACAATTGCTCAAGCGTCATGCCGGGGGCCTTGACGGCATAGGTCTGGATGGCCTGGCCTTCGACATCAATGCGCTGGATGATGGGTTCGTCAACGCCGCCCGGCAAATTGCCGCGAATTTTGGCAACCGCATCCTTGACGTCTTCAAGGGCCTTGTCTGTCGGGATTTCCAAACGGAATTCGATGCCTGTCGACGACACGCCATCGCTCATTGTCGAGGTGATATGTTTGACACCGTTTATGCCAGCAACAGCATCCTCAACCAGCTTGGTGACTTGCGATTCAAGTTCGGTTGGTGCGGCACCCGATTGGGTGACCGACACCGCAATCACCGGCACATCAATGTTGGGAAATTGGGTGATCGGCAGGGCACGGAAACTCTGGACACCGACCAGCACCAAAACCACGAAAAGCAGAATAGACGGGACTGGATTACGGATCGACCAGGCTGAGAAATTGAAATTCATGTTGGTTTATCATTCCGTTTCAGAAAGTGTTATCGGGGTCACGGCATCGCCATCGCGCACGAAGCTGCCGGCCCGGGCCACATAGGTTTCGCCCGCCACCACGCCATCGGTGATTTCGATGTAGTCGGTGCTGACAAGCCCGGTGATGACCTTGCGCACCTGCACCTTGTTATCCACAACAATCTGGACCGTCGGTCCGTCTTCACCAAATGTAACCGCCGTCAATGGCATGGCAACGCCCTCGCCTTCAGCCAGCGCAATTGTGGCGCGGCCAAAAGCGCCCAAGGGAATACGAACACCTTCGGCCACCCGGATATGAACCAGGCCGATGCGGGTGGTTTCGCTGACTTCCGATGAAATCAGTTTTACTTCGCCTTCAATGGCTTTGGCCAAACCGTTGACAACGATACTGGCTTTTTGGCCGAGCTGCACTTTGGGCAAATCAGATTCTGGAACTTCGGCAATCAACTTAACAATACCTGCGGTGACGATATGGAACATGGGATCACGGCTTCCAGAGGCGATACCGCCGATCTGCACGGTACGGCGGCTGATATAGCCTTCCACTGGCGCCTTGATTTCGGTGCGGCCTTTTTGCAGTTGCAGTTCAGCCAGTTGGGCTTCAATGGCGGCACGGTCGGCTTTGGTCACATTCAACGCCAGTTTGGCAGCAGTGAGCTGCGACCGGGCCAAATCATAGGCGGCCTGGCGCTGATCAAATTGTTCAACCGTGCTGACACCCGATGTGCGCAGTTTTTTGGTGCGGTTTAGATCGGAAGCAGTTCGGTCAACGCTGATCTTGGCTTGTTCAATCTGGTTTTCAGCCTGGGCCAATGCGGCATCGTTGCGAGCGAGGTTGGCTTGGGTCTGGGCAATCTGGATGTCAATTGAATCACCAAGAAGCCTCGCCAAAACCTGGCCTTTGGTAACGGCATCACCCTCCTCCGCAAGAATTTCAGTGACCGAAAGTCCTTCTATCAGGGGCGAAACCAGCACCAGTTCCCCGGCGGCAAAACTGCCTGTGACAGTCAAGTCTTCGGCAATCTTCTTCTTTTCTGCAACCAATACGGAGATTGTCGGCGGTGCGGGCGGCTTCAGGGTACTGTCCTTGGTTTGGGCCATCACAGTGCCAGACAACAGCGTCGTTGCCAGCAGTGATATGATCAGTGTCGTCCGCATGCTTTCGCTCCCAATTTTCTCAGTCATGAATATTCTGCTGCTTGTGTTGCCGGGTTCATTTGTTCTGCAAGTTTTTGTTCCAGATAATTGACGCCGGCTGTCAGCACAGATTCGCCATAGCCCATTACGAAATCACAGGCCGGATTGGATGGCATCTCGATTCTGCAATGGGCAATGTTCTGCAAGTCGGTCTTCAGATCAGCCAATTGCTTTTCCATGGCCGCACGGTGTTGTTCAGCCGACAAATGATGCTGCAAAAGCATGACAAACAGGAATTCCGATTTATATTTGTCCCGTGATGGAAGTGCCATGAGGCTGCTGCGCAGGGCGGTTTGTCCCGCTGCGGTGATCGCATAAATTTTCTTGTCAGGTTTACCAGATTGTTCTTCTTCACGGCAGATCACCAGACCCTCAGTCGCCAATTGGTTCAATGCCGGATAAATCGAGCCAAAACTTGCTTCAATAAAGTGGCTGAACAGTCCGTCTTCAGCATCTTTCTTGATCTCATAGCCCGTAGCGTCATGCAGCGACAAATATCCGAGGCAAAGGGTTTTGACGTTCACGACTGAAATTCCGATATATAATGGTTCGATATATATCGGTTTAGCAGCGCTTCGGCTTCACGTCAAATTTGATTGCCAGGTGGCAAATGCAGGTAATTTCAACAATCCTCGGTCCAAGGCGCTTGGCAATAGTGATATTCCCTACAATATTGCGAAATTACTGCGCTAATTCACTATTTGACCGCCCAAGTTTGCCGTGTGAATGATTTTGTATGGCTTGTATTTGTTTTTGGCTTCGTATTAAAGGTTCATTCAAATGGCCGCCATGAGCCATGGTCATAAGGCTACGCGTCATTAACATAGGGGGGCGCATGGAGTATTTCCTCCAGCAGCTCATAAACGGGCTTACACTGGGTTCCATATACGGACTGATCGCCATCGGTTACACGATGGTCTACGGCATCATCGGCATGATCAATTTTGCCCATGGTGACGTGTTCATGATTGGTTCGATGGTCGCATTTATCGTGGTTCTAATGATGGGCCTGACGGGCGGCAGCGGGCCTTTCCTGATCATACTGGCCTTGGCTTTGGTGGTCGTCATTGCCATGATCATCGCCTCGGTTTACAATTGGACGATTGAGCGGGTGGCTTACAAACCATTGCGTGGTTCGTTTCGCTTGGCACCGCTGATTTCGGCGATTGGGATGTCCATCGTGTTGCAGGAATTTGTTCGGATCGCGCAAGAAGGCCGCCCCAAGCCTATTCAAGCCATCATCACGGGCCGGCATGAAATCATGCACCGGGCTGCGGCCGATGGCGAGTTCATCGTGACGATTTCCAACATGCAGATCCTGATTATTGTGGCGACAGTGGCGTTGATGGCGATCTTTACACTGATGATCAATCGCACCTCGTTGGGTCGTGCCCAGCGGGCGTGTGAGCAGGACCAGAAAATGGCATCGCTGCTGGGCATTGATGTGGACCGTACAATTTCCATCACGTTTATCCTCGGCGCTGCCTTGGCCGCCTTCGCCGGCATGATGTTCTTCATGTACTACAATGTGACGGATTTTTTCGTTGGCTTTCTGGCCGGCATCAAGGCCTTTACGGCAGCCGTTTTGGGCGGCATCGGCTCTATTCCAGGGGCCATGCTCGGCGGCATGGTTATCGGCCTGATCGAGGTTTTCTGGTCAGCCTATTTCTCGGTGGAATACAAGGATGTCGCGGCCTTCACCATTCTGGTTATTGTTTTGATTTTCATGCCGCAAGGACTTCTCGGTAAGCCTGAGGTTGAAAAGGTCTGATCATGGCTACAGCTCCCAAAGATACGAGTTTCACCGCTGAAACATCCCGCCTGGATGCAAAGGCATTGGTAAAGGATTTGGTTGGAACGGCTGTTCTGACGCTGCTGCTTTTGACGCCGATTGTGTCATACAAGACAATCATGAACCAGGGCGCGCTGGTGCTTGATACGCGCTGGACACTGGTTGTTGCACTCACGTTTGTTGTGGTGGTTGGCCGCCTTTTGCTGCATCTTTTCGTTTGGGCGCCAAAGCGTCCATCATTGACCAAAGCTGTCAAATCTGTTCCCACTGTTGCCCGTGATACTTGGGCGCCCTTCCGAAAATTCCTCAATCTCGGCCTGTTTGCCATTGCCCTGCTAGTGCCGCTGATCTTCTATCTCATTCCCGGCTGGGACAAGCGCGGCATCGATTTTGCTATCACCATCATGATTTACATCATGCTGGGTTGGGGATTGAATATCGTGGTTGGTCTCGCAGGTCTTTTGGATTTGGGATACGTGGCGTTTTATGCGGTTGGTGCTTATGCCTATGCCCTGCTCTCCACCGTCTACTTGCCGATGTGGTTTGGCACCGGTGTTGTGCCTTGGGCTTTCTATATCGTTTTACCGCTTGCAGGACTTTTGGCTGCACTTTGGGGAGTCATATTGGGGTTTCCCGTCTTGCGTTTGCGTGGCGATTACCTGGCAATCGTGACATTGGCCTTTGGTGAAATTATCCGTCTGGTGCTGATCAACTGGTTCTCCTTCACTAACGGCCCACAAGGAATTAATGTACCGAAGGCCACATTCTTTGGCTTGCCCTTCAAGGACGAACCTGGCGGCTTTGCGGATTTCTTTGGCATCGCCCATGACCGTTTGTATTCCTACGTCTTCCTCTACTATGTCATTCTCGGACTTGCCCTGGTGACGTTTTTTGCCACCAACCGGTTGCGCCGCTTGCCGATTGGCCGGGCCTGGGAAGCTTTGCGCGAAGATGAAATTGCCTGTCGCTCGCTTGGTATCAACACGACCACGACCAAACTGACGGCCTTCGCGATTGGTGCAATGTTCGGCGGATTTGCCGGGTCTTTCTTTGCGGCAAGGCAGGGTTTCGTTTCGCCAGAGTCTTTCGTCTATATTGAATCAGCACTGATCCTTGCGATTGTGGTGTTGGGTGGATTGGGTTCGCAGATTGGCATTGTTTTTTCAGCACTCGCCATTATTGGCTCCTTCGAATTGTTTCGCGAGATGGGTGGTTTGGGCGACATGATTGGAGGACTGATTTATCTTGTACTACCTGACGCAATTGCAGAACCCATCGTAAGCAGTATTTCAGCTTTCTTTGGAAGCATTGCGACGTTGTTTTATTCCCTGCTCCCGACGTCCGCACAGGAAGCACTTTCGGGACTAGCCGGGAGTGACCCGGTACAATTCCGCATGCTGGCCGTCGGTCTTGCCATGGTTTTGATGATGCGTTGGCGGCCGCGCGGCATGGTGACAAGGCGTGATCCCACGGTGTTCCTCAAAGTGAAAAAGTCGGTTTCGGCTGATCTCGTTTCCCAGGGGCATGGTTGATGACGTTGGACTGGACGACTGATCCCGAATTGCGGGTCGAACATCTCACCATGCGCTTTGGCGGACTGACAGCGATTGGGGATTTGTCTTTCGATGTGGGGCGCAAACAGATTACCGCACTGATCGGTCCCAATGGGGCAGGCAAAACCACTGTGTTCAATTGCATCACAGGGTTTTACAAGCCAAGCGAAGGCCTGATCAGGCTGCGGCATCCTGGCGGCAAGGAATTTCTGCTGGAGCGGATGGATGATTTCCGCATCACGCAACATGCAAAGGTGGCCCGAACGTTCCAGAACATCCGCTTGTTCAGTGGCATGACAGCACTGGAAAACCTGATGGTGGCCCAGCACAATGCGCTTATGTTGGCATCCGGCTATACAATTGGCGGCTTGTTGGGCAGCAAGCGCTACAAACGCCGGGAAAACGAGGCGATTGAAACGGCCAAATATTGGCTGAACAAGACCCATCTGATTGCTCGCGCTGACGACCCGGCGGGCGACCTGCCTTATGGTGCGCAGCGGCGGCTCGAAATTGCCCGTGCCATGTGCACAGGCCCCCGCCTGCTTTGTCTTGATGAACCAGCGGCGGGTCTCAATCCGCGTGAGTCCGAGGAATTGAACAAGCTGCTGATTTCGGTGCGCGATGATCACAACATGGCCATCTTGCTGATTGAGCATGACATGAGTGTAGTGATGGGAATTTCCGACCATATCGTTGTGCTGGATTATGGCCGCAAGATTTCCGATGGTACACCTGGTCATGTGAAAAATGATCCGGCAGTCATTCGCGCCTATCTTGGCGTTGATGATGACGAGGCGGATGATCTTAATCCCGCCAAGATGGGTGTGGCAAAAGGCGAGGCAATCGCGGGGCGCACCGCCAAGGAAGTTGCCAAGAAGGGAGGTCGCACATGAGCGAAGTCCTGCTTTCCGGCCAAGGCGTTGAAACTTTTTACGGCAAGATCCAGGCACTCAGAGGTATCGACTTTGAAGTGCGCCAGGGTGAAATCGTTACGCTGATCGGCTCCAATGGGGCTGGCAAATCCACTCTGATGATGACGATCTTCGGCACGCCGCGCGCCCGCAATGGCAGTATCGTGTTTGACGGCAAGGACATCACGAAATCCCCCACCCATGAAATTGCCCGCATGGGACTGGCCCAATCACCCGAGGGACGCCGCATATTCCCGCGCATGTCGGTGTTTGAAAATTTGCAGATGGGTGCAACAGTCAACAAGATGGCGCATTTTACTGAAGATGTTGCCAAGATTTACAAACTTTTTCCGATTCTCGAAAAGCGATCTTCGCAACGGGCGGGAACCTTGTCGGGCGGCGAACAACAGATGCTAGCCATTGGTCGCGCCCTGATGGCGCGTCCGCGCCTTCTGCTGTTGGATGAGCCGTCTCTGGGGCTTGCTCCCTTGATCGTGAAGCAAATCTTTTCGGCTATTCGCGAACTCAATGAAAAAGAAGGCCTGACAGTTTTCCTCGTGGAACAAAATGCCTTCCACGCCTTGAAGTTGGCGCACCGGGCCTATGTGATGGTGAATGGCAAGATCACGCTTTCGGGCACCGGCACGGAATTGCTGTCGCGGCCTGAAGTGCGGGCCGCCTATCTTGAGGGAGGCCATTGATATGTGGATCAGAATCGCAGCTAACTTCAATGCCTTTGACCAGTTTTGCCGTGTTAATTTTCCGTTTTTGATCGAGCAGAATACGTGGGTTTTTCTGTTTTTGACAGTCGTTCTGGGTGGTGGTGCCGCGTTCATGGCGGGGCGTTCGCTGGCGGGTGGCTGGAAGCCCATAGGGCTGCTGTTGGCTTACATGATCCCGTTCACCGCAGGCCTGCGCTTTCTCCATTACGCCTTGTTTCAGGCGCAACTTACATCTTTGCTGTATTTCATTACGCACGGCTTGATTCTGGCAGGCTTGGCCGTGCTCGGCTACTGGATTACGCGGGTGAACCAGATGACCGAAAAATATCCTTGGCTTTATGAGAAAGTCAGCCCGTTTGGCTGGCGCGATAAAGCATGACACCAATTGCGAGGGGAAAAGCTTGACTTTACCCCTTCCCAATCCTGCCACTTTCAGCTTGAATGGCTGCAAGGGGCATGGACCCCGAAAATGACCAAAGTACTTCAGGGAGAAGTTGTATGAAGAAAATTATCTTGACGGGCATCGCGCTCAGCTTTGCCGCCGCATTGAACGCCACGACAGCACTTGCAGATATCACCATTGCCACAGTTGGCCCGATTACCGGTTCACTGGCAGCACTTGGCGAGCAATACAAGCAAGGTGCCACCATGGCTGTCAACGACATCAACGCTGCTGGTGGCGTCAATGGCGAAAAGCTGCTTCTCGAAATCGGTGACGATGCCTGCGATCCAAAGCAAGCCGTTGCTGCTGCCAACCAAATGGCTTCCAAGGGCGTGAAATTCGTAGCTGGACATCTTTGCTCCGGTTCCTCGATTCCTGCTTCCAAGGTTTACGAAGAAGAAGGCATTCTGCAGATCACGCCAGCTTCCACGAACCCCAAGTTCACAGATGAAGGTGGTTGGAATGTTGCCCGTGTTTGCGGACGTGACGATGCACAAGGCCTGGTTGCCGGCAACTTCCTTGCCAAGAATTATGCGGGCAAGAAAGTTGCGATCATCGATGACAAGTCGGCTTACGGCAAGGGTCTGGCTGATGCCACCAATGCTGCCATGACCGCTGCTGGATTGGCCCCTGCCCTGGTTGAATCCATCAACCCAGGTGAAAAGGACTATTCAGCACTCGTTTCCAAGATGAAAGATGCGGGCATTGATGCCGTTTACATCGGTGGTTATCATCCTGAAGGCGCCCTGATCCTGAAGCAAATGCGCGAACAGGGTTTGGCTTCGCAGATGGTTTCTGGCGACTCCATGAACAATGTTGAATTCTGGACGATTGCTGGTGAAGCTGCCACGGGCATGATCTTCACGTTCGCCCCAGAACCACGCAACTTCCCA
>JANOXA010000001.1:0-21274 GCA_031418195.1 Hyphomicrobiales bacterium | reverse complement strand
TCAACAACGATATGATCTCTCGAGATATGTCCAGACATAGGCACAGAACCATTTGAGAGACGACAAAATCACCGTCTCAATCACGTTCCTTCAATCCCATCCGCCAACACCAAACAAGGCGGGTGTGACCGGACGCTTACGAATAACCGTGCGCCGCTGCAAATTGTACAGCAGAATGGCAGCCCCGTGGCCCCGATCATAGGTCTCACGCTTTTGCTCCTGCCACTCGCCATTATTCCGCCTGTAGGACAAGGTGGTGGATTTCAGCATGGCCCAGTTTTTCGCCAGCACGGTTTCACTGATGATCCGAATGCGTTCCTTCAAACTCATCTAGCGGCTCCGTTCAATTTCAACACCCACGCTGCGGGCATTGGGAATGATGTCAGGCTTTTCAACTCGTACGCGAGCCGCCAACACGCGCTTGTCTTTCAGGCAGGATTGCGCAATTTTCTCGCACAGGGTTTCAACCAGATTGATGTGGCCCTCGGCCAAAATGCCCTCAACTTTTTTGGCGATGATTTCATAGGATACCACATGGCTGATTTCGTCACTCATGGGACCATCGGATTCGCGCACCGAAAGATCAATGTTGACAATGATGCGCTGTGGTTTCAGTTTCTCTTGCTCATAGATTCCAATGAGTGCCTGGCATTCAAGATCGCGCACAAAGACATGGCGGACCCGCGCTTTGGCCGAGGCCACATGGTGCGAGATCAAGGGTTTTTTGCTCATTCATTCACCTCCACAACATCAGGGGTTTGCCACACCAGATGTTGACCGCCATCGAGCGCAATCATCTGGCCCGTCAATGCCGGTTGCGACAATATAAATTTTGCCGCCTCACTGATTTCTGCGGGCGACGTGCCACGGCCCAACAACGTCAACCGCGCCTGCTTGTCGAACTCGCTTTGCTCCATGCGGGCCGAAGGCAAGGCGGGACCGGGACCAATGGCATTCACCCGAATCCGCGGTGCCAAGGCTTGTGCGAGTGTGCGGGTGGCCGTCCACAAGCCGGTTTTGGACATCGTATAAGAAAAGAAACGCGGATTGAGCTTCCACACCCGTTGATCAATAATGTTGATGATATTGCCATGAAGGTCGTCAGGCAAAGCCTTGGCAAAGGCCTGCGCCAGCATGATGGGGGCCCGCAAATTTGTATCCTGATGGGTGGACCAGCTTTCCATGGATATGCTGCCCACCTCATCCGGCTCAAAAATCGACGCGTTGTTGATCAGCGTGGTGAGCGGACCCAACTCATTGGTCACCTCTGCTACCAATCGCTCCGGCGTTTGAACGTCCGCCAGATCGCCTTGCACAACAATGGCGCGGCGACCGTTGATTGCAATTTCCCTGACAACAGCTTCTGCTTCAACTCTTGATGTGTGGCAGTGCACCGCAACGTCATATCCAGCCCCAGCCAGATCAAGCGCCAATTGGCGGCCAATCCGTTTGGCGGCACCTGTGATCAGAACGGTTTTATGAGGTGCTTTCATTTCGGCATCAAAATCACATAGTGCTTGCGCAATTTCCTTACGGTCTCCCAGGTGCCCTTGAAGCCGGCGGGAATGATAAAAGCATCGCCCTTCTTGAACCGCCAAGATTTGCGGCTGCCTTGCTTCCGCAACACCACTTCGCCTGAAATGATATGGCAAAATTCCCATTCATCGTAGCTCACCAGAACCTTGCCCGGTGTCGACTCCCAGATGCCGCAAAGAAGCCTGTCATCCTCACCCTGCCAGTGATTCCAGGTCTGAGTCAGGCGCTTGCCGGAAAGCAGACGCGACGGATCAGGTTGCCCCTTTTCGACTTTTGGTGCTGCCCGGCCCGATGTGACCATGCTTAGAATATCGGGAATATCATTCGCCATACTTGTCCCTCAGATGTTGCAACAGCTCTTGCCTGCCCGGTTTGAAATCACTTGCCAACCACCAGTCTTCCAGATCGCGCAAAATTTTTCCAAGCCGGGGACCAGCGGCAATGCCGAGAGCTTTGATGTCATCGCCTTTGACGGGAAACATGGGGATCGGCCAGCATTCTGGCAATTCAACCAGGCGATGCCATTCAATGCTGTCCAGTTTGGCTTTGCTCCGCGCCAGGTTGAGGTGGACGGCGTCCTTGAATGCCGCTTCTCCAAGTTCATACAGCAACGCCTTCTGTTCGCGTTCTCGCAAATTTGGGGTGATGCCGGGGGCACCAACCATCGCTGCAATCCGTTTTGCCTGCACATTGGAAACGCGCAAGGCGTCTTGCAGGTTACCCGGATCGCGTGCCAGCACAAACAGGCGCAGCAAATTGTCTGCGGGGAGACGCTTCAACACCCGCCATTCATCCGTATGCGGAATAATAAATTCAAGAATGCCAACTTGCGCCATCAACTTCAATGTTTGAATGGCACGCGGCGCCACAAGCAGCTTCAACAATTCCTGTCGAACGCGTTCGACCGAAAGTGTTGTGATGCCTTCTTTCAAGGCAACGCTGGCACTTAAACCCACAACATCTGGAGAGCCTTTTCCGAAGGCAGCATGAAAACGGAAGAACCTGAGAATACGAAGGTAGTCTTCCCTGATGCGCACATCGGCAGCGCCGACAAACCTGACCTTCCGATTGAGTATATCATTATAACCATTTGTATAATCATAACATTTCCCGTCTGAAGCACAATAGATCGCGTTCATCGTAAAGTCACGGCGGCTGGCATCTTCGGCCCAGTCCCCGCTGAATTCCACCGTGGCGCGGCGTCCATCGGTTGCAACGTCGCGGCGTAATGTCGTGACTTCAAACACGCCAGTGCCATGGGTGATGGTAACCGTACCATGATCAATGCCCGTGGGATGAACGCCAAACTTTGCGGCCTCGCATAGCCGTTCAACATCTTGCGGCATATGAGTGGTGGCAAGATCAATATCAGCGACGGGAAGCCCCAGCAAGGCATTGCGCACGGCACCGCCCACCACGCGCACCTCGCCGCCCTCCTTGTTCAGAACCGACATCACCTTTTGCAGGTGCTTGTCCCTGAGCCAGGTTTCGATTGCAAGGTTTGGCAATTCAGCTTTGCGGGCCATACAACATGTCCCCCAAATTCTTGATCATGCCCGCCGTGGCACCCCAGATGTTGCGGCCTTCAAAAGGGTAAGCATAATATCGCCAGATCTTGCCGTCATGTTCACGAAACAACGTTTGTCGATTTCCATCATCCATCAAAAAACCCAGTGGCACTTCAAATATATCGTCCACCTCGTCGGCCTGGGGTTGCAGCACAAACCCTTTTTGCAAAAGCGCCACAACTGGCGAAATAAAAAAACCCGTTCCCGTCACATAACCTTCAAGATAGCCGAGGGGCGTGATGAATCGGCTTTCAATACCGGTTTCCTCATGGGCCTCGCGCAATGCGGCTTGCAAAGGTGTTTCACCTTCATCAATGCGCCCGCCCGGAAAGGCGATCTGGCCCGCATGGGCTTTCAGTCCGGCATGGCGTTGCGTCAACAGCAAATATAATTCGCCTTCACGCGGCACCAGGCCCACCAACACTGCTGCATGTTTTGGTACAACGCCCTCGGCCAGAAACTGCGCGTTGTTGACCATGTCCCGATCCCCGCGATTCCACGTCATCGGTGCCTCCTGGCGCAGCGTGCCTGTCGCCCTCTTGAGGAAATCAGCGACCTTAGGCATCAGGCAATGCCAATCTCAGCAGCAAGCTTCATCGGGAAAAACTCTCCCCCCGACCACACACCAAACCATTTTCCCTCGACGACACCCAAAGCTGCGAGATCATAAAACAGCGCACGGCTTACCAGAGCTTCCAGATTGGCCCTGACCAGCACATAAGGTTTCAAGCCTTGGGTTTCAGCTTCATCCACAAACCGCAGGGGATGGGCGGCGTTCACCGTCACCTGATCATCACAATTCGTTTCAAAACTGATCGACTGTGCCCGCCCCCTGGCCGACACATTCATGCGGCTGGCCACAAAGGGCGCATCATCCACCGCAATTCCGCATTTTTCCACAGGCGTGACAAGATAGTATTTACCATCCGCATCCCGCCGCAAAACCTTTGAAAACAATGTGTAAAGCGGTTTGCGGCCGATGGGCGATTTCATGTAATGCCAGGTACCATCGGCAGCAATGCGCATGTCAATATCGCCACAAAAAGGTGGGTTCCACAAATGTACCGGCGGCAGGGCTTTGCCTGCATTGTGAATTTCATTTAATCCGGCCAAGGGATTGCTTGCATCGCGACTTGTCGCCATCATTGTAATCCCAAGTCAGAATCGGGCAAAGCCGCCATGTTTGCGCCATGCTGCGCCATCAGGATTAGTCCGGTTCGAAAAATCGACATAACAATTATATAGTGGAAGAAATCGCAAGAGTCATGGCTAGCAGCACCGTTGCAACAAAATCCGTCCGGGAACTTGAAACCATCACTGAACAATTGGCCCAAGCCCGCGCCAGTTTGAAAGATGTGGTTTATGGCCAGGAAGAAGTGATTGACCTTTGTCTGGTTGCCATTCTGGCGGGCGGTCACGCACTGCTGGTGGGTGCGCCGGGACTTGCCAAAACCAAACTGGTTGCAGCGCTGGGCCGCGTGTTGGGGCTGGATGAGAAGCGTGTACAGTTCACACCCGACCTGATGCCTGCTGATATCTTGGGTTCAGAAGTGCTTGATGAAGACGAGAAGGGCCGCAAGTCTTTCCGCTTTGTGCCGGGCCCAGTGTTTTGCCAATTGCTGATGGCCGATGAAATCAACCGTGCCTCGCCGCGCACCCAATCAGCACTTCTGCAAGCCATGCAGGAACACCATGTGACGATTGCAGGTGTACGACACGATTTGCCACATCCCTTCCATGTGCTGGCCACACAAAACCCCATTGAACAGGAAGGCACATACCCCCTGCCTGAGGCACAATTGGACCGCTTCATTGTGCAGGTCGATATTACCTATCCACCTTTGGATGCCGAACGCCGTATGCTGTTTTCAACCACTGGCAATGAAGAAGCCGAGGCCAGGATTGTCATGTCCTCCGCTGATCTTGTGGCGGCCCAACGCCTCACCCGTACCTTGCCTGTTGGCGAGCAAGTGGTGGAAGCCATATTGCGTGTGGTGCGGGCCGCAAGGCCGGGCCCTGATGCTGATGCACTGATCAACGAATCCATTGCCTGGGGGCCATCGCCCCGCGCCAGCCAAGCCCTGATGCTGGGTGCCCGCGCCAAGGCTTTGATTGATGGCCGCCTGACGCCTTCAATCGATGATGTGGCTTCGCTTCTCGAACCAGTCTTCAAACACCGCATGGCGCTGAATTTCCAAGCCCGCGCTGATGGCAAAACCATGGCCGACATGATCAGCCATTTGAAAAACCTGCTGGCCTAAAAGCATGTCGAAATCAAAAGCCCAGGTGCCACGTTTGAGGGAGGTCGCTTGACAGCTGCCCAGACTTCCTTGCGCCTTCAGCAATCCGGCGAAGCCTTGGCTTCGGCATTGCCACCGCTGTTGGTGCGGGCGGAAAAGATTGCGGCCTCGGTGATCCTTGGGGTGCATGGGCGTAAAACCGCAGGCACAGGCGAAAGCTTCTGGCAATACCGCCCCTACAGTTTTGGCGACTCCACGGCACGTGTCGATTGGCACCGCTCCGCCAAAGGCGACAAGGTCTATATTCGAGAGAACGAATGGGAAAGTGCCAACACCCTGTGGGTGTGGGCCAATGCATCGCCGCGCATGCGCTACCAGTCGCATCTCGCCACCACCAGTAAAATGGAACGGGCGCAAGTTTTGGCCATCGCAGCTGCAAGCCTTGCTGTGCGGGGCCATGAACGGGTGGGTGTCCTGGGATCGCCGCACCGGGCAGGCCATGGCCGCATGGCTTTGCAACGATTGGCCGAATGGGTGGCACAGCCAAAGCCTGAAAACCTGCCGCAGAGCCAGCCGTTGCAAAAACGTGCGGCCGCCCTGCTGATTTCCGATTTTCTCGATCCCCTCGATGCGTTGCGGCAATCCCTGACGCGATTGGCAGCAACGGGCATTCAGGGTCATCTCGTCCAAATCAACGACCCGGCAGAAGAAAGCCTGCCATTTGAGGGCCGCATTGAATTCCAGGGGATGGACATGCCAGCATCTTATCTCGCCCGCAAAACGGAAGATTTGCGCGGGGATTATGCCAAAGCATTTCTGCAGCACCGCGATGGGTTACGCGATCTGGCCCGTTCCCTGGGCTGGACCTTCATCGTCCACCGCACCGATCAAACTCCCGCCCAATGCCTGTTGCCCTTGCACCTCAGGGTGAGTGGGGCATTGAACAGGGCGCGTGTTGCCATGGCAAGTGCAAGAGCATGAACGGTTTTCTGCAAGCCCTTGGCTTTGGCACCCCTCTCGCCTTATTGGGGCTGGTCGCCCTGCCGATTATCTGGTGGTTGTTGCGCTTCACCCCGCCCCGCCCCCGGCAACTGGCTTTTCCGCCGATCCGTATTTTACTGGGCTTGCCCAATCAGCAGGAAACCCCCGACAAAACTCCGTGGTGGCTGTTGTTGTTGCGATTGGCGCTGGCCGCGTTGTTCATTCTCGCCGTGGCGCAACCATTCCTGCAGCCAAAGGGCGGCAGTATTCTACCCGCTGGCCATCGTCTGGTGATCGTTGATGATGGCTGGGCCGCCGCTGCAAATTGGAACCAGCACAAAGCCTATCTGCAAGGCGTTTTGGAACAGGCAAGGCTTGAAGGCAGTGCCGTGACTTTAATCGGCACAACACCAACAACGTTGCCCCTCAACAAAATTGCGGAACCCGCCAGGGATGCCTTGGAAAGCGCGCGATTGATGAGACCGATGGCAAAATCCACTGACCGTCCAGCCCTGCTGGCAAAACTGCGCGATCCCGGCCTGAAAGGTGTTTCATCGGTGTTATGGCTCAGCGATGGCCTTGAAACCGCTGGCGGCCAGAAATTCATTGACGGATTGCGGGAGCTGTTCCCGGCGGCACAATTGCGCGTGACAATACCCGATACAAAAAATCTGCCCCTGGCTTTGCGCAAGTTGGCTGTGCAAGGCAACGACATCACTACGACCGTCATCAAGTCCACCTCCCAAGTCAGCGGCCCGACAAGCGTCATCGTGCAAGCCATCAATGGCCGCACATTGCTGGAACTGCCGGTTGAGTTTGCAGGCGCCAACGAAAAGCAGGTCGTCATCAACCTGCCCACCACGCTGCGCAATGAAATCCAGTCCATCGGCATAGCGGGACAAGCTCATGCCGGGGCCCGCCAATTGTTCGACGACCGCTGGCGCAGACGCACCATTGCCCTGCAAGGCAACGAAACCCGCGAACAGGCACAACCGCTGCTTTCGCCACTGCATTATTTGCGCCGGGGCCTTGAGCCTTTTGCTGAACTCTACGAACCGCAAACTGATGCCGAACTTTCAAGCCTGATGGATTCCGGCCTCTCCATGTTGGTGCTCGCGGATATCGGCCAATTCCCTGAACAAGCCAAAGTCCGGCTTGAACAATGGATCAGCGGTGGTGGCATTCTCCTGCGATTTGCTGGCCCCCGTTTGGCAGCGGCGACCGATGACCTTTTGCCTGTAAAATTGCGCGAAGGTGACCGCACTTTGGGCAGCGCCTTGAGCTGGGAAGTGCCCCAAGGTCTTGCGGCGTTTCCAGAAGCCAGCCCGTTTGCAGGTTTGTTGATAGACCCAAAAATCACGGTCACACGACAAGTGCTTGCTGAACCCGATCCGGAAATTTCCGATCGCACCTGGGCCAGTCTCTCCGATGGCACGCCTTTGGTCACCGCCCAGAAACGTGGCAAGGGATTGATCGTGTTGTTCCATGTCACGTCAAACGCCAGTTGGTCCAATCTGCCCTTGTCGGGTCTATTCCTCTCAATGCTTCAAAAAGTGGCGGGGCTGGATGCCACGGCCACCTCAGCCAGCACAGCGACTTCCAGTGATGCATTCTATGTTCCACGCATGTTGTTGACAGGCAACGGCGAATTGGTTTCCGCCGATGGCAACGCACCGCCCCTTGCAGCCAGTGAAATTGAATCAGACAGTGCCTTGCCCTTCAGAGCCCCCGGCCTCTACGTCAGGCAAGGGCGCGAACGCGCCATCAATCTCGGTATTGCTGCCGGTGATTTGAAGGCCCTTCCGGCAACATTTTCAGGCGCCACTGTGCAAGCCTATGAAGCCCAGCCCCGCCGCGATCTTGCACCCCTGGTTTTTGCCGCCGCGGCCGTGTTGTTCCTGGTCGATTGTTTGGCTACCCTGTTGTTGGGGGGCGGATTTCGCCGCACCAGACCAGCCCTTGCCGTCTTGGTCTTCTTGGCATTTATTCCACTATCGCCGCCGCCTTCTCTGGCCGAAGATGCCCCCATCGCTGATGCCGACATGCAGGCCGCCCTCAATAGCCGCCTGGCTTATGTCAAAATCGGCGATTCCGAGATTGACGAAACCAGCCGCACGGGCCTGCGCGGCCTGACAGTGTTTGTCACCGACAGAACCTCGGCAGCACTTTCTGAGCCCAATGGCATAGACATTGAAAAAGACGAAATTGTTTTCTACCCCCTGCTCTATTGGCCCGTGCGCGACAGTGAAGTGCCGTTGAGCGATGTGGCGCGCAACAAGGTTGCAAACTATCTCAAAAACGGCGGCACCATCTTCTTTGACACGCGCGACGGCGGTGTCAGCACATCGGAAGGCGGTGGAGCCATTCGCACCCTGTTACAGAACCTCGACTTGCCACCGCTTGAACCAACACCGGAAAAACATGTCTTGACCCGCAGCTTCTATCTGCTCGACAATTTTCCCGGCCGCTTTGAAGGGCCAAGGCCTTGGGTCGAAGCCGAGTCTGACAGCGAAAGCGCTTCTCCCGGCACCGCTGATGGTGTTTCGACCGTCATCATTGGATCCAACGATTATGCAGCAGCCTGGGCCATCGATGACACGGGCCAACCGCTTTACGCCGTTGTGCCGGGATCCGACAGGCAAAGGGAGTTTGCCATTCGCACTGGTATCAACGTCGTGATGTATGCCCTCACCGGCAATTACAAAGCCGATCAGGTGCATGTGCCGGCCTTGCTTGAAAGATTGGGACAATGAGCGGCTTCAACCTGAGCTTCCAACCCTGGTTGTCATGGCCCTGGTTTTGGGTTCTGTGTGCGGTCGCAGGCCTTTTGGCACTTGTCCTGGTTTACCTTCGCCGCAGGGGCTGGCCCTTGCGGCTGTTTTCGCTGACGCTGGTTTTGGCGGCAATTGCCAATCCGCTGTTTTCAACCGAAGACCGCCAACCCCTCTCCGACATTGTGGCTGTTGTGGTTGATGACAGCGACAGCCAGAACATCGGCAAACGGCGCGAGCAAACAGCGGCAGCGTTGGCGGAAGTTGAAAAACGCCTCGCAGCATTGGGCAACACGGAAATGCGTTTGGGCCGTACCGTGACCGGCACCACTGCCGACAGCGATGGGACACGGGTGTTTTCTGCCCTTGAAAAGCTGGTGGAACGCATTCCCGCTGAACGTTATGGCGGTGCCATCATCATCAGCGATGGCCAGATCCATGATGTGCCGACAAAGCTCAGCCCACAACTGGCGAGTGGCCCCATCCAGGCTTTGCTGTCAGGAAGCAAAAGTGAAACAGATCGACGGGTCGTCATCGATCAGGCACCTCGCTTTGCCATCACCGGCCAACCGCGGGACGTGACATTTCATGTCGAAGACACACCAGCAACAACGGGGCCGATCACGATCACCCTGCGCCTGCCCAATGGCGAGGAAAGCCTGCTTGAACTTTCTCCCAACACGCCCCACACGTTGTCTGTCGCCATCGACCATGCCGGACAAAACCTTTTGCAGATCGAAGCGGCACCGCGCGAAAACGAAGTGACGCTCACCAACAACAAGGCACTGGTGCAGATCAAGGGCATTCGTGATCGCTTGCGGGTGTTGCTGGTGTCGGGCGAGCCGCATCCCGGCGAGCGCACCTGGCGCAACCTGTTGAAATCTGACGCGGCGGTTGATCTCGTGCATTTCACAATTTTGCGGCCCCCTGAAAAACAGGACGGCACCCAAACCAAGGAACTCTCACTCATTGCCTTTCCAACCCGCGAATTGTTTCTCGACAAGATCAAGGGCTTTGATCTGGTGATCTTCGACCGCTACCGCATGCAGTCGATTTTACCCGACAGCTATCTGGCGAACGTCAGCAGTTATGTACGCGAAGGTGGTGCTGTATTGATTTCCTCAGGCCCTGATCTGGCAGCGATTGATGGACTGTTTTCAACCCCCTTGGCCGACATCATGCCTGCCACACCCACGGGCGAAATCACCGAACAGGCCTTCAGGCCCGAGGTGACCAAGGATGGATTTCGCCATCCCGTCAGCCAGGGACTGCTGGGCAGCAACAATGCCACAACTGCACCGACATGGGGTCGCTGGTTTCGGGTGATCAACGCCAATACCTTGCCAGAAGCCAACACGCTGATGCAAGGCCCCGACCAAAAACCGCTGCTGGTGCTCTCCCACGTCGGCCAGGGCCGCGTGGCACAATTTCTTTCCGACCACGGCTGGCTGTGGGCCAGGGGCTATGAAGGCGGTGGCCCGCAAATCGAATTGCTGCGTCGCCTCGCCCATTGGCTGATGAAAGAACCCGACCTTGAAGAGGAAGCCCTGCTGGCAAGGCAGGAAGGACAAAACATTCTGATCGAACGGCGCACCCTTGCCGACGCTACAGAAATGGTTGAACTCAAGGCACCGGATGGCAGTTTGCAGAAGCTCGAACTCAAAGAAGCCACGCCCGGTTTGTTTACAGCCCGCATTCCCATGAAAATTCCCGGCCTCTACACGGCAAGTGACGGAAAACTCACAACCCTCGCTGTGATTGGCGCAACCGACGCCAAGGAATCGTCTGATGTCAGGGCAACACCAGATAAAATCGCTGGCATTCTCGCAGCATCACGCAGTGGCGCTTTTTGGCTCGAAGACGGCTTGCTCCGCCTGACCAAAGCCAAGCCAGGCAGCCTGATGGCCGGCAGTGGTTGGGCCGGCATCAAGGACAATGGACAATACCGTGTGACGGCCATCCGCGAAATTCCACTCTTCGCAACATTGGCAAGCCTCGCCCTGCTGCTCATCGCCATCACCGGCATGTGGTTCAGGGAAGGTCGGTAATCGGTCACCACCTACACCGTGCAGCGTTTGGCTGTCACAGTGAAAAAGATCGATTGCTTTGAAATCCAGCAACTTCAGCAGCCTGCTAAACAGGCTGACGCCGTTTGAACCATTTTGCAGTTGCAAGCCCGACAATCATGGCCGCCACGAAGACAAATGCGTTGCTTTCACCCAAACCCAAGGCGGGGATTGAACCGCCGGGGCAAAAACCCGACAGGCCCCATCCCACGCCAAATACCGCAGCGCCGGCAATCAACGGCGCATTGATGGATGTCGCTGTTGGCAAGTGGAACTTCGTGTCAAACAAGGGCTGTGAACGTGTGGCAAACACGATGCGATAGCCAATCAGGGCGACCAGCAAGCCACCCCCCATGACAAAGATCAAGCTGGGATCCCAGGTTCCCGCCACATCAAAGAAGTTCAAAACCTTTGCAGGGTTGATCATGCCTGACAAGGCAATGCCTGCACCAAACAACAATCCCGAAACCATAGCAGCTAACCAACGCATCGACCTATCCCCCAACCACATGGCGAACCACATAAACCGTGATGGCAGTAGCCAACATGAAGGTGATCACCGCAACCAATGAACGGGGAGAAAAGCGTGCCAGCCCGCAAATGCCATGGCCACTGGGACAGCCGCCACCAAAGTTTACGCCAATGCCAACCAACAGTCCGCCAATGACGAGTATTGCTGGTGGCGCAGGCACACTGAACGGCGGGATAAATCCGGCCAGGCGCAAGATCACCGGTGCCATGACGGCACCCGCCAGAAACACCAGCCGCCAAACAAAATTGTCGGGGGTCTCAGCATCCCTTGGCGGTATAATGCCAGCGAGAATGCCGGTCATGCCAGCGATGCGGCCCAGACTGGCCATCAGTATCACGGCCGACAGGCCAATCAACATGCCGCCCAGCGTTGAATAAAGGGGAGTAAAATCTGTCATCGGTTTGTCATCTGAAAATTGTCAATCGAGCGGCTGGAAGAAATCAGAAAGCCCCGGAAAACCAATCGGCGCAGACTTGACGTCTGCAAGAGATTATGATTGTATTGTTGTTTATTTGCACTTTTAAGTTGCACTAGATTGATATTGTTGGTGATTCTCCGGAATGTTTCCAACTTTTAGAATTGTTTGAGTTTCATTTCCAGCTGTGAGTTATGCCAAAATCCGTAATTCTTGCTTATCTTGTCCACTCTTTACTACCCCTTCAACCTGCGATTGACAGGCGTTCACAATCCAAATAGCACTTTAACACTGACGAAGCCGGAGTTGAATGATTTTGAAAGCCCATAACTCCAGCAATACCGATAGTGCCGTCCGTTTTGGCTTGTTGATCACTACAATTGGTGGACTTCTTTTCACCATCGACCTGCCCCTGCTCCGCATGGCCGGAGGTGACAAGTGGTCGATGGGTGTGGCGCGGGGCTTGTTCCTGTTCATATCCATCAGCGCGGTCTGGTTTTTCATGCGGCAGCGCAATGGCGACAAATCACCTTACATCCATGGCAAAGCGGCCTGGGCTGTGGTTTTCACCAACACCATCGCCAACATCGCCTATATGGCTGCGGTCGTTGAAACCAATGCAGCCAATGTGGTTTTCATCATTGCCCTGGTGCCGGTACTGACAGCCGTCTTCTCGCGCATTTTCATTCAGGAACCGATCCACATGTTCACCTGGATTGCCACTGTTCTGGCTCTTGTCGGGGTTGGCATCATTGTCAGAGAGGGCCTCAGCCTGGGCAAAGCCTGGGGGGACCTGTTTGCCCTGATCTGCGCAACCTGCACAGCCGCTGCATTTACCATTATCAGGGCCAGCGGAAAGAACGTGGCCACAAGCCTGGCGCTGGGCAGCTTGATGTCAGCATTGGTATCGCTTGGCGTTTTGATTGTTGCCGCACCCTCGATCAGCGATTCACTCGCCACTTTGCACAATGCGGCCTATCTGGGCATGCCAACGTGGTTCTGGGTTGCGCTCAATGGCTTGATATTCATACCCTTGGCTTCATCATTGATCGCCAATGGACCCCGCTATCTGCCGTCAGCCGATGTCAGCATGTTTTTTCTGCTGGAAACGGTGCTGACTCCCGTGTGGATATGGCTGCTGTTTGCCGAAGCTCCCACGTCGCAAGTTTTGACCGGCGGGGCAATTGTGATCATCACTTTGGTGGGCCACAGCTTGTGGCGTCTCGGTTCCACGCTCAAATCTGCACCCACCCCAGCTTATCCGCCACGCTACTGACTTTACAATTTGTATAACGCCCAGCTTTTGCCTAATCCCTCGGGATCGGGAGTGGGGGATATTGGTGGGCAAGCGCGAACATTCAGGAAATCCGGCTGCGGAAGCTGCTGACCTCAATTCGGCAATTGCCCGTTCGATGGCCGAGTTGCGAATGCAGATCGCTGAACTGGCAGAAGACGGCAATGACAAGATAGGTTTTCAGATTGCCCTTTTGGAAGACGCCAGCTTGGTGGCGCCGTGCTGGCATCTAATCAGTAATCATGCATCGGCTGATGGGGCGTGGACGGCAACGCTGGATCAACAGATCGAGATTTTCAAATCCAGTGGCGACGAACACGTCAGAGCCCGAACTTGCGACCTGGAAGAAATCCGCGACCGCGTCTTGCACCAGCTCGTTAAAATGTAGCTCTGCGACCGTGGTGCCAAAAAATTACTTTGCTTGATGACGAAAAGCCAAACTTGTGGGATGCTCCCCGAAAATGAGAAGCTATCCGCCGAGGCATATGAGGGAGACGCGATGTTTTACGGAGAGATTGAAGGCACAGGATTCGAAGCCATTGACCCCAGTTTCAACAGCCTGCTCACGGGCCATGGCCGGGTTGAACGGCTATGGACCGGTGCACGCTGGGCTGAAGGACCGGCCTGGTTTGCAGCGGGGCGCTACCTGGTGTTTTCGGACATCCCCAACAACCGCATGTTGCGCTGGGATGAATGCAGCGGCCACATGTCAGTGTTCCGCCAACCTTCCAACAACTCCAACGGCAACACAACCGATCCGCAAGGCAGGCTTGTCACCTGCGAACATCTGGGCCGACGTGTCACGCGCACAGAGCATGATGGTTCCATCACCGTGCTGGCCGACAGCTACAAAGGAAAACGCCTGAATTCCCCCAATGACGTTGTGGTGAAATCTGATGGCTCCATCTGGTTCTCCGATCCAAGCTATGGAATATTGTTCGACTATGAAGGCAAGACCTCGCCGCAAGAACAGGATGGTTGCCACGTCTTCCGTATCGATGGACAAACTGGCGAAGTTTCGGTGGTCGCCGACGACTTCATCAAACCCAACGGCCTCGCCTTCAACCGGGATGAATCCATTCTCTATATTGCCGATACGGGCAGAAGCCATGATCCCGAAGGGCCAAAACACATTCGCGCCGTGAAGGTCAGCGTCGATGGCAAGTCCCTCGGCAATTCGAGGGTGTTTGCAGAATGCACATCAGGCATGTTTGATGGTTTCCGCGTCGACCAGAAAGACAGGATTTGGACCAGTGCCGCAGATGGCGTGCATTGCTACAATAAAGACGGGCTACTCATCGGCAAGATCAAAATTCCCGAGTTGGTGGCCAATGTCTGTTTTGGTGGGCCTGCGCGCAACCGCTTGTTTATCTGCGGCACCACCTCACTCTACTCAACCTATCTCAGCATCAACGGATGAAATTTCACCAACAGCCATTTGAAATAACCTTCAGTGATCGATCATGCTCGCTCAGAAGTTCCCTCCCGCTTGTGAGGAGGGTTAGGTTGGGGGTCGCTCAGACTGTTGTTTTTGCGAAGAATTCTTGCCTTGACTCATCCGCCGGATCGACCCCCACCCCGGCCCTCCCCACAAGGGGGAGGGAGAATACGGGTCAAATCCATTGGCCATCGGAATCAGCCTCATGCTGAAAATGCCCCTGCCCGATCAAGCCATCTTGGCACGGCGCAGTGAAATTGCCGCCGCATTGCGCCAGATCGTGCCGCCTGAAAATGTGATTGATGGCGCGCGTTCACTCAAAGTCTATGAAAGCGACGGTCTGGCCATGTACCGCCAACCGCCGATGCTCGTGGTCTTGCCGGAGACGACCGCTCAGGTTTCATCCATCCTCGCATACACCCACCGGGAAGGCATCAAGACTGTGCCGCGTGGCGCGGGCACCTCGCTGTCCGGTGGAGCTCTTCCCCTCGCCGATGGCATTGTGCTTGGCTTGGCGAAATTCAACAAGATCATCGACGTGGATTTTGGCAATCGCTGCGTTGTGGTGCAACCTGGCGTCACCAATCTGGCCATCACCAAGGCTGTGGAACATCGCGGTTTTTATTATGCGCCAGACCCGTCTTCGCAAATTGCCTGCACCATTGGCGGCAACGTCGCGGAAAATTCCGGTGGTGTGCATTGTCTGAAATATGGCCTCACGACAAACAACATCTTTGGTCTGGAATGCGTTCTGCCAAACGGCGAAATCATCCGCTTGGGCGGCAAGCATCTTGACAGCGATGGTTATGACCTGATGGGAATTCTCACAGGTTCGGAGGGCTTGCTTGCCGTGATCACCGAAGTGACGGTGCGCATCCTGCAAAAACCTGAAACAGCGCGGGCCTTGCTGATCGGCTTTCCGTCAAGCGAAGATGCCGGACAATGCGTAGCAGATGTGATTTCAGAAGGCATTATTCCCGGCGGCATGGAAATGATGGACAGGCCCGCCATCCATGCGGCGGAAGATTTTGTGCAGGCTGGCTATCCCAGAGATGTCGAGGCGTTGCTGATCGTTGAACTCGATGGTCCCACCGTTGAAGTAGATGAGCTTGTTGCCCGGGTTGCGGCCATTGCCCAGCGGAACAATTCTTCGAACCTGCGCATTTCAAATTCCGAAGCAGAACGCCTGTTGTTTTGGGCGGGGCGCAAGGCGGCGTTTCCGGCGGCGGGACGGATTTCGCCCGATTACATGTGCATGGATGGCACCATCCCCCGCAAGCGATTGCCCGAAGTGTTGCGCGGCATGGAGGAGTTGTCGCGCAAATACCAATTGCGCGTCGCCAATGTTTTTCATGCCGGCGACGGCAATTTGCATCCCCTCATCCTGTTTGATGCAAACGCCGAAGGCGAAACGGAACGGGCAGAATCTTTTGGTGCGGATATCTTGCGGCTCTGCGTTAAAGTAGGTGGCGTGTTGACGGGTGAGCATGGTGTTGGCGTGGAAAAGCGCGACCTGATGCCGGAAATGTTTTCAGAAACGGATTTGGCCGTGCAGCAGCGCCTCAAATGTGCCTTTGATGGCAAGGGGCTTTTGAACCCCGGGAAAGTTTTTCCGGTCTTGCATGCCTGTGCGGAATTGGGCCGCATGAAAGTCCACAAGGGTCAATTGGCCTTTCCCGAATTGCCGCGGTTTTGATCGTGGCAGAATTTTCACCTGCAACAGAACTTGAATTGGCGGAGCTGATTGGCACTGCACTGGAACCTTTTGAAATTTGCGGGCGGGCTTCCAAGCGAAGTATTGGCCGCCACGCACCCTGCGAAAATCGAATAAACCTCACAAAATTTTCTGGCATCACCAGCTACGAGCCTGAGGAATTGGTGCTTGAGGCGGGTGTCGCAACAGCGCTTTCCGAAATTCAGGCTGTGCTCGAAAGCAAGAACCAGATTCTGGCTTTTGAACCGCCGGATTTCGGCAGGGTGTTGGGCAGTGACAGCAGCGGCAGTCTGGGTGGTTTGCTGAATGTAGGCTTTTCGGGTCCGCGCCGCATCAAGGCCGGGGCGGTGCGCGATCATGTTCTGGGCGTACAAGGTGTCACGGGCCGTGGAGAAATCTTCAAGGCAGGGGCGCGGGTTGTCAAAAATGTGACGGGCTATGACATGCCGAAATTGATGGCGGGCTCATTCGGCACGCTGGCGGTGTTGACCTCGGTAATTTTCAAGGTGTTGCCGCGACCGGAAACGGAGGCGACGTTGCTGGTGCATGGTCTGAATGATCATGAGGCCATGCATGTCATGTCCCTTGCCATGCAATCATCGTGCGAAGTGTCGGGTGCCGCCCATTTGCCAGGTGTTGGTACCTTGCTGCGGCTTGAAGGCATTGCCCGTTCTGTGCACACGCGCCGCGACGGCCTGGCAAAATTGCTGGATCGCCCAAGCGAGGTGTTGGACCAGACGGCATCCCAAAAGATGTGGCAGCGCATCCGGGATTGCCAAGTTCTGCGAATGTCTGGGGATGATGTGCTTTGGCGCATCAGTGTGCCACCACTGCAAGGTTTCGCAACCATCAAACGGATCTCCGAACATGCTCCGTGTACGCACTATTATGACTGGGCTGGCGGTTTGATCTGGCTCGCCCTTCCTTTCGCAGATGATGCACACGCCATGGCGGTTCGCAATGCCGTGCCTGAAGGCCATGCATTCCTGTTCAAGGCCCCCGACCCGGTTCGCGCTGAAGTGCCAGTGTTTCAGCCCCCATCGTCCGGCGTGGGCGCACTTGGTGAGAGGATCAAAAGGGCTTTCGATCCTGATGCCAAACTGAATCCAGGCCGCATGTACGGGGCAATCTGATGCAAACACTTTTCACCCCACATCAACTCTCTGACCCGAAAATCGCCGATGCCAATGGCATTTTGCGTTCTTGCGTCCATTGCGGCTTTTGCACGGCCACCTGCCCCACCTATGTTTTGCTCGGCGACGAGTTGGACAGCCCGCGGGGGCGAATTTACCTGATCAAGGAAATGCTGGAAAAAGGCGAGGCGGCCACGGCAGAAACCGTGAAACATGTTGATCGCTGCCTCTCTTGTTTGTCGTGCATGACCACCTGCCCTTCCGGCGTGAACTACATGCATCTCGTTGATACGGCACGCAGCCACATTGAGGAAACCTACAAGCGGCCACTGTTTGAGCGCCTGCTGCGCAATGTGTTGGCTACACTCATGCCAAACCCCCGGCTTTTCCGCCTGGCCTTGATCGCGGCGTGGCTGGGCAAACCCTTCCGCCCGGTGTTGCAGCTTTTGGGGGCAACACGCATCGCCGCACTTTTTGATCTTGTGCCGTCAAGACTGCAACCAGTTGAACCCCTGGGTCAACCCGGAGTCTATCCCGCTGCGGGGCCACGCAAAGGCCGGGTCGGACTGCTGATGGGCTGCGTTCAATCTGTTCTGGAACCCAGTATCAATGCCGCCACCATCCGATTATTGACACGCCTTGGATTTGAGGTTGTGGTGGCCGGACAAGAGAGTTGTTGCGGCTCCCTCACCCATCACATGGGCAAGGAGCAGGATGCGCTTGCCCGTGCGCGCCGCTCGATTGATCAGTGGACGGATCAAAATCTTGATCACCTGGTCATCACCGCGTCGGGATGTGGCACCACCATCAAGGACTATGGCCACATGTTCCGCAATGACGTTGTCTATGCCGACAAGGCCAAGGCCATCAGCGGCAGGGCTTTGGATGTCACAGAATTCCTGTTTGCCCAAAACCTGCCCATCGGCCGTCAATCCCTGCGGGTGGCCTATCATTCCGCCTGTTCCATGCAGCATGGCCAGAAGATAAGGAACCAACCCAAGGCCCTGCTGGAAAAGGCTGGCTTCGACGTAGGCGACGTGCCAGAGGGGCATTTATGTTGTGGCTCGGCTGGCACCTATAACATCATGCAGCCGGAAATCGCCAACCGCTTGCGTGACCGCAAGATTGTCAATATCCAGTCGCTTCAGCCACAAGTGGTGGCCACCGGAAATATTGGTTGTATCTCTCAAATGCGCGGGCGCATGGGTGTGCCGATCGTTCACACGATTGAACTTTTGGACTGGGCCTATGGCGGGCCAATCCCTGAACAAATAATTGGCATGAAGGTTTAACTGCTGATGCAATATATCAATAAATCCGGTTTGCAGGTTGATGAGGGATTGGCCGATTTCATTCGCGATGAAGCGCTGCCGGGAACCGGAATTGCAGAAAGCCATTTCTGGTCCGGCTTTTCTGGCCTCATCCATGATCTGGCACCTGAAAACAAGGTGCTGCTCCAGCGGCGTGACACTTTGCAGGCGGCCATTGATGGTTGGCACCGGGCCAATCCCGGCGGCAGTGTAGAAGCGCAAGAGGCTTTCCTCCACAGTATTGGCTACATCGTTCCAGAAGGGCCAGATTTTTCCATCGCCACACAAGGTGTCGATGCAGAGATTGCCACGCTTGCCGGACCGCAACTGGTGGTTCCCGTGATGAATGCCCGATACGCACTCAACGCCGCCAATGCGCGGTGGGGCTCGCTCTATGATGCGCTCTACGGGACTGATGCCATTCCGCGCGAAACCGCCACGTCGAAAGTATACGATCCGGCACGGGGAGCCAAGGTGGTGGCATGGTCCAGGGCGTTTTTGGATTCAGTCGTTCCGCTCAGCCTCGGCTTGTGGGCGGAAGTCAAAAAACTCGCCGTTGAGGCGGGCAAACTTCACATTGAAACGGCGCAAGGTGTCAGCGCCTTGAAAAGCCCGGAGCAGTTTACAGGTTACCTCGTGGACTCCACGAATGAATTGCAGGTGCTGTTGCGTCACCATGGACTGCTGATTGAAATCATCGTCGATTCTAAAAGCCGGACTGGCCGGGATGACCCCGCGCATATTTCCGATGTCTGGCTCGAATCCGCCATGACGGTAATCATGGATTGCGAGGACTCGGTTGCCGCCGTTGATGCCGAAGACAAAACGCTGGTCTACCGCAATTGGCTGGGCTTGATGAAAGGCGATCTGCAGGAAGCGTTGGTCAAACATGGCAAGACCACGCTGCGGAAGCTTAATCCGGATATCGATTACCTTTCACCTGCTGGCTCGCCGCTTCCCGTGCGATGTCGCGCCCTGATGCTGGTGCGCAATGTCGGTCACTTGATGACGACGCCTGCTATTCTTGACAGCGAAGGTCACGAAATTCCCGAAGGCCTGATGGATGCCATGTTCACGGCGTTGATCGCCCTGCACGACCTCGGCAAGAATGGTCGTCGCGCCAATTCAAAAGTTGGTTCCATGTATGTCGTGAAACCCAAGATGCACGGACCAGATGAGGTGGCCTTTGCGGTCAAGACTTTTGATCGTGTTGAAGATATACTGGGCCTGCCGCGCAATGCCATCAAACTTGGCATCATGGATGAAGAGCGGCGCACCACTGTCAATCTCAAGGAATGCATCCGCGCAGCACAGCATCGCGTGGTGTTCATCAACACGGGTTTTCTGGATCGCACCGGCGATGAAATGCACACAGCAATGGAAGCAGGCCCGATGTTGCGGAAAGGCGACATGAAACAAGCAACCTGGATCAAGGCCTATGAGGACTGGAACGTCGACCAAGGACTTGCAACAGGATTTTCGGGTGTTGCCCAAATCGGCAAAGGCATGTGGGCCATGCCTGACCTGATGGCAGACATGCTCGCACAAAAAATCGCACATCCAAAGGCCGGCGCCAATACTGCCTGGGTGCCGTCCCCTACCGCTGCCACACTGCATGCCACACATTATCACGCCGTCGATGTGAAAAAGCGCCAGCAGGAACTCAAAGGCCAGAAGCGCTCCAGTCTCTCCGACATACTTTCAATTCCCGTTGTGCAACGGCCCAATTGGTCGATAGCCGATATTCAACGGGAACTCGACAACAACGCGCAAGGCATTCTGGGTTATGTGGTGCGCTGGGTGGATCAGGGCATCGGCTGTTCCAAAGTGCCTGACATCAACAATGTCGGCCTGATGGAAGACCGGGCAACGTTGCGCATTTCGGCCCAGCACATGGCAAACTGGTTGCGCCACGGCGTGTGCAGCAAGGCGCAGGTGATTGAGACGATGCAGCGGATGGCAGGCGTGGTTGACCAGCAGAATGCCGGTGATCCGCTCTATCGGTCCATGGCCCCTGACTTTGACAACTCAATCGCCTTTCAAACCGCCTGCGATCTCGTGCTGAAAGGCCTTGAACAACCCAACGGCTATACAGAGCCGCTGCTGCATGCGGCTCGCCTGAAGGTGAAGGCAGCGCAGGAATAGAGTGTTGGCTCAAAGGGACCTCATCCGCCCCGTTGGGGCACCTTCTCCACGAAGGGGTGGAGAAGGGAATTTGGAACCACTACAACTTGTCGAAGTGAGGTATCGGTGGCAACCAACGTCCCTTCTCCACC